>JASGGC010000007.1:0-212570 GCA_047605185.1 Dysgonomonas sp.
AATCTGAAAAGGGAAGGCAACAATGGGAATAAACAACGTTATTGAACAGGAGGGGCGGAATGTTTATTTTTCATTAATTCCATTTTTTGCTTGGATCTTCTCTTCGGATTATACTTTAGAATCGTCTAGTATTTACAATATTCTTTCTATATATTCTAATTATATAAGGTTTCTCGACTAGTTTATGGTTTTAATCTAGTCGAGTACATTTATTATCTGGTTTAGTCCACCTCCGACAAGAATGACATTAGGGTCTCCAAAAAGTTCTGCGTAGAATCACTATAGTAGATTTTGAGAAGTTAATGGCTTCTTTCTTCTTTCGACTACTTCTCAGCCTTCATTCAACATTCTCATTGTATTCAATAGATATATCTTCTTTTTATATAATCGTAAATATATTATAAACTCTGTACTGAGGGGTTTTTATTTTGAATGTTTCTCTTTGCTTGTAACAATATATATTAGTCAGGGTTGTTTCTGAATCGGATTTTATAGGCTGTGTTGTTTAGAAAGTTTGTTGTATAAATACTAGATATTTGTTTTTAGTTTGGGAATACTTAAACTTATTAAGTAATAAAAGTAAAAATTACACATTAGACTCTTTATGAATTATATATTAGTACCTTTTAATCTGATTAAAGTATATATATTTTATAATTAAGATATTAAATTGTATAATCTTATCTTATTATTAGGTTTTGAGTTATCTTATGAAAAAATATACAATCAAATTCACCATATAATATTTAACTTTTCCAAATAAACATAAATATCTGAAAAACAAAACAATAAAATAAAAAACATATAATTTAAACTATTAATATCAATAGTTCTGTATTCATATCCTAATTTTGTGGCAAATTAATTACCGGCAAAAATCAAAAAATTACATACTTACGTTTTACGTTATAAGATCTCCTTACCTATTTCAAAAACCGCTGCCAATACTCTCTGATATGAAATATTTTAGCTTATTATTTGCATTATTGATTATGGTCTCTCATAACATATATGCAAATGAGATTGAATCCTTGTTCGAGAAACTGAATGAATCTTTTTCCAAACATCAATTCTATATAGAAAAGAAAGAAAACAGATTATCGGATTTGAAACAACGCCTGAAAGATACAATTCCAAATGATGGAAAGTATCTGTTGTCGAAACAGATAATGGAAGAATATAGTTATTATATTAGTGATTCGGCTTTATTTTATTCTCAGAAGTGTCTTGATCTATCGGAAAAGATTGGCTGTAGGGATTATTTGTTGGAAATAAAACTAAAAAGGGCATATTTATTATGTTTTCCGGAGTTGTTTCACGAATCTTTTAAGATACTTGAATCTATTGATCCGGAAAGTTTATCGCCACGCGAAAAAGCTGATTATTATAATACATATATTCTTGTGTATCATAATCAGATAATGGATCTCAATAATTCATATTACAGGAGGATATACAAACTGGAAATCGAGAAATACCTGAATTTATATTTTTCACTGGGAGAACAGGATGCATATCAATACTTAACAATTTTAGCATATAAATATTATCTGGAAAAAGATTTTGAGGGCATAACCGAGGTTACGAATGAGCTACTAAACAAGCCTCCCATTTCTGCATATAGTCAGGTTGAGCTTCTATACAATTTGGGTGCAGCTTATGCTGTCAGTGGAGGACAATATGATGCTGAGGCAAAGAAGTTTTTGATAATGGCGGCAATAGAAGGGAATGAACTGGCAATAATGAAAAATCCACCATTGTTGTATCTGGCAATGATTCTCATTAACGAGAAAGATACTGATAAGGCTTACCGTTATATAAATATAGCATTCGAACAGGCTGATATGTTTAGCAACAATCACAGACAAAGTATGGCTAAAAGGATTCATTACTCGATACAGCATGCTTATCTGAACAAAATTGAAAGTCAACAGGGAACTCTCCAAAAATATCTGATAATAGTAACAGGGCTTTGTATTTGTATCGGGATAGTTTTCATTTATGTGTTAAGGCAAAATAAGGTATTAAAAAAAACAAGGTTAGAACTGTCTGAGGCTAATACCAACTTGCGGGAGAGTAACCATGTGAAAGAAACATATATTACTTATTACTTAAATCAATATTCTGCATATATAGATAAGCTAAATGAATATAATACTTTCATATTAAGAAAATTAAATGCAGGGCAACATCAGGAACTTATCAAATCTGAAGCAAATTTTGTAGTGAAAGCGAAAAAGGAAATTGATGCCTTATTCGAAAGTTTCGACAAATCATTCCTCGACCTTTATCCTAATTTCATTGACGAAATGAATGCATTGCTCACCAAGGAAAATAATCTTGAGGTAAAGATGGATAGGAAGAAAGGGCCTAAGCTAAATGCTGAGATACGGATATTGGCATTGATAAGGTTGGGTGTTACTGATAATAAAATGATCGCATCTTTTCTTAGGTTTACAGTGCAGACTGTTTACAACTATAGGAGTAAGCTGAAAGCGAAAGCTATTAATGAAGATACATTTGAGGAGGATATAAGAAAAATAAACCATTGAATAGCAACTGATAGCCTATCGTCAAATATAAACAGACGGAATCTTGATCCTGAAATAAATAAACCGAAACACATATATCAAAATAACACGAGTAGCATAAATATATTTAAAAACATAAGGTATATTACTTACACTTTTATAGATTAATCGTATTTTCAACCTATAAATAGGACAAAACATTGAATTATGATTAATAAAGAGTTGATTTCTCCTAAAAGTATTGTTGTGGTGGGAGCGTCTAACAATATGTTGAAACCGGGTGGAAGTGCACTACATAATATTATAGAAGGGACTTTTGATGGTAACTTATATGTAGTAAATGCCAATGAGGATATGGTGCAGGGTATACCGTCGTACAGAAGTGTAGACCTGCTGCCGCAAACTGATATGGCAGTTATATCTGTGCCGGCAAGTGCGTGCCTCGAAGTGGTGGATACCCTTGCCAACAAGAAAGGGGTTAAAGCCTTTATCGTCTATTCGGCAGGGTTTAGCGAAGAAACAGCTGCGGGGGCCGAAAGGGAAAAGCAGTTGGTCGAAATAATCAACAAGGCAGGTGCAACGCTGATAGGGCCTAACTGTTCGGGCTTTTTCAACACACATCATCAAAGTATTTTTACAAGACCTATACCGATACTAGACCCGTCGGGTGTAGATATTATTTCGAGTTCGGGGGGTACTATTACATATATCATAGAGTCGGCAATGGGCTTGGGACTCCGGTTCAACTCGGCATGGTCTATCGGTAATTCGGCACAAGTATGTATCGAAGACATACTCGAATATATGGACAATGAGTATGAACCCAAAACAAGCCCTAAAATAAAATTGCTATATCTGGAAAAGATAAGTGACCCGGATCGCCTACTGAAACATTCGGCTTCCCTCATCAACAAAGGCTGTAAGATAGCTGCTATCAAATCGGGAACTACAGCATCAGGCAGCAGGGCGGCTTCGTCACATACAGGGGCTATTGCCAGTTCCGATTCGGCTGTTGAAGCTCTGTTCCGCAAAGCAGGTATTATCCGTTGCTTCTCTCGCGAAGAGCTTGCTAATGTGGGTGCCGTACTGTCACTGAAAGAGTTGAAGGGACGGAATCTGGCTATTATCACACAAGCGGGCGGACCTGCGGTGATCCTCACCGATGCACTTTCGAAAGGGCATATTAATGTACCCGAAATGGATAAGGAACTGGCTGCGGAGTTGAAGCAACACTTGCTGCCGGGAGCTGCGGTTTCGAACCCGATAGATATAATAGGAACCGGCACGGGCGAACATATGGGTATTGCCATCGATTTTTGCGAAAAGAGGTTTAAAGAGATAGATGGCATTGCTGTCATATATGGCAATCCGGGAGTGAGTAATGTAAAGGAGGCTTATAAAATATTAGATCAAAAAATAAAGGCTTCGAAAATACCAATCTATCCGATACTGCCATCGGTGGTGGCTGCAATAGACGAGATGGACGATTTTGTGAACAAGGGGCATATCAATTTTACGGACGAGTATGCTCTGGCCAATGCTTTGGCTAAGGTTTTGAACTGTCCTCCCCCATCGGTAGGGAAGATAGAAGATATAGGAGTCGATATTTCGCGTATCCGTTCCATTATCGAATCGTGTCCGGATGGCTATGTGGGTGCCGACATTATTAAACAGCTTTTCGAAGCTGCCGGCATACCTCACGTACAGGAATTGGTGACTGACAAGGTAGATGAAGCCATTGCTTTTGCATCACGCATCGGCTATCCGCTAGTTGCTAAATGCGTCGGACCAATCCATAAGTCGGATGTGGGCGGCGTGGTATTAAATATACAGTCCGACGAGCATCTGGCATTTGAGTTTAACCGGCTCATGAACATACCGGATGCGCATTCTGTTATGATACAGCCCATGTTGTCCGGACAGGAGCTATTTATAGGTGCCAAGTACGAACCCAAGTTTGGCCACATTATACTTTGCGGCCTTGGTGGCATCTTTGTAGAGGTGTTGCAGGATGTGGCTTCGGGACTTGCTCCGTTGAGTTTGCACGAAGCGCGGTCTATGGTACGTTCGCTACGCGCATATAAAATAATACAAGGGGCACGGGGACAGAAAGGGGTGAATGAGGATCTTTTTGTCGAAATCATTGTACGCCTCTCTGTTATACTTCGTTTTGCAACAGAGATAAAAGAAATGGACATAAACCCTTTGTTGGCAAATGAAAAAACAGTGATAGCGGTAGATGCCCGAATACGAATAGAAAAAGGATAAAAAAAACAAAGAGCCGTCCGGATCAGATATCCGAGCGGCTCTTGTTACATCCACTAAACTAAACTATATTACGATTACTTAATTTCTATTTTCTTCACCTTGTCTTCAAGGGCATTGTTCTTTTTAGGCAAAGATACTTTTAGAACTCCATCTTTTTGTTCGGCCGAAATATTTTCTACATCTATATTTTCGGGTAATACAAAACTACGAGAGAATGAAGATGAAGAAAACTCGCGACGAATTACTTTTTCGTTTTCGTCTTTTTCTTCCTTCTTTGCTTCTTTATTAGCCGAAATAGCTAACACATTTTTCTCTAGTTCTATTTTAAAATCATCTTTGTCGAATCCGGGAACTGATAGTTCTACCCTGAATTCCTTATCGTTTTCTACAATATTAGCTGCCGGAAGGCTGCTTCCTTCGAAAAAGTTAGTAAAGAAATCATCTCCTACATTAAACAAAGATGGTAAAAAGCTTCTTCTTGAGTCGAATTTTCTTAATTGATTATTCATAATTAAATCCTCCTTATGTTTTAGTTATACTTTATCGTTTGATAATTATATTGCAAAAAGCAGGCAAATTTTAGAGTCATAAAACAAAAAAGAGGTGCCTAAAAAATAATTTATTATAAATCAAATTATTATAAACAATCAAGTAAAAAACTAATCACCGACGAGATACAGACATTTTGTCTCAACGACCGACAAACAGACACAAACGACTGACAATAAGTCATTTGTGTAAAAAAAAGCAGTTAATATTAATACAGCAAAAAGGGTGGACACAATTATGAATCCACCCTTTTTGTAACAATATAAATTATCTTCTTTTTAATCTAATCCTATAAAAGCACCATTTTCATTAAATAATAATTCAATCTCAGGATAGCCGGACAATTCTACTTTATAACCTTTGTTCTTTTTCACCTCATATTCTTCAATATGCTTGCCTTGATAGTTTGTTTGCACATACGAAGCAATAGCAGGAAGAATGGCTGATTGTGGAATGGAACGTCCCGGCAATACTTCTATCTTTTTCACATTGCCATCCAGATAAAATTCTAATTCTGTACCATCTGCCAATTTTATCTCATAGTCATCAGAATCCTTTTCAGCATATAAGAAAGAAGTACCATTTGTTCCTATAAAATATTGGTTCAAATAAGTCTGAATAGATTGAGGTAATGCTCCGAATTCGACACGTTGGTCTTTATCATTGTTATGATTTCCATTGTCATCAGCTCCCCAAAACTCACCCGACTTGTCGAAAACCAAATCAATATCACCCCTAAGTTCTATTTCGTACGAACTGACTTTTGTCTCTACTTTTCTGATTGTATTGCTTGAATAATTTGTAGTAATATAATTGGTCAATTTAGCGGGTAGCAATGCAATAATAGACTGAGGCATTGTATTCTTTTCAGCATCCACTTTTATCCAATTGCCTGCCAAATCAAATTCCACTTTAAATTGATTAGCATATTTCACCTCATATTCATTATCATCTTTCACAATCCGATTCGGAGCCTGCGTACCGAAATGAGTAGAAAGGAATGTTTGTGCCGGTTGTGGCAATTCGCCTAGCGAAATAACAACATCATCATCGTTATCATCATCTTTTCCGATAAAATTACCTAATGCGTCGAACGAGAGTTCTACATCAAGCCTTCCGTTAAGATCTATTTTATAACCATATGTTTCTTTCTTTATTTCAGTGATAGCACGCCCTGCATAGTTTTGATTGACATACGACACTATAGCGCGAGGGATAAGTGCCAATACATTATCCGGCAAAGCAGAATCATAACGTCCTTCGATCTCTACCCATTCACCAGATGCATCAAACTCGATTTTATACCCAAGCCCATTAGCAAGCAAAGATGTTTTAGCCACTGCCTTTTGGAGATATACTGTATAGTTGGCATCCGTTTTGTCTGCTGTCTCTACGGCATATCCGTTGAAATGGTCTGTGATAAACTGTTGGGAAGACACCGGTAGCTCTTCATACGATATTGTTTTTTTATCCGAATGATCATCATCGTTGCTACATGCCGAAAATGGTAACATAACAACCGATAGTAAAACGATAAGTAATAAATAATTCTTTTTCATATCCTTTGTTTTTTAAAGTTTGAAAGTTGTGTAAGCAAAAATACATCCCAATTCTGAAATGAATCTGAAAAATGATAAAATGCTGGAATATTTAGGAGGACAATATGAGCAAGATAAATTGAAGATTTCCAAAAATCACATGCGACAAGGCAACATAAAGATGTGCCATAGTAAGAGTCTGTTTAAATAAAAAATAGTAATTTTACTTCCAGTTTACAAAAAGTTGCTTCTTTATTTTATACAAAATGGATAACAAAAACATTCCCACATACAATGAATCGCCCACTGCAACATTCAGCCTTTTCAGAAAGCTGCATAGAGGGTTGGTGAATAATCTTTCGCCAAGGGAATTGGATGTTCTCCGCCCTATCATAAAAAAATCGATTGCTGAAGGAGTTTACAATAGGGATAAAAAAATAGGAAGTGTCACCGATCTCACCTTAAACACAACTCTTATTATGATAGAGGAGTTGGGGTTAAAAGGAGCAGCAATCCTTGCTTTTATATTATATCGTCCGGTAAAAGAAAATATCCTGACTCTGGAAACCACAGCTAAAACATTTGGGTCGGATGTATCGGAAATAGTCCGAGGATTGATAAAAGTAAATGCGTTGGATGCCAACACAAGTACTTTAGGATCGGACAATTATATAAAACTTCTCTTGTCATTTGCCGAAGACATGCGTGTGATTCTTATCAAAATAGCCAGCCGCTTATATTTGATGAGAACCGCAGAGCGATATGATGAACGGTTCAGATTGCAATTGACAGTCGAGGTATCTTCATTATATACACCACTGGCACATAAGCTGGGATTGTATAACATCAAAACCGAATTAGAAGACCTTTATCTAAAATATACAGACCGCGAATCGTACGAATATATCCTTCAGAAGATCAGTGAGAGTAAAGCTTCGCGCGACAAGTATATTGCAGAATTTATAATGCCGATTGAGGAAAAGCTAAAAGAGACAGATCTGAAATATGATATAAAAGGTCGTGTAAAGTCTATTTCTTCGATCAATAATAAGCTGAAAAAACAAAAGATAGATTTCGAATCGATATATGATTTGTTTGCTATCCGTATCATACTAGACCCTCCTATCGAGAAAGAGAAAGCAGACTGTTGGCAGGTATATTCCATTGTTACCGATTTGTATACTCCTAATCCTAAACGATTGAAGGACTGGCTTTCGATACCAAAAAGCAATGGCTACGAATCGTTACACACCACCGTGATGGGACCCGAAGCCCGCTGGGTAGAGGTACAGATCCGAACCAAACGGATGGACGAAATAGCGGAACGCGGATTGGCTGCCCACTGGAAATATAAAGGGCTGAAAAGTCAATCGAAGGTAGATGACTGGCTTACAAACCTGCGTGAAATGTTAGAGAATAAAAGTCTTGCTGACAGCGAAAAGATAGAAGACTTTAAGCTGGACGTGTACGACGATGAAATCTATGTATTCACCCCAAAAGGAGATTTACATAAACTACCAGCCGGAGCTACTATTCTGGACTTTGCTTTCTCCATACACTCGCGTATTGGTTCTACCTGCGTATCGGGAAAAGTGAACGGACGCAATGTATCTATCCGTCACAAGCTGATGAATGGCGACCAGATAGAGATATTAACTTCGCCGAACCAATCGCCCAAACAGGATTGGCTTAGTTTTGTGACTACGACTAAAGCTAAAAACAAAATCCGCCAAAGCCTTAAAGAGGAAGCTAACAAGCAGGTAGAGATAGCAAAGGAGTCTCTAAAAAGAAGGGTCAAAAACCGGAAGATAGATATAAATGAGTCTATACTGATGCGTTTGATAAAGAAGCTGGGATTCAAGACAATCACAGACTTCTATATAAAAATTGCAGCTGAGTCGCTCGATGTCAATTCTGTATTGGATCAGTATCTGGAAATGGAACGCAAAGAGAACGAATTGCACGAGAAACATGAGGCAATTAGTGCAGACCGTTATGTGATTCCAAACACCGAACCGGAGAAAACAACTGCAAAAGGCGAGGAACTTATTATAGATAAAGACCTGACAGGCATAGATTACAAATTAGCCAAATGTTGCAACCCGATCTATGGGGACGACATATTCGGCTTTGTATCGTCGCAAGGTATAAAAATACACCGCAAGAACTGTCCTAATGCTCACGATATGTTTTCTCGTTTCGGCTATCGGGTTATTCCGGCCAAATGGTCGGGCAAGTCGGGTTCTAATTATACAATCACCCTGCGTATTATAGGGCATGACGATATCGGAATTATCAATAATCTTACATCTATCATCTCGAAAGAGGCAGGCATCAATATGCGCTCTATCAGCATAGACTCAAACGACGGACTGTTTCAGGGTAATATCTCTGTGATGCTCAACAATACTGATGTATTGGCAGGACTGATAAAGAAATTGAAAACTGTAAAAGGTGTCAAACACGTGAGCCGCCTTTCCTGATCTTACGATTACAGGAATAGGTTCGATTAGATTCAAAAAAATAACTTCACTGTAAATTATTTAGATAAAAACAGACCGGATTCTGATAATTAGAATCCGGTCTGTTATATATAGCCTAAAATGTTTCTGATAATTATCCTTTTCCTATTTTAATCCATGTAGCCTTTTTCCACAACCATTCTAATGGGCCATGGCGATGCGATTGAAGCCACCAACGGCAAAATAGATATTGTAAGAAGAACATACCAACCCCCATCAGAAAACAAACCGTGATTCCGGTATACAGGTAAAGTTCGAGCCCCCAATGATAAAACAGAAATCCTCCGATCAACGACTGCGACAGATAGTTTGTCAAGCTCATACGCCCGTAAGGAGCCAATTGATGAAGAACTTGTTTGAAGCTAGTCAGATAATAAACA
The DNA here is from genome assembly GCA_047605185.1 of Dysgonomonas sp. Lineage (GTDB taxonomy): Bacteria > Bacteroidota > Bacteroidia > Bacteroidales > Dysgonomonadaceae > Dysgonomonas. The sequence goes on from JASGGC010000007.1 coordinate 9,789, forward strand.
AGTATTACCCCTGCAAACAGGATTCCCGTAAATGCTAAATTTGAAAGCGACTTCAGCAAAAGAGTAGATGGAACGAGTAGTGCTTCCCTGGTTATAAAATCGGGAAGTATAGCTATTAAACCATAGATAGGAAAAAAGCTTGCTACAGCTATGATAAATACTTTAATCCAAATCTTTATATTTTTCTCTGAATAAAGGAATAGTTTACTACGTCCTATCAGCATACCTACCATAAATAACCCTGCGGTCTGGGTTACTCTTCCGTGCAATATCATCCAGCCCATATTGGCAATATTACCTGTCCATATTGCAGTTTTGCACATATCGAAGAAAGAACCTTCTTTCTGTACTGTATTGACTATCTCCCAATATGGAGCATCGAACTGGGCATTAATAGTAGCATCCGGGTTGATAAGTACATAAATTATTTGTCCCCACTCCAAAGGTTGCAACAGCAAAACAACTGCTATAATTGCTACTGTGCGGGTAGAAAGCCGACAGACTGCAATGAGAACATAACCAAGTAAGGCATATAATACTAATATTTCGCCGGGAAAGAGGGCAGAGTTAACACAAGCTATAAAAAAAAGCAATACCAACCGCCATGCAAAGCGTCCACGAAAGTCTTTCCCCTTTTCTTTTTGAGAATTGTCCTGAATAAAGAAACTGAATCCGAAAAGTAATGCAAAAATACAATATGCTTTACCGGAAAAGGTAAAAAACATACTGTCCCAAATCACCCGATCTGTAAAGATGAGGAAATTGTGAGTTTCTTCGGGAAAACTATTGAGGCTAAACCGTTCGATAAAATGAATGAAAGTAATCCCCATTACAGCAAAACCGCGTAATACATCTGCTATTTCGATACGGTTATTGTTGGGAAGTGTAGTTGATGAGTGCATGTTTTTTTAGTTTTAGATTTTAGAAGGTTAATATATTTCTGAGATACGAAAGTATTATAAACCTTCTATGTTTCCTAAAATTATTATTCAATAAATCATAAAAAACACTTTTCCTTACCAAACTAACAGACTATTATACAAATAGGTAGAAAATAATCGTACTCCCGGTTTAACATTTAAAATATATTAAAAACATATAATTTAATTTTAAATATATTAATATTGTATATATTTGTGATACAATATTTATAAATAAATTTTGTATTGAAGGTACTTCTGTTGGGGAACAGTAAAGTAGACAGAAAGGCTTACATCTAAATACTTAACCCCCCAAACCCTTGACACGACTAAGATTGTAAAACAATAGTCTATGAGCTGGTACTCATCAGAATGCCTTTATTAAGTAGTACATATCATATACCTACCAATTGATTTCACCTTTTTACCAACTGAAAGCGACAGCTTACCGATTCTTCATTTCTAATAAATTCTATCATTATAGCTTTGATAGCAAGATTGATTGTTTTGATTGAAAAACAGAGAACGCAAAATGGTTAAAATAGGTTAACCGGATATGGAATCTCTATCTATTGGAACTCTAATCAGACGGAAGTGAAATAACAATAACTCAATTTATATGAAAACAAAACTAATATTTATTGCCATCATGTTACTTACAGGACTACCGGAAGAAGGTAATGCAAACGAGAAAAAAACAATAAAAGCTCAACTTGACGAGGCAACTGTCTTTTTTCAAGGAGCGGAATTGACTCATTCCGCAACAGCGAACTTGATAAGAGGTGAGAATGAAGTATGGATAGAGGGCTTGAGTCCCAATATAGACAAAAACAGTTTAAAGATAAAAACTTCGAATGGAGCAGTTATTTCATCTTTTGAATATTCGGTCGACTACCTATTTCGAGGAAAAACGGAAAATGAGGCTACAAAGAAAATCCAAGATTCGATTGATATTTACAAACAAAAATTGTCGCTCTTAGAAACTGATATAAAAGTGAATGCAGAGTTAAGTGACATTCTCAAAAAGAGTACGGACAAAAATACTGCCGGACTTGAAAAAGGAATCGGGATAGAGGAGCTGATCAGGACAATGGATTACTACAAAAAGAAATCGACCGAACTTCAGAATACACAACGTAATAATCAGCTAGCACAAGCTGAGCTACAAAAATCGATAGCCAAATTGGAGGCACAACTTCGTCAAGAATCTACGAAGAATAATAAGACATCGGGTATATTGAAACTGACGCTATCTTCGCCAACCACTGTTGCGGCCAATTTCACAATCAATTATTACACTGTATCTGCCAGTTGGACACCATCTTATGATATAAATGTGATATCGACAGACAAACCGATCAAAATAGTATCGAAAGCCAAAGTAAGACAAATAACCGGATTGGACTGGAGCAAAGTGAAGCTCTCCCTATCGTCGGGCACGCCAAGCAATGGAAAAGTAGCACCTTTATTCTCTGTTTGGTTTCTTCAACAGGCTTATGCGCTTGGTAGCGGGAGTGTAAACCGCTCTTCACTACAGGGAATGATGATGCAGAATTCATATTCGTACAGTGATGCTATGCCGGCAGGTATAGCTCTGGAAAGAAGTGTTCCTGCCAGTAGCAGCAAGGATAGCAAAGCACCTCTATATATTGTAGATGGGACTCCTGTCGAAATGGATTATTTCAATAGTATAGATCCTAGTATGATAAAAAATAATACTTATATGGATAGCAATGATGCCATTAAAGCTTATGGATCTGAGGCATCGGGTGGCGCTTATATTATCTCTCTAAAAAGTGGTATGGATGACTATGTGTCTGTGGCTGATAATGACCTGAACATGACATTTAATATCGATTTGCCATACAGCATTCCGGGCAATGGTAAGGAACAAAGCATCGAACTAACAACAAAAGAGATAAATGCTGAGTACAAATATTATTGTGCACCGAAATTAGATATTGAAACTTATTTGCTTGCCGAAATTTCGGATTGGCAAAAATTAAATCTGTTGAGTGGAAAAGCCAATATTACTTACGATGGAACTTATGTAGGGGAATCGTTTATTAATGCCAATTCGACTCAATCGAAATTATCGCTTACACTAGGAACAGACAAACGTGTGGCTGTGAAGCGTGAGAAAATGAATGACTACAGCAGTACTAAATTTTTAGGTAGTGATGTTAAGCAACTATTTACTTACAAAATAACAGTCAAAAACAATCAGAATAAAGCAATTAAAATGGTCTTGAAAGATCAGTATCCGAGATCACAAGCCAAAGGAATTGATGTAGAATTACTAAAAGAAACAACTCCGTGGACAGCTAATGTAGAAGAATTAGGTGTAATAACATGGGAGGAAAATATAAATTCGGGCGACAACAAGGTATATTACATCAGTTATAGTGTAAAATATCCGAAAGGTAGCAATCTGAATTTATGACCAATACCTAATTTCTATTAATAAAAAAACTCCATGCTCGATAAGTATGGAGTTTTTTTATTATTGTCATATCATTTACAAATTATATTCAGAAGCTGCTTTTTTATTCAGGTCAATAATCATTGAATCTTCCATGGCTTCAGAATTTCGAAATCTGATCCGGAATTTATTTTTATCAACTTTTTTTACCAAACCTTCAAAATCTTCCATCCATGTCCAGATCGGAAATGAAAAGTAATTAACCCATTTGCCGTCTTTATAAGACATTATATAATATTGGTTAGTCGAACTCATCTGTGCCCATTCCGGTACAAAGCCAATCTCATCTGCCCCATCACCATCCAAATCGCCTTCATTTTTGAGATAGAAAACACCAAATATCTGTGCATTTCTGCCTTTCGAAACAAAGAGAGTATCCATCGTCCGTTCATCGTCCAACAAATAAGATGTTGCATCAAGCTTTATAGACATTTCTATCAAATCCATATAGTCTATAGAATCAGAAGCTTCGCTTCTTGATGGTGAGATAACTTCTTTTCCTTTAGCCCGGCTGAAGTAATGTTCTTTCAATACCTTATTTTTTCCACTGCCATCCCAATTGCCTGCTATTTCCTGTAGATGAGGTTCTTCTGTGAAAGCTGTACCCGCAGTATCCACAACCATAGTTGTAGAATCCACTATAGCTGTTTGGTTCTCATTAGTACTTGCTTTGGGACTACAGCTTGCAAGAGCGATACAGGCACATAATATAAAAAGAGCTTTATTCATTATTTTCATTTATCAGTCAATGGATTATATTCCAGTACGGTATAGGGCGTCGTGCTAAAATCGATATAATAGTAGTGCGCTTTATCCTTTTCATCAAATTGTCCATTCTTATTAGTATCTTCTATAGTCTTGAAATAATATCTCGAAGCCCACAATACCCATACTCCGGGAACATATTGTTGGTTATCAGGCGTTATTTTTTTGAAATCCTTTCCATTTAGGTTACTTATATAACAAGCTAATACATCATTCCCATTAAGCTTGCCATCATTATTAGTATCTTGATCATAGACATTATAAATAAGATAATCTTTGCCAATCACCTTAGAGAGTCCACGCAAATACTCTACACCATTTATGTTCAACACCTTATCAGTTAATAAACACTGCGATTTATTATCCACATCATCAAAATAAAGATTGGTTATACTACCTGATATTCTATCGCCGGCATTGTAAGCATAGAAATGCGAATCACCAGAAGACGATTTTCTATAATCTTCGGTTTTAGAAGTTATCCTATCACCGATACTCATATCATCTTTAGTATTCACATTGATAAATCCAATCGGGTGAACCAATACTCTGGTACTATCAAAATAGACAGGGAAGTTAATTTCTACCATTTTAGTTGTATCAGACAACATATCGTCCATAGACAGTATACCCGGTTCTGAAGTATTATTTGACGTATTATTCCGATTATTCTCTCTTTCATTACATGAACTGAAGAGAAAGATTGATAAGCAGACAAAAATAAAAGGATGTTTCATTTGTGTTAATTTTATAATTAGTTCTCAAATATACATATTTATAAAAAATATGCATCGGGATGAAAGAACAAAAATATCAGGAATAAGCTATAGAAAAGAAAACGACCCGGGCAATATACCCAGATCGTTTTTCTATATTCCACAAAAATGCAATACTATCACAACAAACTTGCCGGATTGAGATGTGCACTTTCAATATCTTTAAAGTAGTTGTATGTACCCACTTTGAGCTCGAATGTTGCCATTTCGTCACAAACAATAATTCCTTTCGGGTGCAATTGCAATGCAGTAATAGTCCACATTTGGCTCACAGCACCTTCTACCACCTGTGCCAATGCACGAGCCTTGTTGTGCCCATTCACCATAATCAACACTTCTTTTGCATCCAACACAGTACCAACACCCACTGTCACAGCAGTTTTAGGAACTTTATTGACATCGTTATCAAAGAATCGTGAATTAGCGATAATAGTATCCTGAGTCAATGTTTTGACACGTGTACGAGACGACAATGATGATCCCGGTTCATTAAAAGCAATATGTCCATCGGGACCGATACCGCCTAAGAATAGATCTACACCTCCTACTGCCTTCATCTTAGCTTCGTAGGCTGCACATTCAGCTTCAAGATCCGAAGCATTTCCGTTCAATATATTTACATTGGCCGCATCGATGTCAACATGGCTAAAGAAATTATTCCACATAAACGAATGATAACTTTCAGGATGATTTTCGGGCAAGCCAACATATTCGTCCATGTTGAAAGTAACAACATTTTTGAATGATACTTTTTTATCCTGATAATGTTTTATCAATCCCTTATACATTCCTAACGGAGAAGATCCGGTAGGCAATCCTAACACAAAAGGTTTATCGGCAGTTGGTTTCGCAGCATTAATTTTAGCCACTACATAATTGGCCGCCCACTGTGACAAAGAACTATAGTCCGGTTGAATTATTAATCGCATGTATTTTTTCGTTTTTTCACCGTCGGCCATCTGCTTCCGGCAGTTAGTATTTGGTTATAATTATTAAGGCAAATATAGTAAAAACCTTCAGCCACTAGAAAGTAATGGCTAAAGGTTTTCTAGTAGAAACTTAATTCTTATAGTGGTTTGTATTGAACAAATGCTTCAATGGCTTCGTACGATGCAAGTCCTAAATTTCTATACAACTCTGCTGTTGCACGGTTTCTATCTTCCGAACGTTGCCAGAACAAACGCTCGTCGTTACCCAAGAACGGAGCACTTTCCATCTGAGATTGGTGTTTCAAGATAGCGTTACGTTTAGCACGTAATTCTTCCGGAGAAATAGGCACAGCCATTTCGATATGGTCAATTTCCCATTCAGCCCATGCTCCACGATACATCCAGATGCGACAGTTGTCTAACCATTCTGATCCTTTCAGTTCGTCAACGGCAGCCAATATTGCATCCAAACATACTTTATGTGTTCCATGAGGGTCTGCCAAGTCTCCTGCCACAAATACCTCATCGGGCTGTACTTCTTGCAGATATTTTTTTACAATCTCTACATCAACTTCCGAAATAGGATTTTTCTTAACTCGTCCTGTTTCGTAGAATGGTAAGTCTAAGAAGCGTACATTTTTAGTATCCATGCCCACATAGCGACATGCGGTTGTTGCTTCTTCGCGACGTAGATATCCTTTCATGAATAAAATGTCCGGAGTATCAATGTCATCAGCTTTTTTATCATGTAGCAAGAATTGAAGAATTTCCTCATATTTCTTCTTCATGACTTCATTGCCCGCATCATATTTTCTTCTTACATCTTCCAAGAACGAAACATAACGGATCACTTCTTCGTCACCGACAGCAATGTTACCGGAAGTTTGATATGCTACATGCACATCGTGTTTTTGGTCAACCAAGCGTTTGAATGTACCACCCATAGATATAACATCGTCGTCGGGGTGAGGACTAAATATAATAACCTTTTTAGGGAATGGTTTTGCACGTTCAGGACGATTGGTGTCATCTGCATTCGGTTTACCACCCGGCCATCCGGTTATAGTATGTTGCAGATCATTAAATATTTTTATGTTGACATTGTATGCTGATCCGTAAAGAGCCAAGAGTTCGCCTAAGCCATTGTCCTGATAGTCTTTATTTGTCAATTTCAATATCGGTTTATTCACCTTGAAGCACAACCAAACGATTGCACGGCGTATCAATTTATTTGTCCAGTCACAATTTGTTACAAGCCAAGGATGATTGATACGTGTCAGTTCAAATGCAGCATTCAAATCAGCATATATACAAGCATTCGGATGAGCTTGAAGGCACGAAGCCGGAACAGCTTCTGTTGCGGGACCTTCTACTACATTTTTCACAGAAGTGGCTTTATCTTCGCCCCATGCTATAAGAGCAATTTCTTTAGCATTCATTATTGTACCGATTCCGACAGTCACAGCACTCATCGGAACTTTGTCTAATGTACCGAATGTATTCAGAGCTTCTTTGCGAGACTGTATATCTAGCAGAATCAATCGTGTACGTGAGTTCAGACTAGATCCGGCAATGTTAATTCCAATATTTCCTGATCTCCCCAAACCAAGCAACATATAATCTATGCCGCCTACAGTTTGTATTTTACGCTCATATTCCTGACAATAGTTGATAATTTCATCCTTCGGAGCTGAACCGTCCGGAGAATAAACATTCTTAGGGTCAATATCCACATGATCTAAAAATAAATCTTTCAAAAGTTTTAGATTACTGTTAGATTGCGGAGGCAATGGATAAAATTCGTAAAGGTTGAAAACAATTACATTCTTGAAACTCAAGCCTTCTTCTTTGTGCATACGCACTAATTCCTGAAAGATAGTTTGAGGTGAGTGTCCTCCCGGAAAAGCCAATACGAAAGAGGCACCAGCCAATTGTTTGCTTTTAATTTTACTAGCTATATCCTTAGCTATCTTGAGAGATGCTTCTACAGATGATTCGTAAATCTGAGTAGGAACTTTTTCGTAACGAGTTATAGCTGATAGCTCGAACTCATTTTCGGGATGATAATAACGTTGGGGTACTCTATCGAGTACAATTTGAGAGCTTAGATCTAACCTCATAACACCTATATTTTAAAGTTGTCATTTATAAAAATTCTTAATTCCAAATATAGCAATTAATTTTAACAGCCAAGGCTATTTTTAAATATTTTAATTAATGTTTTTGCAGCAATATTGAAACCTTATTAAAGCATCTATTTTTCAGCTAACTAAAGCCGCAGCACCTAGCAGGTTTATATCAGATTTGTTAGATAATAAGATTTTTATCCTTCTTACAGTTTCCGGATAAGGAAACTTTGACATGCTTTCGTACATATCTTTCGAAAACAAGTCAAAAGCCTGAGCTATACCACCTCCGATTATAATAGCTTGTGGATCGTATGTATAAAGAACAACATTCATAAGGTTTCCCAAATGTTTCCCAAATTCGCCCCATATCTGCAAGGAAGCTTTGTCGCCATCGAGTGCTCTTTGATAAATTTCATCTCCCTTCACTCCTATTTCTTTAAAAAATTGCCCACTGCAATAGTGTTCATAATCTGAATTCAGGTAGGGTAAACTGCCAATTTCTCCTGCACCTGTGTTATTACCCCCATATAGTTCGTTATTGATAATGATACCTGCACCCACACCGGTTCCGATAGCTACGCAGACCAAGTTGCGAAAGGAAGTTCCTTCTCCAAAATAACGTTCTCCGAATGCAAAACAATTACAATCATTGTTGACAATGACCGGCACTCCGAACTCTTGTTCTATGATTTCTTTTAAATGTACCTCTTTCCATGAAGGTATATTAGCAGCATTGTAAACTATCCCCCTTTCGGCATCAACCACAGAAGGCACACCAACACCAATACCTCTGATATTGGAGTTGAATAGTTGACGGAGCATACCTATTATATGGTCTAGCGTTTCTTTCTCCGGCTTATCAGCCTTACAGGGCTCTGATATTTTTTTCAGAATCACCCCATCACTTACTATCGCCATACGAACATTTGTTCCACCTAAATCAACTCCTATTCTCATAAAATTATGTTATATTAAATTCAAAAATTGTATTTTTAGAGCACACAAATATACAAGAGACTTATTACTAAGTCAATACGATTTGGTTAATTTAACACTCAATCGAAATTACCCAAAAGTTAAATTAACAATTATTCTGTCTCGAAAAGTAGACTATACATATCTCAGGGTATGATATTCACAATGTAGCAGAAGTCCTGAAAAACGAACAAAATATGTTGAAGAACACAAAACAGAGACAAAACTCCACTTTTGACAATTATTATATAACTTTGCTCTGCAATACAATCAGCAAATGGCAGAATACGGACAAACTGATATAAAATATTTAGCTGGAGTCGGTCCGAAGAAAGCGGAAATACTCAATAAAGAAATCGATATTTTTTCGGTCGAAGATTTATTGTATTACTTCCCCTACAAATATATTGACCGAAGCCGGATCTATTTCATCCACGAGATAGATCCCAATATGCAATATATCCAGTTGAAAGGTCGTATTACGGATTACGAAACTGTTGGAGCTGGACGAAACAAACGCCTGATCGGACATTTTACGGATGGAACGGGTACAATCGACTTAGTCTGGTTTCAAGGCGACAAGTATATTACGGATAAATATAAGGTAAACCTACCGTATATTGTTTTTGGGAAGCCAACACTTTTTGGTAAAAACTTCAATATTGCACATCCGGATATTGACCCTTATATAGATGAAAAAGAACGGCAGGTAGGATTATTGCCATATTATAACACTACCGAGAAAATGAAGAAGCATTATCTGAATTCGAAAGCAATTCAGAAAATAATGGCTTCGGCTTTTTCCTTTATTTCTAAACAGATAACGGAAACCCTTCCTCCGAAGGTAATAGAAAGTGCCCGGTTGATGAATCTGCGCGATGCACTTCAGAATGCCCACTTCCCCAACAATACTGCTTTGCTGCGGGATGCGCAATACAGATTGAAATTTGAAGAATTATTCTATCTTCAATTAAATATATTAAAATATACGACTGAACGGAAATCAAAACTTAAAGGTTTTATATTTAGTCGTGTAGGCGATTACTTCAATTCGTTTTACGAACAAAACTTACCTTTTGAACTGACGGGTGCCCAAAAACGAATCATCAAAGAAATACGTGCCGATATGGCAACAGGTGAACAGATGAACCGCCTGCTGCAAGGTGATGTGGGAAGTGGGAAAACGCTTGTTGCACTCATGCTGATGCTTATCGCATTAGACAATGGATTTCAGGCATGTCTGATGGCTCCGACCGAGATATTGGCAACACAGCATTACCATACAATCAAAGAATTCTTATTCGGTTTGGATGTCAGTGTAGAGTTATTAACCGGATCGACCAAGAAAAAAGACCGGGAAATAATTCACAATAACCTGATGACCAACGACCTGAAAATATTAATTGGTACACATGCCTTGATAGAAGATACGGTACAGTTTGCCAACTTAGGTTTGGTTGTGATAGACGAGCAGCATCGATTTGGAGTTGCACAACGTGCTAAGTTGTGGTCTAAAAATTCTGCACCGCCACATATGTTGGTGATGACGGCTACACCTATTCCCCGTACATTGGCTATGACTGTGTATGGCGACTTGGATGTGTCTGTGATTGACGAATTACCTCCGGGACGGAAGCCGATACAAACAATACATCAATACGATAAGAAAAGAGGTTCACTATACAAATCGATCCAAAAACAGTTGGAAGAAGGACGTCAAGTATATATTGTATATCCACTGATAGAGGAAAGCGAAAAACTGGATTTGAAAAATCTGGAGGAAGGATACGAGCATATCTGCGAGGCATTTCCGGACTATACGGTTTGTAAGGTGCATGGCAAAATGAAGCCAAAGGAAAAGGATGCAGAGATGCAGCGATTTGTAAATAATGAAGCTCAAATAATGGTGGCAACCACCGTGATAGAAGTTGGGGTGAATGTGCCTAATGCTTCGGTGATGGTAATAGAATGTGCTCAACGATTCGGATTGTCTCAACTTCACCAATTGCGAGGACGTGTGGGGCGGGGAGCCGATCAATCGTACTGCATTCTGGTGACTCCATATGAATTGTCGGCAGATACCCGCAAGCGAATAGACATAATGGTAGAAAGCAATGACGGATTCGAAATAGCCGAAGCCGATTTGAAGCTACGCGGCCCGGGCGATCTGGAAGGAACGCAGCAAAGCGGTATACCATTCAACCTGAAAATAGCAAACCTTGTGAAAGATAGCGAAATACTAAATCTGGCACGCGAAGAGGCTGTGAGGGTTCTTAAAGATGATCCGAAACTGGAGAAAGATGAAAATATGATACTACGCCGCCAGTTAAAAAAACTAAGTGGCAACCGATACAATTGGGGGCTGATCAGCTAAATCTATTCTGAAATTCATTGCACCATATTCTAATTTTTCTTTTAAAACAAGGATTAGCAAAAGAATGCAGTAAAACTTTTTCACTTGCCATTTGTTATAACTATAAATACATTAACATATTACAATCAATTTATAACTTATGGGAAGTTTAATAGGTTCTATAATAATAGGTATTCTTGCTGGTTTTCTTGCCGGAAAAATATTCAAAGGAAGAGGCTTTGGTCTTATCATGAATCTGATAGTGGGTGTTGTAGGTGGTGTTGTAGGTGGATGGATATTTCATCTGTTGGGACTAAATGTTGACGGCACTATTGGCAGCCTGGTAATGGCTACTGTCGGTGCAATTGCTCTGCTGTGGATTATATCTCTTTTCAGGAAAAAAGAATAAACATGATTATCCTCGTTTTAATAAGCTAATCTATTGCAGTTCTAAAAAAATAAGAGCTGTTTGATTATATTTTTTCTTCAAACACGAAAAAAGGGATGGTCACTCATCCCTTTTTTATTTTTAGCACAAATAAATCTCTGTACTACACTACAAGTTCTACTTTACAGCTTTTCCTTTTACAATCTCTGTTTTATTCAGTTTAAATACGATAGGCAATGTGTAATATACATCAACAGGAGTCCCATTCATCTTTCCGGGTACCCAATTGGGCATACTCGAAACCATGCGGACTGCTTCGGCATCACATGCCTCGTCAAATCCTCTGACTAGTGTTACATCAGCAACTTCTCCTGTGCTTTTTACTACATAGCGAATTGTGACACGCCCTTCTATCTCAGCATTTATTGCCGAATCTGGATATCTGAGGTTTGCTTTTATAAAATTAAACATCGCTTGTTCACCTCCGGGGTAGCGAGGCATATCATCGACAGTAATATATATACCATCCTTTTTTTGATGTTTTTCTGTATTCTTTTTCTGATTTTGACTAACCAAATTCATCACCGGACCGGGGGCGCTTTGCCTTAGGTTGAATACATTTTCGAGTGGTTCTACTATCAGTTCGGGGGTGGCCTGCACTGCATTCCCGAACAGAAGTGTAATTCCGAGCGGTATAATCAACAAGTATTTTGCCGATTTCAGTATTGATGTTTTTTCTTTATTCATCATAATAATACGTTTTTTAAGTTGTGAAACATTGAAATTATTTATTATTGAAATACCGGTATTTCTATTTGAGACTTGCAACAAAAGGTATTGATAAGTTTTGATGTCGAATCCTTCTTCCACCACTCCCCTATCGGCTAGATATTCGAGGTTCACTTTTATTTCTTTTTTTAATAACCAAACAATAGGATTCCACCAAAAAACTGTACAAAGAATTTCTGCCAACAATACATCGACCGAGTGATACTGACTTACATGGATTCGCTCATGCACAATGACTTCGTTTAATTTCTGTTCTTCAATATCGGAGTTAATAAAAATCCATCTGAAAAAAGAAAAAGGCAATGCATCCTTGTCTACTAGTTTTATCAGAGAGTAGCTATTCATTTGAATAGATGTACTTCTATTTTTAAGCTTTACTATGCTCGTAATTTGAAATATAAACTTCACAAGTAAACACAATGTGACAATAAGCGAGAACCCCAGCATGATAGCATGTATATCAAAAGTAACCTTACTGCCTTCAATCGGCTCATTCGCGACCAGCACAATATCAGAAAGCCAATAGGCCGGAATTTGAGTAGACTGAGGTATTGCCAATTCAATATTTATTGCCGGATAGGCTAATGAAAACAAAATAGCAGACAAAAAATAGAAACGCCTCAATGTTAAGAATGTATCTTTTTTGAGAAACGCCACATATATCACATAAAAGAGAGCCAATGCTATGCTTACTTTGAACAGGTATATAAGAATTGTATTTTCCATAATCAAAATAGTTTAGGTAACTTACTTCTTTCCATTCTCTATCATACGGATTATTTCCTCCAAATCTTCGGGAGATATTTTATCTTCTTTCACAAAAAAAGAAACCAGCTCCTTGTAAGAATTCTCAAAATAATTCTTCACGACATTCGACATGAAGACCTTCTTGTATTCATCTTCAGCAATGCGGGGAGAATAGACATACACGTTGCCATATTTTTTAGAATTCAAGAAACCTTTCTGTTCCAAATTTCTCACCACAGAGGCAACTGTTGTATAGGGAGGTTTAGGATCGTCCATCTCATTTAGAATATCCTTAACTACACACTCTTTGAGTTGCCAAACAAATTGCATTATTGTTTCTTCCTGATTAGTTAGCTTTTCCATATACATCTATTTATAAAAAGTAAAACTACTATTTTTTCGTAAATCTATGAATTATTAATTTACCACCAAAGAAAAATTACATTTTTTTCAGTTTTAACAAAAAAATCCTCTATGACATAAATCATAGAGGACTATAATTGAAATAAACAGGGATTACTAATAAATTTGATAATTCTTACTTAATAAGAATTTTATTCGGTATCTCTCATACATCTGACACTAACATTAAGGTTGCGTGGTAATTTTTCTCTCAATACTCCACGGTCAGCGACTATATAGGATCCATATGCATTGGTTGACGAAGAAGATGAAGCTGTCCAATAATAAGAGGTTTCATTAACTCCCGGCCTTCCTGCAGGAAGTGAATAAAATCCACCACCATCTGCAGCATAACTAGTCCCGCCCATCACACTAGCTCTCAAGGCATTCCAAACCGGACCTTGTGTATAGGGCACATCATTGATTCCTGTAAAAGTATAGGCAAATAAGGTTTGAGATCCTCCAATGGTCTCGGTACTAACAAGTGGGGCATTCAAACTAACACCATTATAAAGATCCGTCAGTTCTTGCATACTAGGCACATGCCATCCGGCAGGGCAGATACCTTGTATTGCCACATCTTTATTTTGAGCACCACCCTGTTCAGCACCACCCGGATCGGGAGTCTGCCCAGTTCCTGTACCAATATTTATAACCGCCGGCCAATTATAAAATCGACCATAAGTTGGAATGTTTTTGGGTGGACTAGCGTAATAAGGGAGAGTGCTCGATGTAGCACCTGTAGGAATATCGGTACCATCAGGAAATTTTGTTGTCCGCAGGTTTTGAGTTGTCCACACTCCATCCGAAAAGTACTTATTGACTTGCGTAATGTTAGAATCATGAACCCAGACTGGCGTTGCCTTAGGATCACAATTATAACTTTTTTGAAGATCGTATTCTACATCCTCTGTCTTATAACCAACATAGAAACGCGAAACATAATATGTATTACTTTCTGTACCTCGCACATCTACCAAATCATCTGTTTGATTAGTAGCACTATGCCCCAATATATATTTGCCGGCAAGTGCATCTGCTTTCTTGTCTTCAGGCCAAAGAGTGATATCAAATTTATCACTTGACGGATCGGAATCAAGATACACAAATTTGCGAACCATCGACTTTTGAATCTTTTGCTCTAAGGGGTTACTGTAGCTCACCATTGGCACCCAACTAGTACCATCCCAAACATGTACACCCGGACAAAGACGATTGGCTGCTGTTTCTATTTTATTCATATTATATACAATCAACCCAGCATGCTCTTGCCATGCACTACCTTGGTTTTCTATCACATAATCTCCCATTGTCAGAACATCTAGTTTTTGCAAAGATACACGGGGTAACATCATCCCTCTAGTTGAAACTGAGTCGGATTCCTTTAGGTCTAATAAAGATCCCAAATTCGGTTTTTTGCCAGAACCAATAGTAACTTGACTAAAAGTATTTAGGTTGACCAAGAGTAATAAGAAAAGAAGAAGCTTATTTATCACCATAACACACAATTTATTTATTTTCAACAAAATAAATTCACTCATAAAATAAACATACACAATAAAGAAAAAACTGAAAAAAATATTTTTACTTCATTATCTGTAGTGTTATAAACATAAGTTTGATTAGTCCTATTCATTTAATCTGGAAGGATATAATGAAAGAATATTGAATTTAAAACATTCACTATATTTATTTTAATAACAGCTTATAATATATTTTGTTTTAACCAGATAAGTTTATCGAGACTCCTTAAATCCTTTTTTAATATCTCAGGTCTGTCCTCTCTATTTATATAACCAACAAGAATATTTATTATCAACAAATTATATGTATATGAAAGGGTGTAAATAATAATCGACAGGCTACTTGGGTGGGTCGTTAAAAAAAACTTTCAAATACTTCTATATATTGCAATGATATAAACTCCGATTTTCGCTTGAACAAAATTTTCGCAGAGACTATGTATTCTCCGGTTTATTTCAATCAATGAGGAGGTAATACCTTATTCTTTGCAATAGTAGCTACAAATTCTTTCAAATAGAAAGGTTCAAAATAGGCTACATCTACAAAATTGTTATTCTTGTAGGCTTCTAATGCCAATGGCACCATATCTTTAGCTTGAGGATATACATTTTCTAGAAATATAGCATTCGCTGATTGCAATACTTCGCTACATTTGGCCGCCCCATTTCCGAAAAATGTAATTTTTTGTTTACTCAATATGTCACTAAACGAAGCTTCATCAATTATATCTGCCTCTATCGGACGAACAACATCCAACCTATGCCCGAATATAGCATCATACACTTCCATCCTGCGCGCATCAATCATCGGACAAAGAAGGGAATCATTCCCAACTAATCCTTTCGCAACCACTCCTGAAGCCATAATCTTCAATGTTTCTATAGCTATCAAAGGAATATTGAGACCATAACACAATCCTTTGGCTTCGGACACTCCGATACGCAACCCCGTATATGAACCCGGACCACAACTAACAGCTACTGCATCAATCTGAATGCGCCTTAGTCGCATTTCGATCACGGCATCATTCACAAATGTACCCAAAAGTACGGCATGTGATGGTCCTTTGGTATCGATACGGTTATAAATAACTTTATCGTCTTGGGCTACAGCGACGGAACAAACTTCGGTTGCTGTTTCTATATATAATATACAAGGCATTTTTTTAATTTAAAATTCATTTTAGGAACAGATAAGTCGTGACAAAATTACACAAAATATTTTATCTAAGATTGATATTAATGTATGATGTATTATTGTATAATATTAAAATTAACATCCACTTTTTTTTATTACTTTTGTTCTATTAGTATGTTTATAAGTGAAATTTTGAAAACTTATATAGTAGTTCATTGTTTTAATATAAACAATTCTCAAATTTTATAGAATAGTAAATTTATGAGTAAAAAAAGACCTCCACATAAAACCGACAAACGAAAATCGAAATCGGACATAATTAATGCCGCAACAAACTTCTTCAATCACAACACCAAAGATTCTTTCAACTACAAACAAGTTGCAGCCAGTATAGGGTTGAAAACTCCTGCTGAAAAACAAGTGTTGATTTCAATATTGCAAGATTTGCTCGAAGATTCGTTCGTGGTAGAGACATCGGTAGGAAAATACAAGTCTAATACCCGGGGGCTATATCTGGAAGGTACATTTGAACGGAGAAGCAATGGAAAAAACTTTTTCATTCCGGACGATGACGAACTAAAAATATTTATAGCAGAACGCAATTCTGCACATGCAATGGATGGAGACCGTGTTCGCATACAAATTCTGGCAAAACGCAAAGGACGCGATCCCGAAGGTGAAGTTGCTGAGATATTGGAGCGCAAGCAAACCCGATTTGTAGGTACACTGGATGTACAAAAACAATTTGCATTTCTGGTAATGGATAGTAAAATCCTTGCAAATGATATTTTTATTCCACGTGACCAACTGAAAGGAGGCGAAGATGGAGACAAAGCTGTGGTCGAAATTATAGAGTGGCCTAAGAAAGCTAAAAATCCAATTGGAAAAGTAATTGATATATTAGGGAAGGCAGGAGAAAACAATAGCGAAATGTGTGCTATACTAGCCGAATACGGTTTGCCGTATAAATATCCAGAAAGAGTGGAGGAGGCAGCCAACAGAATTCAAGATATTATTACCAATGAAGAAATTGCCAAACGTGAAGATTTCCGCCAGACTACTACATTTACAATAGACCCTCGTGATGCTAAAGACTTTGATGATGCTCTTTCTATCAAACAACTGGAAAACGGAAACTGGGAAGTAGGTGTACATATTGCCGACGTAACACATTATGTACAAGAAGGTGACATTATAGACAAAGAAGGTGAAAGCCGTGCTACGTCGATCTACTTGGTAGACCGCACGATCCCGATGCTTCCAGAACGTTTAAGTAATGGTTTGTGTTCGCTACGCCCACATGAAGAAAAATTATGCTATTCTGCTATTTTCGAACTCGATGCAGATGCAAATATAAAGAAACATCGCATCGGACGGACAGTGATATATTCAGACCGACGCTTCACATACGAAGAGGCACAAGATATAATAGAAGGTGGTGAGGGCGATTTCAAAGAAGAGATTCTAAAGCTGAACGACCTTGCTAAAAAACTCAGAGCTAAAAGGTTCGATGCGGGAGCAATTGCTTTTGACAGGCATGAGGTACGCTTCGAGATAGACGAACATGGTAAGCCGTTGAGTGTATATTTCAAATATGCAAAAGAATCGAATAAACTGATCGAAGAGTTTATGCTATTAGCAAACCGCACAGTAGCTGAATTTGTCGGTAAAGTTCCAAAAAATAAGAATGCAAAAACGTTTGTATACCGTGTGCATGACCTCCCGAATAGCGAAAAGATGGAAAATTTGTCCGAGTTTATTCGCAGATTTGGTTATAAGTTAAAAACGGATGGTACAAAAACAGCAGTATCTAAGTCGATCAACCATTTGCTCGACCAGGTATCAGGCACACCTGAAGAAAATTTGATCTCTACGATTGCAATCCGGTCTATGGCAAAGGCGATCTATACAACTACCAATATTGGCCACTACGGTTTGGCATTCGATTATTACACACATTTCACCTCTCCTATCAGACGTTATCCTGATATGATGGTGCATCGTTTACTTACACGCTATCTGGATGGAGGACGCAGTGTGAGCAAACAACTATATGAATCGAAATGCGAACATAGTTCAGCAATGGAACAACTGGCTGCCAATGCAGAAAGGGCTTCGATCAAATACAAACAGGTAGAATATATGTCAGACAAACTAGGGCAGGTATTCGATGCTGTTATTTCGGGGATCACAGAATGGGGTCTGTATGCCGAAATTAATGAAAACAAATGCGAGGGCATGATTCCTATACGCGATCTGGATGACGATTTCTATGAGTTTGATGAGAAAAACTATTGCTTGCGCGGACGACGCAACAAAAAGGAATACCAACTGGGTGATGCCATACAGATAAAAGTGGCAAGAGCCAATCTGGAACGTAAACAGTTAGATTTTGCCCTGATTGAAGATGAAAACAAGAGTATAGCGGAAGCACCTAATAAAGCTAAAACGACTAAAAAAGGTAAAAAGAAATAAGGATAATTACAGATATAATAAATAAAGAGGACGTTTCCATTGAAGCGTCCTCTTTTGGTCTCAATATTAATTATCAATTGGGAGCTGTCTCAGCTTTTGCTGTATTATAATTTGCAAGAAGTCCTTTATCACCGGCTGTAATATCCACAACGGCATATTTACCGATACTACATATCTGCATTTCGTCTAAAACATCTACCAAATTCTTGAAATTTGAATTTTCAGTTGGTTTAATAACAACCGTCAAACCAGTCTTAGCATTTTTAATTTCTTTCATTTGTGCCTTATAATCAGCATCAGTCAACTCTTTTCGACGACGTTTCTGATTTAGATCTTTAACTTTAACAATTGCTTGTACATTCCGTTGCAACAGTAGATCCCGCAATCCATTAAAATCAGTTTCTTTCAAAGATGTATAGTCTTCGTAGTTGGGCATACCAGCATAATAGAATACTTTGTCGTCCTTGTCCAGAATTACTGTTATTGCACGGGAAGCAGCTTCTTGCGTACCGTTATCAGGATCGTCTGTAGGAACTGGCATAGCCAAGTCAAGAGCTTGAGGAATAGCCAGTGTAGTACAAAACATAAAAAATGTTATTAGCAACATATTCATATCCACCATCGGTGTAAAGTCTACACGCAATATTTTCCGTTGTGGTTTACTCTTCTTTCCAGCACTACCACTATTAATCATCATATCAGCCATAATATTATATACTTAAAAAGTTAAACATTTACTCATATATAATAGAGAGAATAGATAATAAAATTCCATAAAAAGAATTTCACTTTTCATAACTTATTGATTATCTATTGTGTGCAACCGCCCATTATGTTAAAAAATGATATTAAATAACCTTTTTATTACAAATATGAATATTCTTATGTAACTTTACCGACTATTTCAAAGATCAAAAAACTGAACGCATTAACTAAACAACAGAAATACATATACAAAACATTACGAAACCGCTTATTAAATTATCCTCCCAAAAGGATAAGCCTACATGAACTCAAAAGAAATTATTATGAATATTATGAAATTTATTTATTTGTTAATACTACTGACAATCGGGATGATATTCAGTACTAATAATGTATTAGCACAAGATACAATCCCAACGCCCAAGGTATCATCAAAGGTTGTTTTGAGTGCAACCAGAACAAGTTGGCAAAAAAATAAAGTAGGAGACAATTGGTTTGTCTCTTTCGGAAGTGGAGCCCAAATGCTTTTCGGTCAAGATGATTCGAAAGGAAGTTTTGGAGGAAGAATTACATATGCACCGGCCATCTCATACGGTAAGTACTTATCTCCTATATTCGGGATGAGATTGAACTTAACCGGTGGTAGCTTACACGGATTCAATGATGGTGTGGGAGGCACTTATAACAAATGGAGCAGTGGAAAGAAAAATCAGTTTGGAGAAGGATATGCCGGAAAAGGAAATTATCCAAGCACCACAGGTGAAGATTTCTTGACATGGGATCCTCAATGGACATATCTAGGGTTCCAGCCCGGAAAAGATATTATATTCCGCGACGGACATTATATCTGGGAACCGGGAACAAGAGGTAAAGCATATCAACAAACTGTACACTATGCTAACATAAACCTAAATGCAATGATACAACTTACTTCATTGTTTGCAGGTTATGACGCTGATAGAAAATTTGGCTTAATTCTGTTTGGTGGGCCAAGTGTTTTCCATGTATTTCCACATGAAGGACAAGTAAATGAAACCGGTATCGGAGGAAACTTGGGATTTCAGGGTACATATAAATTGAACAAATATTCTGACTTCTTCGCAGAAGCTTCGGCAACTGCATATCCTGATAAATTTGACGGACATATGGGAGGCAGGTCTTACGACTTAGTTTCGCAACTCATGGTTGGTATCACATGTAAATTAGGTAAACAAAGATGGGATAGAGAGATAACAGACAATAGTATTGATTTGGAGATAATAAATGAAAACATCAATGAGATGAAGGCTCCAAAATGTGTACAAATGTCACCACCTCAAAAACCAGTACTCAGCTTTGCTGTTAATTATCTAATGCCAGATCCGGAGAGCGTAAAAAAACGTAATATGGATGGTGAGGCATATGTTATTTTCGAAACAGGAAAATCTGTTTTATTACCGGGAATAGGACAAAATACAGCAGAACTTGCTAACATCTGTAAATCGATAGATTATGTAAAAGACGAACCTACTGCCAGCATCGACAAAATAATGGTAACAGGATATGCATCACCTGAGGGTAGTGAGATTACAAATAACAGACTTTCGAAGACCCGTTCTGATGCATTGGTAGATTATGTGAAGGTTTTATATAAATTCGACGACAATTTATTTACTGTCAAATCAGGTGGCGAAAACTGGGATGGTTTGGTAGATGCTATAGCAAAAAGCAACCTGACTGACTCTGAAAAACGAGATATTAGGGATATTATCAACAACAATAGTAATATTACCACTCGCAAAAATAAGATTAAAGCATATAACGGTGGGCAAGTTTATAAGTATTTACTTACTGAAGTATATCCAGGTCTTCGTCGTACTGACTATCGAATTGCATATACTGCTGCTGAAATACCTGTAAGCAAAGGTAAACAACTGATATTTACTAAACCGACAATGCTAAGTCAATACGAAATGTTTGCAGTAGCACGTTCCTTTACGAAAGGAAGCGAACAATTCTACAGAGCGATAGAGGTAGCATATGCTTTATATCCGGAGGATGAAACAGCAAATATAAATGCTGCTGCTGTAGCATTAGAAAAGAATGATCTAACAAAAGCAGCCAGTTCTCTGTTACAATATCAAACATCATCCAAAACTTACAATAACCTTGGAGTTTTGTATGCATTGCAAGAAAATTTTGATGAAGCAGAGAGATATTTCAAAATGGCACAATCGGTTGGAGTCATGGAAGCTTCTAAAAACTTGTATCAATTGAATGTAACTCGTAAGGAAATGCAAAAATACAATCAAGAGCTTCAAGCATATAATCAATTTTTGCAAGACACACAAGACGAAAGCTCCGAAGAAGAATAACTGTTAATAAATTAACATAGAAGTATAACAACTTCCTAAATTGAGACTTCAATTTAGGAAGTTGTTTTGTTATAAGGGTTAATTATATTTTAATTATATAAAAAAAGACCTCTCCGATTTTCATTTTATAAAACATATATTTATCTTTGGCACATCTCGGAAAGAACTTCCTAACAGACGATTTTACAACAAGACTATATAATACTCATAGATTTGGGCCCATTATACACTTTAAATGGAAAATGAAGAATAGAATATTTATATTTATCAGTGTTTTTTTATATTTCATATTAATCTTTGCAATCGAGAAGACTGCATTTGTACTAATCCACTCTTCCATGGCCAAACAATTTTCGGAAGAAGACATACTATCGGTTTTATATAATGGGCTTCCACTAGATCTATCATTGGCCGGATATTTAAGTGTCATCCCTGCCTTATTGTTGATTCTATCAATATGGATAACCCCTAAAGCTATTTCAAAAATATTTAATGTATATTATGCAATAATACTCTTTCTGATTACAACAATAGGTGTTATTGATACCATAGTATATCCATACTGGGGATTCCATTTCGACTCTTCGGTCTTTCTATATTTAAAAAATCCGAAAGAAGCCTTAGCCAGCGGTTCATTGCATGAAATCGTAATTGGAGCACTGGCGCTTATTATCATTACGTCACTGTTATATGCTCTTTATAGTTTAATCATTAAAACTCAGATAAACAGGCTAAAAGTTCCCAAAAAGATAGGTAAAACCTGTATCGTCTTAGTCATTCTTACAGGCCTGTTATTTTTACCTATACGAGGAGGTGTCACTGTTTCCACAATGAATATAGGAAAAGTATATTTTAGTGATGATATGTTCCTAAACCATGCAGCTATAAATCCTCAGTTCAATCTGATTTATTCATTATTCAAGACTGAAGATTTTGGTTCACAATATCAGTTCTATGACAAAAATGAAGCTATCCAGGCTTTCGATAAAATAAATGGAGCAACCAGTACAGATAGTATAATCGGATTGCTAAATACAGATAGACCGAATGTAATACTATTCATCCTTGAAAGCTTTTCGGCAAATGCTGTAAGCGATACACTCGTTGCCCCCAATATGCACAGATTTGCAAAAGAAGGTATATCATTTACAAACTTTTATGCAAACAGTTTCCGTACCGACAGGGGGTTGGTATCCATTCTTAGTGGATATCCGGCACACCCGACTACAGCAATTATAAAATACCCGAACAAAACCCAATCGTTGCCGGCGATACCTAAATCATTAAAAGATAAAGGCTATGATCTCTCATTCTATTATGGAGGAGATGTCAACTTTGCCAATATGCGTTCTTATCTGGTAGGTAGTTGTGGTATTAGCAATATAATATCTGATGAGGATTTCCCCCTATCAGACAGACTTACGAAATGGGGAGTTCCGGACAAAACGTTGATAACCAAATTATATACTGACTTAACGATCAATAGTCCGAAACAACCATTCTCCAAAACAGTACTTACTCTCAGTAGTCACGAACCATTCGATGTGCCTACAAATAAATTTAAAGAGCCATTTCTGAATGCAATGTCATACACAGACAGTTGTCTTGGAGATTTTGTGGATAAGTTAAAAACAACTGACTTGTGGCAAAACACATTGATCGTATTGGTGGCTGACCATTGCATCCAATCATATCCATCCGGAATAGAGAATAACAGCCCCGAGCGCTTCCATATCCCGATGATCTGGACAGGAGGGGCAGTCGCTAAACCGGACACTATCATCTCTGATTATGGTTCGCAAAATGACATCGCAGCAACACTGCTTTCTCAACTAAAAATAAATCATGATAACTTCAAATTCAGCAAAGACATGCTGAATCCGGATGTAAACAAATATGCATTCTATTCATATATGAATGGATTCTCTATGATTGATTCTACAGGATATGTTATTTTCGATAACAATCGTAATAGCGTATTGAGGGAGGAAGGCAATAAAGAATTAGAGAAGAAAGCTAAAATTATCTTCCAGAATATGTATATTGACTTGGGTAAGAGATAAGACAGATGTGAATAACCCCGTAAGGAGGAGATTTAAAGATATCTAATTACCAGACTAAATCGAATCAGAATAAACCACATACAGAGGCCTATTTATCGACCGATGTATTTTGATCCTGATGAATCTCCGCGTTTTGGGTCTCCAACACACTTTCAATATGTAATCGTTGGCGTTCTAATATTTCGTTCCTAAAATCATGGTCACTATTCAAGCGTTCCATTGCCATTTGAGCAGCCTTTTGTTGTGATTCCTTTTTAGAATATCCCGTACCAAGACCAGCTTCTTGATCCATTATCATTACCACTGTTTTAAAAACAGGAGTATTGTGTGTATCTACAAAACTATCAACGAGATCAAAACTGACAGATATTTTTTGTTTCTGGCTCCATTCTATCAGACGAGACTTATAGTTACCTTCCAATTCGGCAACACTCTCAATATTCAGATATTGTTTTATAAGGCGTTCCAAGACAAACCGTTTTGCAATACGATAGCCTTGATCTAAGTAAATTGCTCCGATGAGTGCCTCTAAGGCATTTCCATACATATGAGTATTGGGAGCCATGTTACGAGCTGAGGTTTTCACTAGTTTATCTAAGCCTAACTGGAGTGCAAATTTATTTAAGGTTTCGCGCTGCACTATCTTAGAGCGCATACTTGTAAGGAAACCTTCCTTCTTATATTCAAATTCCTTGAATACAATATCTGCAACTATAGCATCTAATATTGCATCTCCAAGAAACTCTAACCGTTCGTTATTTATCCAACGGCCATCTTTCATTTTTATAGATGAAGACTTATGCAAAAGTGCTTGTTCATAGAGTGTTATATTATAAGGATAGAAGTGTAATATCTTATAAAAAGAAGCATAAGGCTCCTTCCCTTTTTTGGGTAAAAGCCTTACACTTCTATATAACTTTTTCAGCACTTAGATTTATTTTTCTATTTCTGAAATTTTTTAACGATTACACAGGCGTTATGACCTCCAAATCCAAATGTATTGGAGAGAGCTGCATTCACAACCCGTTTTTGCGCTTTATTAAATGTAAGATTTAATTTGTAGTCTATTTCAGGATCTTCATCGCCTTCTGTAAAATTAATTGTAGGAGGTATGATATCATTCTGAACTGACAATACACAGAATAAAGCTTCAATAGCTCCGGCAGCACCTAACAAGTGACCGGTCATTGATTTTGTTGAACTGATGTTCATGTTGTAAGCATGGTCGCTAAATACATCTTTGATAGCTTTTATCTCTGACGGATCACCAACCGGGGTTGATGTACCATGTACATTTACATAATCCAACTCTTCAGGTTTCATATTTGCATCTTGCAGTGCATTGCGCATAACCAACTTAGCTCCTAATCCTTCAGGATGTGATGCTGTAAGGTGATAAGCATCTGCCGACATACCGCCACCAGCTACTTCTGCATAGATTTTAGCTCCACGAGCAAGTGCATGCTCCAATTCTTCAAAAATCAAACAAGCAGCACCTTCTCCCATCACAAAACCATCGCGGCTAGCGCTAAATGGACGTGATGCAGTTTGAGGCGAATCGTTACGTGTAGATAATGCAGTCATTGCATTAAATCCGCCCACTCCTGCCATTGTAATAGCTGCTTCTGCACCACCAACTACTATTGCATCTGCTTTTCCAAGACGGATAAGGTCGAATGCAGTTATAGCACTATGGGTAGATGAAGCACATGCCGATACAGTACCAAAGTTTGGACCACGTAAGCCATGTCTTATAGAGATATGACCTGCTGCTATATCAGAAATCATTTTCGGGATAAAGAATGGATTGAATTTAGGTCCTAGATCTTCGTGTGTTGCAAAGTATGAAACTTCTTCTTCAAAAGTTTTAATACCTCCAATACCTGCCGAAAATATAACACCGATTCTATCTCTATCAGTTTTTTCGAAATCGATTTTTGAATCAGCAATAGCTTCCTCTGACGCTGCTATTGCCAATAAAGTATATCTGTCACACTTG
This sequence comes from Dysgonomonas sp., assembly GCA_047605185.1. Lineage (GTDB taxonomy): Bacteria > Bacteroidota > Bacteroidia > Bacteroidales > Dysgonomonadaceae > Dysgonomonas. The sequence goes on from JASGGC010000007.1 coordinate 35,701, forward strand.
CGCGCTTCTTTTCTGTCAAGATAAGCAGCCGGATCAAATCCTTTTACTTCGCAAGCGAACTGTGTTTTGAATTTTGATGCGTCAAAATGAGTAATAGGTCCAGCTCCACTCACCCCGTTTAATGCGTTGTCCCAGGTAGTGGGTACATCATTACCTAAAGGGTTTATCGAACCTAGACCTGTTACTACTACTCTTTTTAATTCCATAAGGTTTAATTACAGGAAAAAAGATTATTTTGCGTTTGCTTCAATATAAGAGACTGCATCTCCTACTGTAGCGATTTTTTCAGTTTGATCATCTGGAATAGAAATACCGAATTCTTTTTCAAATTCCATGATTAATTCTACTGTATCAAGTGAATCAGCACCTAGATCATTTGTAAAGCTAGCTGTATCTGTTACTTCAGACTCTTCTACTCCTAACTTATCTACGATAATTGCTTTCACTTTTGCTGCTACTTCTGACATAATTCTTAGTTTTAATTAATAATAAATTTTTTATTTCTAATTTTGTCGCTGCAAAGTAACAGTTTTTTATGCATACGAAACAAATATTTTGAATAGAAAATAGTTAAAACTGCACATTTTTTTTACATCTGTGCAAGCTATAATAAAAATAAACAATGATAAAAATCGCCATTTTCGCTTCCGGATCAGGCTCTAATGCTGAGAATATTATAAATTATTTCGCAAAAAACGAATCAATCGAAATCAGTCTGATTGTTTCTAACAAAAAGGATGCTTTTGTACTTGAGCGTGCCCAGAAAAAAGGAATTAAATCGGTAGTCTTCTCTAAAAGTGACTTTGAAAACTCAAATAAAGTAATAGATTGCCTGAAAGAAAATGAAATTGATTTTATCGTACTAGCAGGCTTCTTATTGAAGGTACCTGCTAATCTGCTTAAAGATTATCCCAACAAAATAATTAATATCCACCCTGCACTCCTTCCTAAATTTGGAGGAAAAGGAATGTATGGCGACAATGTCCATAAGGCTGTTATAGAGGCAAAGGAGAAAGAATCAGGAATTACGATACATTATATAAATGGGAATTACGACGAAGGGGCAACTATTTTTCAGGCTAAATGCCTTGTCGAACCCGAAGATACGTATGAAGATATCGCAAAAAAAGTGCATACATTAGAATATACACACTTTCCGATTATTATTGAGAAAGTCTTAAAAGACACTTTCTGATCTTATTTTTTTTATTCGGACTCTTCTTTTATATAGCCTAATTGTTTGAGGTGGTTATAGGCTTTTGGGGTAACAGTAAGCCAAACCTCTCCATTAGGATTACCCGATATAACATTAGTTACCTTGACCAAGCGTGTGAGTACATCTGATATTTGCAAAAGATCGGGAACGGATGGGGCTACTTGCTGCCCATTGATATAGAAAGTAGGCTTATTTCCAAACTCAGCATATTTAGCAGCAACATTTTCTAACGGAGCATTTGTTGTGAGCATACTGTCCAAAATATTTTGCACTTGCTTTTCCTTAGCATCTTTCATCCTATTTACCTGTGTAGCTCTATAGCTCAATGAAGAATTCACATCTGCTGTTTCGGACTGGTCTTTCACTATTTTTTCTAATAGCTGATTGGTATCGAAAGCTGCTTCTTCTAACGACTGATACTCACTTTTCATATCTACAAAGACTTGTTGATCATTGTAACGTTTGTCTTTATTTAGGAATTTAGCATCTTCGCCTTTCATCCCTTTACTAATCGGGTTGACCAAAAGTGTAGTATCTCCGGATGATAAAATAATCTTTGTTTTACCAATCTGAGCATTTACCATACCCGAAAACAGGAATGAGATTATAAAAATCACAGATATATTTTTAATCATTTTCATTTGTGTACGTTTTGTTTATCCGATTCTATACCAAACAACTCGATATAAATATAGTTCACAAATATACAAGTTTTTTCGTCAAACATATTTAGGGTTAGAATATTTAGCATATTGCTTTGTCATTTTAGCTTTACTTAGTAATATAAAGGACAAAAAGATGAACAAGTTAGAGCAAATAAGCGGACTGGTTGTGTATATTTTTCTTATTTTTGTACTAATATATTATATCAACTAAAAACTATTTTATCAGACATGGCAACACCTCCATTTAAGTATCAGGAAATGTTCCCGATGGGAAAAGATACGACCGAATACCAATTATTGTCGAAGGAACATGTGTCCACATCGACATTCGAAGGACAGGAAGTACTAAAGGTAGAACCTGAAGCATTGACGGTTCTTGCCCAGCATGCTTTTCACAATGTTGAGTTTCTACTTCGCCCCGAACATCAGGAACAGGTAGCTAAAATATTATCAGACCCTGAGGCCAGTGATAATGATAAATTCGTAGCTCTTACTTTTCTTCGCAATTCGGAGATATCGGCTAAAGGAATTTTACCGTTCTGCCAAGATACAGGAACTGCTATCATAGTAGGAAAGAAGGGACAGAATGTATGGACAGGAGGAAATGACGAGGAAGCACTCTCTAAAGGTGTATATAATACATTTACGGAGGACAATCTTCGCTATTCACAGAATGCACCTTTAAATATGTATGATGAGGTGAACACTGGCTGCAACCTGCCTGCCCAGATAGACTTGTATGCGGTAAATGGTAATGAATATAAATTCCTTTTTGTAGCCAAAGGGGGAGGCTCTGCCAACAAAACATATCTATATCAGGAAACTAAAGCGTTGCTTACTCCTGAAAAATTGTTTCCATTCCTTGTCGAAAAAATGAAATCGCTTGGAACTGCTGCTTGCCCGCCTTACCATATTGCATTTGCGATTGGCGGAACATCGGCCGAAACTAATCTGAAAACAGTAAAACTAGCTTCTACTAAATATTATGACCATCTCCCGACTGAAGGGAATGAGGGTGGACAGGCTTTCCGTGATCTGGAAATGGAAAAAAGACTTCTTAAAGCGGCTCACGAACTTGGTTTAGGAGCTCAGTTTGGAGGTAAATTTTTCGCACACGATGTACGTGTTATCCGCCTGCCTCGCCACGGGGCATCATGTCCGGTAGGAATGGGTGTATCGTGTTCGGCTGATAGAAACATCAAAGGAAAAATCAATAAAGATGGTATCTGGCTAGAAAAGATGGAGGATAATCCGGCACGTCTTATTCCTGCTGAATTGCAGAAAGCGGGAGAAGCCGGAGGTATAAAGATCAACTTGAATCGCCCAATGAAAGAGATTCTTGCCGAATTGAGCAAATATCCTGTTTCGACACGTCTTTCGTTAACTGGTACTATTATAGTAGGCCGCGACATAGCCCATGCAAAATTACAGGAGAGGATAGATAAGGGAGAAGATCTTCCGCAATATATCAAAGATCATCCGATCTATTATGCCGGACCTGCGAAAACTCCGACAGGATATGCTTGCGGATCGATGGGTCCGACTACTGCCGGCCGTATGGACTCGTATGTGGATTCTTTCCAATCGCATGGCGGTAGCATGATTATGATAGCTAAAGGAAACAGAAGCCAGCAGGTAACAGACGCTTGTCACAAGCATGGAGGTTTCTACCTGGGTAGTATCGGAGGTCCTGCTGCTATATTGGCACAGACAAATATTAAGAGCCTAGAGTGTGTCGAATATCCTGAACTGGGAATGGAAGCTATCTGGAAAATAGAGGTGGAAGATTTCCCTGCATTTATCTTGGTAGATGATAAAGGAAACGATTTCTTCAAGCAGTTAAAACCGATAAATTGCTCGTGTTAACATTCCATATATTTACAGTTTAACACTTTTTGTCTAAATTATACATTAAAAAGTCCATATAAGTAGAAATACTTAATGGACTTTTTTTTTAATTTTATAGAATAAAAAAATATATTATGAAAAAACAGGCATTAATAATTCTATTATTAGTATTCAGCATTTTCGCATCAGCCCAAGATGGACAAGTGTATAAAAGCCAAGCTAAAGTATTAGGAAAATACAAAGACCTCACGTTTGAGTACATTTCTTCTGAAGATAGTGAAGGTCATGCATCAGAATCTGTTCTCAAAATAAAAGGGAATATAAAAACAATTAGTTTTAATACTGAAAAGAAGAAACCATATGAAAGGATATTAACTGAAGAAGAATTTACAAAATGTGCTGATGCACTTAATGATATAAAAAATACAAACATTCCTCTACCTGAAGAAAAAGTAATATTCTCACATAAAATATCACCCGATATAGAAATAGGAGCTTGGGTTAATCCACATGAAACTAAATGGCATTCCTTTATAAAGTTACTTGTTGATGACAAAACTTATGAAATAAACTCTAATATGAAAGATTTCAACAAGCTAGTGTCTATTATGAATAAAGCAAAAGAGCTTGCTAAAAAATAAAACTTAATAATATAAATTACAAAAGCGGTTGTTTCATATAATTGAAACAACCGCTTTCTATTTTAGTACATATGATTAAATCATTACATAGACAATTTTCTTAGTCTTGAAAAATTCTTCTTCAAAATACATCGACAAATCATCTGCTTCGGCTGCTTTTTTGAAAGGCTTCATCTCAACTTGCAAATCACCTCCTTTGAGGCAGATTAACCCATTTGGCAATGCATTACGTTGTTCTTTAGATACATTCTTTTTTATAATCTTTACCAAGTCGGGCAGAGGCATAACAGCCCTGCTGACTATAAAATCGAACAAGCCTTTTTCTTCTTCGGCACGGCTATGACGAAACCGGACATTTTTCAACCCGATTGCGGTTGCTATTTCTGTAGCTACTTTTATCTTTTTACCAATGCTGTCGACCAACAAAAATTTGCATTCCGGAAAAAGTATAGCTAAGGGTATACCGGGAAATCCTCCGCCTGTGCCCACATCCATTATTTGTGTTCCATCGGTAAACTGTATTAGTTTCGCAATGCTTAGTGAATGGAGTATGTGATGTGTATATAGATTCTCAATATCCTTGCGTGAAATTACGTTTATTTTAGAATTCCAATCGGCATACAAATCATATAAGGCGGCAAATTGCTCCTTTTGTTCTTCACTGATCTGAGGGAAGTATTTTAATATTATATCCATAATTGTTTATTTCCCTGTAAGTCTTGAAATCGGAGAATTCTCTTTCAACAGATCAAGAATTTCGGAATAAGGAAAGAATATACGGATCTCGCCTAACGAAGGTGCCGAGTATTCTCCCTGATTTATTATATAGGTTAGTCCTTTTTCGTCTACACTAAAGTTATTGTTAGATGTCAAATCCTCTATTCCCCAAAAACCAAGTTCGAGAAGATCTTCTGCACTCTTTACCCCATTTTGTTTTATAACTTCATGGCTCAGCAATTGGTTCAGGGATTTAGAATAGTCGTCTATAAATATGTCTTTTTCGGTAAGCTGATTGCCGGTTGTCAAATCAAGAACGATATTCCGATATATGGTTGAAGAACTGGCTCCACCTTTATAGTCCATTGAGACAACCTGATAAGATAATAAATCAGCTTTATCAAAAACAATGTTAGTTTTTATTGTTTTATAATATGAAAAATAGTCTTCCGATTCGTCCGACTCTTCCCAATTGCCGAATTGAGTTTCAGCCTCTTGTTTATAGTTTGTGATATAATCTTCCGCATATTTCTTAACTGCATCCGATGGGCTTAACAGCTGATATGTTTCATCTTCCATCAAAGCAACATTAAGTTCGCCCTGAATTTTATTCAAAACGTCTTTATTCTTATATTCTACAGGAAAAATATATTGAATTTTTAATGAACAGGATGGTTTTGTTGAATCATTATCCAAATGATAAACTTTCGATACATTGACCGAGTCAAATACAATATTGTTAGGTTCAACATTACCTCCGGGTTTCTTGCAAGAGAACAAGAGACAAGTAATGATTAAGGTGACACAAACAATACCGGCAAATATTTTTTTCATACAGATATTAATTTCTTGGAGGTGCAAATATATAACAAATAGACCCTGTTTTGGTTTTATTTTAATATAATTTTTTAAGGGTTATTCCTTATACAATGCCCTCGAAAGAAAGGGAAAAGCAGGTTATTAATTAGTTAGCTCAATAAAAAAATCATTTAAATATTTGGAGAAATTCATCTTTGTAGCTTGGCGAGATTTCAATCTCAGTTCCATCATCAAGTACAACATATCCTCCCGAGCCTTTATGGTAAGACTTTACAAAAGTAACATTAACAATATGTGATTTGTGGACTCTGAGGAAAGGGTATGGCAACAGTTCTGAAAAATACTTCAAAAAACGACACACCATCTTCTTTGTCCGGTCAGAGAGATAGATATCTGTAAAATTACCATTCCCTTGCAGGCGTACAATATCTTCCATCCTGACAACCTCAAATCCTTCTAATGTAGGTAGAATAACTTGTTGTTTTTCACTTTTAGGTTCTTTAAAGTTTTCGACTATAATTTTATTCCGATCAAATATTTCTTTGTTTATTATATGTCTCTGCACTTTGTTGACTGCCAATATTAGTTCTTCGATACTAACCGGTTTAAGCAAATAGTATGCAGCACTCTGATTCAGTGCACGAAGTGAATATTCGGAATAGGCTGTCACAAAAATAGTCTCAAAATACAGGTCTTTACAGCCTTCCAATACATCAAAGGCATTTCCATAAGGCATCTCGACATCGAGAAAAACTAACTGTGGCTCTAATTCGTGTAATAGGGGGATAGCTTGGCGACAATCGCAAGCTTCGCCAACTATTTCTATTTGAGGACAATATTTTATTATATAGTTTTTTAAAGCTTCTCTTGCCGCTTTTTCGTCCTCTACTATTACGCTCCTTATTTTCTGATACATAAATATAATAGTCTTAACTTTTTATGTTATTTTTTATTGATCAACGGACATTGCAAAATCACAATTACACCACTTTGGTCACCTTCTTTATCTATAAACTGAATTGAAATATTAGTGTCGTATATATTGTTTAGTAGACTGATACGTTCATACGTATTTGTCAATCCGCGCGAATTGTGTGATTTCTGATGAACAGTTTTTAGTTCTTTACTCTTTTTCAACCCTATACCATTATCTTCGATCTTGATAGATAGCATCTTGCCCTCTGTGGCAATAGACAAACTAAGGAAACCTCCCGATTCGGTATAACGTAGTCCATGCCATATTGCATTCTCCAACTGAGGCTGTATAAGCATATTGGGAACAACAACAGCATCTGTGTCCAAATCATCGTCTACATTGATCTCATAACTGAATTTATCCTTAAAACGCATATACTCTAAGTCGAGATATTCTGTCAATTGTAACAGTTCTGTAGACAAAGGCACAAAATCCTTATTCGAATTTTCCATCATTGTACGCATCAGTTTAGAGTACGACGAAAGATATTTATTAGCTTCTAACTCATTATTTTGTGCAATAAACTGGTTTACACTATTCAAGCTATTGAATATGAAATGGGGATTCATTTCGCGCCTCAATGACTGGAGTGCTATTTTCTTATTCTTTTTCTTGATCGAAAAGAATGTTTTTGTCATAAATCCTAAAAAGATGGAGATAAGGACAATGGAACCGATAAGAACAGAATTGAGAATATTTTTCTTTTCAATCAGTTCATCTTTCAGAGCACGGTCTTTTTCGAGTTGAACTATTTTACGCTCATGCACCTGAAAATATTTGGCATCCACGAGACTACTATCCGACTCGATAAGTGGCTCTAACTGCTTCAGAAAAGACTCGTATGCCCTCAGTGCCACTAATGGTTTCTCTTCTTTCTTATAATAATCAGCCAGTAATTCGAGGCTTTTTTTGGCATCGAGCGTATATCCTTTTTTTAAGGCCACGGAGTAAGCTTCGCGCAGAGATGCAACACCTTTATCTGATTGATCACCTGCGAAATATGCATTTGACAATAACTGCAATTGCTCTATCTGCATTTTAGGGTCAGAAATTTCCTTAGCATCCTGTACCAATTTCTCGTTCAGATCAATAGCCTTCTGATAATCATTATTTGATGCATATACATTAGCTATTTCCCTATTGATTTTGATTGCTTCCTCCGGTTTATCTTTTACACTAGCCAGTGCTGTATTCAGGTTTTTGAGAGCGTCCTTCATATTATCCATCTCCAGATTGGCCTTCGCCATCTGTTGATAAACAGCAACTTTATCTTCTTTGTTATCAGTCGATTTCAAAAGGTTTATATTCTGTTGGATATATCCAGACTGAACGGCGGGGTTAGACGCATTCTTGAGCCTGTTCACATCATTGGCATTCACCTTTGCCTGAGTTTTATCTTGCGAAAGCTTACTGGCCGAATCATAGCTGGACATAGCCGCATTTAGTTTATTCTGCGCCTCCTGTACCTTTGCCAACTCTCGCTCCGTTTCGGCTATCTTAACTTTATCGTCGTATTTAACATAGATTTTTTTGATCTTACCCAAATATTCTTCGGCCTTGGCATATTCTCCATTTTTGACCAAATTCTTCACCAAACGCATATAGCCACGAGCAATAGTATAATCTGCATCTCCGTTTTCTAACGAATTAGCAACATCCTGCAAAGCCTGATTGGTGTAAGAACGTCCTGCTGATGATTGTGACCAGACATCCATGTTAGTCAACAACAAGAGAAAAAATATAATGGTAAAATATTTATAGCGACACATCTAAAATCTGCATAACTTTAATTTGTAAAGTAAATACTTTTTGTACTTTCTGCCTATACTTTTTACCAATTGAAAACTAATGTTCACCCATTTTATAAAAATATTCATTTTCAAATTTCCCAAATTTGAGACACCTAAGGGAACTATACAGGGAATAGTGAAAGAGGCTTTAGAACACCACCTTTGCAGATGAGGTACTCGAAAAAACCATAGCCTATCCAGAAAAGGCTAATATATTAATATAAACTTTTCACCAACTCAAATACGCCATTCACCCATTCTGACACAAACGATATATTATTAAGATATACCTTTGGAGTATCAGTAGTGGAAATTAATATTTCGGTATTTAGTTTTTAACTATATAATTTCATTAGAGCTTTACTTTGAGCTTAACACAAACTAAATTAGAACTAGAAGTTAAAAAACTAGTGTAGTTCATTCCAACCTTAACATGCAAAAAACGACAATCGGGATGATTGTCGTTTTTTTTATTATTATAAACAGACCTATAGCATCTATTTGAACAATAATGGCAGATAATCGGTCAGATAAATGCGCCAGTTTTTCCAAATATGTCCGCCTTCGGTTTCTACATAGGTATATCTATATCCATTCTGGTCTAACAATTTCCGATAATCCTCATTTGCTTTATACAAAAAATCAGTCTTACCGATAGCAATCCAATATAACTTCGGTTTCTTATCGAATTGGACTTTTAGCTTTTCGTTCAGATTGTCATAAACTGGAGATTTCACATCATTGTTCGGCAATATGGCTGCTGAGAACAAACCTACATAGTCGAACATATCAGGATACTGTTTCGAGATATGTAGCGAATGAAATCCACCCATCGAAAGCCCGGCAATAGCCCGACCCGATTTACTTTTTATTGTACGATAGTTATTATCCATAAAATTAACAATATCCGGAAAACTTGCTTCCATCGATCCTTCCATTGTTTGTGGTAACTGGAAAGTCGGTTTATATAAACCCAACGACGATTCGCCCGGAGCAGCCTCTTGCGAAACATTACCGTTAGACATCGCAACAATCATTGGCTTGGCTTTGCCCTGAGCTATCAGATTATCAAGAATCTGAGTTGTACGCCCCAATGTAGCCCATGCTTCTTCATCGCCACCCATGCCATGAAGCAGATAAAGAACCGGATAACGTTTATTGTCCGATTCGTACCCTGCCGGTGTATAGATAGTAATACGTCTGTCTTTGCCCAACGTAGGACTATTGTACCATCTGCGGGCAACAGTACCATGTGGCACAGCATTTACTTTATAATAATCGCCCTGACCTCCGCCTATCAAAAATATATTTGTGAGCGATGCTACATCACGCACCAGATACATGTTATTAGGGTCTGTAACTTTAAGCCCATCCACAATAAAGGAATAACTATATAGTTCGGACTCTAACGGCTGAGGCGTTGTGTATTCCCATATTCCGTTAGCACCTTCGGTCATATCAGCAATGCCCGGAGCATCAGCTTCTCCATAAGGTGTCTTAATTTTTTGAGGCGACAAAAAATCGCCTGTTACTTGCACTTTAATAGCTTTCGGATTCTGAAAACGGAATGTAACGGTATTGTCCGAATTGATCTCAGGCGATATAATGTCCTGACCTCCCCAAAGAGCCTGCTGCGCAAAAGAACTGATACAAAAAAGCAGGATAATACTTAAAACAGATATTTTCTTCATAGGTAAAAATTTATTGTTTAACAAGCTATTGCCCAATACAACGAGTGAATAGGTAGTATTGGATATCTTACAAAGATAGTATTATATACGCACTATCTAATAAAAGAAGAAAGGAAGAATTTAAGTTAAATTAAAACCTGAATAACTGCCTATTCAATAAAATACTTATATCTTGGCTACACCTTAAAAATCATTATAATATTATTATGAAAAGATACTTCTTTTATGTTCTGGCACTACTATGTTCTTCATTACTCGTTGCCCAACCTGAACAGTGTAAACCAATAGACCTGAAGTGTGATTATATCCAAAACCCGATGGGGATAGACAACCCCTCGCCTCGCCTATCGTGGCGGCTGCAAGACAAGCGGCAGGGAGCAAAACAAACTGCTTACCAAATTTTAGTAGGGACAGATTCACTTGCTGTTGTAAACGGTCAAGGTAATATATGGAACTCCGGCGAAAACAAGTCTGACAAAACACTCATTACCTTTGCAGGAAAACAATTATCTCCATTCACCCGATATTATTGGGTTGTAAATGTATTGGACAAAGATTCGCAGCCAAGCAAATCGGAAGTAGCCTCTTTCGAAACCGGAATGATGGATATTAAAAACTGGAAAGGTGCATGGATCAGCGACTATAATGACATAGACTATAAACCGGCACCCTATTTCAGAAAAACATTCGAAACCCGCAAAACTATCAAATCGGCACGTGCCTATATTGCAGTAGCCGGATTGTACGAACTATATATCAATGGAGAAAAAATAGGTAATCACAGATTAGATCCTATCTATACACGATTCGACCGACGCAATCTATATGTAACGTATGACGTGACCAATCAATTGAAAGACGGACAAAATGCTATTGGTGTCTTGCTCGGTAACGGATGGTACAATCACCAATCTATCGGCGTCTGGAACTTCGACCGTGCCCCTTGGCGCAATCGTCCGGCATTCTGCCTCGACCTGCGTATCACATACAGTGACGGATCGGTTGAAACTGTAAAATCGGAACGCGATTGGAAAACTTCATCGGGTGCTATTATTTTCAATAGTATTTATACTGCTGAACACTACGATGCACGTCTCGAAAACAAAGAATGGGCAACAACTTTGTTCGACGATTCGGGCTGGAAGGGTGTTGGGTACAGAGGTACGCCATCGCAGACCATTACAGCACAGCAAATGCAGCCTATCCGCAATGTGGAAGAAATAGCTGTACAAAATATTAATAAACTGAATGATACTACCTATGTATTTGATCTGGGACGAAATATATCGGGTGTAACCAAAATAAGGGTATCGGGACAAGAGGGAACTATTCTAAAGCTGAAACATGGTGAACGTTTGTACAAAAACGGACATGTAGACCTCTCTAACATAGACGTATACCACAGACCGAAAGATGACACAGACCCTTTCCAAACCGATATTGTAATATTGAGCGGAAAAGGAATGGACGAATTTATGCCCAAATTTAACTACAAGGGATTCCGTTATGTAGAGGTAACGAGCAGCGAACCTATCGAATTGGATAAGAACAGCATTACCGGTTATTTTATGCATAGTGATGTAGCCCCTGTAGGAAAGCTGGAAACATCGGATCAACTAATCAATCGCTTATGGTGGGCAACAAACAATTCGTACTTGTCTAACCTAATGGGATACCCGACGGACTGCCCGCAACGAGAGAAAAACGGATGGACGGGTGATGGACATCTGGCTATTGAAACTGCATTATACAATTTCGACGGAATCACAATCTACGAAAAATGGCTTGCCGACCACCGCGACGAACAACAGCCGAATGGCGTATTACCCGATATTATCCCAACTGGCGGATGGGGCTATGGAACAGATAATGGGCTAGACTGGACAAGTACAATTGCAATTATCCCTTGGAATATCTATCTGTTTTATGGCGACAGCAAACTTTTGTATGACTGCTATGACAATATAAAACGATATGTGGATTATGTAGAGCGCAATAGTCCTGACGGACTAACTTCATGGGGGCGTGGAGATTGGGTTCCAGTCAAATCGCGCTCATCGCTCGAACTCACCTCATCTATCTATTACTATGTGGATGCGTCGATACTTGCTAAGGCTGCGAAATTGTTTGACAGGCAAGAAGACTATAGGTACTACACAGCATTGTCCGAAAAAATAAAGAATGCAGTCAATACAAAATATTTGAATAAGGAAACAGGCATTTATGCAAGTGGCACACAAACCGAATTGAGTGTACCTTTACAATGGGGTATTGTGCCGGAAGAGATGAAAACAAAAGTAGCCCAAAATCTGGCTATTGCCGCCGAAAAAGCAGGATTCCATCTCGATGTGGGCGTATTGGGTGCAAAAGCTATACTGAATGCATTGAGCGAAAACGGTCAAGCTGAAGCTGCTTATAAAATAGCTGCACAAGACACTTACCCATCGTGGGGGTGGTGGATTGTAAACGGTGCTACTACATTGGTCGAGAACTGGGACTTGGAAGCTGAAAGGGATATATCGGACAACCATATGATGTTTGGTGAAATAGGCGGATGGTTCTTCAAAGGGTTGGGGGGAATTAAACCCGATCCTGAACAACCGGGATTCAAACATATTTTGCTACGTCCCAATTTCGTAACAGGGTTGAATCATTCGGAAGTAAAACATTTAACCCCACATGGTTGGATTGTATCGAAATGGAGCAAGAAAGGAAAAAAAGTTACGTACGAAGTAGAAATTCCGGCAAATGCCACTGCTACTTTCTATATGCCCGACAATGTGAAAGACAGGAAAGATATGGAACTCACATCCGGAAAACATAGTATAGATATGCAACTAAAATAGTGATAAGGAAAGAAAGCGTATTCGTGATACAATTGTAGAGTTTAATCTATAAAAATAAGAAAGTATAAAAAAAACGTCCTCTTAATAGAGGACGTAAAATATATAGTTTACATATTTGAATATGCAGTCATGGACTTGTTATTTCAGAAAAAGACCATCTATAAATGCCTTCGGGTATTCAAAGATAGATATTGTTAAATAAATAGCCATGAGTATTACTATTATCGAAATATAGGTTTTAATATTGATTGATTTTTTCATAATATTAACGCATTAGTAAGAGAATTGCTGTCCCTATAGGACCTACTATTGCACATGAACAACATACGCCTGCAATATATGCACCATTTGCAGATCCAGAACCACCTCCATTTATATCAGACATTTCCATTTCCGACATTTCTTCCATCCCTAAGTCTTCTAATTTTAAGTTTTTCATAATGATGTTTTTAACGCATTAATAAACCTTGAAAAAAACTGTTGGGATGTTCAATTGAAGATATGCATAAGTATACTGCAACGCCTGCACCTATTGCTCCCCATACACCTCCGTTTATATCGGTCATCTCCATTTCCGACATTTCTTCCACTCCTAAATCTTTCAATTGCAAATTTTTCATAATACTTTATATTTTAAATATTTCTAATTAAAGACTGTTGTCTTTTTTTATACTACAAATAAAAAATACTTGGAAGAATGGATGTGTTTTATGCAAAAATAAAAAAATATATTACAAAACAAATAATTTAAGTTCCAGAAAGACAACTTTTAGCTAACCATTTAATATACGACAGCTAGTGTGACCACCGATATCAACACCCACAATATTATACCCAGTACTATCGGCTTAGCACCTACTGCCTTAACTGCACTAAGGGATAATGAACTCCCGATAAGAAAGAGGGTCATAGACAAAAATTTGTGAGATGCTATTTGTATTATATCCAAAACAATTTGAGGTATTGGCAAATAGGTACTGGCAATCATGGCAAGTATGAACAAGAATATAAACCAAGGTATAGATATTTTGCTGTCTTTCTTTTTAAATATGGCCATAGAGACTAGCGAAAGAGGAATAATCCACAAAGCACGGGTCAGCTTGACGGTTGTAGCAATCGCCAAAGCTTCTTTTCCGTAGGCAGCCCCTGCGCCTACTACCGAGCTTGTATCGTGAATTGCAATTGCAGCCCACATTCCAAATTGTTCTTGGGTAAGACCTAGTGCATGCCCGATAGGCGGGAAAACAAACAAGGCAACAGCATTCAGTAAGAATATCACTGCCAATGACATTGAGGTTTCGTTATCGTCGGCATCTACAACAGGCGAAATAGCAGCAATTGCACTACCACCACAGATAGCCGTACCGGAGGAAATGAGGTAAGCTAGTTTCTTTTCTAGCTTCAGCCACTTCCCGATGAGGCAACCGATCACCATAACTCCGGCAACTGATACGATAGTGAATAACATTCCCTCTTTGCCTGTCTCGAGCGACTTGTGTAAATTCATTCCAAAACCAAGCCCGACAACAGCGACCTGTAAGAGATATTTTGAAACTTTTTTGCTGTGCGATGGAAAGGGATGAGTCAATATTAAAGCAAAAACAATACCCACAAATAGTGCTATGACCGGTGAGACAAATGCAGATGCTATAAAGAGAAGTATAAAAATAATGCGTACCATAAATATTTGTTATATTTTGGACACAAAGTTACAGTCTAACAGCATATCTATATAATACAATCTTTTTATACCTGATAACAAATTGTTATCGGTAATTGATACAGAACGAGATAAAACGATCAAGTAGTTCATTTTGCGTTCCTTGATTAACCACCAACGAAAACTCTCGATTCATTTCCAGATTAGAAATTTCTACTACTTTGAGTATATTATTAGCCAATTCCCGAGCAACGGCGGCTATAGATATGATCGCAAATACGGACATATTATTCTCGAGAAATAGCTTGATACTCTCAGTATCGCCTAATTGGAGAAAAATGTTCATTTGCGATATTTTCTTTCCATATTGGTTCAGTTTTTTCTCTATTACTTCTAATGTTCCCGATCCGGCTTCACGCAATACGAGGGGCAATGCGGATAGTTCGTCAAGCGTTATTTCGTCCGAAATAATATTATTGGCATTGGTAACTAAGACTAGTTCGTCTTTCTTGAAATCGACATACTTGAAGGACGCCTTGTGATGGAAACCTTCTATTAGTCCAATATCGATAGCAGATTGCTCTAACAAGTGTTCTATCTGTTCT
The DNA here is from genome assembly GCA_047605185.1 of Dysgonomonas sp. Lineage (GTDB taxonomy): Bacteria > Bacteroidota > Bacteroidia > Bacteroidales > Dysgonomonadaceae > Dysgonomonas. The sequence continues at coordinate 51,175 of JASGGC010000007.1, forward strand.
GTATTACCACTAACTACAGATAAGTGAATATCAGGATAGATAGATAAGAATTTAGCAACAATAGGCGGTAGTATATATTGGGCGATGGTTGTACTTGCACCGATACGGATCTCACCCGTAAAATTTCCGGTCAGTAGATTCATATCCAACTGCAAAGACTTATACATTTCGGATATGTTTTGGGCATGCTTCAGAAAAACTTTTCCCGCTGTTGTCAACTGTACCTTATTGTTAGAGCGTTCGAAAAGTTGCACTTTATATTCCGATTCCAATTCTTGTATATGACGCGAGATAGCAGGTTGGGATATGTATAATTCACTGGCAGCACGTGTAAAATTCAAATGCCGGGCAACTGACAGGAACACATTCAAACGAAAATCCATATCTATAATATTTTGTTATAGCAAAGTAAATATATTATTTTAGACCAACAGAAAAAATGAGGAGACAAAAGTGATCATCTGCCTATGCTATTCCACAGTCTTTATTATATTTGTATCACATTATACAAACTTAGCCTAACACAAAATGAGAAATAAAAAATTTATCATTCAACTTCTAGTTCTTATGTCAATATTTTCGTTTGCCAACAATGTGTTTGGTCAAAAAAGCATGTATCAATTATCTAATTTTAAACTGATAGACATAACCACTCTATCTCAGGAAGAATATCGCAAATTGAACTATTCGCAAAACGAGTTTGCTGTTCGGGTAGTAGATGGTAAATTAGAAATTACAAAAGCTGTATATCAGAAAAAGCATGAACTGACAATATTAGGAGGTACATTAGTCGGCACCAACCGTGGAGAATGGGGTGGACAACTGACTTTCGAACCCGAACGTAAAGAATTAGAGCAACAATTGATAAAAAAAGGTAATATCGTTTCTATTTTCGAATTCCGACACCATATCTATTTTGTCGAAGGACTTGCTCATCTATCTATAAATGAGGGTGTCCTGTACGACGTAAAATATGAATATGACAAATTTGTTTATAATAAACTATTCGATTTCGAAGATGCACCCGAAGCCGTCACAACGACTGACAGCAAAATACTAATAGCGGGGCACCAGAATTTTTATGTAATCGAAAATGGAAAAAAGCAAGTAGTCTTCAAAGATATGTTTTGGAGAAGCTTATACCCAAATTCAATTGCCTATTTCAACGACCGACAAATTTATGTGGGCATGCGCGGCGGAATCGCAGAATTGAATATAGAACAGAAAAAAGTGAAATTTTATCGATATTAATTTCTTTTATTTATTTGGTCTAATATAGCTGCAATATATTTTCCTATTTTTAGTCTTCTCTGTTCCATCGTTTCTTCCGTATCATAATATGGGTTTAGAAACATCTTTTTTATATCCTTACCTTCCCCAATATTAGTATACATGAAAGGATAATCTTTCTTTTCATCCCATATTCTTATTGTCATCGTATTGTAGGCTTCTAAATCAGGATGCTCTCCACCAGTATAAAACTGAACGATTGGATTCAGGTATAATTCGATACCATCATCAAACTGATAGAATGGATTGTCGTTATACATATTACAATAGGTTTGTACCTGCCCCTTATCAAGCACAAATTGTTTTATTTTTTGAAAATCGTCATACGACAAGATATTCGAGATATCCATTGGCTTCACATTTTTAGGCTCCTGAGCATTCATCATTAATGAAAATAATAAGCATATAAGTATTAATAAGTATCTATTCATTTGTTTTATATTCTATTAGTTTGTATCAATTTTATCTTTTCCTTTTTCCAGATAGAAAACAGGAATCCCTAAATCGGAAAACGGAACCGCCATCAGTTTGATTCTGCCACCTTTTCCTCTATAGTCAGTATAGTACAATGTAGTACCATCCGTCAACAAATTGTCATTTATCATCTTTAGATTTGCAGGATTGTTGATGGGGCATATCCAATCCTCAAAACAATACTCGATATGAGCGACTCCCTCTGCACCAAAATCATTGTTATGCCTCAGTATCTCAGGCATCAAAATAAGATGTTGACCATCTGTATAATACTTACCGTTACCAATAGGAGCTATTTTATCGTTATCTATCCCACGTGCTTTATATGCCGTTAAGAGTGCATCATAAAATATATTATTAAATCTATATAAGACAGAAGGGATTAGTTCCTGTATTATATTTTCATCCGATTGTCCATCAAACACTCTTTCGGGTTGCCCATCCCTGTCTGGTAGCAAGATGCCATGAAGTGATATGTATTCGCCTTCTCTATCTATAATAAAAGCTTTTCCGTTTGTCCGGCTATACATCAACAGACCTTGCCTGCCCGTTACAGTCTTATCTAAATATGATTTTGGAGGTTCCTTTAAATAAGCCATTTGAGTTTTTGTATTGTATTTCCATTGCATAGATATGGGATAAACTGCGTGCAATTGTAATCCTTGCAGATCGGAAATCTCCTTAAAATCAGTCCCCTGATAGTGTAATGAATAGATATATATTTTATTACCATCAGTAATTAGATAGGTAGAATAATATGAGTCTAACAAATATTCTTTTACCAAAGATGCATTTATATCCGGTATTTTAACAATTTCATATTTCGATCGCAAATAAACCTGATTGCCAATTGTAAAATAACTTGTTCCCACACTAAAATTTTCAGTTCTATTTTCAGCAATAGTTTTTGCAAAACGGGATACAGGTCTGTTGTTTTCGTTTTCAACATAATATCCCAGATAATAAATTTTATCTTTATCATAATAGAAATTATCTGCCAGATTCCGAATCGTGGTTTTATCGACTCCTAACGAATCGGGTATCTGATCTGATAAACCATTATAACTGTCATTGAGGATATACAATTTACCATCATTATCTTCAAATATATCATCTCGCAACAGTTTTTTATCATGAATAGCAACTAAAGGGTAAAGTTTTTTTAAACTAACTTGATACACTGAATCGTTATCGAAGGCAATTATAGGAATACCCGAATAGTTCATTTGGTACTTCTTAGGATAAATAAAGTGTGCCTTCTTCAGATCTCTCCCTTGTAATTGTTCTTTAAACAAAACAGCATTACCGATCATATACATTTCTGTACGATTGAAGTCTACGCCTTTGAGGGGAACATACTCAAAACCATCCCAATCTACTCCTCCGACCCTTACCATTGTTTTTACTATTTTTTGGTGCGGACAAATCTGATAGTTGCCAATGGTGTAGCAACAGCTATCGGAGTGAAAGGTCGTATTGGGTTCCATACTTTTACGTTTGTTAGAGCATTGTAAATTTGTCAGCAAAACAAATAACAATACAAGTGTTGCAAATATTCTTTGTGTCATAAGGTTCTAATTCTGTTTTGTTTGTGCTTTTGTCAATGATATTATTTATTGCAATATCATTGTTCTATAAATTTGTACAAACCAAAGATAGAATAAAAAAAGAAAAATCTTCGATTATTTAAAGAATCACATATATCTAATTTCGATCTCGTAACATATGTTACAGTTTATCATTGATCAATCTCATAGCTTTGTGTTAAAATATTAATCAACTAAAATTATAAAGATATGAGTATGTTTTGTTACCAATGCCAAGAGACAGCCAAAGGAACAGGCTGTACACTTGTAGGAGTATGCGGAAAAACACCTGAAGTTTCGGACATCCAAGACCTGTTGCTATTTGTAGCCAGAGGTATCGCTTATTACAACAACGAACTAAGAAAACTAGACAAAGCATCGGCACAGGCTGACAAATTTGTGGTAGATGCTATGTTTATAAGCATCACAAATGCCAACTTCGATTTCGAAGCCATAAAAGATAAAGTTAAACAAGGTTTAGAACTAAAGAAAGAATTAGCTGCTTCGCTAGGCAATACATCAGCCAACCTTCCGGACGAATGTACTTGGGATGGCGATGAATCTGAGTTTATGGATAAAGCAAAGACTGTCGGTGTCCTCCGTACTAAGGATGAGGACATACGTTCACTTAAAGAACTGGTACACTACGGTCTGAAAGGGATGGCTGCTTATGCAGAACACGCTTATAATCTGGACAACACAGATGAGGAAATATTCTCGTTTATGCAAAGAGCTTTGGCAGAAATCACCCGCGAAGATATTTCAGTTGACGAGTTAGTTGCATTGGCTCTCGAAACAGGAAAATACGGGGTGCAAGCCATGGCATTACTAGATGGTGCTAATACCGGACGATTTGGTAATCCTGAAATTACGGAAGTTAATATAGGTGCAGGCAACAATCCGGGTATTTTGATCAGTGGCCACGACCTTAGAGACATAGAAGAACTATTGCAACAGACTGAAGGAACAGGCGTTGACGTATATACACATAGTGAAATGCTTCCGGCACACTACTACCCTCAACTGAAAAAATACAAACACTTGGTTGGGAACTACGGTGGTGCATGGTGGCAACAAAAAGAAGATTTTGAAGCTTTCAATGGCCCTATCTTATTCACAACAAACTGTATTGTACCTCCATCTAAAAGTGCATCATACAGAAACCGTATTTTCACAACCGGCGCAGCAGGCTTGGACGGTGCTAAACATATTGGAGAAAGAAAAGATGGTAAGCAAAAAGATTTTTCTGAAATAATAAAAGTCGCAAAAGAATGTGCTGCTCCTCGCGAAATAGAAACAGGTACTATAGTAGGTGGTTTTGCACATGCACAGGTATTAGCATTAGCCGACAAAGTTGTTGATGCTGTCAAATCGGGTGCTATCCGTAAGTTCTTTGTGATGGCGGGCTGCGACGGACGTATGAAAAGCCGTAGCTACTACACTGATTTTGCAGAGCAACTCCCTAACGATACTGTAATTCTTACAGCAGGATGTGCTAAGTACCGTTACAACAAATTACCATTGGGCGACATAGGCGGAATACCTCGCGTATTGGATGCAGGGCAATGTAACGACAGTTATTCACTAGCTGTAATTGCACTGAAACTAAAAGAGGTGTTCGGGCTGGATGACATAAACCAACTACCAATTGCATTCAACATTGCATGGTACGAACAGAAAGCGGTTATTGTATTGCTTGCTCTTTTACATCTAGGTGTTAAGAATATACATTTAGGCCCAACATTACCGGGATTCTTGTCTCCGAATGTGGCTAAAGTATTAGTAGACAATTTCGGAATCGGTGGTATATCTACCGTAGAAGAAGATATAGAAGCATTTCTTGCCAGCTAATAAACAAGCATAGGCAAGTTTAAATACTATCAACAGAAAGAGGAAGCCCGACTTATTTAAAAGTCGGGCTTTTTAGAACTGTATATAATGAAAAGTTTTTTTTATTACCTTTACGATCAACACTAATAATACTCAAACTTAAAAAACTACAATTATGGGATATAAACATTTCATCCTTGCTCTATTTATGGTTGCTTTCACTTTCACAGCTTGTTCTGACGATGATAATAAAATTACTGAAGAGGAAGAGAACAAAGATGAGTTTGTATTTGTCGGAATCTCCCCTATGCGAACCATTACTAATGAAGATAAGATTCCTTTTAGCTGGGATAGCTTCGGCTGGAAGTATGAAAATGGGAAATTAGTAAGCTATAGCCCTAAATTTGCCGCAAATATAAAGACTGCAAACGTTGTAGAGCATACTGCAAACAAAATAGTATCACAAGGAAAGTATGCAGGGACAGGCGGTTACACAGAAATTTTCACCAGTGAGGTAGTACTAGAGAATGGATTAGTAAAGAAACACAACCTTTCATCAACATCAATCCAGTCTCATCTTTATAGTTTAGATTACAACTATAACTACAATGCTGACGGATATTTAGAATCGGTAACAGGAATCACCAAAAACGGGTTGAGAACTGAAAATACAGAAATTCTTTTAACATGGAAAAATGGGAATCTGATCAAAGTAACTAAAACTATAGGAATGGAGGTAGAAACGTACACTTATACATATGACGACAAAGCTTATGAGCCTATGAGCGATTTTTCAGTCTATACGCCTCTGGATATTTATGCACCTTATCCACTTATAGAATTTTATGCCAAACTTGGCAAACAAAGCAAAAACAATATTGCAGAAGTCAATATTGAGTATAACCTGTCTTCTTATAAGATTACAAAATTGACATATCAAGTAGAGTTGAATGAAATAGGCACAATTAAACAAATCAATCATACCGGAATATATACTCCTCACTTTTCAGCAGAAGATCAAAACCCAATATCATTCAAAGGGATTAGGACTTTATTCGATTATGAAAAGGTTAAAAAGAACTGAATATCTTCTCTATCGGAACAAATATGAAAAATGAGTTGTAACAAGTACCTTCTTGGAATCAATAATAGAAGGAAAAAAATATTATAAAAATAAATAGAAACCCGGCTAAAATAAATTAGCCGGGCTTTTTTATAATTTATATACTGATGAGACAATAAATAGACTACGAAAACTGCACCATTTGAAATAGCTTATTTTTGTTTTCGAGCCGTATCTGTTTTTTATCCATCGAGATCAGATTATCTTTCACCATATTACTCAGCTCGCGTGTAAGTGAGGGACGCGACACACCAAAATATTCAGCCAGAGCTGTTTGTGAACGGTCTAACTCAACCGTATTTTTGTCAGAATTGTTTGACAGATCGAGCAGATACATAGCTAGCTTTTGACGTATGGTGCGGAAAGACATTAAAAATAATTTACTAGATAGCTGTGCAGCAAAGTTGGCAGATATGTCCAGATAGTTTTTTAACAATTGCTCATTCATACTTAACATTTTCAATACCGAATGGCGAGGAATAATCAGAGCAGATGTTTTTTCGAGTGCCGAAACCTGAACCGGAAACTTATTTTTTTTACCAAACAGAAAAAGAATTGCCAACGGATTAGGGGCATGTATATCTTCAACCTTAACAACCTTGCCCGAAGGATCCGTCATCTCTGCCTTCACACTTCCCTGTGTGAGAATTATCAACCTGTTGCAAGGTTCATCTTGCTGAGCGAGAATATCTCCTTTTTCGAAATCAGATTCTTTAATTTCTATTTTAGAAAAAAGTTGCAAGAGGTCATTCTGGTCTATAGAACCAAACAGGTAGGACTGAGACAAGTTTTCTATATTCATTATCTGTATAATATGGTATTCATTATCAAAGATACATAAAAACTGTATTTTATAGAATCTTCAGATCAGGCTTTATAGATATATGTAAATATTGTGTCTTTATCTTCGCGAGACGACCAACATTTATATTTTTTTGATTCAAGTAATTCGATAATAGGGGCAGGTTTAAATGGTGTTATTAGCTTCAAAATCTGTCCGGAATGCAACTCACCCGATATTTGGAGAATACTCTTCATCGGGCTGTCCCCTTTTTCGATAACAGGGCTTGCATTAAATGTTGCGACTATTCTGTTCAGATCAAACCATCCGGGTTGTTCCTCATCCGGTATTCCTTCATTACCAGAAACCAATTCGTCTTCCATTCCCAAACCGGCTGCTTTGCGCAATACAGATATCATCTGTCCGATATCGACCCCACCTATCTCGGCCACCTGCTTGAGCGATACAACTCGGGCAACAGTACGCCTGAGTACAGGATTTTTCAATTTAGAAAAAGAAGGAGATAGCTCCAATAGTACCCCCTCTAATTGGGGGTAACTATCCAGCATATCTCCTACTCGGGTTTGGACATTTATGTCTAGCTTGGGTTTCATTTTTATTTGCTGTAAGACAGTAATCGCTGTTCTCCTTCTAACTGACGATAGTGGGTCAAATCCTGAGTACATTCTATCACACCCAGATATTCCCCATTTTCGCCTCTCAAAGCAACGTATTCTATATAGACAAACATCCCTTTAAAATTGAGCCAGAAAGCAGCTTTCGATTCTTTTCCTGTTTTGAAATCAGAAAGTATCTGATCTACTATATGGACACTTCCGGGAGGATGGCATAGTTGTACTTTTCGTCCGATAATAGCCCTATTACGGTCGAATATTCGATGAGGCCCTAACGAGAAAAATTTTACATTGTCGTCTTTGTCTACAAACGTAATATCCATCGGCAACATATTGAACAAGGCTGTCAGTTCTTCTATATTGAAACTACCTGTCGGTAAGATCATATTTCCACTTCCTGACGAATAAGTAACCTGACTCACCGAAATATCTTCGGGTTGCCACTTATCTTGCGGATCGTAGAGGCAGAACCCTAATTCCGGCGTTTGTTGATATATCTGATACCATTCATCGTCGGTCAGCGTATCCATAGCCATTGGCAGCAAGATTTCTTCCTCTTTCATTATCATTCCTTCAATTGCCGACAATGCAGGTTCTATCGTATACACAATAGCAGTGCGTAGTTCATCTGCATCTATCTGATTCTGGAGGTCTATAACTTCATGGGCCACCTTCAGCAAGGCACGAGTTTCGTCATGCTTACCCCACATCACTTTTGGAGGTCCTGTTATCCCATGCTTTTCTAAGAATGGAAACAGAAGAAATTCTTTTCTTTTATAATGTTTATCTACATCCGACAGATTGTTTAATAATCGTTTCAGACCAAGAGCATATTCTTTCGATGTCTCAGCAGTCATCTGACCGATTGTTTGAAAAAACTGGCGGAGCTGATCAATTGTTTTTTGGAGTTCAATATTTTCTTTTTTGAAGGTATCAACCGGATGCCCTGCCGGTATCGGTTTAGCTGCCGATGTATCTATACTACCATCCAATACGGCTGTATGGATATCACAAAAACGTAATACTTCTTCTTCGGGCAAACCTTCTGCTATCAGTTCCTGTTCTACCTCTACCACTTCGTTGTAGGGAACAGAGCGCAACAATTCGACCAGACGTTTGCGTACAACTTCGGGAGCTTCATTGTTGTGCAATTGAAGTATAAGATGCTTCAATAGCTCTTTCCTTTTTGCTGAATTATTTATCAACTCACTCATAAGGCTTTATCCTCTAATCATTGTTAATAGCATTTTAAATCTTTCTGTTGCATGTAGTGCATGAGAAATGTTAGCAGGCATAATAATAGTATCGCCTTGGGATAACGAAAAGGGAGTACCTCCTATTTTTATTTCTACCTTACCATCCAATACTTGTACCATTGCGTCGAAAGGAGCTGTATGTTCACTTAACCCCTGACCTTTGTCGAACGAAAACAAGGTTATGTTTCCAGCCTGGCTTTTGAGCACTTGCTTACTCACAACTCCACCTTCCGAATAATCTACCAGTTGAGCTAAATTCAGGATTGTACCTTTTTCAAATATATCGTTCATAATAATATTGTATTAATTAATTTACAGTGTAAACTTACAATGAAATGCACTCAAAAGATTGTAACATATGTTACAATTCATCTTTTTTATTTAGAATCTTTCTAAATTTCATCTAACCGATATTATTTTAATCTAAAACAATATAGAATATAAAGCAGTTTCCGAAACATTCGGATTTTGAGTTCAAAACAAGAATTTTAACATTTCGAAGACCAGTGGTATCATTATTAACACAATTCAGAAGCGTGTTTATGCCAATTTAATTTGAATAATTCTTAAAAACATTTACATTTGCTAACACACCTAGGTTGCCAAGATATGTCTATGAAGTATGAAGAAACATACAACAATCTCCTCGCACAGATAAAGTCGGATGATGTAATAGCTTATAACAGGCTATACAACCTATTTTATGCTCCATTGTGCGTATATGCAGGGAGGTATCTGTCCGATATCCCTACAATAGAAGATTGTGTTCAGGACGTTTTCTTCAATGTGTGGAAAAACAGGAATGAGATATCAATAGACATATCCACACGCTCTTATCTGTACACTGCCACTAAAAACAAGTGCCTGAATATTATTCAAAAATTGAAAACAGAACTTACTTACGAGCAATACATTCTAAACACTTACGATGAATATACTGCTGAAGACTTGTACTCTGTCGAAGAATTAGAGCATATTCTCCAAAATGCAATAGATACATTGCCCGAAAAAATTAAAGTCGTATTCCGCATGAGCCGTTTCGAACATCTTACCTATAAAGAAATTGCCGAAAGACAAGAAATATCTATAAAAACTGTAGAGTCCTACATACATAAAGCCCTCATTCATTTATCAATACAACTAAAGGAATTCCTCCCATTTTTTATTGCTATACTTTTTTTAGAAAAAAATTAGAAAAAGCGTAGGGTATCCTACTTTACGATTGTCTTAATAATATAAGACGAGAAGCACACTATTGATAATACGATGGATAAAGCACATTTAGAAGATCTAATATGTAAATTTCACTCACAGACACTAAGTGAAGAGGAAAAGGTTGTTTTCGAATCATATTTGAAAACATCTGACGAAGCCCGCAAAATATTTCACGACTGGAATATGCTTCATCAGGCACTATCGGCATACACATATCTATCACCTTCCCGGCCTGCAAAAAGAGCAAACAATGAACCTGAGATAATCCAAGAGAAAACTGTTTTAAAGAAGATATATCTGTCCCTATCTAAAATAGCAGCTATACTTATTATACCACTCATTATAGCACTTGTTACTCTTGTTGCCAAAGAAAACTTAAAGAAAGATATTACCTACAACGAAATAACCTGCACCAAAGGAAAGGTGACACAAGTAAGCCTCAGCGACGGGACAAGGGTATATCTATATACCGGATCAAAACTGATATATCCTGCCCAGTTTGAAAAAGGGAAACGAGAAGTTAAGTTAATCGGAGAGGCTACATTCGAAGTAACATCTAATCCTAAACGCCCTTTTTATGTCAACACAATAGATGGCGGCAGAGTGAAAGCATATGGAACCAAATTTAATGTATGTGCCTATGAAAAAGACAGCCTCATAAGCGTATTTCTGGAAAAAGGAGCAGTCGATTTCGAATCGGTTGACCTTCGCTCACCTGTTGTACTCCATCCCGGAAAGAAGGTTGACTATCTGAAAACACGAAAAACATACTCGATCAGCAACGGCTCAGCTGACGAATATAATGCCCGCGAAGAAGGTATATTACTATTCAAAAAAAGTAAACTTACCAACATAGCAGCTAAATTATCAAAGGCATACGAAATCGATATTGTTATACGGAATCCGCAACTCGAACATTATCAGTTCACAGCTGTTTTCAAGGAAGAAACAATATTTCAAATTATGGAGATGCTCAAAAAAAGTTCACCCGATCTTAACTGGAAAACGGAAAATAATCTAATTATTCTATATTAATTTTAACCTTATAATTGAAAAAACACTAAAAAGAAAGGACATGATTATCTAAAAAAACCAGCAAAAATTCATGTAAAATGAATTTACCGATCCCTATCTCCTTACCTAAAAATTTATTCTCGATAGAGTAATAAAAAGGAGAAATATAAACCTTATTTATTAAAATGTGTATAGTTCACCTAAAAACAAATTCGAATGATAGTGAAACGATTTATTAATCTAGCAGGACTTAAATATATCCTGCTTATGGGGCTATTTCTATTTTCATTTACCCTTCGGGCCAAACAATCAGCCTTAATTTCGCTCAACAAAAATAAGACAACCATCCGAGCGATATTGAACGAAATAGAGCAATCAACTTCTTACAGTTTTCTTTACAACAATAACATTGTTAATACAGACAAAGAAGCCGTATCGATCAATGTGAAGAATAAGCCGTTGAAAGATGTTTTAAATAACATTTTTGAAGATACAGATATTGCTTATACTATTGTAGACAATCAGATTATCTTGTCTCTGAAACAAAAAGATGCAAGTAACTCTGCACTAGAACAGAAACAAGACGGCACCAAACAAGCCAATGCCATAAGCGGAGTTATAACAGACTCGCGTACAGGCGAGCTTCTACCCGGAGTATCTGTTGTTGTGAAAGGAACAACTAATGGTACGGTAACAGATGTGGATGGTAGATATACGTTAAATGCCCCTAGTGATGCCACACTAGTATTCAGCTATATCGGTTTCATCCCTCAGGAATTAAAAATATCCGGTAAAAAGACTTTGGATATTGGAATGCAAGAGGATGCAAGATCGTTAGAAGAAGTGGTAGTGGTAGGATATTCCACTCAGAAAAAAGCAGACTTAACGGGTGCTGTTTCATCCGTAAAGATGGCTAGTCTGAATGACATGTCTACCAGCGGTATCAACAGCGCATTACAAGGACGTATGTCGGGTGTCACCGTATTGCAGAGTAGTGGTGCTCCGGGATCGGGAACCTCTATCCGTATTCGCGGTATGGGTACATTCGGAAACAACGAACCATTATACGTAATAGACGGAATGCCTGCCGATAACATGAATGACATCAATCCCGGCGACATTGAAAGAATCGACGTATTGAAAGATGCTGCATCTGCAGCTATATACGGTTCGCGTGCTGCAAATGGAGTTGTTATTATTCAAACCAAAAAAGGAGGTAAATCGGATAAAGTAAACATTGCATTCAATATGCATCATGGATTCTCTACACCTCAGAAAAAAATAGATGTGCTCAATGCAGAGCAACGTAATATGATACATCTGGAAGCTTATGACAATGCTGTTAAATATGATGGATATACGATAAAGGCTGGTGAGGATCCGACTAAGTATTACAACTCGGATTATGCTAAAGTATCCAGAACAAACTGGCAAGACGAGGTCTTTTCGAGTGCCGCATATCAGGCAAACTACGACCTGTCATTCTCAGGAGGATCAGAAAAGTTCAAATACAATATCATGGCAGGACACCTGACTCAAGATGGTCTATTGAAAAACTCGAGCTTCAACCGGACAACCCTACGTATCAATACTGAACTGGAATTAATCAAAAACCTGAAAGTAGGTGAGAATTTAATGATTACCCATTCCAAACAAAATATAGTTCCTGAAATGGGAGCAAGTGGTGCTATTGCATCGGCTTTGCAATTTGATCCTTCAGTTTCTGTATATGAGGATGAAGCAAAAGGAATCTATAGCGGTAGTGGAGATCTTGGTGCAGACCTTATCAATCCGGTAGCTATATTAGACAGAGCAGACCGCAAACGTACACGTAACCGTATATTTGGAAATGCATATCTTGAGTACAAATTTCTCGAAGATTTTACATTCAAAACAGATCTTGGTTACGACTGGTCTAATTGGGAAGACAAATGGTTTGTAACAAAAGTTCCGGAAGCCGGTCGCGCATCCAATACCAATGAATTGACTCAAAGAGAGTGGAACAATACCAAATGGATCACAACTACTACTTTGAAATATGACAAAACATTCGGATTGAACAAACTAATGGTATTAGGTGGTACTTCTTACGAAGCATATAATTCGGAATATACCAATGCACGTGGAACAGGTTTCATATCTGAAGAAAAATCTCAACGTTACTTATCTGCGGCTACCAATATAGCATGGATGCAGGGAGGTAGAGAAGAATGGGCGATGAACTCCTATTTTGCCCGATTAGACTATTCGTTTGGAGACAGATATTTATTATCTGCCAACTTCCGTACAGATGGGTCTTCTAAATTCTCAAAAGGAAACCGTTGGGGATATTTCCCTTCTGTATCTGGGGGATGGCGTATATCAGAAGAATCGTTCTTCGAATCTCTTAAAGATAAAGCTATTCAGAACCTAAAGTTCAGAGCAAGCTGGGGTAAACTGGGCAACCAGGACATGGGAAGCAACTATCCGACCAAAGTCCTTATTGCCAACACAACGGACAATGACGGATACAATACCGTATTTGGCAGTACAGAAACTGTTGGATTCGGTAGATACGAATCTACTTTGGCAAATCCTGACCTGAAATGGGAGGTGACAACTCAAACCGACTTAGGGATCGATGTCAGTTTCTTGAATAAATTTGATTTAGGATTCGACTACTTCATCAAAAAATCATCAGATGTATTGCTAGAAATACCTGTACCATCTCTAGCTGGTGTTGATGGTGGAAAAATGGTCAATGCGGCAGAGGTTCGCAATCGTGGTTTCGATATGAACCTGTCATACAACACAAAGATTAACGACCTAAATATTAGTGCTTACGGCAACTTCAGCAGTGTAAAAAATGAAGTTTTATCGATGGGAACAGGTAGCAGAAATATGTTTACCAGTGCTTATCGTGGAACAAACATCACAAGAACCAGAGCCGGCGAACCAATCGCTCACTTCTATGGTTACAAAACTGATGGCATATTCAAAACACAAGCTGATATAGATAATTATGTGAACAAAGACGGTGATAAAATTCAGCCGAATGCTAAAGTTGGTGATCTTAAATTCCTCGATTTAGATGGTAATGGCAAAATAGATTCTGACGACCAAACAAATATCGGTAGCGGATTCCCTGACTTTACTTATGGTTTCGGAGCCGATCTGGAATACAAAGGATTCGATTTCAGTTTCTTCTTCCAAGGTGTTGCCGGATATGACATTTTCAATGCGCTGAAATATGAAGGAATGTTCGTAGATCCTCGTTACAATCAATTTTCATCAATCTTGGATCGCTACCATCCTGAAAATAATCCGAACGGAAACGGTCCTCGTGTAACAATAAAGGACACGAACAACAACCGCCGGATGTCTGACTACTATGTAGACAAAGGCGACTACCTGAGACTAAAAACTCTTACAGTAGGTTATACATTCAATAAAAACACGATCAAAAAATTAAGATTGCAAAAACTAAGAGTTTATGCTACAGTGCAAAACCTGTTGACATTCACTAGCTACAAAGGATTTGACCCTGAACTGGGTGAAACATATGCTAACGAAATAGGCAACTATGGTGTAACTGAAATAGGGGTAGACAGAGGGCAGTTTCCTCAACCTAAAACCTTCATTATGGGTATAAACGTTAATTTTTAAATTGAAGAAATATGAAATTATATAAATTCTTATTAATCATTCCATTCCTTATTGCCACATCTTGCGATTTGGACAGAGAACCTTATGGAATTTCGAACTTCTGGAACACCGAAGCCGATGTACAGTTAGGGTTAGACGCAGCATATGCTCCATTTTATGAAGAAGAAGGATTTGGACGTGGGCATTGGTGGGTAGGTGCAGCCAGCGACGATATGGTAATCAACCGTAGCAAGGGTGATGATGAAGCACTGACCGAATTCAGAACAACAACGAATGCTTCGAGTGGACAGTTTTCGAATTGGAAACTAATGTACAAAGTCATCAGACGTAGCAATGATGTGATGTTGCACACTCCTAATATAGAAATGTCTGACAAGAGCAGAGATATAATACTTGGCGAGGCAAATTTCCTTTGCGCATTTACTTATTTCCATCTGGCTAAAAGATATGGAGGTCTTCCATTTTATGATTACAACCACCCAGAGGAAATAAACAAGCCACGCGAAACTAAAACGGAGACATATACCCGTATTGAAGCTTATCTTAAAACAGCTATCAAACATTTCGAAAACCAAAATCTTTGGACTAGAGAAAAAGGTGCTGAGGGGCGTCCTAGCCTAGGTGCTGCTTATGGATTGTTAGCAAAAGTATATGCACATTGGGGTAAATATCCGGAAGCAAAAGCTGCTGCCGAAAAAGTAATTGGTTCAGGCAAATACTCGCTTGACAAAATGAACAACAACGGATATGCTCACCTATTCTCACCTGCCGGAGAAAAGCATGAAGAAGTACTTTTCAATTTGGTAAACAAACCGGTAAGAAATCAAGGTACAGTAACATCTGTCATCCTACTTTCGGGAACATTGTCAGGTGGAACAGGCTGGTATTACTTTGCTCCTACCCAAAGCTTATTCGATGCATTTGAAAAACCGACTGCCACTTCAACAGGAGACCTTCGCCGTCAAGTTACATTAAAAGGAGCCGGAGACGAAGTTCATTTCTTAGGTAAAACAACAGTTTTGACCAGCGATCTGATTAAAGATATGACAACGGGATATATGGGCACAAAATACTCTGCTGTATACAATGACCTCAGTGGATGGAACTGGGAGGCTGGTGCAGATGTACCTTTGTTGCGCTATGCAGATGTATTGCTGATTCATGCCGAAGCTGAAATATTCCTTGCCGGTGGTGGTGCAAGCAACAGGACTCTTGGTGTGCCAGCGGCTGCTTCATCCTTCAACGAAGTGAGAGTTAGAGCCTTTGGCGGAGATGCTACAAAGGCAATCGCTGCTCCGACATTCAATGATTTGGTGAAAGAACGCCGTTGCGAATTGGCATACGAAGACGAACGTCATTACGACCTTGTACGTTGGGGATTAGCTAAAGAAGTATATGCTGCTGCAACAACTGTAAGCGACCCTAGAGGTCCTCGTACTTTCGACCCGGCAAAAGATGCACATTTCCCAATACCTCAACGCGAGATTGAGAATACAGATTATTTATTAATAAACAACCCTGCTGACGGATATTCTAATTTCAAGTAAAATAGAATAAAACATATTATCTACTATTTCGGAGAGGTATATATCAGCCTCTCCGAAATTTTAAATTAAAACGAATGAGAAAAATTTTGACCTTTGCGGCTATTTTAGGGTTAATAACAAGTTGCTCTAGTACACAGCCCAAAACACCTATAGACTACGTAGACCCTTTTATCGGCACCGGATTTCACGGACACACCTATCCCGGAGCAACAGCACCTTTCGGAGCTGTACAATTAAGCCCCGATACCCGATTGGGCGATTGGGATGCCAGTTCGGGCTATCATTACAGCGATTCTACCATTATTGGCTTTTCGCATACACACCTTAGCGGTACAGGATGTATCGACTTGGGCGACATTCTATTCCATCCCACTACTAAAGATATAAAACCGGTAAGCAACGGATACATTTTTGATCCGCTTGCCTTCTCTCACAAAGATGAGACAGCATCGGCAGGATATTATTCTGTCAATTTTAAAGAAGAAGGAATTAAAGCTGAACTAACAGCTACACCATATGCAGGTATGCACCGCTACACTTACCAAAAAGGTAAAAATGCAACTATCATTATCGATATGTCTCACCTATTGGCAGAAGAAACAATCGATTCACTATTTATACAACAAATATCAGCTAACGAGATTGTCGGTATGCGACGCTCGCAAGGCTGGGTTACCAACCAATATGTATTTTTTGTTGCACAATTCTCGAAAGACTTCGAATCCGTTTCGTTCGTCAGCAATGGCGAGATTCTGAAAAATGATGAGAAAGAGAAAGATTATAATAAACAAGCAGTTCTCAGCTTCGGCAAATCGGATGGCACACCCATTGTTGCCAAAGTCGGCATATCGGTAGTCAGTATCGAAAACGCACAGGAAAACCTAATGCACGATATAGAAGGATTCGACTTCGATGCAGTTCATCAGAAAACACGCAACCAATGGATCGAAGAATTATCGGATATCACTGTAGAGGGAGGGTCTGATGCGGATATGACAAACTTCTACACAGCAATCTATCATTCCAAGATAATTCCAAACCGTATGAGTGATGTCAACGGACAATATAGACGTCACGACATGACTATTGGCAAACAGCCCGAAGGACAAACATATTACTCCACATTCTCACTCTGGGATACATTCCGTGCATGGAACCCATTGCAAACATTGGTCGATACAACACTTGTCAATGACATGATAAATTCGTATCTCGAAATGTATAATGCTTCGGGCGAATTACCTCTATGGCCTCTATCGGCAGGCGAAACCAATACAATGATCGGTTATCACTCCGTATCTGTCATTGCAGATGCCTATATGAAAGGGATCAGAGGATACGACATCAACAAAGTTTACGAAGCTATGAAAGCCTCGTCCGACAAGAATAAGAAAGGATCAGACTACTATATTCAATATGGTTTTATCCCATCCAACATCAAAAAAGAATCCGTTTCATGCCTGCTCGAATATGCTTACGACGATTGGTGCATTGCGCAAGTAGCTAAAGAATTGGGATATGGCGAAGATTATAAAACCTACTCACAACGTGCATTGTCGTATATCAACGTATTTGATGGCAACACTAAATTTTTCAGAGGAAAACGCATCGATGGCAATTGGGATTCACCTTTCAATCCGTTCGAACCCGGACGTGCCTACACCGAAGCTACAGCATGGCAATATCGTTTCTTTGCCCCTCACGATGTGAATGGTATGATTCAACTGTTTGGAGGAAAAGAAGCATTTACAGCACAATTGGACAGCCTGTTCTCAGTCGAATCTAAGCTAGACGGTAAGATGGTAGATATAACAGGACTTATCGGACAATATGCACACGGCAACGAGCCAAGTCATCACATGGCATATTTGTACAACTATGTCGGTCTGCCGTGGAAAACTCAGGAAATGACACGCCGTATATTGAAAGAAATGTACCAACCGACACCGGAAGGTATTAGTGGAAATGAAGATTGCGGACAAATGTCAGCTTGGTATATATTGAGCAGTCTGGGTATCTATGCAGTATGTCCCGGATCGAATGAATTTTCGCTAACAACACCATTGTTCCCGAAAGCCACAATAAAACTGGCAAATGGAAAAACATTGGTTATTACAGCCAATGATCCTCAAAAGAATGTATATATAGACAAAGTAAGCCTGAACGGCAAAGCAATTGAAACAAATTATATCACCTATCAACAATTGATGGAAGGAGGCGATTTGATATTCACTTTGACTGACACACCGAACAAACAAAGAGGAACAGAGAGTGCAACCTATCCGCATTCTATGACAGAGGGGTTGGTAACATCCGTACCCTATACAACTCAAGATGTGGACTTATTCATCGAAGATGTCAATATGGATTTAGGATCGAGTACCGAAGGTGCTAAAGTATATTACACGCTGAACGGAAAAGAACCTGACGAGAAATCGACTCTCTACAAAGAACCTTTCCGGATCAGCAGCACAACCACCATCAAAGCAAAAGCATTTAAAGATGGATATGCTCCTAGCAAAACATTTACCATTGTAGCAACTAAAGCTATCTTTAAAGAAGCTGCTACAACTAAAGCTACAGAACAAGGGGTTAATTTCCGCTACTATGAAGGACTTTACCAATCTGTAAACGATATTGAAAAATCTCCGCTTATCACTAGTGGAATAATGGCAGAACCATCTATTGCGGAAGCACGTATAGAAGATCACTTTGCCTATATCTTCACAGGTTTAATCTTTATTCCCGAAAATGGTGTATATGAGTTTATGACCAAGTCGGACGATGGCAGTGTTCTCTACATTGCAGATACCAAAGTGGTAGACAACGATGGCTCACACGCTGCCATAGCCGCCACAGGACGTATTGCTCTGAAAGAGGGTTATCATACTTACCGACTTCTGTATTTCGAAGATTATGAAGGTGAAGCACTTGAATGGGGATGGAGAAAACCGAACAGTTCCGATATCGAAAAAATTCCTACAACTAATTTATTCACTAAATAAAACAATATAAAATATGAAAAAGGTAATTTATTTATGCTTGTCTATTTTATTACTGGCATCTTGTAATAACAAAACAAAAACGATAGATGTGAATGTAATGAGTTTCAATATCCGCTACGACAATCCGGAAGACAGCCTTAACAACTGGCAGTACAGGAAAGATAATGCAGCACAGATTATTAAAGATAAAAAAATAGATATACTGGGCACACAAGAAGTTTTGGTAAACCAGCTGAATGATCTGAAAGAGCGCCTGCCCGAATACAATGCTATCGGTGTAGGACGCGAAGATGGAATAGACAAAGGAGAGTATAGTGCTATCTTCTATAATAAAAACCGATTCACTGAAAACAAATCAGGTTACTTCTGGTTGAGCGAAACTCCCGAGGTTGCAGGTTCTAAAGGATGGGACGGAGCCTGTGAACGCATTGCCACATGGGCTATATTGACAGACAAAGAAACGAAAAAAGAAATATTTGTATTGAATACGCATCTAGATCATGTCGGAAAAATAGCTCGACAAGAAGGTGTTACTCTATTGCTCAACAAAGTAGCTGAACTGAGCAACGGATTACCGGTAGTAGTAACCGGCGATTTTAATTCTGATCCAGAATCGGATGTAATCAAACATGTAACTAACGAGGCTGACACGAAACATCTTATCAATGCCAAATCTATTGCTATTGCTACGCAAGGTGAGCAATGGACTTTTCACGATTTCGATAGGTTACCAGTCGAAAACAGAGAATTTATTGACTACATATTTGTTAACAAAGGAGTTGAGGTCACTACATTCGAAGTGATACCCGCAAAACTGAATGACGGATTTCTATCTGACCACTGCCCTATTTTTGCACAAATAAAAATAAAATAATCAAAGGATTATGAAAAATATAAACAAAATAAGCCGTTGGGGATTGTTGTCTCTCATTCTGCTTTCTTCATTATCTATACAGCACATTAATGCGCAAGAACGTATCTTGATACATTCGCACAACGATTATCGCCAACGTGTACCATTCTATCAGGCATACGCACAGCAAGTGTATTCGATAGAGGTCGATTTGTTTGCAAAAGGGAAAAATCAATTACTGGTTGGTCACGATTTAGAGGATCTCTCTGACGACGCCACCTTTGACGATATATATCTAAATCCATTGGTAAAGCTATTCAAACAAAATGGCGGACGCCCTTGGGAAGATTCCGATTATCTACTGCAACTGATGATAGAGCTTAAAAGCCCGACAGAGCCCACGTTGAGCATCGTAGTAGATAAGCTAAAAGCCCATCCCCAAGTTTTTGATCCGGCAGTAAATCCAAATGCTGTACGGATCGTTATCACAGGCAATGTACCAAAAGCGGAAGATTTTGAAAAATATCCGGCATATATATCTTTCGATGGGCAGATAGATGCTAACTATACACCTCAGCAACTGAAACGCATTGCACTTATCAGCCCCCCTTTCCACGAATATGCAAAATGGAATGGAAAAGGAACATTGAAAAGAGATGAAGTAATACGTGTACAAGCTGTTATAGACAAAGCACATTCTTTGGGTAAACCTATCCGTTTTTGGGGTACCCCCAATTCTGTAACCGCATGGAATACGTTGCACAATATGGGTGTAGATATTATCAACACGGACAAGGTGGAAGCGTGTGCCGATTTCTTCCACAATTTCGAAGATAAGAACTATCAGATAGCAGGAACTAACAAAGAGGTTGTTGGTGGAGTAACCAAAACAGACCGTCTGGACAAGACAACATCGGGTTTTCAAGGATTCGATCACAAGAAACAACAGCTATCGAAAGGGATAGATGTTTATATGCCTACCTACAAGAATGATGGCGAAAACAAACCTGTCAAAAATATAATATTCCTGATTGGCGATGGTATGGGATTGGCTCAGATCAATGTAGCAGAAACGGTAAACAATGGTTTGACGGTATTAAACATGAATCACATCGGATTACAAAAAAATAGTTCGAAAGATGCTTATACAACCGATTCGGCTGCGGGAGGTAGTGCACTGGCAACGGGACAAGCAAATTCGAACCGTCATATCAGTATGAGTGACGAAGGAATACCCTACCGTTCGATGACGGATGTTGCTTACGATGCGGGCTTAGCATGCGGAGTGGTAACATGGGGTAATCTGGCTGATGCAACACCTGCTGCTTACTACGGACACTCGACCGAGCGTGACAATGCGGACGAGATTACAAACTGGTTGCTAGATGGTAAATTGACGCTATTGAATGGCAGTGGCATGGAAATATTTACAGACCGGAAAGACAGTAAAGAATTTTTAGATAAGCTGCAAAAGACATATCGTTTATCAACTTCCATCGATGATATAAATAAGGCTGACGACAAAGTGGTTTGTGTAGACAGCCGCATGGACTTGGCTGCGGAGGAAGAAACTTTAGACCTATTGGCACAAGCAACCCGCGAAGCTATCGAGAAACTAACTAAAACCAACAACAAAGGGTTTTTCCTTATGGTAGAAGGTGCTAAAATAGACTATGCCGGACATGCTAATTCGTTGCCGGGATCGGTTGTCGAAATGTTGAGTTTCGATCTGGCTATACAAGAGGCTTTGAAATTTGCAGACAGTAATGGCGAAACTTTGGTTGTGGTAACTGCCGACCACGAAACAGGAGGATTGACACTTGTGGACGGCGATCGTAAGACTGGACATATCACAGCCCGCTATATGACGGACGATCATACACCTATTATGCTACCGGTTTTTGCTTATGGGCCGGGGGCTGCCAAATTTGGAGGTGTATACAAAAACACAGAAATATTCCATAAAATGAAATCTTTATTGATTAAATAGACTAACCATGGAATTAAAAAGGATATATACATTTGCTTTACTGTTCCTTTCTATTTCAGTTTTATCTTATGGACAAACTGATATTCAGTTTCGGTTCAATAAAGATGGACAATTCAAAGTAGCACAATTTACGGATATACATTGGGACAACAATTCGCCCAACTGTACTGAAACAATAGCTACTATAAATCATGTATTGGCAACTGAAAAGCCCGATATTGCTATTTTGACCGGCGACGTAGTTACAGAGAAGCCTGCGAAAGAAGGGTGGATGGCTATTGCAAAGATATTCGAAGAAGCTCGGATTCCTTGGTGTGCTCTGCTTGGCAATCACGATGCCGAGCTAGGTTATACACGTCGGGAGGTATTCGCGATGTTGGAAGGCTTGCCTTATTATGTAGGTGAGAATGGACCGGAGAATATAACAGGTAGTGGCAATTATGTGATTCCCGTATTGGGGTCAAACAGTGGATCAACAGCAGCATTGTTGTATGGTATCGATTCGAACGATTACCCGACTAATCCGAAAAACGGACATTACGACTGGATTCATGCCGATCAGATAAACTGGTTTCGTCAGAAAGGAAAAGAATCTGTTGTAGAGAATGGAAAATCGTTACCGTCACTTGTATTTTTCCATATTCCAGTTCCCGAATTTGAAAACATTGTAGGTAAAGAAACTACAATAGGCATCAAGGAGGAAGGGGTAGCTTCGCCCGAAATAAATTCAGGTTTCTTTTGTGCCATGTTGGAACAAGGTAGTGTGATGGGCGCATTTGTAGGGCACGATCATGATAATGATTATATAGGACTGTATCACGACATCGCTCTCGGATTTGGACGAACAACAGGCTCAGATGCTTA
Source organism: Dysgonomonas sp. (assembly GCA_047605185.1). Classification (GTDB taxonomy): domain Bacteria; phylum Bacteroidota; class Bacteroidia; order Bacteroidales; family Dysgonomonadaceae; genus Dysgonomonas. Next base: position 74,283 of record JASGGC010000007.1, read on the forward strand.
TGGGAAGTTAGAACGAGGCTCGCGTATTATTACATTGTACGAAAACAGAAATAAATTCGATACGTGGATACGGACAAAAAAGGGTACGGAGTTTAAATATTATTATCCTTCGGGACTATCGGAAGCCGACGAACTGACTATGGAGTATATGCCTGCCTTGCAAAATCCGAAGAAGAAACAACAAGGAGTAGCATACACTTACTATGAGGGTGGACGTATGAAAAAGATTGCGGATATTGCCACTAAAGCGAAAGTGAAAAAGAATGGAATAATTAATAACTTTGTGCTGACTCCTGCTGTGGCTAAGGATTCGTTTGCTTTTGAATACAAAACATTATTGGATGTACCGGAAAGAGGGGTATATCGTTTCTATACTAATTCGGACGATGGTTCGCAACTATTTATAGATGGTAAATTGATTGTAGACAATGATGGTTCGCACAACTCGCGACGGATGGATGGCAAGGTCGCTTTGGAAAAAGGACTGCATGAAATAAAGGTCATTTATTTTGAGGACTACATGGGCGAATTGCTTGAAGTGGGATGGTCGAGCCGAGAGATTGAGGAACAATTGATTCCTGACAACCGATTGTTTGTACCACAAGATAAAAAACAAAAATAGTTTTGTTTTATTTGAAAACAAGACAACCTTATACGTATTAAAAATACCAATTAGACAGATGAAAAAAATCATATCGACATTAGCTGTTTTGGCATTAACTTTGGCTAGCCCTACTCTTATCTCTGCACAAGAGAAGACGGAGGAGGTAGCACAGAAATATAATCTGCCTTACAAAAACACATATGTAAAGGAGGCTTTGGTTGCCGAGAATGAATATAGGGTAGCTAAACCGGAGTTTATCACACCCAAAAGTTTTGAAGAGGCAAAGAAAATTCTGCCTAATCCATATTGGGACGGACACGATAAGGAATTGGAAATGTATTGGCGTGCATGGCAAATTGCAGTTGGCAATATACGCCAGCCGTTAGAAGGTTCGGGTTTTGTTTCGCCTTATCTGGATACTGCTTACAATGGTAATATCTTTATGTGGGATTCGGCTTTTATGATGATGTTTGCCCGTTATGGCTATCGCTTCTTTCCGTTCCAACATACATTGGACAACTTTTATGCAAAGCAACACCCAGATGGTTTTATCTGCCGCGAGATAAAGAGAGATGGCGCTGATTGTTTCGAACGCTACGACCCTACAAGTACAGGACCAAACCTGTTGCCGTGGAGCGAGATGGTTTATTATAAACAATATGGAGACATGGATCGTCTTCACAAGGTGTTCCCCGTGTTATGTGCTTACTACAAATGGTTAAAGTTGAATCGTACTTGGCCTAACGGCACATATTGGTCGAGCGGTTGGGGTACAGGTATGGACAATATGCCTCGCGTGGAAGCTAAATATAGCATGATATATAGTCACGGACATATGGTATGGCTCGATGCTTGTCTGCAACAGATATTTACAGCTAATATATTGCTCGAAATGGGTTTGTATCTGGAACGCTGGCAAGAGATAGAAGAGTTTGAAGACGAGATAAAGATGCTGACAAAGTATGTGCAGGATAATCTGTGGGACGAAAAAACAGGTTTCTTGTACGATAAGTATGCTGACGGTAGTCTTTCGACAACTAAAGGAATTATCGCTTATTGGTCTTTATATACGGATGTATTGGACAACAGCAGAATGGACAGATTGGTGAAGGAGTTAGACAATCCGAAGACGTTTAACCGTCCGCACCGTGTGCCTTCATTATCGGCAGATAATCCGAAGTACAACCCGAAAGGACGCTATTGGCAAGGGGGCGTATGGCCGGGTGCCAATTATATGGTTATAACCGGCTTGGACAAGAAAGGCTATCGGAACAAGGCTAAAGAGATTGCAGAGAATCACTACAAGAATGTGTTTGAGGTATACAAAAAGACCGGAACTTTTTTTGAATATTATGCGCCGGAAGCTGCGGAAGAAGGTTTTATGGCTCGTAAGGAATTTGTGGGATGGACAGGCTTACCTCCTATTGCCGTATTTATTGAATATATTTTAGGTATTCGTTCAGACTATTCGACTAATAGCGTGACGTGGGATGTGACTCAAACGGAAGCTCACGGGATGGATAATTATCCATTTGGTCCTAAGGGTATCGTTTCTTTCAAAGTGAAGAAAAGAGCATCGAAAGATGAAGTCCCTGTTATCACGATAGACTCGAACGTTTCTTTCGAAATGACAATCTATTGGGGTAAGGACAAAAGCAAAAAGGTAAGTATCAAAGAGGGTACACAGACGGTGTAATTTCCCATAATAATAGATACTCCCCTCTCCGATTTTGATAGATTGGAGAGGGGAGTTTTTTTATTAATTAGTAAATTTCACGAATGCTTATAATAAAATAAATATTTATTTCCATACGAGTAAAAGCAACAGCTTCGTACTATATTAAAAGAAGCAGAAAGTACAACTTAATTTGTATTTTCGTAATTATTATAAAAAATCAATACAAAATGAAAAAGTTTTTTTTAGCAGTACTACTTTCTTTCCTATTTCTAAATATAAATGCACAAGGTGTAAATATTTTAGCAAATCCGGAAAGCCCTCAGAAGTTATATGTTGGTAACCTACCTCTGAACTCTGGTGATGGAAGCAAATTCGAGAAAATTAGAATTGATGTAATGGGAGGAGGATGGGCCAGCGATTTTGTTGGAACAACAACTTATTCTGTAGCCACTAGACAAAAATATCTTATTACAAAAGAAATACATGGCGGAAATTCGGGAAGACATACGCTTAAAATTTACAACAATGGCAACAGTTTAGATCTTGTTATTGAAAGTAATGAATGGGCTGCACTCTGGATCAGTTCTTGGAATCTGAATAATGAGAAAAACATGACTCCATTTAATATTACTCCATATGATACGACCGGAAAAGTAGATGTTACGGACAAGTTTACTATAAAAACATTAATATCAAGTACAAGCACCGGCAATATTGGGATAGGTACAGATGATCCCAAATCAACATTGGATGTACGAGGCACAATTATAGCCGATCAAATAGAAGTAAAAGTAAATAAAGGCTCTGATTTTGTATTCGAACCAGACTACAACTTGAGGCATCTTTCGGAAGTAGAATCTTTTGTCAAAGAGAATAAACATTTACCTGAAATACCCTCAGAAAAAGAAATGCAAGAAAGAGGTTTAAATTTAAACGATATGCAAATAAAGTTATTGCAAAAGATAGAAGAGCTAACGCTATATGTTATTGAACAAAATAAGAAAATTGAAAAGTTAGAACGTAAAATTGAGAATAAGGAATAGAGTGCTTTATTTAGAAATAACAAATACAAAACTCCCCTCTCCGATTTTGATAGATCGAAGAGGGGAGCTTTTCTTGTTAATTAGGTGATTTATTCTTCCTAGCTTTTTTCATTTGCTTATATAATTCCTTATCCTTATAGAACCACTTTTTTTTAAAGAGCCAGTTGGCAGAATCAATACGGTTAGGAAGGGAATGAAAAACATAAGTCTTTTTTTCTAATGTATCAAAGATTGTATCTTTCGATATAATCTTATATTTATTTGTATAAGCGTTAGAGCCATCAGTAAAAGTATAGACAATGTCTTGTGCTAAAATACTATCATCTTTTATTATATAACGACCATGTAAACCTTTATACCAAGAATGTTCATAGGAATTTTTTAGAGTATCAACCTTTACAATTTTCTTTGAGGCAAATGCAGTATCTCTAAAGTTATTCGAGATGAATATACCATCCCGATAAAATAATAGTATTTTATCTGCATAGCCTAGTTTAGAATAGTATCCATCAATATTAATCAATGAATCTAATCCCGTATTTTCGCCATCGTATGGATATATAAACTGCTTCGGTTTTTTTATAATACAGGAAAAACAGACGACAGATAAAAGTAATATTGTTATGTATTTTTTCATTTCGGCATTACTGTATAAGTTCTCTCAAAATACCAATCTTATTGCTGACGACGGTTGCTGACATAAATGGGCTTAACCACTCCACAAAATTTGTCACTTGCAGTTGCGCCGTATATTCTGCTTGAAGATGTTTATCTTCATCTATAACCAGATCATTCAAATTGTAGGAAAGACGAAGTTCGTAAGTTTCATGTGGATTTAACAAAATTATATATGGTCGACGGATAGAACGATAAAAAGATTCATTTTCTTTCCATTCGCATAATACATTGTTTTGATAAATCATAAGCGACCAATTAGCATTGTAATTATCTGGATATGGTTTTCTAAATTTCAATGTTTGATATGAATGATTAGTTATTTTCACATCTAATTTAAGTATGTTCATAACAGATTTTGCATCCTGCTCAACCAAACTGATTTCAACCGAGAAAGGTGTCTGAGGCTGAGTATCTTCTTGCGAATAAATATGAGTAGTCGCAAAGAGAAAAAAAAGTAAAAAGAGAAGGATCCGATACATATAGAAAAGTTTAAGAATAAAAAGTGAGATAAAAACTCTTGAATTACTTTACTTGAAAGAATAAAGTATTACTCTCGAGTGTTAACTCTGATGGTTCATTCAATGCGATCTTCAATTGAATACAGAAATTTCCCTGTCTCGATAAATGATACGCTATCTCCGGATCATTCATACAAAGTAAGTTATTAATATTAATCGGTACGACAAATGAATATGAATGATGACTTTTTATTGTTTTTGACAAATCTGACGAATTTAATGATATCCGAGTACCCAATGATTCTGTAAAACATTCTTCACCTTCATGTTTAATCAGTATATTCCATGTAGATGGAACAAAGAAGAATTGATCTGATACTTTATATGTTTCAGGGTTGAAAATAACTATATCACTATCGCTATTATTGGTAAGTGAAACATCGAGCAATAATATACTATCCGAAACTGCTGTTTCTGGAATATTAATTTTCAAATCATAGCTCGACAATTCACGAGCTGAAGCTTCATAAAAGCTAAATAATAAGAAGAAGGATATTAATATTTTATACATATAATCAACAATAAAGTTCGTTTTTTGAGACTCTCCAGAATACCTCTATCTTATAAATTCGGATTCACTATTTAATATGGGATCATTTATCTCCCATATTATATTAAATGTTTTTTGTCGGGAGCGAAAAATCTTTTTTCTTATAGAATCCCCTTTTATAGCCTCTTGCAAAATATAATTTTTTATATCTAGACTATCATATTTGATAATCTTACCTCCATAATTTATCTCTAAACTATCAGCTAATTTTTCGAAAGGGACTAGGTCTCTTTTTGTGTGGCTATATCTACCCAAGATCATACCTAAATAGTACTTTTCTTGAAAACCAAGAGTGTCTATTTTCAATGTATCTCCTCTATATTCAGAAATCACAGCCAAATTATTTGATGTATTTACAAGCCATATACTTCGAGTTGGTCTGCATGCTGGAAGTATAACAAGGCACACAATAAATAGTCGTAATATTATTTTTGTTTTCATTGGTTTCCGAAGAAAAGACTAGTCATAAAATCCCAGATATTTTTTAAGCTCTTCCGAATTGATCTGGTATTTATATGGATCTATCCATTCCCTATAATTATCAATTATATCTTGAGTTACTTGCTCTATTTTAAATTCATTCTTTATAGAGGGTTCTAATATTATTGCTATTTTATTTGTATTTTTAACTCTATCAAATAATAATTGATATATAGATTGAGCAGTCAAAAAAGTATATCCCGCTATTTCAAAAAATATAGGAGAGACATTATGTAATAAAATATTAATTAGCAGGAAAGCTCTTTTATCTGCTGATAAATTATATGTATCAGAGTCTATATTTACGCCACAACTCGATACTATTTCTAAAGTTTCTATTTCTGAAAAACTGCTATTTTTCAATACGTCTTTCACTTTTCTTCGCTTTTTCAAGAAGAGTTCCATATTAAATTTAGAATAATCTTTGACAGCTAATACAGTATTATTATCTTTTATTATTTGTTCTTGAACATGAGGTATATTATTTATTACAGAATATACTTTTCCTTCTTGAAAAATATAAGGCTCTCTATTTATACTAAGTTCCATTTTAAAATTATTCCGGATAATACACTCTATAGTTAATAGCTTTCAAATCGCTCTCTTTATTGGATATGGCATAACGCTTTAATATTTTCATATCTTTTACAATTACATCCCATGAATATTTATTTACTGTATCAGCACTCAATATAGTTAAATAAGTACTATCATTTATTTCTGAAAAAATTGGTAAAACAGTCGAATTTGTATAATGAGAGGTTCGATTATCTAATAAAGATAAATTATTAGTTTTATTTAAGGGAAGTGTATCTTGACGAACAAAAGATAGATACACGAATATCGATTGTTCCGAATTATTTACGATCCAAAGTCTATCTCCTTCATCTGGACAGCCATAAAGAAAAGGTATACAGAATAGTAATATTAGCAGTTGCTTTTTCATAATTTTCAATATTTAATTATATTTTCATTGGAAATTGGAAAACTATTAAAATCTTTATCTTCCCATTTCACGTCATATTTATCTAAGAAATATTTAGCTGCCCGTTTATTAGCATTTATTTCAAATGATTGAATTTTATGACTTACCAATGAAGTTTCATTGTGAGTTACGACATTCTTCTTAGTATTCATAGCACTTATCAAGCTTGGAATACCCATTTTTCCTAAATAATGTCCATACTCATGTATAAATAAAGGATTATTTTCGTATGTATCTATAATCTACCTTCAGACTCATATAATATTTTTTCATATTTTTCTAGATTGCTTAAAGATATATTTCTATTCTGAATGTACATTCTCATTATAACCCCAAAATATAAAATCTTCTTGAAATTTTTTATCAAAACTATAGGTGTTATCAGTAATAATACAAAAAGAGTTTGCGACTATCTTAAAATCACTATTCTTATCAACCAAAGCCATCTTTACTTTGTCTTTTATTATAGACAAATCTATATTACTTAGATCAAATTTCCCACATATATGTTCACAACCTACTGCTGCAATACAAAATAAATATTTATTTGAATCTTGCACTCTGAATAAAAGCCTTTTAAGACCAATTCCATATAGAAAAAACCTCAATGATGAGCCTCTACTTTGAGATAAAATAGTATCGACTTCATCAATATCATATATATAATTTACCATGCAATTAAAATCTTACCAAAATGAAACCTTTTCTTGTTAGTCTAGCCTCACTAATCCTTTTAAGCTTGGGATACATCTATTAACTTCAGCTATATGCTTGTTTTTCTAAATACTACCTATTATTGACACATAAAAACAAAATAGAAAGAAGAAGAAGATTAATATTTTATGCATATATAAGGCTCTCTATTTATACTAAGTTCCATTTTAAAATTATTCCGGATAATATACTGTATAGTTAATAGCTTTCAAATCACTTTCTTTATTGGATATGGCATAACGCTTTAATATTTTCATATCTTTTACAATTACATCCCATGGATATTTATTTACCGTATCAGCACTAAGTATTGTAAAATAGGTACTGTCATTTATTTCAGGAAAAATAAAATAAGTTCCTCCACTCTCTCTTTTAGAACTCCGGGTATAATATAAATTTAAGCCTCTATTATCTAACGAAAGTGTATCGTTCTGATGAACTGACATATATACATATATATCTTGGTTCGACATATTGAGTATTCTAAGATAAATATCATTTTCTCTATTAGGACAACCATAAAAGAAAGGGACACACAATAGTAATATCAGTAGCTTCTTTTTCTTCATTTCTATAATTATATAATTACCAATCGGAACTCCATTATCTTTATTTACTCATTCATTTATTACAAGAGTAGTTCCATCCAAATATTTAACATAATACACAATAGTTCTACTGCTTCACATATTTCGCCGCACAAAGCTCATCACATGGATAATAAACATACAAATATGATCCTTTTATTTCAAAGTGTATACCAATAGAAGAAAAATCATAACTACAAGCTAAAGGTAAAATTTTACCTGAAGAATTTATATCCTCTGCAACAGTATAGTTTCCTAAGCTTGGAGAACTCGACTCGATATCATTTTCACAAAGAGATCCATTCGATGTAATTTCATTGTTAGTTTTGAAAACCAGCACTTTCTCACTTTTAACTTTCTGAAAGACACCACTCCCATCTCCCGGGTCATTGTTAATCTCTGATAACTTCCATGTACCAACCAAAGTGGGACTGTCTGCCGAATCTTCATTAGAAGAACAAGATAAGAACATGGCTAAAATGCCACAAATTAATAACATTTTTTTCATACTATTCTATTTATTAGGTTTATTCAATAATGATGAAAAAACTATTGAATAAGCTGCATGAAAATATATTTAAAAATTTACAATCAAAAATATTTAGAAATCTAACTTTCAGTATTTAAATAAATAAAAGGAAAAAACGTATAATCTTTATCCATCTGAAAATAGTAATATTGATTGCACATTTTGTATTTTTATAAACTGAAAAAGTATATTATCAAATAGTTATTAAAATATGAAACCAAACCTCAAAGAAATTAGTAAAATTGCAATCATTGGAAGCCTTTCTCTGACGATGGTACTACAATCGTGTGGTGACAAAGTAGAGAAAAGTGAACTTCAGAACCTGACGCAGTATGTAGACCCATACATTGGGACAGGGGATCACGGACATGTATTCCTTGGAGCCAATGTTCCATTCGGATTAGTACAACTAGGACCATCTAATATTCCTCAAACATGGGATTGGACATCTGGCTATCACATCACCGATTCTACAATTATCGGATTCAGCCACATGCACCTCAGCGGAACAGGTATCGGTGATCTTGGCGATGTTAACCTAATGCCTGCTGTAGGCGAAGTAAAATTGGCACGCGGCAATGTAAAAGATCCTAAGTCTGGTATGTACTCTCTATTCAGAAGAGAAACCGAAACAGCTAAGGCTGGATATTATGCCGTACATCTCGACAGATATAATGTAGATGTAGAATTGACAGCCACCAAGCGTGTCGGATTCCACAAATATACATTCCCTAAAGCAGACAGTTCGAGAGTGATCATTGATCTCGAAAACGGACAATGCTGGGACAAACCGATCGAAGCATATATCGTTCAGGAAAACGATTCTGTTATTTCAGGCTATCGTTATTCTCAGGGATGGGCTAACGACCAGCGAGTTTTCTTCACAGCTATATTTTCGAAACCGATCAAACAATTCGTTGTTTCCGATTCAGCAGGAGTACAATCGGGTAATAGTTTGAAATCGACACGTGTATACGGACAAGCTTTGTTCTCGACCGAAGACAAAGAAAATGTTTTTGTAAAAGTAGCTTTATCGCCTGTCAGCATAGAAAATGCAAAACTGAATATGAAAACAGAATTGCAAGGATGGAACTTCGAACAAGCCGTAAAAGACGCAGACAAGGCATGGAACGAAGAACTGAATAAAGTACAGATTACAACAAACGATGACAAAACAAGACGTATATTCTATACAGCACTGTATCATACCATGATAGCTCCATCCGAATTTTGTGATGTCAACAACGATTATCGTGGTTCTGATGCACAAATGCATAAAAACGGATCATTCAAAAACTATACGACCTTCTCACTCTGGGACACTTACCGTGCTGCGCACCCATTGATGACTATTATCCATCCAGAAAAAGTGAATGATGTTATCAATACCATGTTAACCATCTACCAACAACAAGGAAAGTTGCCTGTATGGCATCTGATGGGTTGCGAAACAGATTGTATGGTGGGTAATCCGGCTATACCAGTTGTTGCGGATGCCATATTAAAAGGTTATGACGGATTTGATAAAGAATTGGCCTACGAAGCCATGAAAACCTCAGCTATGTTAGACGAGAGAGGCTTAAAACTCTTCAAAGAATATGGTTATATTCCTTACGATAAAGAGAATGAAAGTGTAGCCAAATGTATGGAATATGCCCTTGCCGATTGGAGTTTGGCACAGGTAGCAAAACAAATGGGTAAGACTCAAGATTACGAATATTTCACAAAACGAAGTAAAGCATATACTCACTATTTCGACCCATCTGTAGGATTTATGAGAGGCAAATCTTCTGACGGAAAATTCAGACCGGTATTCAATCCGTTCGAGTCTGTCCATCGCGACAATGATTATACAGAAGGCAATGCTTGGCAATATACATGGTTGGTTCCTCAAGATGTACAAGGACTAGTTGATCTGTTCGGAAGCAAAGAAAAATTCACACAGAAATTAGATTCCCTATTCGTTGTAGAAGGATCGTTAGGTGAACATGCATCGCCTGATATCAGTGGATTGATCGGGCAATATGCACATGGCAATGAACCGAGCCATCATGTTATCTATCTATATCCGTATGTAGGACAACCTTGGAAAACTGCCGAAAAGGCACGTCAGGTAATGGCAGAGCTATATACAGATCAACCGGCCGGATTATCGGGCAATGAGGATGTGGGCCAAATGTCAGCATGGTATGTGCTTTCGGCACTAGGCTTCTATCAGGTAGAACCTGCCGGAGGGAAATATATATTAGGTAGCCCTATTGTAGACGAAGCAGTAATAAAAGTGAAAGACAATAAAACATTCAAAATTGTCGCTAAAAACAATAGTACAGCTAACAAATATATTCAGAGTGCATCACTCAACGGATCACCTTACGACAAATATTATATCGACTTTAAAGATATAGCTGCAGGTGGTACTCTGGAACTGACTATGGGTGACAAACCATCCGAAACTTGGGGAACTACAATTGATGTGGTAAACAATCCTCAATAAAAAATATTTAGTTTCTTTCAATTCTTAGCCGGACAAGTGTTCCGGCTAAGAATTTTTCTTTATCAACTTACCTTAAATATCTAAGATGACTAGAAAAATTATTTCTACAATTATTCTGTCATGTATCTGCATTATTATACTAAACTCACAAAACAGATACGAGCTAAATGACGGATGGAAATGCTTGCCTTCGGCTAAGACTAAAGATTCGGGCGAAAAAATATCCACATTATCCTACTCTACTTCCAACTGGAAAAAGGCTACTGTACCCGGAACAGTACTAGGTACTCAGCTAGAAAACGGTGAAATACCCGATCCATTCTATGGAATGAATATTAAGAAAATACCTGATATATCCGAAACAGGAAGGGAATACTATACCTATTGGTTTGTCAAAGATTTTCAGGAACAAGCACTACAAAACGACGAGCAAGTATGGTTGACATTCAGAGGAATAAATTACAGTTGCGAAATATACCTCAACGGTAAAAAAGTCAACCAAGAAATCTATGAAGGAATGTTTCTTCGAAAAACATTCAATATTACCAACCTATTATCAAAAAACGGCAAAAACCGACTAGCTGTGATTGTTCAACCTGTCGATCCGACAGGTATTCCCAACGGGGGGCAAGGAGGAGACGGTACAATTGCACGCAATGTATCGCACCAATATGTTGCCGGCTGGGATTGGATTCAACCGATAGCAGACCGCAACACCGGAATCTGGGATAAAGTATATATCGAAAAGACAGGTTCGATCAATATCAAAAATCCACATATTGTAACCCTTGTTTCGGGCAAGAGAAAAACAGAAGGGAAACAAGATGATGCGATACTGAAAGTGAGTGTAGAAGTCCAGAACGCAAACACAACGAAAATATCAGGCATTCTGAAATACACTTTCAACGGAGATGTTATTTCACAACGTGTAAGTATGGATGGAAATACAACGACAGAAATTTCCCTGCCTGACTATATTGTGAAAAATCCGAAGCTATGGTGGCCAGCAGGCTATGGCGAACAAGCTCTCAATAATATAACTATCGAATTTGTAGAAGATGGAAAACAAAACCCATCGGATACGGAATCAGTCCGATTTGGAATCCGAGAAATCCAAGCCGAATGGAATTTCCATACACGCAGTAAACAAATATCGGTAAATGGACAGAAAATATTTATAAAAGGCGGGAACTGGATTATATCGGATGCCATGCTCCGCTTTTCGGACGAAAGATATGATGCAGAAATCCGCTATCATCGGGATATGAACCTTAACCTGATCCGTATATGGGGCGGCGCACTTACCGAACGACCTGAGTTTTATGAAGCGTGTGACAAATATGGATTGTTGGTAATACAGGACTTCTGGTTTTCGGGCGATTGCAACGGGCGTTGGGTAGACCCTAAAAAGACGGACGACCAATGGACAAGGCGCAAATATCCGGACAATCATCCGTTGGTACTTGAATCGGCTTCTGATATGATAAAAATGATACGCAATCACCCATCATTAGCCATCTGGTGTGGTGGCAACGAAATAATGCCTCCAGCTGATATACTGAAAGCCTTAAAAGATTCTATATTACCCCAACTAGATGGAACACGTTGGTTTATAGACTATTCGAATTCGGATGAAATGTCGTATAACTTTTTAGGAGGAAACGGGGATGGTCCGTATGGCATACAGCCAATCGAATCGTTCTGGGAACACCGGACATGGCCTTTCAACTCGGAAGTAGGATCGGTCGGCGTAGGCGACTACGAATCGTTAGTCCGATTCATTCCTCAAAAGAATTTGGTCGCTCCCATATATAATCAGAGTGAGAGAAAGGAAACCGTAGATTCTGTTTGGCGGTTCCATACCTATATCGGATACGATCATCATCTCTTACCATACGGAGGGGTAACAGATATCAAAGATTTTACTACAAAAGCACAGCTAATCAATTATGATCAATACAGGGCATTGATGGAAGGTTTCAGTTCTCACATGTGGAATTGGTATACGGGCTCAATCATCTGGAAAACCCAGAATCCTTGGACATCTATGCGCGGACAAATGTACGACTACTATTTGGATCCGAATGCATGTTTATTCGGATTGCGAAAAGGGAGTGAGCCTCTGCACATTATGTGCAATCCGGTAGATGGACATATCATGATTGTCAACAATGGCTTCGAACAGGCAAATGACCTTATGATTGTTGCCAAACATTACGATATAGAAGGGAAAGAAACCCTTATCACGCAGGAACTTGCTTATGTAGAGCCATCGGATGCAAAACGTGTTATGAGCATCAAGAGTCAATTGAACAGGCTCAATAAAGAGAAAGGAGGATTCTTGTATCTGCAATTACTCGATCAGGAAAAGAATGTATTAAGCGATAATTTCTATTGGTATCCTGACGAAAATAAAACATACTCCGGTCTCAAAGAATTAAAGAAAGCCAAAGTTGCTCTAACTTCAAAAGTACTGGCTAACAACAAAGTGGAAGTATCAATTTCGAATCCAAAAGATAATACAGTAGCTTTTTTCAACAGAATATCGTTGGTCAGTTCCAAGACAGGAGAGCGTATTCTGCCGGTTTTTTATGAAGACAATTACATATCTATTCTACCGGGAGAAACGAAAAAAATAGTGATAGACCATACAGCCAAAGGAAACACTCCAATGAAAGTGACTGTAAAAGGCTGGAATGTAGATGAAACAAGTATAGAACTATAAAATCATAAAATCAAACATTCTCTAATATAAAAGGCTCGATATTAGGAGCTATAAATGCATTCTAGTATATTAATTAAGGGGGCAAACAATTATCCACTATGAGAAAAACACTAACATTTGTATTTGTACTGCTAAGTTTATTTATACTTTCTTGTGGAAGCTATAAAAACGAGAATAAACCAACAGCTAAGATTGTGACCGACTATCTACCTATTGCCGATCCATACATTTTGTTGCATGAAGGTCTATACTATGCTTATGGTACAAGTTCGGATCAAGGCTTTGAGGTTTATACTTCGACCGATCTTCACTACTGGAAAAAGCATCCGGATCTTGTACTTCATAAAGACGATTCGTACGGAGACAAATGGTTTTGGGCGCCGGAAGTGTATTACATTGCCGACAAAGGTAAATTCTACCTGTACTATTCGGCAGAAGAGCACATCTGTGTCGCTACCGGCAATTCACCCTTAGGCCCTTTCAAACAATCGGAAAAAAAGCCGATGCGTGAAGAAAAAGGAATTGACTCATCTATCTTTATTGATAAAAATGGAAAATCCTATATCTATTTTGTACGCTTTACTGACGGCAATGTTATATGGGTTGCCGAGTTGGAAGATGATATGATGACCATAAAAGAAGAAACTCTTACTAAATGCTTTGAAGTGTCGCAAGATTGGGAGAAGTCGCTCGGGCGAGTAGTAGAAGGTCCATCCGTTATTAAACGTGGCAATCTGTACTATATGTTCTATTCCGGAAATGACTTCAGAAGCCACGATTATGGGGTGGGTTATGCTACTTCTTCTTCGCCGATGGGTCTGTGGACTAAGTATGAAGGGAATCCGATTTTGCAAAAACCACAACTCGATTTAGTAGGGGCAGGACATGGAGCTTATTTTACGGATAAGAAAGGGATAGGTCATTATGTTTTTCACACCCATTTTGATACAACTAAAGTTGCACCAAGAACTTTGTTTATCACCGATCTATCATTCAACAAAGAAGGAAGTATTATAATGGGTAAAAATATTATTAAAGGAGAGGTGGTTGAATAGCTGTTCTTAAGAGAAACACCCCATCAGGTTAAAAGCTGAAGCTGCTCTTTAACAATATTTTTCAAATCCCCCTCACTAAGAAATGAGGGGGATTTAAATTATATATTTGTTTGATCAGCTTTATCGACAGTAAAATGTCACCGTCTTTTCTTCGTATTTCCAATAAGCTATTCAACTGTTTTGATGTTGTTAATATGCTTTGATGTCCAAGCACAAAGAAGAATAAAACTAATAAAAAGCTTTGATGCTGTTTTCACTGTTTACTGTACAGAATGCAGTCCCAATTTGTTTCCTTCCGTGTCGATGAATAATGCGAAGTAGCCCATTTCAGGACTGATTTCGGTTTTTGGAACGATTACCTGCCCCCCATTTTGTGCAATTTTGTCAAGTATTGGCTGTAAATCATTACCTGCATTGAGATATAGAACAGCACCATCTGTTGTCGGTTTGTAATCGTTTCCTTTCACCAAAACAACGTTTACTGTTCCTTCTTCGTTTGGAAAAACACCTATTTGATTTCCATCCATTTCTATTTCTTCAATAGCAATGCCTAAAATGGTTTGATAAAATTTTACCGCTCTTGCTAAGTTCGTTACCGAAATTTGTGCAATTGAAATTAAGTTGTTCATATCATTTACTTTTTGAATTTGTATATCTTTTTCTTTTTGGGTTTTGATGTCGGTGCAAGCCGAAAAACTGATTGCAATCAACATTAGCCCACTCAATAATTTCTTTTTCATTGTATGAATTTTGACACAAATTTAAAGTTAGTGAAACTCAAAAAATAGTAAAAACACGACAGACTAATCGTTAGCATAAAAAAGAGAAGATAAAATCATTTGTTCTTTTCCAAGAAACTCTTTAGGTGTTATGCCCGTAAACTCTTTGAAGTCTTTAATAAAATGGTTTTGGTCATAATACTCACTTTCGTATGCAATTTCGGTAAACGTTTCCGTCTTTTGGTTGAGTAATAGTTTTAGAGCGGTTTGCAATCGGATAACTTTTCCTAATTGTTTTGGGCTCATTCCGATTTGTTTCAAAAATTTTCTTTCGAGTTGCCTGCGTTTCGATAAGTCTTCTTTCAAGATCGCTTTAATTGGCGAACTTCCACTCGTTGCAATTAGGGTGTCAACAGTTGATTTTACAATGTTGTCAATCGTAGATTTTTCGTTGAGTTTGTCAAGTAGAAAAGTTTCGATTATCTCAATTCTGTGTTGTGTGTGGGTTGCGTGAATAATTTTTTGCTCTAATTCATTGGATGTTGTTAGTCCAAAAAGTTCAGCGATTGGAGTTTCTTTGTTTTCTAAATTTTTAAGTGGCGTTTTTATGAAGTTAGCCACTCCATAAGGATAAAAACGAGTTGCAAAACAGTGTACATAACCGGTAGGTTGGATAATAAATGGCTCGGTTATTTGCCCTATTATCATTGATCTTGGCTGAATAATAAATTCATTTTCAGAAACATATCGGTTTACATCATCTCCCAATACAAATATCAACTCCATACAACCGTCAGGAACAATCCTTTGTTTTTCTGAACTGTATTCGGCAGGAACTTCCAGAGTCCAATAACACTTGATTAGTGATGTTAAGTTTTCATTTGGTTTATAGGTTTGATAGTCCATTGCGTTTATTGTTTGTATCTCATTGCAAAAGTATAGATAAAACCGATTAAAACTAATTTAAAGATAAATCAGACCGAATGCTTACAAAATAAGACTTATTTATCCCCTTCAGAATTTGTCCAAATTGGTTGGTTTTACATTAAAAAAAGCAAAGTGCATATTTTATTTTCATCACAGCAATATTTTATCTTGTCCTAAAATTGACATATTATCTCTTATATAGAAAACAAGGGCTGCTATTCAGAATAGCAGCCCTTATCATTCAATCAAACAACCTTTATTTTAGTTCAAAAACCACTTTAGATTTAATATCTGTAGATGACGCACCAATCAGTGCTTCAAATTTTCCGGGTTCTGCCACCCAGTCATGTTTGTCGGCATCGAAGAAACTTAAAGCAGCTTTATCGATAGTCAATGTCACTGTTTTTTCTTCGCCTGCTTTTAATTGTACTTTTTCGAATGCTTTCAACTCTTTAACCGGACGAGGAAGAGAAGATGCTAAATCGCTTACATATAATTGTACGATTTCCTGACCATCTCTTGTTCCTGTGTTTTTCACATTCACAGAGAATGAAATAGTATCGTCCGAGCTCATTTCTTTCTTGTTTGCAATTACTTTTCCGTAAGCAAATGTTGTATAGCTCAATCCATGCCCGAAGCTAAACAATGGTTTAATATTGTGTTTGTCTGTCCATCTGTAACCGACAAAAAGACCTTCGTGATAAGTTTGATTTTCACCACCTGGATAGTCTCCTAACGTATGTGCACCATTGTCTTTCAGACTTACAGGGAAGGTAAATGGTAATTTACCGGATGGATTTACATCACCAACCAAAACAGATGCAATTGCATTTCCTGCTTCTGTACCCAAATACCAAGCCTGAACAATAGAAGGAACTTCATTGACCCAAGGCATAGCAACAGCATTACCTGAAATGTTAACAAAAACCAGTTTTTTATTTACTTTAGCCAGTTCTGTTATTACTCTATCTTGCTCGTAAGGCAAACCAAGAGACGCACGGTCGTTTCCTTCACAGTCCTGACCATTGTTTTTATTTAATCCTCCTATGAAGATAACAACATCTGCACTTTTTGCAGCTTGAACTGCTTCTGCGATCAACTGATCTGCAGTACGGTCGTCTGCTATATCTTGTCCTGTACCTAATCCGTCTTGTGCTCCGGACTTTTCGCCCACATAGCCACGTGCATATACCACTTCGGCACTATTACCTACACGTTTTTTAATACCATCAAGTGGAGATACTTCATATTTAGCTTTCAGCGAAGAACTTCCTCCTCCTACGGTCATCACTTTGATAGCATTTTCACCTACCACCAATATTTTTTTTGTTTTATTCAAATCGACCGGCAATACGTTATTTTTATTTTGTAACAGTACAATACCTTCCTGAGCAATTTTACGCCCAGCCAAAGCATGCTCTTCTGTTCCAAAAGAACCAAATGGACGTTTTGTATTCATTGTGGTACGGAATGCAAGACGAAGAATATTACGAGCTTTTTTATCCACTTCTTCCTCTTTCACTTCTCCCGATTTAAGAAGTTTCAAAAAAGCTTTTGACAAGAAATAGTTATCGTAAGCATTCGATGCTCCCATTGTCAGACCATCCGTCCAAGAACCGAACTCCATATCCAAACCATTATATATAGCTTGCTTGGTATCATTGACACCACCCCAGTCAGAAACTACAACTCCGTCGAAATTCCATTCGCCACGTAGTATGTCATTCAATAAATATTGATTCTGACAAGCCCATTGATCTTTATATTTATTGTACGCACCCATTATTGCCCATGCTTGTCCTTCCTGTACGGCAGCCTTGAAAGCCGGCAAATAGATTTCATATAACGTACGGTCATCCACATTTACATTTACTGTATGGCGATTTATCTCCTGATTGTTCAGTGCAAAATGTTTCACACAGGCAGCAACACCATTTTGTTGTACTCCATGTATATATGGAACAACCATTTTAGATGCCAGATAAGGATCTTCACCCATATATTCAAAGTTACGTCCATTGAGTGGAGTTCTGTATATATTTACTCCGGGGCCTAACAATACATTCTTGTTCCTATAACGTGCTTCCTCTCCTATCGACTTTCCATAAAGCAACGACATATCTTTGCTCCACGATGCAGCCAAGCAAGTTAGTGCCGGAAAAGCGATACACGAATCGTTTGTCCACGCAGCTTGATCCCACTCATCCCAAAACACTTCTGCACGAATGCCATGAGGACCGTCTGTCATCCAATTTTCGGGAATACCTAAACGAGTTACTCCCGCCGAACTGAACTTGGATTGAGCATGGCACAACGCCACTTTTTCTTCCAAAGTCATTCTTGACAAAGCGTCTTCTACTCGCTCCTCAATCGGCTTAGCCTCATCCAAATAGACAGGTAAAGAGTTCTGAGCAATGAGGTTTGATCCCATCGTTACGGTTAATAATAAAATTAATCCGGTTTTTACTTTCTTCAACATAATCGATATTTATATTATATAATATTGTTAAAATTCAATCGGTTATATATGCAACATCTCGATAGAGAGACAATATTCTGTGTGAGTTTCCGGTAATGCTATTAATAAATAAAAGCCAGAAACTCACACAGAATACATATATACTATTTAAAATGATAGTATATTATTTTTTTGTTACTGTCAGCACCGCTTTATCATTTCCGTTGCTCAAGTCAACCACAAATACATAAGTAGCACCGGTTTCGAGAGTTTTACCATCTACAATACCCAAGTTCCCGGCATCACGTCCATTAGCGCCATCACCAACGAATATTATATCGCTTGTAGTTGTAAGAGCATCATTTTTGAATTCTCCTCCCCAACCTTTCTGGTGGAAGAATTTGAAGTTGATTTCGTTCGCTTTCACAGTTTTGCCAGCCTCTAGTGTCATCTGATATTTTTTATTTCCTATAGGAGCCATACACAATGCTTTCGATGTATCCCATCCTACAGTGTTAGACGCAATTGATGGCTTTCCGATACCGTCGCCAATGATCCAAAGAGCACCTGTCCCATCAGCCTGTAAAGTAGCAGTATCACCGTTTTTCAATGCTTCTACTATAAAATATTCATTTGTAAAGTTAGCAGTAATTCTATAATTACCGGTAATCGGAACAAAAGTTAATTTACCATCGGCATCTTTTTTGAAATAATCAGGATCAATCCACCAACTTTCTACTCCATCTATTCCCCCGATTGTCACCTCGTTACCTTGTGTCAGGTTCAGATCTATTTTGAAATTATCATCATCTATTCTCTGCATCACTTCATTGTTTATAGTATATGCAATAATAAATGGAGAAGCTTCGTAGGTTGATGTATTAAATGTAATAGCATATTCGCCGGCTACAGAATTCGAAAATGAAATATTTTCTGTACTACCTAAATCTACAGCATCATCTTTCCAGCCGAAAGTAAGCTCATTCCCTGCATCGCTAAGTACCGGAGTTTTAATATATCCTTTTACTTGTTGAGGAAGATTTGCTTTCAGTTCATATTGATACAATCCCACTTTTTTCATTTGATATTCAGCGTCTGCTGTCACAAGTGTCAGATATGGATAATCGGGACGCGATACTGCTAAGTCATAAACTTGTTCTGTAATTGTGAAATTGATATTTTGCAAAACAAATTTCAATGTGGCGGTTCCATTAGGTACATTCTTATAGTATGGAATAAGTATTTTACCGGAATATTCTCCATTTGTTTTTGTGCGTATTACTGTTTCAGATACTTTTTCGTCATCAAAATACAATTGAGCTTTCACTGTCGACAAAGGTACATCGGCATCAGCCACATCTAATGTGAAAGAAAGGCTATCGCCAAACATGGCATTACCAAATTGTGTTTTGGGCGTCAACACCGGATTTCCAGCTTTGTCATCATCGTCGCTACATGAGCTGAATGCAATGATGCCAGATAGGATTAATATGGTATATAAATATTTTTTCATAATATTTTCTTTTATGTGATGTTGCATTTTTCTATCTATATATCTGCACCATCATTCTGTTATTTATTTACTCCATCGATATGAAACAACAGCCTTGCTCGGTACTTCGTAAGTAAAATTGTGAGTCCCATCGTTGACTACAATTTTCTTTGTTTCAGCTGTATTATTTATCAATACAAAAGCATATGTATTGTCCGGATTCTCAAATGCAGAATATGTAACTCCGCTAGCAGTATATCCACTCGTACCAATACGAACAGCACCCGGCTTAACGACTGACGATAAATGACCAATGATGTAGTAATGTGAATTGCGGGTAATCGTTTTATAGTCCGATCTGTCGATATCAACTGCTCCATAGCATGTCTGGCAACCGCCATCTCTGTTAGGTCCACGTTCGCTGTCGAGCATCAAGTTCCATACTATAACTGCCTTGCACCAGTTGTTAATTGTTCCAAGAGCAACTTGCTCCATATCTTCCATCAGGCGGACAGATAGGTTATGCCCATCGTTCCATGTACCAATAGATGTTTCTGTAAAAATCAATTCTTTGTCAGGACGTTGTGCCTGTATGTCGAGCAATTCTGATTTATCGCCACCATAGTTGTGAAAAGCAGCTCCGGTTATAAATTGTGCAGCAGCCTGATCGTCATAAATCTTGATCGGATAATCATTCTGATCGCTCTGATTATCATAATTATAGTTGTGATCGAACAGATATATTTTTGTATTCAATCCGGCAGCCTTCAATTTTGGTCCGAGTGCATTTTTTACAAAATCGCGTTGTTCTTCCCATCCCATATATAGAGAAGCTGAATTACCTCTATTGAGTGGCTCATTTTGCGGAGTGATGGCATCTACTGTTATTCCATTAGAAGCCATAGCTTGTATCCATTTTACAAAATAAGTCCCATAGTCTTGATAATAAGCAGGGTTTAACTGGCCACTAGTCCAAGAATTGAACGGTTGCAAATCAGTCAGATTATTCACTTTCATCCAACGTGGAGGTGTCCAAGGAGACCCTATAATCTTGATTGATGGATTTATAGCCAATATTTCTTTCAGTATGGGGATTATATAATCCTTTTCTTCACTTTGCAATGCGAAATTTTCAATTCCTTTTACGTCGCAGCATGTATATTCGCTTAACGAA
Source organism: Dysgonomonas sp. (assembly GCA_047605185.1). Taxonomy (GTDB): domain Bacteria; phylum Bacteroidota; class Bacteroidia; order Bacteroidales; family Dysgonomonadaceae; genus Dysgonomonas. The sequence continues at coordinate 95,693 of JASGGC010000007.1, forward strand.
AAATCTGAACATCCAATTGCAATACGAATATAACTCTGCCCCATACCTTCTGTCACCGAAAATGTTTCTTTCAAAAAGGCTGTTCTATCTGACTGATTCATTTTCAAGAGATTGAAGCAGGTCGATCCGGTGATGGCTGCCCCAAACCCATCCATAGTCTGGTAACGGGTTTTAGGGTCGAGCGTGACTGTCATCGGAGACATACTCGCTTTGCTATTGAAGGCTACACCTTTTTTAGCAAAATCAAGCGAACGGTTATTAGTTGTCACATATACTGTTACATCCTCATTTGTTGGTGTTTCCGGCACTTCAGGGGTATCTGTCGACGCGTCTTTGCTGCATGCCGTGGCCATACAAGTCCAACCAAAAAGGATTGATAATACTATACTTTTCAATTTCATGATAAATTAAACTATATGTTTATACTTAAAGATTAATAACCGGGATTTTGTACCAAGTTCGGATTTTGATCTATCGCAGCCTGAGGGATAGGTAGGCGGTAAGAATCGCTATTGAACGGATAAATCTGGGCTTTACGTCCCGAATCTTTTGCATAAACAGCATTCATTACTTCTTCTACTTTATTGAGACGTACTAAATCGAACCAGCGTTGACCTTCGAACGCTAATTCTAAACGGCGTTCTTTCAACAGGGCATTTTCCATCGATTGTTTATTGCTTTTCACCGAAGATGACAATTTTGTCAGTCCGGCACGGGTTCTGATTTCGTCTATTATATCAGCTGCTGCCGAAAGGTTTGGAGCATCTTTCATGATCAGAGCTTCTGCTTTGAGTAGAAGGACATCTGCGTATCTGTATTTGATGATACTGCTGTTTGCAGAACGGCATTTATACATGAACGGATAGTGTTCTGCCGGATAGTAATTGCTCCACGTACAAGCATAGTATACAATAGATTCCTGATATCTGGTCTGATCGCCTTCGCTTTCGTATGCTTTTATCAGATCACGGGATGGTGTTACCCACTTTGCCCATGTGAAATTACTGTTCCAGTTAATGATATCACGCCCGAACATCCATGTACACCAGTTTCCGCTACCGGATGTAAATTGTGCTTCTAATATGGATTCTGAAGTATTACGCATTTTTGCATCAGTGTTGTCGGCATTCATACCAAACAAATCGGAAAAATTGTCAACTAGTTTTACTCCATCGGCTTTTACTTCATCGCAGTATTGAATTACTTTATTATAGTCTCTCAATGGTTTTTCAGCATATACTTTTGCCAACAGCGTACGGGCAACCGTTTTGGTAAAAAGTGTTTTATCGGAAGCACTATAGTCGGGAGCAGATACGAGAGCATCTAATAAATCTTGTTCGATCTGTTTATACACATCCAATTCGGAGCTTTGTTTCGGAAAATATTGAGGGTATACCTCCTCTATGTTTTCTGAGGTTATGTCATCAGCCACAAATGTGATTAGTGGAATATCTCCCCACAGGCGAACCATATCGAACAGGATCATTGCCCTGAATATTTTTGCCTGAGCTTTATATGTCGCACGCTCTGTTGTTGTAAAAGAAGCATCGTTCACTTTATCTACATTAACAATCAATTTATTGGCACGACCGATATCTTCTAAATATCTGTTCCAGTCACGTTCTATTACAGAGTTAGAGCCTTCTATCGCATTATTCTCGAATGGCACAACTTCTGCTCCCGTTGTACCGGCATATGCATTGTCGGAATGAGAATCGGCAATCAACAAAAGATCCATGTACCAATGTTCCTGACGGTCTCTCATTTGGTTATACAAAGTCTTCATATGGCTTTCTACATCTGCCTTATTTTTGAAGACAACTTCTGCACCCTGATCGTCCACTCCTTGTGTAACATCTGAATAGGTATCGACAGGATCATAATCTAACGAACACGATGATATACCTATCAATAGGCTACACACCAAACCTTTAAATATATATTTTGATTTCATATGATTACATTTTATTAGAATTCAACATTAACTCCAAATACAAATGACTTACTATGAGGATAGGTACCCCAGTCTATACCTTGTACGGCACCGCTGTTTCCCCATTGGTTTACTTCGGGATCCATACCTGAATACTTAGTCCATGTGATAAGATTGCTCACGGTCAAATATGGTTGTAAACGATTCAGTCCGATTTTGCGTAAAAAGTCTCCGGTAATGTTGTACGACAAAGAAATGTCTTTCACCCTCAGGTAGCTACCATCTTCAACAAAATAGGTTGAGTTTTTAAGATCATAGCCTGCTTTTGGTACATCTGTTATTTGTCCCGGTATTCTCCAACGATCCAATACACGTGTCGATTGATTTTTTCCGTCATACATACCTTCTGTTTCGATACGTGATGCATTAAAAATATCATTACCGTATGTTCCCTGAAGGAAGATACTCAAGTTTAAGTTTTTCCAAGAGAATGTATTTGTCATACCATATGTAAAGTCGGGATTAGGATCACCAATATAAGTTCTGTCGGTAGACGATATTTTACCATCTCCATTCAAATCACGGTACATCAATTCTCCGGTTTCCGGATTAACACCATCACTGATGTATCCGTAAAATCCACTCAACGAACGACCAACTTCATTACGCACTACATTTTCATTCACATAGTCACTTGTTTTACCATCAGAATAAACACCTGTAAGGGCTAGTTTAGTCAGCTTATTTTTATTGAATGAGATATTAAAGTCTGTATTCCAAGAGAAAGCTCCTTGTATATTCCTAGAGCTAACCGAAATTTCGAAACCCTTGTTAGTCATCTCACCCTCATTACGTTGAATTGTTTCGGCAGCCTGTCCTGTTCCTTTCAGTGACACGTTCATCAACAAATCGCTTGTTCTTTTATAATAATAGTCTAGTGTTAGGTTTAATCGACTTTTGAAAGCAGTGAAATCTAACCCGATATTTGTTTGGGTCGTTGTTTCCCATGTCAAATCTTTTGCTCGGAAATTGGCTTGCGATATAGATGGTACAGCATTTTCCTGTCCCACTTTTGTATAGTCTATCCGGTTAATATTGTAACGTTGCAAGTATGCATAGTCGTTAAGCCCCGATTGATTACCTGTTTGTCCCCAACCTCCACGCAGTTTCAGGTCATCCAGCCATGTCAGGTCTTTCATAAAATCTTCGGAAGATATACGCCATGCTGCCGATGCAGAAGGAAAAGTTCCCCAACGGCTGTCGGGATGAAGGCGTGATGAACCATCGACACGCATATTGACTGTCAACAAATATTTACTATCGTAGTTATATGCCGCACGCCCGAAATAAGACATGATACCCCATTGCGAAGCACCTGTTTTTGTTTCTGTCCAACTAATTTTATTAGCGGCATTGAGCGTCTGGATGCTTCCGTCACGATAGTGAGAGCCGCTAATCTTGCTATTGGAATAGTCTGAGTCTGTCCACGAAGAACCTGCCATAGCTTCCAAGCCATGTTTGTTGAACGATTTGGTATATGTTAATACGTTATCTAATGTCAATACTGTGTTTGTATTGCGTTCGTCCGAACCTGTACCGTAATTGTCGCGTCCGGCAGCAGTCCTGATAGGGTCAACGAAAGTTGTTTTTATAACATTACGCCTATCTAACGTAAACGATGTCTTCAAAGTCAACTCGGGCATGAATGTAAATAATGCACTACCGGATGCAATCAGACGATTTTCTTTTTCTTTATTATTTTCACTTCTGGCCATATTTTCCAATGGGCTGGTTATATTACTGATACCATAGAAGTTGTTATAATATTGGTTCGGATTTTCAGGATCCCAGATAGGCGCATAAGTTGGTGTATTGATGACTGAGAGAACAACGCCACCGCGATTAGCTCCTTGACCACTGGTTATACCATTTTTGGTATAATCGGAATAAGTGACATTGGCACTAAGTGTTAACCATTTACGAACCTTGTTTTCGATATTGGTTCTGAAATTGTATCGTTTGTAATAGGCTGTATTCAAGACTCCTTTTTCGTCCAAATAACCTCCTGATACAATATATTTCAGCTTTTCTGTTCCGTCCGATACTGAAACCTGATAGCTTTGTGCTACGCCTGTAGAATAAGCCTCGTCGAACCAGTTTGTCTGATCGGTAAGCCCGTCAGGTAATGAGATGATGCCAATTTCATCTTGCAACTCTTTATATTGGCTGGCATTAAGCGATTTGATTTTGTTGGATACTTTATTTAAAGTCAACTGTGCATTGAAACTGATCTTGGCTTCGCCTGTCTGACCCGACTTGGTCGTAATCAAAACAACACCGTTAGCTGCACGCGAACCATAGATAGCTGCTGATGAGGCATCTTTCAATATCTGGATATTGGCTATATCCGTAGGTGCAAGGAAATTGATATTATCTACTGGAACTCCATCTACTACATAGAGCGGATCGTTGCTACCATTCATAGAAGTTGTACCACGCACACGGATAGAAGTTTCGCCACCGGGAGCTCCATTGGGTTGTATTACAGACACCCCTGCTGCTTTACCTTGTATAGCTTGTCCTGCTGATACAATAGGGCGTTGATCCAAATCTTTAGTAGATACGCTGGAGATAGCTGTTGTTACATCTTTACGTTTTACGGAACCATAACCGATCACAACAACCTCGTCCAAAAGTTGGCTCGATTCTTTTAATTTTATATTTAACCGTTGGGTTCCTGCTGCAACTTCGAATGCATCGTATCCGACATAGGAAACAACTAGTATAGCTCCTGAAGGCACGTTAGAAAGGGAAAAGTTACCATCAATATCTGTCACAGTACCATTAGTTGTTCCTTTTTGAACAACCGAAACTCCAATGAGAGTTTCTCCTGTAGCAGCATCTGTCACCAACCCTTCAACTTGTATATTATTTTGCGCTTGGATCGGAGAGGATATCACCAATGCAAATAATAAGAAGAAGAGGCAAAAAAAATGTTTTTTTTGTGCAAAAAGCTTCATAATTTCATGATATTAAATTAATACATTTGATAAAAGATCTAAAGATAAAACTTTAACAAAAGTTAAACCTTCGGTTAGATAATGTGAATTTATATCAAGAAAGAGGCATCGTATACTATAGTTATAAAAAAAGTACTTAAAAATAAATTTAAGTACCTGTATACATGGATAGTAAATATAATTTTAGCACAAAAAAAGTACTGGCTTGGTAGCTATTCTACACCTTGTTTTTTCAATATTCCAATTGCTTTTACCTTTTCTTCGAACTCATCGCGCGAAACGGCAGATTTATTTCGAACTTTTGTCCTGTAGTTGTAAACAGTTCTTAACGAATATCGTAGAAAGCTGGCAATCTTGACACTATCGGTTATACCTAAGCGAATGAGGGCAAATATCCGAAGTTCGGTATTGAGCAATTCTCCCTGCTTGGGGTAAATATGCTCGTCGGGAACTAAGAGGCTGTTAAAGTCTTCGACAAATGTCGGATATAGATTGAGGAATATTGCATCAAAGTTTTTATATAATTCTTCTAATTCATTCTCAACCAGTATTGTCGATTTTAGTGATTTATAAAGGTCTTCTATTTTATTGTTTGCAGCCAACTTGTTCAACGATTTTCTATAATCTTCCAACTTATCGATATAAGAGGAGCATAAATCAAAGAAATGGGCTATGTATTCTTCTTTGATATGATTAGCTTCGTGCAGGCTGTTATTTGCAGTATGCAAGTCATTATTCAACTTATGTAATTCGACATTGGTATAGTATAACTGCTTCCTGATACGCGACAGCCTTTTCATTTGCTTATAGACATAGATGATCCCAATAATAAGAAATACGGACATTATACTAATCAGAACAAGATAGGATTGAAGCTCCGATTTCTGCTTTGCTTCCTTTGCCTGATATGAAGCATTTATTATAGGATAGAAGGAAGATGTTTCAACTGTCCGATAACGGACATTACAAGCCACAGCATCATTGATTGCCAATTCTATAAATTTATATGCATAGTCTATGTCTCCCATCTCGTAATAGAGCAACGCTAACCCCTGTAATGATGCATTGTCTCTTATTGCATTCTGAATGTCTGTGATAGCGGAAATCGAAAAATATTTTTTTTGCAACTCCACGTTTTTATCACTCTTGTATTTCAATCCCAACATATAGGCTATGACAGCCCTATCGGGGTCTTTGTCCGATGTTTTATCAAATAAGGATAAAAGAATCTGTTCTGCTTCTGCTTCTTGTCCGGCATAGAGGGTCTTTGTAGCGTATGTTATCTGATAGGAAGGTGAAAGGGGATCTAACACCATCAATAAGGAATCCCTGTATAGTTCACTCTTTCTGTAATAGACCTCATGATTATTACTTTGTCCGTAGTGGCTGCAAAATGAACTGTATGTTTCATAATAGTCCGGCAAGCTTTCTTTGGGTAATGTCATTCGTTGTATATCTTCCAGAATCTTTTTTGCTTCTATATATAATCCTTGTGTAGAATATAGCCATGCCAATTCGAGGTTCGCTTTATCTCTCAGGTCAACCCGCCCTAGTTTTGTTGCTATATCCACATTGCGTTGGATATAGTGGACAGCCGAGTCGGTCATATATTTGCGGTATTCATCACATAGTTTCTGGTTGATGTCATATGTTTGCTCAAAAGGGAGTTCTCCGATCTCAAGTAGTTTTTTAAGGTTTTGTATATTATTTTCTTTGATTGCAATATAAGAATCTTTATTATTCATCATATGAACAAGCCGGGCAGCAATAGAATCATTCTCATTTTTAGAAAATAAGGCACTCCAACTGATTAGAACAAGGTTAAATAGTACGATTCGTTTAAACATATTGTTCCTTTATAAAACAACAAGGGTAATTACAATTACTACAAAGATAGAACAATTGAAGATAAATAAAGAATATCTTATATAAACCAAATTTCAAGAAAGTAATCCTTCACAGATTTATACCTCTTTTTAACAAAAAAAACATGAAGACATTGAAATGTCACCGTTTTTTAGAATAAGTTTGTCACCAGTAAGTGACTAATATGGAAAGTATATATAAAAGAGATAGCGAACAACGGCTGATAAAGGCAGTGAGCACAATTGTAGAAGAACATGGTTTTTCGAAAGTTGGTATAAACAGAATAGCACGCACTGCGGAATGCGACAAAGTATTAATATATCGGTATTTTGGGGGATTGGATGGGCTGATAGCAGCATGGGCAAAAGAAAATGATTTCTATATAAGTGCTTATGATGCTTTTCGGACTGAGGTTGAAACAATCAGTAAAGATAAGGTCAAAGATCTGGCAAAAAGGATATTGATAGCACAACTACATTTTCTACGTGAAAACAGGATGATGCAGGAGCTTATAATATGGGAACTGACAGGCCATTCGAAATTCAAGATATTGCAAGAAATACGTGAAAAGAATGGTTACAAGCTACAACAAGTACTGTCCGAAACAGCAGGTATCGATAAGGAAGAAAATATAAATATGTATGTCTTAATATTAGTGGCTGCGATTGAGTTCATTGTGATTTGCACTAGAAACTATCAATTATTTAATGGTGTAAATTTCGGAAAATCCGAATCGTGGGAAAAGTTTGAAGATGCAATCTGCAATTTTATCGACCAACTATTTAATACAATCGAATTATGAAATCAGTCAAGTATATTTTTATTTTTTTATTTATAATAACATCACTACAAACCATGAATGCACAAACCGAGAGCTATCTAAAAATGATAGAATATGCAACCAAAGCCCCATCGGGGCACAATACACAACCTTGGAAATTCAGAGTACAGGATAATTTTATTGAAATAATACCGGATTATTCGAAAACACTGACCGTCGTAGATACTGATAACAGGGAGCTTTTTATTAGCTTAGGCTGCGCTACCGAAAATCTATGCATTGCAGCATCTACACTTGGATATATGTCACAAGTGGATATCAGAAAGGATAGTGTCATTGTTGTTCATTTAAATAAATCGGAAATAATAAAACAGGATAGTTTATTTGAACAAATCAATAAACGTCAAACAAATAGAAGTGTATATGATTACAAACACGTAGATGATAATACATTAAATAAATGTATAGCTTCTATCGAACCAATGGAAAATATAAGTATTTCGAAATGGGAAAATGGATCACAAACATACGAGCAAATAAAAGAATATATACTGGCTGGCAATACATTACAAATGAATGACAAAAAATTTGTAGATGAGCTAAAGCAGTGGATGCGTTATAACAAAAAAGATTCCGAATCTCAAAAAGATGGATTAAGCTATGCTGCTTTTGGTGCGCCTAACCTCCCTGCATTTATATCCAAACCGGCAATGAGTTCTTTTCTGAATAGCAAGAAACAGAACAAGGGTGATACTAAAAAAATTGAATCTTCTTCACACTTTATCCTGCTATCTTCTAAAACTGATAATATTACTGAATGGATTGCTACGGGCAGATATCTTGAACGGCTCTTACTGCGGCTCACTCAAGAAGACATTGCCCATGCTTACATGAATCAGCCTTGCGAAGTAACTGAACTAAGAGAAGAACTGCAAAAAACAATGGTTCCGGATCAGGAATACGCTCAAATATTGTTGAGAGTCGGATATGCAAAACCAATGCCTTATTCTAAAAGGAAAGAAATAAAGGATGTGATAGTAGAATAAAAACGAATAGGATGGCATTAAACCATCCTATTCTAAGTAAATTCACCTAATCTATATAACCTTGTCTGACCTCTAATATTTAATAGTCACGAATATACCTTCGGGGCTATTATCAAAAGTCATCCAAAGAGTTTTACTTTTTTGATCCCATTTCCAATCAGAATCTTTCAATTGAGCTCCTTTATCATCTTTGATAGAACAAGTAGTTGGTTTGGATGGTAGCAACACACGCATCACATTTGTTGTATTGATAGGACTCTTGGCCACAAACGAATATTGACGTCCTGCTATATTTTCATCATAAATACGACAAGCCGAAGCCAATACCTGAGGTTTTTGCTTATCAGCTACACGTCCTACATTATATAAAAATGCCTGACTATTTGGTTGTACTACTTTTTCTGTAAGAACAGGCAATTGAGGGTCGAAAAGGTCGATCAATGTACCTTTCACTACATATGGTTCTGAACCTACACTTTCGTCGAGAACTGAAACTAAATCATAGTTTCCTCTTTCCAAGTAGAAGTTATTTTTAAATGAAAGCTTTCCCGCCTGTGCTTTCTGCTCATACATTTGCTTAACGACCTCAATAAATTTCTTATCACCATCTTTGTTTAATACAAATTCTTTTGGATCGGAACGCAATACATATACCGTTCCTTTTCCATACTTATATTCTCCCTCTTGTGGCGATGGTGTAATTCCCAACTGTTCGAACAAATGGTTAGACGGTGCAGTATAGTTGTTCGATCCCGTATTCCACCATTCCTGTACTGACTGATAAGGGTCATTGTCTTGCCCACTATATACGAGTACTCCTCCATTTTGAACCCACTTAGCTATATCCGCATGTGCATCGGGCGACAATGGCTTCATGTTGGAATATGACATCAGTAATACTTTTGTATTGACAAGAGATTCTTTATACGACACATTTTCGATATGTACAATAGATACAGGGACACCTCTCTTCAGGAATGGCAAAGCCTGACCATAGAAGTTAGCCAATTGAGGGTCTTCGTATCCGGCATGGGTTGGGAAACGTTGAAACATTAACGAATTTGCCATCAATACACTGATTCCTTTCGAACCTGTAACTGTGTTGGATGACAATGGCATATAGTTCAGCGTATTTATCATTACCTGCATCTGTGTCGAATAGTGGCGTGGTATTCTTTCCTTCACTTCACTATCCTTGCTGGTTCTGTACAGTCCTTCGTATATACGATCTGGCCAAGGCATTACCTCATAGTCTGCAATATTAGGATAGAGCAACTGTGCTGTAAAAGTAGCTTCATAGTTTTTCTTATAGTCTACCCAATCGCGAGGCCAATCTTCAATAGGGTCAGTCAGGAAAAACATTTTTCGCCCGGTTGGTGCTGTCATAGATTCCATCGAACCATATTCGAGAAAGGCTGTTTCGAATACACGTTCTTTTACTAATCCGTCAAAATAGTTTGGTTCGCGCGATGTACCTGTCCACACCTGAGCAATATAACCATCGACACATGGCAAAGAAGCCAAACTGGCCTCGGGACTTACAATCTGCCACTGAGAATAATTGACAAGCGAGTGTGTGGGAACGTAACAACGCACATCCATGCCCTTGCTCTTTCCATATTCTTTTGCAAATGTGAATACTTCGTTGAGCGCATTGTAATATAAATGATATTTTAATTTGCTAGATAGATATGTATTTTCAGGAGATTCATGTTGTGGACGCCAGTCGAAACCATAATATTTTTTCCACTCGCGTTTGAATGCTTCGCTATATCCGGCACGCGCCCAAAATTCGGGCTCTTCCATGTAGATTGCATCTATTCCGGCATCTATTACTCTCTTGACGTGCATTTCTTTGATATACTTCAAATAATTATCGGTTGGCACAATGTAGGGAACCATATGTCCATGCCAAATAGTATCTCCGTTTTGTTGAACTTGTCCTTCATCGAGATGCCATTTACCATCCCACTGTCCGGTAAAATAATCCTGATATTCTCCCCAAGCAATCCCGGTCATAAAGTGAGTTACATAACCGCGCTCGCGCCACGATTGTACCCGCTCTTCGAACGATTTACCTTTCACCACATCCGATGGATTTCCCCCTACTCCGTAGACAATAGCCACATCGGCTCTGTTGTCGGTGGTTGGTTTCCATTGCTGTGAAGTTTGAAATGCTGTTTTTTCCCTTTTCTTTTCTACTGCTTTATTTTGCGCATTGAGCGATGGCAGAACAAGCATAGACATTAGAATACAAAAAGAGAATGTCTTGATTTTATTCATGATCTTTACAGATTTAAGTATTGTTTTTCGTTGTTTCAAAAAAAAGGTTGTGATTTGACAATCAGATGTCTAAAGATACGAAAGAGATTCCTCATTCGGCATGAGGAATCTCTTCTCAATCAACCTTAATTGTTAAAGAACCTTTACGGTCTTCGGCTCGTTGTAATTATATCGTTGACTACCTTCAACACTGTAGTCGATACGAGCCCCTACCCTTACATAATAATCCCTATTCAAAGAGAATTGTCCTGTTGTTGTTATAGTTAATTCCTGTCCTAATGCATTGTTTGCATCATCGCCACTTATTTTTGTAGAGTAACGGTTGTCGTAATTATTATTACCAACATAAGGACTGGATGAATTGATAAACAAGAATATATCAGACACATTCTGCTGATAATCAGGATTAGTAGTACCCCTTGTCACTTTCACTTTCACGGTTATGCTTCCATTAGAGTTCAAGACTGGTTCGCCAACCCATGCAACATTAAGAAATGGTTCTACTTCGAATGTTAGGTCAACTGTTCCTTTTATGTCTACAGTCTGACTTTTATCAACAGTTGTATTCCCACTAGCATCTTTCTGCACCAACGGAACAAAAGCACCCTGAGGAACAACATTGTAGTTACCTTTGAATATCTTGGTATTCACGAATGTCCCATCTTGTTTGCAATAGAAATAGTATGGCGTAGGGTTATCACTCCAGCTATATTCCATCAGTTTCAGGCGAATGCCGGCATCACTAACTTCGGTCTGTAATGGTTGTTGTGTATTTTTATCAATAACCTGCCCTTTCAGAGTCTCTTCGGGCTCATCGTAGTTATCAATTTCTCCACACGAATAGGCTGCGAGCAGAACTGTACAACAACACAAATAGTATATTATTCTTTTCATTTTCATATGCAAATGATTTTTATTTTTATTAAGGTCTGCGACCTATTAATTATCGATCCGTATATAATTACTATTAATCGGCAATTATTTAAGTTGTTCTTAATAACCCGGATTTTGTATTAGACTAGGATTCTTGGTAACATCATCGCTCGGAATCATTTGATAGTACCATCTTGAATCCCATGTATATGTTACATTTTGTTCATCATAACGATCATCAAAGAACCATTTACTTGCTTTTTCGGCATAGAACGGCATCAATATTCTATAGGTAGTTGCATTCTGTTCTTTATCCAAAAGTCTCCAACGCTTCAAATCCCACCATATTTTATTTTCGAAACCAAGTTCTTTTCGTCTCTCCTTACGGATTATATCGATTGAACTTAATGCCGATTTGTTTGCCAATACAGTAGCTCCGGCTCTTTCTTGTATTTGTGCAATACAATTGAATGCGTCGCCCTGATAGTCTGCCTCTGCTTTACCTGCCTGATATAATTCGTAAGCAGCTTCGGCACGGTTGAGCAATATCTCAGCATAACGAAGTTCGATCCAAGTCTGATCCGATCTGTTTTCTACTACTTGGGCTGCAGGCATAGAGGGATTCATCCATTTGCGGATAGAAAATCCGGTCAACGCTTGTGCAGTATGGCTATAGAAACATCCGCTACGACCTGCTGCATTCATTTTTGTTCCATCGGGCAATGTATGTACTACCTGAGTTTCGGGAGTTGCCGAAGTCAAAAGAAGAGCTTTAGCCGATGTGTTTTCATAACGGTCTTTAGATTCGGCCGGAATTAAACGAGATACTCCTGAACCTGTTTCTCCGGTATATATACCACGCCATATTTCGACAGGAATATCCTTAAATTTATCACCCGGAAAAATAACTGTTGCACGTAAACGGGGTTCTGCATCTGCAAAGAAATCCATCTGGTTACTATACAGTTTATATTTACCATTAGAATCGTAAACATTAATTTTACCATTTGTTTTTGGCAGACCATCAAACATTTCGACAAACTCTAATGTTGGGTTCACCTCGGACGAATATCCTCCAACCATAAATTGATATGGGATATTGTAGCAGTCATAACCATGCACCGATTCGGGATAACTGTACTGTCTTACAAAGACATTTTCCGGACTGCTAGCAGCAAAAAACAAGTCTACATAATTCTGGTATTGTGCTTCTTTGTCGCCGGCTTTCCAACTTCCTTTATAGAGAGAATATTTGTTTTCCAACAATTTGGCTGCATCATAGCTGAGCTTGAAATAATCATTTGCTTTTTCGGAAGGTATTCCGCAAAGGCGATTATTGCTGGCATCGGCAAGGCTTATCTGGTTATATTTTGCAATAGAACCCGCATATAGCATAGCCCTTGATTTGAATCCGGCTGCTGCATATTTATTGGCACGACCCACCTGATTACTTTCGGGAAGAAGAGTATAGGCTTTATCCAAATCTTCTGCAATTTTAGTATATGTTGCATCTTCTGATGATCTTGGTATTCGTAGCTCGTCGATACTTTGTTCGGGATATTTCAATACTGCATCAACCAAAGGCACTCCACCAAAACGCTTTACTAAAGCAAAGTAAGTTACTCCTCTCATCAAATAAGCTTCTCCCAACCATGTGTTGATTTGTTCTTCGCTAAAGTTGGATGATGCCTGATATTGAGGAAGGGTTTCGATGAAATAATTAATATCTCTTATGGCTTTGTATCCTTCTGCAAAATATACGTTTTCGTCTTCAGCCATTGCGCCTCTCTGGTCACGGCTCAAAGCTTCACCGGTGACGGCCGGAAATGGGCTGATAATCCAGAAGTGATTCAAACCTCTTTTGGGCGTATAGCGAAAATCTTCTATCGGCAATTTGCTATACATACGGGCTAAATAACTTTTTACTCCGTTTTCGCTTCCAAATATATCTTTATCTTGTACAATATTCATAGGAGGAATATCCAAGTCCGTACAGGCTGGCGCTCCACAGAGTAATACGAGTACTATTAAAATGTATTTTGATATTTTCATAATCCGGGATTTAATTAAAATTTGACATTGACACCAACTGAAAATGTTCTGTTCAATGGATATAAGTTTCCATAGCTATCACTTGTATGCTCAGGATCAAGTTCTATACTTTTTATTGTCAACAAGTTGTAACCATTCACATATACTCTGGCATTTTTGATACCGGCTTTCATTGTCAGACTGCGAGGAAGTGTATACCCTAACTCTGCACTTTTCAGACGTACATAACTTGCATCGTGTACATTGAATGCTGAATTTTCGTCCGGCATAGAACCAGTATAGGCATATTCTCCGGAAACCCACTGAGTTGTATGATCATAAGGATCGGCAGTAGGGTCAACCGGATGCCATCTGTCTAAGAAGTAAGCCAAAGCATTCGAATTATCATTCCCCCACATTGGTTCGCGCAATTGTTCTACATATTTTACACTAGTCATAGCAGAACCTTGTAATAAGATATTGATGTCGAAATTTCTCCATTCACCACCTAATGACAAACTGAAGTTTATAAATGGAGATTTGCTGTTTTCGTATGCAATCGGGTGTGAATCTAACCCGTCAATACGTCCATCACCATTCCAGTCCTGATAAATATAATCGCCCGGTAAAGTACCTCTACCATAGTATACATCACTATTAGCTATATCGGAATATGATCCGAAGCGTCCATTAGAATCGTATCCCCAATGTACATTCTGGTTACGGTCATTATTGTTATTTTTCCAGTTTTCGTACGAGTTACCTGCTTTTGCCCTTTCCTGATACAAGTTTTTAATACGTGTATAAGAGAAAAGCCCTTTAACATTGTATGAGAACTCTTGTATTTTGTTACGGTGAGTCAACTCTACTTCTATACCACGAGTGAGGTCACTTTCCAAATTTTCTTGAGGAAGGTCTGCTCCAACAACACTAGGTAAGCTTAATGCTCTGGTAGCCAAAAGTCCGGTTCTCTTGCGTGAGAAATAATCGAACGATCCGCCCAATAGCCCATTCCATGCTTCTGCATCGACTCCTAAGTCGAGAGTTTTTGCAATATACCATGTGATAGCAGTATTAGTAAGTCCTTTACTTGCTGCTGAGTTAACAAAAACTCCATCGAAGACATATCCTCCGGGAACTTTATTTTTTTCCCCACTTGCCGGATAAGTATAACCTGTAATAAACTGGTAGCTGGAAGCACTATCATCCCCCATCTTTCCATACGAGCCACGTAGTTTGAAATTGTTTATAAATGCAAGCGGCGAATTTTTCCAGAAGTTCTCTTCTGAGGCTCTCCATCCTAATGATGCAGAAGGGAAGAAACCCCAACGGTGACCGCTGCCAAACATAGATGAACCATCTTCGCGGAAGCTAAATTCAGCCATGTATTTTGATTGGAAATCGTAAGCCAAACGTCCGACAATACCCAGATTTGCTTTATCATAAAGATTGTCTGAGCTTGTACTCATACTACCTTCCTGATTTTCTGCATTTCCGGCAAATAGCTGATCTAAATCCAAAGCTAATTCCCTTTGTGCATAGAAGTTATCACCTTTTCGTTTCGAACCTTCGAGCAAAGCCAAAGCACTAATGTTGTGCGACTTGTTGAATGTACGGTTATAATTTAAAGACAATTGGTAAAGGGTAGATTCTTTCGAATAAAATTCGCGTCTGAATGTACTCGGGCTTTGACGTCCTTTGCCTGTATATGTGTCTGTGGCTTCATTATATTCATACAAATTATGTTCACGTTGGTAGATACGGTTATCGGCATTCTGATAGTCGTAACTAAATGTAGCCTTAGCAATCAATCCGGTTATGTATGGGACATCGTAAGTTGCAGTCATTGATGATTGGAACCATTTGTTCTTATATTTTTTATAACCAACTACATCAGCATCCATCATAGCTACGGGGTTATCACCTTCTATCAGACCATACATCAAATATTCTTTATTATTGTTTGCATAAACGGGCTGTATTGCAGGAGCACGCTGGAAGGCACGTATAATCCAATCGGCATTTTGATAAGGCTGATTTTTTTCATCCATAATACCACTCAAGTTCAAATCGACTGTCAACCGATTGTTAACTTTGACTGAGAGGTTAGAACGTACATTGTAACGGTCATAATCGAGACTTTTGCTACGCAAAAATGATTCTTGGTTCATATAGCCACCACTGATATAGAAATTTACACGTTCGTTACCTCCTGTTGCACTCAATGAGTGTTGTGTCTGAGGAGCTAATGAACGCATACATTCTGCCCACCAGTCTGTACTGGTCATAGAGCCATTGCGGTAAGCATCTATCTGATCTTGTGTGTATGCAAGAGTACCACCATTCACATTATGCATCAGTTTTTCGTTTCTTAACACCATCCAATCGGCAGCACTGACACTCTTAGGCGATCCTGTAGGATTTTGCCAACCGATGTTTCCTGAATATTCTAAGTCTAATGTTCCACTTTTACCCTTTTTGGTTGTTATCAGCACAACTCCATTTGCTGCACGTACACCATATATGGCTGCCGAAGCATCTTTCAATACTGATAGGCTTTCTATATCGCTGGCATCAATACGGGTTATGTTGTCTCTGGGTACTCCATCGATAACGACTAAAGGGTTCCCCATACCACGAATATCGAACGAGTTGTTGAAAGATCCGGGCTCACTACTTTTTTGTACTACACGAACTCCCGGAATTTTACCGGTCAACATATTCTGTGCATTTTCATTTTTAGTAGTCATTATTTCTGAACTATTGATCGCGGAAACGGCTCCTGTCAATGTTACTTTTTTCTGAACACCATATCCGACAACAACAACATCTTCTAATATCTGGCTATCTTCTTTTAGTACGATATTGAAGCTTGTTTTGCCTGCCAAGGGGAATTCTTGTGAAGTATAGCCAACGTAGGTTATTTGAATGGTTGCACTTGAGGTAACACTAAGGTTAAATTTTCCGTCAATGTCCGTCAATGTTCCATTAGTTGTACCTTTTTCTACGACATTAGCCCCAATCAGAGGTTCGCCTTGTTCGTCGTTAATTGTTCCGCTTATTTGAACCTTTTGGTTCTGGGCTTGAAGGTTAAATGACACCAACAAAACGGTCAGGAAAACCAAAATTTTCCATGAAAAATTCAGATGGCATCGAATTGATTCTTTTTTATTCATACATAATAGTTTTAGTGTTTTTAATGAATTAATAGTAAAGATCTGATAGGTGATGGTTTCAAACCTGAGAATAATAAAGGTGGAATTCACAAGTTCTTTTTTTCATAAAATTCTTTTTGGATTATTAGTAATTAGAAATAGATTAAGTGAAAAAGAATATACCTTACAACTCAATAGTCTGAAAACAGCTAATCAGAAGGTATACTCTATATATTTTGTCTTCATTATTCTTAATGTACTATATTGAACTGGGATAGAGATATCTATTCCGACAGATAAAGTGGGATAAACACTCAACCATGCGAAAGAGGAAATGGGAATCAAGGTTATTATTCTGTTTTGTTGTTCTTTAAACATAATATTCATGGTATTCATTTATGCTTGAATAGTTAGAAACATTGTCCTTCCTAAAAAAACAGATCTACAAAGGCAGGGAAAGAATGTTTGAAGATTTTTATTTTTCTTCTTAATCCCGATACGACCTAATATACTATTTCATCCTTCCCTGCCTTTTGTACGATCTAATCAAATGTATTATGACCAAGCTTATTCTTTTATACAGAAATTGTATATCCGGGTGGAGTTATATCAGCAGGTTTTAGTCCTGATAATATCCGACAAGAGCAATTGAATGCATGCAGGAAAATGATCCGATTATTTTTTTTCATGCCACCAAGATTTACAGTTATAAAACATTTCGCATTTTTATAAATTCACAAA
This sequence comes from Dysgonomonas sp., assembly GCA_047605185.1. Taxonomy (GTDB): domain Bacteria; phylum Bacteroidota; class Bacteroidia; order Bacteroidales; family Dysgonomonadaceae; genus Dysgonomonas. The sequence goes on from JASGGC010000007.1 coordinate 113,422, forward strand.
TACAGTATTACTCTGTCTTGGCGATTTAAACGCGATTGTTACTTGAGGCAAATATTGTTTTAGAAAGGTTAAATATTCGGTTAAATAAGGGTTAAATAAGGGTTATTTAGCGGCATTTTTCATTAACCGATATCACTTATTAACATATTCAAAGCTTTTTTAGTGTAAACACAGGTGTCTTCGTAGAAAATCAATAAAGAAATTCTTCTTAAAGACAAGGGATATATAACAAAAAGCCCGGGAGATTTAGTCCCGGGCTTTTTGTTATTTACCGTATTTTATATTTATTTTTCAGCAATCAGATCAGAGAAAGATCTGGAGTATTCTTTACCCATCAGCTTTTTGTAATCGGAGGCAAAAGATAAGTATTTTTTCTTTGCATTCTCCTGCTGATTCGATCTCATCAGAGCATTTATCATATAATATAAAGCTTCTTCATTTAATGGATCGATATTGAACAGAGCTTCGGCAAAAACAGCTGTAACATAATAAGACTCGGAAACAAATTCGGTTTCGAGGCCGATTAGCAAAACAGGTTCAAGTTTCTGTTCGATACGTTCTTTGAGTGTATCAAATAATTCGTCATTAGAAGATTCTAAAAATTTGCCCCGAATCAATATTTCTGCAAATTCCTGCCTATTATCTTTCAGAGTATCTGCCGATATAATATCGATGCATCGGAAGCAATCGCAATAACAAGGGGCAGAGCAGACTATTTTATAAGATCCTTTTTCATGAATAAGCTTTATCCCATCAAGCTCATCTAAGATTTTCCTCAAATGATTGATTGTTACTCCACGCGAATTTTTGACCTTATCTTCAGGTCTGTCTGGCCATAGAAGGCTACTTAAATACTGCGATGTGATACCATTACCATCCAAGCTATGTTCGAGTATGATGAGAAATACTTGCTTCAATTTGGCACTAAACATATAGCTGATCTCACGATTGTGCCGGTCGCGCACCGAAAATTCGCCAAACAGATAGATCGAGTTGGGTGATTCTTTCCGTCTGGTAATCCCACCAAAAGATATTTCCACATCTGTTTTTTCAGAATCCTGTTTCTCAACTTTAGTATCTGCTTTATGATAGTGTCTGCGTTTAAAGACAATGTAGAATATGATACACAGGGCGGAAAGTACAAACAGGAATGGAAGGGCAATCCATAGATAGCTATCGGATGCAGCTTGTGTAAACACTGATAACTCGTCCTTTGTGACCGGAGGGAATGCTAGAGAATATATCTTAACATCGGATGCAGTATCGTCATTTTCGAATTCCTGAACAATGGCATACAGTTCATTCAGTTTAGAATTGAAATATAGATTGGCATTCGTTTTTATTTTTTCGGAATGAATCGGAATTGAATCGCCTAATATCTGATAACTTCCGTCTTTTAATGAAAAACGATAAAGTTTGAGATGCGAATTTGAGAAATGTTCGGGATAACACAGTGTATAGAAAGAGGAGTCGTCGGCAAGCACCATTCCCCGTATGGGTACAATATTGTCTTTATCCCACTTTATCTCCCAAAGCTTTTTTATCGTTTTATTATTCAGATCGACTTTATATAGGTCATAAAAATAGCGACGCCCAACAATCTGATCGCCCGACTCGTTCCCCATACCTCCAAATATATACAACGAGTTAGATTGTTTCATATATCCCATCGACTGAAAATAGCGCGGATAGATTTTATCACCACTAAAGGCCAAACTATCCCAATGATTTTGGTTGATATCGTATGTATAGAAACTTTTGCTATAGTGCATATTTCCAAAACCTCCGAATATGGTATAAACACTATGTTCTGTATCGAGATAAGCTCCATGATGGTGCAATTGCATGGGTAGCGTTTCGGAACAGACTTGTTGCCACTTGTTGTCGGACAAATCCAAGCTTACAACAGAAGTCCTTTTTTCGTTGTTTGTATATACTTCATATGCATACAATCGATTATTTACATAATCGACAAAACTTGTGCCCAATACTAAAGGCATGGGGCAAGGGTTTTGATATTTCCGGAAAGCAATATTGCCAGTGCGTACATTGTAGACTGACAAGGAATCGCTGTTAAAGAAATAAATCTCTTCTCGCTGTGGGTTAAAGTTCGATCCGGCAACAGTACGAGATTTGAAAGAAACTTTATATCTCCAATAATATGCGTCATTTATAAGCCATACCGGATTGGAAACTTCTCCTATTATTTTGGAGTCCGAACTATGAACGTTTGTTCCGGTGTCTTCTTTTAACGGGAATACAATGCTCTGCTCTTTATCGGCTATCACTAGATCTTTTATAGCAAAAGACGGAACATCGATAATATAGTCACTCTTCCCAAAATAGATGGATGGAGCCCATGTATCGGGTAGTTTTATATTTTTTACGTCATATTTGTTATCATTGATATTGAGTGATAATAAGTCATTACCGGAGTCGAAAGAAATAGAAATACCAAACCACTGCCTACTAAGAAGAGATTCTTTTTTGATACTTGCTGTAATAAGGGTAGTCCGCCCCTCTTCATTAAACTTGAATACTATGTATTCGCTCTGATTATCGGACGAAAGATTGTAGGTTGTATTGGTTTCCGGATTTTTGATCCGTATAATGTACCCAATATGGGTTGGTTCCTGTATAGAAACATTAAAACGTATATTCAACGTTTCTTTGAATCGAAACGTCTTCTTATGAAAAACGTCGAAAGAAGTACGTTCATCAATAGGGCATTCACTACCCTTAAACTTCAAACCTTGCGACAGCAGTTGAGAGGGTAGCGACAGACTTATTATAAAAGTAATGCAGTAAATTAGAAATTTCATAAGCCTTTCTACAGACAAACAATTATTAATGATAAGTATATTACAAATATATATAATAATGTCAATAGAGCCGAACTGCTTATTACTATTTACGCCTCAATATCTAAGACAAGTTGAAATAAGGTATTTGGATAGCAACTAATTACAAAATCATTAAATACAAAAAGAAATATGCAGCTTACGTAAATAAAACAAGGTTCGGCTGCCCAAAACTGAACAACCGAACCTAAAACATTAAAAACAGAATACTGGTATTGTATTACTTCAGCTCTTTAATTCTTATATTTTTAAACTTGACAGGCGAGCCATGCCCTAAAAATCCGATATGTCCTTTTTTATTAAACAATCCGGGATGTTCTTTTCCGTCTGGTGTTCCATTTTTGACAGCTTCCTTAATATCACCATCTACAATAACTTCACCATTGAGAGTTACTTTAATATGATTACCATCAGCTATAATTTCTTCATAGTTCCACTCTCCTACCGGCTTCAGCTTCGCCCGTTTTGCGGCAATGATGCCATATACAGAGCCATGAGTCTGGAATGGAGTAATATCATTATAGATGGGATCGTCGTGGTCTAATACCTGAATTTCCATTCCTACATATGCAGCATCACCTTCCATCGGCGTACGAATACCAATACCATTATTAGCACCCGGAGTCAATTGAAATTCGAAACGATAGATAAAATTACCAAACTCATCTTTGGTATACAGATTTCCACCATAGTTATTGCTCGGATGCATCGATATGCAACCGTCTTCCAATATATAATCGACAGTATTGCCTGTCCATTGGTGCATATTAGTACCATCGAACAATACACGATAGCCTTCTTTCCTTTCGTCTGCCGACAGTTCAAAGACTTGTGGACGAGGCAGCTCCTTTACATATACATTTTTATAATAGATAGGGCAACCATGTGCCTGCAATTCTAACTGTCCGATGGCAGGGATGGGCTGCGAGCGATCCCAATAGTTTTCGAGAATGACATTGTCAACAACCGTTTCGCCATTAAATTTGACAGTAACTCTATCGCCAACCATTTTGATGTAAAATGTATTCCATTCACCTAACTTATTATCCATCACTTTCAATGGTTTAGAAGCATTCACCTGATTGTTATACAATCCTCCTGAACCTACTTGTGCTCCAACATCGGTACGGCGGATATCCCACATTTGTATCTGAGGACAGCCACGCAAATATATGCCGCCATCTGGCTCAGGACCATTAGGATCAAGCATCCAATCTACATACATTTCTATATCACCATAGTCTTTAGTAGTGCAAATATTGTTGTATCCTTTGCCCAGATATACAAAAGCTTCATCTTCTACCTTCCAATCCTTTAACATCTGTGCATCGGCAGCCTCTTGCTGCTTTTGCAGATCGGCAGGTTTCATCTTAGGGCGTTTCATCGGGTCTTCAACCAAGCCTTTCCATCTTGTAAAGTCTTTTCCGTTAAAAATACGGACATACCCTTCTTCTTTTGGTAGTTCGCTCAAATGCTTACAAACTGCCTGACGTTGATAGTCTGCATCAGGGTTATTTAATACAACCAATACTTTGTTAAGCAGATTTTCGACATCTTTTCCTGTAAAATCGGGATTAGCCAATGCAATATTCAGAACAGCTCCTGCTGCTGATTCTTGCAAAGTTTTATGATCGAGATAATTTCCGGCAAATATCATCCCTAAGAATGTATTGGTTTGTCCTATTTTTCGGAGAATCGTATTTTTTTGTTTATCATTTTTGACGATAGCCATTGCTTTGGTCAGAAATAATCTCTGATTCTCTGCCGTAACAGAAGGTGCTGATACCACTTCGATATATTGGTTCAATGCACGGTCACTATAGGTTGATGCAGTATCGCTACCGATGGAAAATAATTTATCGGCAACTTCCAATCCATTCCAGCTAAGTAGAGCATCGAATGCCATATCTTTAACCTTACCATTCCCTTCATCAAAGCCTTTGGTCACAATGTCCAAAGCACCCTGATTATTAGTTGAAGCCAATATCGTGTAATAAAGTGCTTGTTTCTCTTTAGGCAAGGTTTTCATTTGTGCCTCAATTGTTTTAATCTGCATATCCGGCGTCAATTCGGCAAGAGCGGATATAATAGCTTTTTGAAGAGGGGCTATCTCCGAATCGTCAGCAGATTCGAGCATTGCATATAGGGCAGGTAAATCTTTCATCGAAGCTACGTCTTTCAAGGCAGAATAGGCTGCTTCTTTTACATCTTTAGAGGTGCTGTTTAACTGCTCTACTACAAGCTGATAATTAGATACCGATTTGCGGTTTGCAAACAATTGAAGAATAGCAACTTTCCCATTATCCGAAGCGGATGGTAATACCTGTGCTATTGCTGATGTAACATCTCCTGTATATGCAGCCAAGTTCGATTGAGCTAAGTCAACTATATTTTTGTCATCACTTTTCAGCAATTGCGCCAATACATCTATCGATTGATAGTCGCCAAGATTGACCAAAGCTGATGCACAAGCCTCTTTTACGATAAGGGATGGATCTGAAATCAGATTATCTTCAAGCACTTTCTGGAAAGTTATAGAATTATTGCCTTTGCCCAGAAGTTTTAATGTTCTTATTCTCGACAACTTGTCCTTTTCCAAGCATTCAACAGCAAACCAATTAATTATGTCTGATTTCTGTTCTGGTTTTGCTTTTTCTATCAGTTTAGCAACCTCCATATACATCCCTTGATTTGCATAAACAGAAGCATCTGTAAGGGCTGCATTACGAAATTCTCTATCTGAGTCTTTAACTGCACTCACTACCAATCTTATAGCATCATCGGGCGTAGAAGCTAATTGCAGGCTCAATGCTGCATTACGTGTCTGTGTCGCATTTGCCTTTGTCGCTTTTTTCATCAAATCGTCCGAAGCTCGACGAACATCCAAAATATCGCCCTGTTCGAGAACTCTTTTCAACAACGTGATATAAGCCTCTGTTGCTCCCGTTGCCTCCATCGTATAGCGGGCATTATCTGCCGCTATTGCCAAATCAGGCAAAGAAGCCTTTGCTCCGGTACGGCTCAATGCATAAAGTACAGTCTTTTGCAATGCCGGATCACCACTATTCAAAAATCCTTTCAATAATGGTTCGGCTTGTGGTTCTTGCATATATGCCAAAGCCAAAATAATATCTTCTTTCGATTTATTATCTTTGGCTAAAGGCAAAGCCTTTAATAAAGCGGTAGCTGCCTGAGGTGCTTTGGTCACAGCCAATGCCCTACTTGCCGGGCCACTCAATGTTTCGTCACCCAGATATGCAGCTAACTTAGCAACACCTTCTTCTTTTCCAACAATTTCTAATTGACGAATTATGAAGGCCTTTATCTCCCGGTCGGTCACTTGGTCTAGTGCCTTTACATAAGCAGAAGCAACAACGATGCGAGTCCGTTCAGGTTGTTCCGATGCATAATGCGACAATCCACTCAAAGCATATTCCACTTTCGAATTATCACCTTTACCGGGCGCATTCAACATTGCAGTTAGTTGCAATATCCCATTTTCGCCAGTCGAGGCAAGATCTTTCATCAATCCCTCATACTGATCAGGTTTATTGGCTGGCAATTGTGCCAATACATCGGCAACAATCGTTTTAGAAGTACGGTTAGCTGGAACCTGAGCTTGTGCCAAACTGATGACAGCAAACAAGCAAGTGAACAGCAAATATATTTTTTTCATATTACTTTCTCTATAATTTTTATTCAGTTTATATATTCCAAGGGGAACGCATTGGCGGATCTAACAACCTATTGGCTGCCTCATCATTGATAAACTCTAGTTTTACCGGATCAAATTCAAGTGTCCGGTTCAAGCGGAGAGCCACAATACCCTGATTTACGATAGTTGAAGAACGGAAACCATTTTTCTCATTCAGAGCAAAAGGCTGACGGGTCTTAACACATTCTATAAAATCAGTATGTTGAGGTTTCGGCTCTGCATACTCAGCCAGTTTCTTCTCCCAGTTTGGAATATCACAGACAAAGTTTTTATATACATTTCCATTAGGCCCGGAAATATATGGAGTATTGGGGTCTCCATAATCGCCACCCCAAAGAACAATCTGGCAACCATCGTCGTAAGTATATGTTATGGAGCGCCATGTACCAATAGCATCTGGATGCTGTTGTGGTGCATCCACCTCTATTTTTACAGGACTGGTATCGTCTTTGCCCAAAAAGTATTGCACAGGGTCTATATAGTGTTGCCCCATATCGCCAAGTCCACCTCCGTCATAATCCCAATATCCACGGAATGTTTGATGTACACGGTGCGAATTGTATGGTTTGTATGGCGCAGGGCCTAACCACATATTATAATCTAATTCGGAAGGGATAGGTTCAGGTGCTAAATTTTCTTTTCCAACCCAATAGAATTTCCAGTCGAAGCCTGTATGTTTACTGATAGTCACCTTCAACGGCCAGCCCAACATCCCACTCTGAACTAACTTTTTCAAAGGTTTAACAGGTGTTCCTAAACCGTAAAACTGATCTTCGAAACGGAACCATGTATTGAGACGGAATATGCGTCCATATTGCTTCATAGCTTCCATCACTCGCTTGCCCTCACCAATAGTACGTGTCATTGGTTTCTCGCACCAAATGTCTTTTCCCGCTTTTGCTGCTTCTACCGACATTATCCCATGCCAATGAGGTGGTGTAGCTATATGGACTATATCCACATTCTGGTCTAGGATCAGGTCACGAAAATCATGATAAGCAGCAATCTTATCTTTTACAAGATTTCTACCTAATTCCAGATGCTTTTTATCTACATCACAGACTGCTACCAGACGGGTTCCGGCATAATCGACATGTCCTCGTCCCATACTTCCGGTACCGATAATCCCTTTCGTCAATTGATCGCTAGGTGCTATATAGCCATTTCCCAATACCGAACGAGGTACTATAGAGAAGAGAGCTAAACTTCCTACGGTTTTCAGAAAATCTCTACGGTTAGTTCCCATAATATTAATTAATGTATTTTTTTGATGAAATAATTACAGTTATAGTATATAAAATTTACAGGCTTATATGTTTTTCAAAATTGAATAGAAGTCCTGGTTTAAAATCTAAAGGCTAATGTAAAGCAAAGTTGTACTCTACTTTATAACAAATAAAGTCCTGCTTATTGAAAGATACAGTACTTTGTATATTAATATTATAATGAGATAGTAAAGATAATAAAAATACGGTCTCATTCTACTTGATATTAAAATTATTTATTTACTATTTATATCAACTCGTGTATGATACGGCTCGTGATTGCGAAAAAACAATAAGCAATTAACTATCTGAAATATTAAACTTTATCTTAATTCAACAAACTTGTTGTAAAAAAACAATATCTTTGCTACCGCTTTAGAAGTTATAATCAGGCATCCGCCTGCTTTATTACAAGAAGGGAATCAGGTGCAAGTCCTGAACAGACCCGCTGCTGTAATCTCTATTAATAACCTTCGGACAACATACAATCCACTATTTGAAAAAACGGGAAGGAGAGTTTGAAGGTAGAGTAAGTCAGAACACCTGCCTAAAGCTCATTTTTATTTTAAGCTCTCGAGGAATAGAGCTGAAATATAGACTAATGGCATCCTTCTATCCTATATTTTATTTATTCCGGACTGAGCTATTTTGAACAATTATTCAAACTAGTCAATGTTTTCACGTAGATACATATTATTGGTGCTGCTAAGTTTTTTCTCTATCTATATCTGTGCACAGAATAAGTTAGATAGTGTGCAGCAGATGAAAGAGGTGATTATCACAGCGAAGCCTTTTCAGGAAGTTATTCCTTCTCAAAAATTGTCAGGCGATAAACTGGAGCAACTCAACAGCCATTCGGTTGCAGATGCGTTGCGCTATTTTGCCGGTGTACAAATCAAAGACTTTGGAGGCATGGGGGGACTCAAAACTGTAAATATCAGAAATATGGGTTCGCATCATGTAGGCGTATTTTATGATGGTATACAATTGGGAAATGCCCAAAATGGTGTTGTTGACCTTGGCAAATTTTCGCTCGATGACATGGAAGAAATATCCCTTTATAATGGACAAAAGAGTGACTTATTGCAATCCGCCCGCGATTTTTCGGCAGCTTCGGCAATATACATGAAGGCTAAAAGACCCCGATTCGAAGATGGAAAGACAACTAACATTTTAGCACGATATAAGGCAGGTTCTATTCAACTTATCAATCCATCGTTCAGATGGGAGCAGAAACTCAGTAATAAAGTAAACATGAGCCTTAGTTCAGAATATATCAAGTCAGACGGAAAGTATGATTTCAGATATAAACGTATCAATATAGATGGCTCGACAGCATACGACACTACGGCTGTGCGTAAGAACAGCGATATTGAAGCTATCCGCATCGAGAGTGGTCTGTATGGAATTATTGAGGATGGATATTGGGAATCGAAAGTCTACTACTACGGTTCGGAACGCGGACTACCGGGTGCTATTGTTAACAATATTTTCTACAATGGTGACCGATTGTGGGACAAAAACTTTTTTGGACAAGCTAGTTTAAATAAAGAGTTCACCCCGAATTACAAATTTCAGGCTAAAGCAAAATATGCCTTTGATTATACTCATTTTGTAACAAATGACACCACCCGTTTTATGGGAGATGATGTGGAACAAAGGATGGCTTTCGACAATAAATATTATCAACAGGAACTTTATTTGTCAGTTGTCAATCAATACTCGGTCAATCGCTGGTGGGATGTTTCCTTGTCAACCGATTTTCAATGGAACAGGCTGAATGCGACGATGAGCAGCAACTATGCTTTTGCCTACCCCAAACGATATACGACATTAGCTGCATTAGCCACAGCAATCAATTTAGGTAAACTAAAAATGCAAGCAAGCCTATTAGGTACATTTGTGCAGGAGAGTGTCAAAAAGGGTAATGCATCGCCCAACAAATCGGAGTTTACCCCATCCCTATTTATTGGATATGCTCCTCTAGCCCAACACGATTTCAATATCAGAGCATTTTATAAACGGATATTCAGAATGCCTACATTCAATGATTTATATTATACCCAAATAGGTAATTCGAACCTGAAACCGGAATATACAAACCAATATAATATTGGATTCAGTTATAGCAAGCCATTTCGAAATGGGCTGATAGACAAAGTGAGCCTACAGGTAGATGCGTATTACCTGAATATAACAAACAAGATTCTGGCAACACCAAAGGGTGCAAACAGTTTTAACTGGATGATGACCAACATGGGATATGTGGAAAACAAGGGAATAGATGTAGCTGCCAGCATACAAGGGCATGTAAGCGAGGTAAACATAAATACAAGTCTGACATACTCGTACACGAAAGCCCAAGATTTTACAAAGACTGAACCTCGTCTGTCATCATTTGGCGACCAGATCCCTTATACCCCTTGGCATAGCGGATCGGCCATAGTTAGCGGGTCTTATAAAACATGGGGGTTGAATTACAGTTTTATTTATGTAGGTAAAAGATATAATGCTGCGGTAAATAATATAAAGCGCAACGAGATACAGCCATGGTATACGCATGATATATCGGCTTATAAATCGTTCCAATATAAGCAATACAAAATAAAGGGTTCGGTAGAAATGAATAATGCTTTCAATCAGTATTATGATGTAGTACTCAATTATCCGATGCCGGGTCGTACGCTTAAATTTATAGTGAGTATAGAAATATGAAACAATATAAAGTAATTTTATTTATTTGCATAAGTCTTATTACGGTTCTGCAATCGTGCCGTGACGATGATATGGTTTTCTTGTCGGAAGCCGAACAGGTAACCCCACCCAATAATACGAGCGGATTTGCAGGCTTCTATTTACTCAACGAAGGGAATATGGGAATGAATCTTGCCACACTAGATTATTTCGAATTTCCGACAGGGGTATACTATCGGGACATCTATTCTGAGAAAAATCCAAATGTAGTGAAGGAACTCGGCGATGTGGGTAACGACCTGAAAAGATATGGGAACAAGCTATATGCAGTAATTAATTCGTCGAACAAAATAGAAGTAATGAATGCGTATACGGCAAAACGGATTACTGATATTTCGGTGCCTAACGGACGTTATCTGGCTTTTGACAAAGGGAAAGCATATATAAGCTCCTATGCTGGAAAAGTGGGTGTAGATGAAGGCAAAGGTTTTGTTGCCGAAATAGATACCACTACACTAGAATTGACAAGAAAGGTGACTGTCGGTTATCAGCCCGAAGAAATTGTTGTGCACAACAATAAACTGTATGTGGCAAATTCGGGTGGCTATCGTGCTCCAAATTATGACAATACGGTATCTGTAATTGACCTCAACTCGTTTGAAGTGATCAAAACAATTGAAGTAGATGTAAATTTACACCGGATGAAGGTAGACAGCAAGGGCGATATTTATGTAAGCTCACGTGGCGATTATGGAGATATTCCATCCAGACTGTACGTGATAGACAGCAATACGGACAAGATAAAAACCAAATTGGACATCCCTATTTCTGACATGTATGTATGTGGTGACTCTCTCTACTACTACAGTGTCTTGTGGGATGGTTCGGATGCTGTGTATGGGATATTGAATACAAACACAAAGAAAGTAGTCACAACTAATTTTATTACCGACGGCACGGATAAGGATATTGTTATGCCTTATGGATTGGCTGTAGACCCCGAGACACGGGACATTTACGTGACCGATGCGCAAAACTATGTTGTATCGGGTTATATCTATTGCTTTTCGCACGACGGGAAAAAGAAATGGAAAACAATGGCAGGTAATATTCCGGCACATATCACTTTTGTACCGAAAAAATAAATAGGATTGGAAACGCATGATAATAAGGCAGAAGAAATATAATATTAAGTATGATTATGCTCATAGAGTAAATGCCGTAATTGATTATATTGATTCGAACCTTGATACAAAACTAGATCTAAATACCTTAGCAGATATATCTTCCTTTTCGCCATTCCATTTCCATCGCATTTTCAAGATAGTAACAGGTGAAACTCCCAATATTCTTATTGTAAGAAAAAGAATAGAAAAGATAGCATCTATCCTATTGACAACCACAGATTATTCTTTTAGTGATCTGGCTTTTACGTATGGGTTTTCTAATGGCAACGCCCTTTCGAGAGCATTTAAGAAGTTTTATGGAATCAGTCCAACCAATTACAAAGAGCATTTTAGCAAGATTGGTGTAAAAGTATTCACCTATGAGGAATATATTTGCGATATTGATAACATAAAAGAACTGAAAAATGGAGACATCAATCGAAATCAAAGAACTTCCTGAAATCAAGCTTATAGGTATTACCAATATCGGAGAGCTTGAAAAGGCACCTGAGGCTTATGCTCAGCTACTAAAATGGGCAAATGAGAATACAACTTTAGGCCCTTCCAAAACAAAGCTATTAACTATTTATCATGACAATCCACGTATCACCCATATGTCGAAAGTTAGGTGGTCTGCCTGTATAACTATCGAAAAGGAAGTAACGACAGATGGGGAAATAAGACAAATTTCGATAAGTAAGGGACATTATGCAATAGGTCATTTCGAAATAGAGCCAATACAGTTTGAACAGGCATGGGCTAGCGTCCTCTCTTGGGTCAAACAAAATGGATATCAATTTGGTGATCATGACTATTTTGAGTTATACCACAATGATAACAGAACACATCCTGAACATAAATTTATTGTTGATATATGTGTTCCAATAAAAGAACAATAAAGATGAAAATGTTGAATGAGTATGTAGAAACATACAAAAAACAATTAGAAATAGGAGATATTCAGAAGGCTTATAAAGGTCTGACCGAATATATGATGTCTCTAAAAACATCTTTCGGCAATAAATATGCCGGTCTGTTCCATATCGGACATTTTTATCAAGGATATATGGATATTACTTATTTTACCTTTACACCGGAATCTCTCAAAAAAGATAAACTAAAAATTGGTATTGGATTCAATCACGAGAAAATGCAATTTGGAATTTGGCTGAGTGGACAAAATAAACAGATACAAAGCAAGTATTGGGAAATATTCAAAGGTAGCGATTGGGACAAATACCATATACCGGAAACAATAGAAGGAAACTTTGCTATTGTAGACTATATATTAATAGAAAATCCCAACTTCGATGATTTGGGCAAACTGACCGAAGAGATAGAAACAAAAGCCATAAAGTTTGTTGACGATATTACTGAGGCTATCAATTAGAAACAAAAATTAGAGAGCATAACAAAAAAGCGAGGCATTCGGATGAATGCCTCGCTTTAATATTATATAAAGGAAAAACTGATTAGTTGTTGTCTCCTGAAAGTTTTTCTTTCAAGGCTGCAAGTTCTTCAATGTCACCTAAAGTAGTTTTTTCTACATTAGATTGTTGAGAAACAGTTTCTTCTTTTTTAGATGCTTTTCTTGCTTTTTTCTCAGCAGCAGCTTCTTTAGCTTCTGGTTTTTCATCTTCGAACACACGGCTGTGTGAAACGATGATACGTTTAGAATCTTTATTGAATTCGATCACTTTAAATTCTAATTTCTCATCGATTTGAGCTTGTGAACCATCTTCTTTTACTAAGTGTTTTGGAGTTGCAAAACCTTCAACACCGTAAGGAAGAGCTATTACTGCACCTTTGTCTACTAGTTCAACTACAGTACCTTCGTGTACTGAACCTACTGTAAACAATGTTTCGAATACATCCCATGGATTTTCTTCCAATTGTTTGTGTCCTAGACTCAAACGACGGTTTTCTTTGTCGATTTCCAATACTTGAACATCGATGTCAGCACCTATTTGAGTTATTTCACTTGGATGTTTGATTTTCTTAGTCCAAGAAAGGTCTGAAATATGGATCAATCCATCAACACCTTCTTCGATTTCAGCAAATACTCCAAAGTTAGTGAAGTTACGCACTTTAGCTGTGTGCTTGCTTCCAACAGGATATTTTTCTTCAATATTTTCCCATGGATCTGGTTTCAATTGTTTGATACCTAGAGACATTTTACGTTCGTCACGATCTAATGTAAGAACTACTGCTTCTACATCATCACCAACTTTCATAAAGTCTTGAGCACTGCGCAAGTGTTGAGCCCAGCTCATTTCTGATACGTGGATAAGGCCTTCTACACCCGGAGCAATTTCGATGAATGCACCATAGTCTGCCATAACAACCACTTTACCAGTCACTTTGTCTCCAACCTTAAGTTCGCTGCTTAGAGCATCCCAAGGATGAGGAGTCAATTGTTTCAAGCCAAGAGCAATACGTTTTTTATCGTCATCGAAGTCAAGGATAACAACGTTGATTTTTTCATCCAATTTAACCACTTCTTCTGGGTGTTGAACACGTCCCCAAGAAAGGTCTGTAATGTGGATAAGTCCATCTACGCCACCAAGGTCGATAAACACACCATACGAAGTGATGTTTTTAACTGTACCTTCAAGCACTTGACCTTTTTCCAGTTTCGAAATAATATCTTTCTTTTGTTGTTCAAGTTCAGCTTCGATAAGAGCTTTGTGAGAAACAACAACGTTTTTGAATTCATGGTTGATTTTCACAACTTTGAATTCCATTGTTTTACCAACGAATACATCATAGTCGCGGATTGGTTTAACGTCGATCTGAGAACCTGGCAAGAATGCTTCGATTCCGAATACGTCAACGATCATACCACCTTTAGTACGGCATTTGATATACCCTTTGATAATTTCGTCTTTTTCAAGAGCATCGTTAACACGTTCCCAAGAACGAGAAGCACGAGCTTTTTTATGAGAAAGAATCAATTGTCCTTTTCTATCTTCTTGGCTTTCGATGTATACCTCTACTTCGTCACCAATTTTAAGATCCGGATTGTAGCGGAATTCGTTCATAGAAACCACACCATCCGATTTGTAACCGATGTTGATAACAACTTCACGTTTGTTCATCGAAGTTACTTTACCCATAACCACTTCTTTGTCGTTTACTTTGTTTAACGACTGGTCATAAGTTTTTTCTAATTCTTCTTGGCTCTTCGATGTATAAGAATCGCCTTTTTCATAAGCATCCCAGTCAAAGTCAGCAACTGGAGCTACATTTTTCAATTTGTCTGATTCAATCATTTAAAACGATCTGATACCTGATCTGATCAGTAACTTTAAAGGGTTAAACATTTTTTGCTTAAAAAGCGGTGCAAAGATACTGTTTTTCAGCATAAAAAAAAATAATTTGCCCGAATATTTATCATCCTTCAGGAATATACACGAATGATAAAAAGAAGAAACTAAAGATGTATATTCTAAATAAATTATATTTGCAATTACAAACTTAATAAGACATCAATAACATGAGCCGAAAATATCTGTATCTGTCCTCTTTTCTTATAATAGCAATATCATGTACCCAACAAGCACAGAACCCACAAATAGAAAATAGAATAATGATCAACGAGCCGATCTCTGAAATAAATGACAGTATCGGCTTATCTGATACTAATATTAGCAATAGTGTAGGCGACAGTATAATAGGCGATTTTGATGGAGATGGGCGCAGCGAAACTGCCACATTGCAGATCGACAAGGAAGGCAAGTTTGACGAAAGCGCATGGACACTTGCAGTTCACTTTTCAAACAAGAGCATTCCGCCCATTATATTCGAATGTGACAGGGAGTATTCAACCCTTATCAACGAGGGAAAGTTAGGAAAAGACGGAGAAGATAAGATTTCGATCTATTCACCACCACTGGGTGGATGTACTTTCAATATGACAACTTATATGTTTGATGGTAAAAAATGGCAAATAGTAGTACAACCGTTTTTGGTATCAACAGCATGTGACGAAATGAGTGAAGAGGATCTTCAAAAAATAGTTTTTGACGAAAATGGATCAATTTATTATTATCAAACCGACCCGGAAACTATGAAATTAATAAAAATAAAAGCGGAATAGTTCCATAATAAAAAAAGGTTGACTCTATACAGAATCAACCTCTTATATATTAATGAAATTTTATCAAATAAAAACATCGAACAACATATAAACCAACATTGCCATTATAGCACTTACCGGTATGGTAAGTATCCACGCCACCAACAGGTCTTTTGTTACTCCCCAGCGTACAGCCGAAAGACGTTTTACTGAACCAACTCCGATTATACTACCGGATATCACGTGTGTTGTACTTACCGGAACATGAAGAATCTCCGTGATGAATAATGTCAATGAACCTGCCGTTTGAGCACAAAATCCTTCCACCGGAGTGATCTTGGTTATCTTATTACCCATTGTTTTCATAATCTTCCATCCACCACATACTGTACCTAATGCAATTGCCGAAAAACAAGCTATAGGCACCCAGTCGTGCATATCGTCCATCGAGTTCATATACAACCAATGATGAACGTCCGGATTAGCTTTTGTAAAAGCTATCAAAGCCACCGCAATTATACCCATCACCTTCTGCGAGTCGTTCAATCCATGCCCGATACTCAACAATGCCGAAGAAACCAGCTGCAAGTTTCGGAACCAGCGATCTGCCTTAGCAGGTTTAGGTTTTATCTTTTGTATAATGTTTATTGTTATCAGTGTAATTATATTACCGCCAACCATACCGATAAGCGGAGCAACAACAATAAACAAAGCTATAATCCCAATCACTTGTGCATGAACAGCCTGAAATCCGGCTGCTGCTATACCAGCTCCCGCAAAACCACCGATCAGTGTATGTGACGATGAGGAAGGAATCCCCAACCACCAAGTGATCAGATTCCAGATAATAGCCGCAGACAATCCCGCTATTATAACAAGCGAAGGATTTGCAACAAACGACATATCAACTGTTTTTGATACTGTGTCGGCTATTCCAAATCCTCCAATAATATATTTTGCAATAAAAAATGCGACGAAATTAAAAAATGCAGCCCAAATAACGGCTTGAGTGGGCGTAAGCACTTTGGTCGAAACAACTGTTGCTATTGAATTAGCTGCATCATGGAACCCATTAATGAAATCGAAAATAATAGCTAAAACAATAATTATAATAAGTAAAGTCATCGTTTCTTTATTATGTATACTTAATAATTATAGTCTTTATTATTTTACCAACTGTTTCTGCAGCATCTGTAGCTCGTTCCAATTCGTGAAGAATATCTTTAAGCTTGATGACTTCAATCGCATCCTTCTCGTTTTCGAACAAATCGATCAAGAAATGCTCATAAACATCGTCTGCATTATGCTCCAATACTCCAAGCTGCTCACAATATTCCTTTATTTTTGCAGGACTTTTTTTAAGCAAGTCCAATTCATCAATAGCTTTTGTTATATAACCTGCCGATTCGCGGACTAAAAGAGCCAAACGCGTTGCACTTTCCGGCATCAGTTTAGGACTATACAACATTATACGTTTCGCACAACTATTGATCAAGTCTGTTATATCGTCCATCTTAGATGAAAGGTGATTGATGTCTTCTCTGTCGAAAGGTGTAATAAATGTATCATTCAATTCTTCAAAGATTTTGTTTTGAACAGAATCGCCTCGACGCTCCTGCTCTTTAATCTTTTTATAATACTCTACTACAGCTGCATGGTCGGTCAACTGCACACACTCGACGATGAGATCCGAAGCATTAACAATGACATCCGCCATTTCTCTCAGAAGGGGAAAGAACTTATTTTCTTTAGGCTTAAACCTATCGAATAAATTATTTTTCATAAAAAATTAAATATATCCATATTTACAGGCCTTGAAAAATGCCTCATTTGCCGATTCTAAAGATATTATCTCTGTAAAACGAACCGAATTTTAAATTTAACGTAGACATTACCAAAACACACCTATTGGGCGCAAAGATAAGAAAAAAAATAAAGTATGAAAGATTTTTTAACACAAAAAGAAAACACCTCAGTCTATTGATAACATGACACTTACAGTCATATATCCTGATTATTATTCAAATTTGATTGTGTCAAAGTAATCAACTAAGTGAAAATTAGGTTTATGATACTTTATCGGGCTCCATGACAAGAAATGAGGTGTCGACAAATTGTCTCCACACTTATAGAAATTAGCACGAGCTTCGAGCCCTTTAAATGTCTCGATCTCTGACATCCAAAATGCTGAAGCCGGAACAACCAGAAGTATATTCCATTTGAAATCGCCTTCTTTCTTATCAAAATTTGATGTTCCCAAACTTGGATATCTTTTTATTGACTCCAATGTTTGCTGACCGGCATGAGCAGAGTCAGATTTATCTTTTCTATAGCCCAACAGTACTTTACCGATACATGAAGACTCTAGGTTGTAATAACTTGGCGAATTATTAAACGAAATAAAAAACTCTACACAAGAATCTTTCCATACAGGTCCATTATCGTTCTCAGCAAGAGCCATAATTTCTTGTTCTTCTACAAAGAATTGCAAGAACAGATAAGAACCATTATGGGCTATCTTGAACGAAACATCAGGTTTGTACGGATATTCTTCTTTCCAATTGACGCAAGCTATAGAATGCACTGAAACATCCTGCAACAGCTCTAATATATTTGCAGTATTGGCAACATCAACAACTTCGATATTAGGAACTAGCATAAATTCGTTTTTTAATATTCAACTTTATCTTCCTTGCTTTCCCAAACACGGAATGCTTGTAACGCTTCTTGGTGCAAAATCTGGGTAGCAGGAATACTTCGTTTTTCAGGCTTCAGGTCGATCTGATCATAAATAAAAGAATCGTCAAAATCTATATCTTTTGCATCTGCTTTGGTACAGCCATAATATATTTTGTCGATATGTGCCCAATAGATTGCAGACAAGCACATAGGGCAAGGTTCGCAAGAAGTATAAATTTCGCAACCCGACAAATCGAATGTTTTCATTTTTTTGCATGCCTTACGGATCACTGTTACTTCAGCATGTGCTGTAGGGTCATTGTTGATAGTTACACAATTATGTCCTTGTGCCACTATTTTACCATCTTTCACTATCACTGCACCAAAAGGACCTCCTCCTTTTTCGATACTTTTCTCAGCCCAAGCAATTGCCTTGAGCATATATTTCGCATTAAGGTTTTTATTACTCATTCTTTATCCAGTTCTTTATTTATATTTTCTATATAATCCAGTATCTCATCTTTCCCCAATCGATGTTCGGACGAAGTATAAAAAACAGGGGGGAGTTCTTCCCATGTTTCTTTTAACTTATCTATATATGCTGTTATATTTCCACTCAATTTTCCTTTACTTAACTTGTCGATTTTAGTAAAAATAATAGCGAACGGAACACCCTCTTCACCCAACCAGTTCATAAAATCAGTATCTATTTTTTGAGGTTCGTGCCGACAATCTAACAACAAGAACAAGCTCACAAGCTCTTCCCGTTTAAGTATATAACTATCAATAATCTGACGGATTCTCTCACGGCCTTCTTTCCCTCGTTGCGCATATCCATATCCGGGCAAATCGACCAGATACCATTCATCATTGATTATGAAGTGGTTGATCAATTGTGTTTTACCCGGCTTGGAGGAAGTCATAGCCAACCCCCTCTTGTTAGTCAACATATTGATTAGAGACGACTTACCTACATTAGACCGCCCGATAAAGGCATATTCAGGTTTGCCATCGTCGGGGCATTTACGATAATCTGTATTGCTTATTACAAATTCTGCATCTTTTATTATCATTCTTTCTTTAATAAGATTGAGTTGAATTGCGAAAATACTCCAAAATAATGAATTATCTTTGTATCTAAACAAAATATGTTTAAATGCTGTTAAATTAGTTCACAACATAAACAGTTATCGCAATGAAAAAATTCTTTACAATTCTGTTTTCAGTTATCGTTATTGGATTACTAATCTTCGGATATGTCTGGTTCTATGTCCCATTCAGTGATGCAGGAGTTAAAGCCGGAATATTAAACAATATCAAACACAAGGGTATTATATTTAAAACATACGAAGGTGAACTTGTACAGTCCGGATTCAGTCCGGGAACGAAAGGGTTACAATCGAACGACTTCCAATTTTCGATAGAAGATGAAGCTATTGCTAAAAAATTGATGAGCATGGGTGGCCAACAAGTAAAATTACACTACAAAGAATATTATGGCAGGTTACCTTGGCGAGGATATAGTAAATTTATTGTAGATAGCATTATCGATGCCACTCCTAATGTAGAACCAATGAATCAGACATTACCAATTTTTGAATAAAATATGATTCGTGACATATCATTGGCAGATGCTAAGCAAATAGCAGATATTTACAATTATTATATCAGGCAAACAATTATTACATTCGAGGAAGAGGTTGTTTCCGCACAAGATATAGAGCAGCGTATAAAAAAAGTTACGGCAAAAGGATACCCATTCTTTGTGTATGAGGAGAATGGGATTATTGTCGGATATGCATATTTAAGCAATTGGAGAGAAAGATCCGCATATGATATCACGCTCGAAACCAGCGTTTATCTTAACCATAACAGTATCGGCTCGGGGATAGGGAGTGTATTATATAAAGAACTGATCGTACGTGCTAAAAAAATAAATATTCATTCTCTGATAGGAGTAATATCATTGCCAAACGACGAGAGCAGAAAGTTGCACAAGAAGTTCAATTTTGAATTGATAGGAAATTTTAAAGAATCGGGCAAAAAATTTGATAAACTGATCGATGTGGAATTTTGGCAGCTTATTTTATAATTTTTTCCTCAATACATTTACCGGATATAACACTGCCAGAAAACCGACAACACCGACTGTCAGAAAAATAAGGAAAACATCCATGACCTGTACAGAAACAGGATAAGCATCTATTACAAAAGTACCTGCATCGCCTAACTTCAATATACCGAAATATTGCTGAATAAGGCAAATAATAATTCCTATTATCAGCCCCACCAAGCCTCCGACAAAGGTTATGAGCCACCCCTCGAGCAAGAAGATACGAGTGATAAGTTTCTTATTTGCACCTAAACTTTGAAGTATTTTCACATCATCCATTTTTTCGATAATCAACATGGATAACGAGCCAACGACATTAAAGATTGCGATAATAGAAATAATGGCAAGGATAAGGAAAGTCACCCACTTTTCGACATTTACCATCCGGAACAAGTCTTCTTGTTGTTCGAAACGATCTTTTACCAAATAGTCCGAACCTAAAATGTCCCGTACTTGCCGGCGGACGGCTTCTATGGATTCTCCCGCTTTTACTTTTATATCTAATGAAGAAACTTCATGCTCGTAGCGTAACAATTCACGCATTTGTTCGATAGAGATAATCAACATCTGATCATCATACTTAGCCTGATTGAGAGCAAACACACCACTGACATATGCCTCTGAATGCACAAAGGCTGTTGCCGGATTGGCCATATTTACTTTCTCATTACGCTTTGGTACATATATTTCCAGAGGAGATAAAAAGCCTGCACGGACTCCTAACATAGTTGCCAAGCCAGCTCCTATCACACCATTGTTTACATCTCCTTCGCGCAATTCGAAGCGACCATCAAGCAGAAGGCTATCTATCATTGCCAAATTGCGAAACTCTCGTGATACCCCTTTCAATACTATCGGTTCTTGACGATCCTCATATTTCAACAGAGCATTTTCTTCCAACGATTCCGAAGTAAAGTCAATACCTGCCAGCTGTTTTACTTGTTGTATGCGAGGATCTGTTGCATCAAATACTTTGCCTTGCGTGGGGGTTACTTGCAATTCCGGATCAAAGGCGTTGAACGTTTTTGCAACAACATCTGTAAAACCATTGAAAACCGAGAGTGTACATACAAGTGCCATTGTTGCGATAGCAATACCACAAACGGAAATTAAAGAAATTACATTGATAGCATTATGCGATTTCTTCGAAAACAGATAGCGCTTGGCGATGTGTAGCGACAGGTTCAAGTTAATCTTCTTTTTTGTCTATTGAGCCTAATAGTTTATCGATATTTTCGAGGTAATCGAGCGAATCGTCCAAGTAGAAAGCCAGTTCTGGTATTACACGTAACTGTTTTCCTACTTTTTGCCCAAGATCAAAACGAACTGCCTTAGCATTCAATTTAATATTTTGCAATAATTCTTTCCCTTTTTCGGAAGGGAATATACTCAGGTAAACTTTTGCCAGACCCAAATCAGGGCTTACTCGTACGGCACTTACGGAAATAAGGACTCCCGACATCTGACGTGTATCTTTTTGGAAGATTTCTCCGAGTTCTTTTTGTATTAATCGATTTATCTTTTGTTGTCTTGTTGTTTCCATTCAATTATTTATTTGATGCAAAGGTAATAATTTATTAACGGAATAATAGCTATTATCCGCTCCTTCTACAAATAGCATTTATGGATGTGGATGTGGATGATGAGGCATAGCAGGGTGCCTTGCGTCTTCGTGATGCATTTCAACGAGTTTATCATTTAAGAAATGCAGAATATAATACTCTGTAGGAACAGCCGAATCACCTGGATTGAGGACACCATATGTGGTATAACGCAAAATCTCCAGATCACCTTCGTCTACCTTCACCATTGATATTATTTTGTAATCATTTCCTAGCTTGGCAACAACTTCTTGTTTATTCATACCTAGCTGAACTTGTTTCATTCCGGTTTGCAAAGGGGTTCCGCAAGACATGAATATGAAAGAAACCAGAATTGCAAAAATTGTTTTGTAAAATAAATTATTCATAATATTAATATTTAATAGTTTTATATAGAGACTCTGAAAAATGACTTTGGTTTAATCGAAACTATTTCCCAAATTCAAGTTTGCAGTAAGTATAGAGGAACAGGAATAAGAAAGGGGTTATTTTTTCCAGATCAATGTCAGTCCATCGCGCATAGGCAAGATTACTTTTTCGATTCTATCATCGTTTGCTATCATGTCATTGAACTCTTGTATTCCGATAGTCTGTTTGTCCGAAGGTTTGGGTGTCGTCAATATTTTCCCATCCCAAAGTGTATTATCTGCAATTATTAAGCCACCGGGACGCACTTTATCAAAGATCAAGTTGTAATATTCTACATAGGTCCGTTTGTTGGCATCAATAAAAACAAGATCGAAAGTATAATCGAGGGTCGGTATAATCTCGAGGGCATCACCTAAGTGAAGGTGTATTTTTTCTTTTAGTTTTGTTTGATGCAAATACTTCTTGATAAAGTCTTCTAACTCATCATTCATTTCTAATGTATGTATTTCTGCATCGTCTGGTGCCCCTTCTGCCAAACACAATGTGGCATAGGCCGTGTATGTACCAAGTTCCAAAATATAGCGTGGTTGAACAAGCCTACAAAACATTTTCAACAAACGTCCTTGCAAATGACCCGACAGCATACGTGGTCGCAACAGGTTGACATGGGCATCACGATTTAGTTTTTCGAGAAGTTCTCCTTCTTCATCAATATGGGAAAGTATATATTGCTCTATGGCTTCATCATGTTCTAAACTCATATTATATTATTAAAAATAGGTGATAAAATTAAGGACAAAGCTATGAACTTTTACCGATTGCTCCCCAGTACTCATATTCCTATAATTATATCCGATGGATGCAAAAGAATGCCCTACTCCTATCTCAAAAAAATCTCCTTTATAAGAATTATTTCCTATTTTCAGAAACTTTCCATAATTACTATAAATAAAAAAAGAATTAGAGGAATCATAAAAGCTAATATAATTATATTGTTTCTTTAAAAAGAAGCGGGCATCTGCAAAAACAGGAACAGAAATTTGGTTAAAACCCAGATCTCCGTCAATACCTGTCCCAATACCTAGAGATACATGTGGGTGAACAAAGCCTGTTCTAGCAAGACGTAGCGCATAAGAAAGACTCATATTGTCAGCCATCTGATCAAGATCTGCCTTTCCCTCCCTTTTGCTAGAAAGACCTCCCACAGCTGAAAATAAAAAAGAACCTCCTCTTTTTTGTAAATGAAGGCTTTGGGAGTCTACAAGAAGTGGATATACAAGTAAAACAAGGAGATACAGAAATCGCATATAGGTAATATAAATCAAATTGGAGCAAAGATATAAAATATATTATAGTTTCATGTTTCAAAAATAATCTCAAAAAATAGGGCAATAGTAAATACTATTGCCCTATCTATATATTAAATATCTATTTCAATCCTTAAGATTCAATCAACAGGTACTTCAAATGCATCTTTAGCATCTATTACGCGACCTACATTGTTGATTTCAAGGAAAGATGTTCCTTTACCTTCACCAAATGAACCGCTTAGGTATGCTACATCGTCAGTTTTTGTAATAGCTCCTTTTTCTAGAAGACCATTCAAAGCTTTAACGAAATATTCTTTATGCTTGTGAGTTGTATATCCTGTAGATTCTTGGAATGATGCATGTACACCATAACATACTGACAACTGACGTGCAATTTCTTCTTTACAGCAGATTGCATATACAGGGTTTTTAGCACGGAAAGCAGCTAATGTACGAGCTGTACGTCCAGTATAGCTATCTGTTACAATAGCACTAATTCCTAATTGAGTAACAGCTTTTACTGCTTGTTTTGCCAAGAAAGAAGTAGTATCATATTCTTCATCTTTGAATGGAACCGGAGTTGCTTTTTCTTCTAATTTAGATTCTTCAGCAGCTGCAGCTACCTGAGCCATTGTACGAACTGCTTCTACCGGATATTTACCGTATGCAGTTTCTCCACTCAACATCACAGCATCTGTTCCGTAATATACTGCATTAGCAATATCGGCAACTTCGGCACGTGTAGGACGTGGATTTTCGATCATTGTATGCAACATTTGTGTAGCAACAATTACCGGTTTTTTGTATTCTACTGCTTTACGGATAAGTAGACGTTGGATTCCCGGGATTTTTTCTTGTGGAACTTCAATACCTAGGTCTCCACGAGCTACCATCACGCCATATGCATGTTCGTAGATTTCGTCGATATTATCAACACCTTCTTGATTCTCAATTTTTGCAATAATTTTGATATCGCTGTTATGAGCATCCAATATTTTTTGTACATCTAATACATCACCTTTGTGACGAACGAAAGAGTGAGCAATAAAGTCTGCTCCGTATTTGATAGCAATTTCAATACATTTTTTATCTTTCTCTGTAATAGATGGTAGATTAATGCTTACTCCGGGGATATTAACACTCTTACGACTACCGATAGTACCATCATTCTGAACTTCAACTAATAATGCATCAGCAGTTTTGTCAATTACTTTCAATGCTGTTTCACCATCGTCAATCAAAAGGATATTACCTACTGGTACATCTTTTACTATACTAGGATATGACACAGATACTTGTTCGGGTGTAGATAGTATATTAATGTCACCGATAACTTTCAATTTATCACCTGTCTTAACAACGATTTTCTCACCTGTAGCAGTTGCAGTTGTACGGATCTCAGGACCTTTAGTATCCATCATGATACCAAGCGTCTTAGATACTGTACGTACGTTTGTTATAACTTTAACAAATCCTTCTTCGGTCATATGAGCCGAGTTCATTCTCACAACATTGATTCCTTCGTCATACAACGATTGGATGAAATCAACATCACAACGCATGTCTGAAATTGTAGCTACAATTTTCGTTTTTTTCTTAGTCATAAAAGTCTATTTGTTTAATGTATAAGTTATACTAAATTAAAAAACTATTTTGCACATACCAAATAATGGATAGCCAACTCATAAGACTTAAGCCCCAACCCAATGACAGAACCTTTGCAGGCTGCTGCAATCATAGACTTGTGACGAAATTCTTCGCGGGTATGAATATTTGAAATATGTACTTCTATTACAGGAATTTGTATTGCCTTAATGGCATCATGGATCG
Source organism: Dysgonomonas sp. (assembly GCA_047605185.1). Taxonomy (GTDB): domain Bacteria; phylum Bacteroidota; class Bacteroidia; order Bacteroidales; family Dysgonomonadaceae; genus Dysgonomonas. The sequence goes on from JASGGC010000007.1 coordinate 139,103, forward strand.
CAACAGAGGTATGTGTATATGCCCCTGCATTGAGCACGATTCCATCATAGCTAAAGCCAACTTCGTGTAGTTTATCAATAATGGCTCCTTCATGGTTAGACTGAAAGTAGGATAATTCGCAATCAGACTCAAACAAATTCTGCAATTGTACAAAATATGATTCGAAAGACGCATCACCATAAATGGTTGGCTCTCTCTTTCCGAGTAAGTTCAGATTGGGACCGTTTATTACTTGTATCTTCATTTCAATCAACCACTTAGACGAAATAACAGAATATTACTTCAATCAAGTATACAAAAGTACTATTTTTTCGCTTTATGCGGATATGATTTTTATTTAAATATGATAAAAACAAGGTTTATTTTCCTAAAGCTATTTAAATAATCTTTATTAATTCCGGACTTGTTTCAAAGCTTGTAGAATATCTTTCTTCAGATCGTCCACATCTTCTAAACCAACAGACAAGCGCATCAAGTTATCCTCAATACCCATCACATCTTTCATTTCGGGCGTAAATGTTCCATAAATGGTAGACTCTGGGTGTATTATCAATGTTTTATTATCAAAGAGATTGGTCGCACGGCGGATAATTTGCAATTGATCCATAAATTGATAACAAGCTTGTTTCGATGCTAAACTAAATGTCAGCATTGCCCCCGGATTGCCAGATATCAATTTATCTGAAACGGCTTTGTAAGGAGAGCTTTCTAGTTTTGTATAGCCAACTTTTACGATTTCTTTTTGCTCTGTCAAGAATTTAGCTAATTCGTATGCAGATGCAGACATTCTTTCGTAACGCAACTGCAACGATTCCATACCCAATGCCTGCTGATAGGCTGTGTCAGGATCCATGCACGCTCCGATATTCCGTGCTATTTCACGTTTCAGTTTGAATGAGAATTGAGATACTCCATTCACTTTATTTATCTTAGCTAGTTTACGATTATGATCCCAATTGAATGTACCATAGTCCAGAATGGCACCTCCGATACTGGTAGCACCTCCCGATATATATTTTGTAGTAGATACAACCTCAATATCGACACCTGATTTACGTGCATTAAATCCGCACCATGGAATGATTGTAGAGTCTACAATCATGGGAACATTACGTTCTTTCAATATCTTAGAAATGGCTGGTAGATCGGCTATTTCGAGATGTGGATTTGTTATCAGTTCACAGAAAAAGGCACATGTGTTTTCATCAATAGCAGCAGCTATTTCTTCGAGATTATCTGTATTAACGAAACGAACTTCAACTCCAAATTCGGCTAGTGTAAATTTCAATATAGAGAATGTATTACCAAACAAGTGGGGAGAAGTAACAATATTGCTACCCGCATATGCCAACGTGAAAAATGTATTTGAGATTGCAGCCATTCCTGATGCCACAGCCATTACACTCTCGGCTCCAGATGCCGCCTTGATTTTAAGCTCCAGATTTTCGACCGAAGGGTTCGTTATCCGCGTATATGTATGGGATGCAACCTCTTCTTTGTACTGAAATGCTGCCGCAATACTTTCCGAATCAGGAAATTCGAATGCCGCATTGCGATAAATAGGTAGGGTTATAGCCCCATGGACATCTTTTTTTGAAAATTTACCATTGATTATTCGAGTAGAAAATTTTTCGTCCTGACAATCTTCTTGTGCCATTTTAGTTGTTTTTTTTGATTTCTGACATCAAAGGTAAACTTTAGTAAGGAATACGTCAAACGTTTTTCTATGAAAAATAGCCTTTTTAATTAATATAGTATTACGGTGCAAAATAGAAAATTCACACTCTAATTTAAAGAAATACATATATCAACAATTTAGGGGAAAATTGAGATAAGTATAGCTATAGAAATTTAATAAGAGAAATGCAATTTACTCAGGTTAACTAATATACTATAAATAAAGCTTAGTCTTTTTTGCAACGAACAGAATAAAAACTTTTACGATTGCCAAGTGGGTATCTACCGACATTAGAGGTCGAATTGTCTCCCATATATCGACGCCATGCTCTGACATTATCATATGCACTACTTGTCCAGAAATGCATTCCCAAACTATAATTCACAACACCATCTGTAAAATGTATACCACCAACGGCCAATCCATCAAAACCATTTTGGGATGAAGACTTACTATGCCCGCCAACTGATGCTCCATTAATTGTAGCTTGAGATTTTAAACTTCGTCCTTGATTTGCACCGCGCCAAGTATTAACAAAATTCCAAGATGGATTCCATGTTCCGGCTGCTATCGTACCATCTGTATGTGGCTCAGGATTTTCTGTAATATATTTTTCTAAAGCATTCCATTCTTTATCGCTCGGAATATGCCAGCCATAAGGACAAATACCTTGTACTCCTACCTCTTCGACATTGCCGGGTACGGGATTAGCAACAGTTTCGCCTTCTCCTTCATCATAGTTAAAATCGTTTCCGGAAGTCCCTCCTTTCCCGTTAGTTGCAGCTGCCCAATTGTAAAGGAGTCCATATTCGTTGTGAGATATATAGTTTGTTTTATCTTTATTAGGATAATAATAATCTTTCTCCGTATAATTTTGTGATGTCCCACTTTCGACAAGAGGTTCACCACATGGGGTTATTGTTGTTCTCAAATTTTGAGTCATCCACACTCCTGCGGTTCCAAAGGTTGCAACATCATATACATTCCCTTGTTGATCATATACTTTATTCTGAATTACTTCAGCTTCCTTTGGCTTATTGAGAGCAACCCATTCTTCGCTATTCCAAACATATATTCCGGGACAATTTGCCTGACGATATCCAAATGAATTAACAGCATACACAACCAGCCCTGTATGGCTGTTTGCATCATAACTGAATGGGGTCGCCCCCATTGTTGTAGCTAAATCGCCTGTTGTTGCTGTCAAATATACCCGTGATAGGAGGACACCTTTTGTTGAATTTGAGTTACTATCATCTGGCTCATATTCCTTCAAATCCAATAAACTTCCTTGATTTGCGTCAATATTAGCACCAATTGTAACTTGAGCTTTTAAACTAAGATTTATGGAAATGAGAACATTAATAATCAATGCCAGTTGTAAAATTTTCTTCATTCTTATGTTAATGTTTCGGTTTGGGTGTTAAGCATCTTTCAATATCACATATTATTCTATTACAAAGAAAAGACTGCTCCGTCACAAAAAATACATTATGTATTTCGGACACAAAATTAGTTATTTTATTTATAATAAGTTTATCTCAAAAAAATAAAAAAACTAATATCTACTTAAAATATATTATTCATTATCAATACACTATTATTGAATCACACAATAAGAATATCTCAAAATGAATTTTAAAACGTCTTCAATTCTTGATACAAACGCTGTATTGGCAAGCCCATTATATTAAAATAAGAACCTGATATGTACTCTACCGCAATGTAGCCAATCCATTCTTGAACGCCATATGCGCCGGCTTTGTCAAAAGGTTTATATTTAGATACATAATATGATATTTCATCCTCTTGCAACTCGGCAAATCTGACTTCGGAAGTAGCACTAAAGCTATGTTGTTTATTGTGGCACGTGATACAAACTCCGGTTATAACAAGATGTGTGTTCCCCGACAAATCTCTCAACATATTTTTTGCCTCCATGTCATCATGAGGCTTACCATATACCTTATCGCCAAGCAAAACGATTGTATCGGCTGTTATCAACAGATCATTGTCATGCAACAAATTCAAATAAGCATCTGCTTTTTTCTTTGCAATATAAACAGGAATAGCATCACCACATAAATCTTCCGGATAGGATTCGTCAATATCAGGAAGCACTTTGATTTCGTAATTAAGGTCGAGGCCTGATAATAATTCTTTACGGCGAGGAGAGTTGGAAGCCAGTATAATATTATATTGTGATAAAAAATCTGTCATAAATTAAAATAATCGTTTATCTTTCTGCTGTTCTAACCTTAGTAAGAACTTTTTCATATCTAATCCATAAGCGTATCCCCCTAAGCTTCCACTTTCATTTATCACTCGATGACACGGTACAATGATAGCAATATTATTTTTGCCATTGGCCGAACCGACTGCCCTGCTACCTTTGGGTGAGCCTATTGCAATAGCTTCTTCTTTATAAGAAACGGTATTTCCATAAGGGATGGTAGAAAGATAGTCCCAAGCTTTTTTCTGAAAATCGGTACCAGACTGTTTTATTGGTAAATCGAAATTGATTCTTTTGCCTGCGAAGTATTCTGTTAGCTGCAGGATAGCTTGTTCGAGGACATCTGTAAGAGGTTTGGCGATATATTCTCCTGTTTCAACAACACGTAATGATACAATACACCTATCCGCATCCTGTATTTCAAGCAAACCGACAGGCGATTGATAATAAGCTTTCATTTTGCGGATGCTCTCCCTTTTTTCGATCTCCAACTCCAGTTTATCATCTGGCGGAGGTGTTTCAAAAAGCGTTTGGATGGTCTATCTCTCAAATATGATTCAATATGACGCTTTTTCTTTTCTTCTAATATTTCATCAACGTTTATCAAGATACCGGTTTCTTCTACATTTCCGAAAGTATCGTTGACTGCCGTCCCGAATACTTTCATCTGAGGAGAAAGGCTCATATAAGCATTTACCAACGGAGGAATATTCAGATCCAATTTACGAACCGATGTGTTTAGTATTTTATAATCCGTTTTGAAAGTATCACCATCGAACAGCTTTGCCAACTTATTCTGATCGGTCTGAATATGCAATGCTTGTTTTGGCCAGACTAATTTTTCGGGATCGGGAAAGTATTTATTCATAAAAAATAAAATCATATCCCTAGCCTTAGTATTATAAGTATCATACATTGTCACTTTTCCGAAAAAATATTTCATAGAAGGATCAGCAACAGACAATGCCCCTAAGCCATCCCACAGGTTATCTAAAGCAAATATACCTTTGGAACCTATACGTGTAGACTGATATTCGAGTGTAACAAAGGAACGCCCCAACTCGAAAGTATAGGGTAAATATTTTTCATTGAATTTTTTGGAAAAATGGAACAAATGTGATGTAGCCAGAATGGGTTCTCCGTTTTCGTCGAATCGAATATCAGGACCACAAATAAAACGATATCCTCCGATAATTTCTTCTGCATCCGGATTCCACACAATCAACTGCTTGTATGGGTTATCCATCGTATCATATTCATCTATATCGGTGGCCAGCCCTGTACCTCCACCATAGTAGCGAAAGGCAATCTCCCGCAAACGTCCAATCTCTAACATCACATTTGGTGAATTGTGATGTGTGATGATATAAATTTCGTTATTGGCCTTATTTGTTTTCCTGAGAAACTTATCTTTTGTGAGTTCTTTCTTCAGTAACCTTTTGTCTATTGGAGAAATAATTGCTTCCATCTATATTGATTCTGCTAATTTATACGCTTTTTCTTTTACATATTCAGCCCACTGTCCCGCACTCTTCGTATTATCGAATGTCGAATACGGAATCGGTTGTCCAAACACGATTAAAAAAGTCTGATTTTTGTTCTTAAACATTTCATCCGGAAGAAACAATAATTCAATATTGAATTTGATCCCCAAGCGTTTCCTTATATTTGCAAATCTATAAAAGAAATTCGAATTATGACCATCAAAATAGATGGGGATAACATCTCTTTCTGTTTCGATTGCTTTTTGTATAAAACTTTTTTTCCATTCTAAATCATAAACCTGCCCGTTGCTTTTTCGTGAACAAAGCCCTGCAGGGAAAGTCACGACCTGATTGTCTGATGTATAAGCTTCATCAATCAAAGCAGCCGATTTGCGAGATTGTGCACCGTATTTATTTACCGGAACAAAAATCGTTTGCAGGTTCTGAATAAAATACAATACATCGTTTACAATATATTTTATTTTCTTATCAAAATAATCACCGATCACCGCCGACAAACAAATACCGTCAAGCCCACCTAAAGGATGGTTAGACACGAAGACATAATGCCGGTTCTTATCTATATTGTCCAAACCTGAAACATTCAGCTTCAGATTGAAATATTCTACACACGAGCGGGCAAAATCGACACCCTGATCGTTTGCATATACTGTTAAGATTTCGTTCAGCTCTGCCAAATGAACCTTTCTCTTCAACCAGTTAATAAAAAAACGTGGTATTTTATTATAGACATTAGGCAACTTGTCTTGCAAGATCTTGTCCAAATCTAATATCATCGGTTGTTGGCTCATTCTTAAAAAGAGAATATGACTTAGTTAAGCTACAAATTTACATGTTTTTGATTAACTTGAAGTGTGATAACCTTCTAAAATTTGTCAAATATCCATATAAATATTATCTATAAACAACTCTCCCAAAACTAATTTTTATATTTGTGCCCAAAACATTTATAATTATATACAAATATGAAGAAAAGAGTATCAGTTCCTTTATTAACAATAGTAACTCTAATATTAGGATTATTAGTAACTTCAAATATATCGGGAGAGGAGAGAAAGGATAATAAGAAGGATAGCCAGATCGTAACTTTATCTGCACAAAACTATAATGCAGAAACGGCTAAAGGACTTGTACTTGTTGACTTCTGGGCTGTATGGTGCGGGCCTTGCCGAAAGATGAACCCTGTGTTGGAAGACATATCAAAAGAGATGAAGGATGTTGTAAAAATAGGAAAGCTCAATATTGACAATTACAAGAAATTAGCAATAGACAAACAAGTACAGTCAATTCCCACTATTATTGTATATAAAGACGGAAAAGAGATAGATCGTATAACGGGGGTGGTAGCGAAAGAAGACCTCAAAAAAGCGATAAAGATATATTCTACGGCAAATCTGGCAAATTAACCCAATCGAACTTGAGGTATGGGATAGCAAATGGTGCTATTTGCTGAATATAGGTATAGGTGTACGTGTTTTCACGTACATCTTTTTTTATGATAACCTCGCCCTGATCTATCTCAATGATCAGGTTTAATACGATACTGAATAACAATAAGTATTTCAAACTACAGAATAAGGCTCCGGCCAACCGATTCAGCAAATTCAATTCCATAGCTTTTACTAACGATTGAACAGCTTTACCCAACAACAACATGACTATAATAATGAGGGCAAATGCTATAAGATAAGACAAGGGACCAATCAGATGGGCTGCTCCGCCTGTCAGTGCTATCAATTTGGGTGCTATATAGCCTGATAACTTTCCTGCAAAAAAAGCCCCCAGCACGAGTCCACACAGTGAAGCCAACTGCATAACAAACCCGCTCATATAACCTTTTATAAGAGTTATGATTAGAATAATTATTACAACCAGATCGAACCAATTCATAAAATAAAGAAATACATTGTGGTTACAAAGATACAATATTAAAACAAACTAATGGTTAGGCCATAAAGCATTGACCACCTCCGCTTTTTTGAAAAGGGGATGAACGAAAGTGATATTTATGTGCTTTTAGCTAAAAAAACTCTCGGTTATGATATGATTTTATTGCTCAATAGAGCAGCAAGCTTGATTAAAGAAAGCAAGTACCCTATCTCAGAATATCCAGAAAAAACAATAAAGTAAAACTAATTTATTCAAACACAACAAAATCTGCTTCAAGAAAATCTGTAACCTCAGTCTGCCAACGTTCTTTAACAAACTTCACATGATCGGGATGGTTGTTGTACTCATCATAGGCCTTCATGTCATCAAATATCATTGTGAAATAGAACTTATATTCGTTCTTAGCTCCCACCTGACGCAACGCTTCAAAATCACGCACCATCGGCAACGCACTCAAAATACGCCTTCCGTCTTCGACAAACTGCTTACTCTCGGGCGCATCAGCATCATATTTCAGATTAAATTGTACTGTATGCTGAATATTACCTGAAACCAGCAAGGGTTTACCAGACAAGGGTGTTACTCCTTCAACCGGAGCGTTCTGGGTATCGGGTTCGGATTGTTTATTCTTTTTTTCGACACAACTGCACAAAACGCCGATACTTAATAGCAATAATAAAAAATGTTTCATATTGTATATTATATTAATGATGAGTAAAAACAAAAATAATAATATATTTCAGGTAACTGCTTAAATTATAGAATAAAACACGAAATACGCAAAGACCTGTCTAACAATATTTAAAGAAACACAATGCTCTGCCATAAAATAAAGAACATCCTTCAATATTTTACCAGATACAGAAAATACTTATTATATATAAAAAAGAGAAGAATAGATTTGAAGAAAATATAAGGGAGGAATTAACCTATCATTTTATTTAAACAATAGTATAATATTGCAGGTAAGAAATCAACGTTACATCTTTCCAATTAAATATTTTTCGCTATGGTATAAAATAATAAGAGTAAGAATTAGTACTAATCCTTACTCTATTTGCATATGTGCAAAATATCTTTTACAGCCTCAAATTATTTGCTGTATTCGTCTGAAACTGAAAGTTTAGATCTTCCTTTTCCTCTACGTGCAGCAAGTACTCTACGACCATTTGCTGTAGCCATTCTTGAGCGGAAGCCATGCTTATTCTTTCTTTTTCTGTTTGATGGTTGAAAAGTTCTTTTCATCGCTATATATTATTTTCGTTATTTATTTTCTTTCAATTTCGGGTTGCAAATGTATGATCTTTATTTAAAATAAACAAGTATATTAACGTTTAATTTTCACAAACTTAATAAAGCTATAGTCATATTTATGCTTATCGTCTGCCCGATGGCGCTCCCTTGCTTCCTCCCTCCATTTGCTTGATTCAACATTTGGAAAAAAAGTATCTGCTCCTTCAAAAGCATGGTATATCCGCGTCAGGTATAATGTATCTGCAACATCTATTATCTTATTATAAATAGACCCACCCCCGATAAAAAAGACTTCTGTTTCGTTCTTGCAAAGCTGGATAGCCTGTTCTATAGAGCTACACATTTCACAGTTTTCGTACTGCAAATCTTTATTTGCTGTGATCACAATATTACGCCTGTTGGGTAACGCCCCTTTAGGTAGCGACTCAAATGTTTTTCGCCCCATCACAACCGCATGACCGTTAGTTATGGATTTGAAATATTTCAGGTCATTCGGTAAGTAACATAACAACCCATTACTTTTGCCGATGGCATTGTTCTCATCGGCAGCTACTATTATTGATATTTTTGTCATTTGTTTTCTTTTATTAGCTGTTCCAAAACCAAAGTATGCTCCATATTCTGACGAGAGCCCATCGGATTTGGTGAAACAACCGTTTCCTCGAACAATATTCTATATTTTGGTTTCTTGACTATTGCTGAAAAATATTTTAACCGATAACGATATTGGCATCCTTTTTCAAGAAATAAGGACTTACTCGTTTTTTTTGTATATCCTGTTCCGCCTAGTTGAGAACCATTACCATAGTTATAAGAAAAAGAACTTATAGTATCATATTCTCCTGGAGGAATAGCTAAAGTAAATGTACCCAGATAGCTATCAATTTTCGTTATTCCCTCAATCGGAGACTCACTCCTTTCCCATTGGGTTTCTCTTCCGTAAAATATCCATCCTCCAATCTCTAAAGTACTCCCGTAAAAGGTCAAAATAGCATAATCGTTAATATACTGCTCTATAAAATCATCTTCAGCCTCTTTTCTTCGCCGGGCTGCGAGTATAGCACGCCAAAGAAACGGACCCAAAATAAGCCCTACGATAATGAATGCGACCAATACTTCATTCATAAGCAATTACATTAACTCCGTTTAGGCTCCAAACCTATCTTTTTTGCTTTTTTAAGAAGGTAATCGTATGCGGCATCATACTCGTTAGGTATAACACCATCCAATATAGCATCTTTGATTGACGATTTGAGCCTTCCAACCTCTGCACTTGGTGCTAACCCAAATATCTCCATTATTTCTTGACCATCTATCGGTGGCTGAAAATTTCGAATATTATCTTTAGCTTCAATATCTTTCAGTTTCTGTCGTACAATCTCGAAGTTACGAAGATAACGCCTTACCTTTTCGGGGTTTTTAGATGTTATATCAGCTTCGCACAGAGTCATTAAATCGTCAATATCATCACCGGCTTCGAATAACAAACGTCTTACAGCAGAGTCGGAAATATCTTCATCTACCAACACTTGCGGACGCATATGCAAAGAAACCATCTTTTGCACATATTTCATTTTTTCGTTCAAAGGCAGTTTCATCCGCTTGAATATATTGGGAATCATTTTTTCTCCAATAAAATTATGGTTATGAAACGTCCATCCGAGTTTATTGTCCCATCTTTTTGTTGCAGGCTTAGCAATATCGTGCAGAATTGCAGACCACCGAAGCCATAAATCATCCGTTTTACGTGCTATATTATCGAGCACAGCAAGTGTATGATAAAAATTATCTTTATGCCCAACACCGTCCTTTGTCTCCGCCCCCTTCAATGCGACCAACTCAGGAAAAATAATTGGTAATAAACCGGTGAGATCTAACTGTCGAAAACCAACAGAAGGCATTGGCGACAATACAATCTTATTCAATTCATCAATAACCCGTTCTTTTGAAATGATATTAATCCGATCTTTATTACGTGTAATGGCATCGAAAGTATCAGCTTCTATATCGAACCCCAACTGTGAAGAAAAGCGAATAGCACGAAGCATCCGCAAGGGATCATCACTGAAGGTTATATCGGGATCGAGAGGGGTCTTTATGATCAGGTTCTCCATATCCTGCAAACCTCCGAAGGGATCTAACAGTTCACCAAAACGGTCTTTATTCAGACACACAGCCAAAGCATTGATTGTAAAATCACGCCTGTTCTGATCGTCCTCTAATGTACCATCTTCCACAATCGGTTTACGAGAATCGCGCTGATATGATTCTTTTCTGGCTCCGACAAATTCTATTTCTAAGTTTTTATATTTAATTTGGGCTGTACCGAAATTTTTAAAAACAGATAAGTAGGCTCCTTTTCCTAATTTTTCGGCTATAGCTTTTGCCAATTCAATTCCTTGCCCGACTGTTACAATATCGATATCTTTAGATGGGCGGTTTAAAAAAATATCCCGAACATACCCCCCAATTGCATAACATTCCAAATGCATCTGATCTGCAACATCTGTTATTATAGTAAAAATCTTCCCGGAGAATCTTTCTTTGAGGTTCTCTTGTCCAATATACATTCTTTCAATTATGTTTTTTTAAGTAGAAAATAAAAGAACAAAATTAAAAAAAAAGTAAACATTGTAAGGGCTTTTGAATAAAAATGCTTTAATTTGTATTGCAAACATACACAAAAGAGATACTAAGGTTAGTCAGTTTTTTTACTATTTTTCAGGTTTCCATGAATTTTTTATTAAAAAATCGGGTGTTATTATTTATATTTATTTTGTTCTCCGCATGCTCTCCAAAAGAGAATGGAGCTCAGGAACGATTGAATAATGCGCGTAAATTTTATAGTGAAAAGAAATATGATTTAGCAAAAAAAGAGATTGACAGTATAAAGATTATTTATCCGAAGTCTTTTGATCAGATTAAACAAGGACTAGTTTTGTTAGACAGCGTACGACGTGGCGAAAACTTATTTGACATTTCTTTTTCTGATTCTGTGATAGCTGTAAGGCAAAAGACATTGGATTCTTTGAAAAGATATTTTGTTTATCAAATAGATAAAAAATATCAGGATAAGGGTTTTTATATAGCTAAAGAAATTGCATCTAGCGGACAAATTACGGCGACAACATTACGCTCGGGAGTTAATGAAGACGGTTCTATTTATTTAGAAAGTATTTTTATCGGAAGTCAAAAACATAACCGAATAAAAGTGGCTTCTAAAGAATCGCACAAAGAATCATTAACACTTTCAAATGCTGATGATGGATTCGTACATCGGTTTTCTAATTTAGGCAACCAGTACGAAACACTAAGGTTTACAGGAGCCAGCGAAAATGGAGTTAGCCAATTTGTAGCAGAGAATAAAAATAAAGCTTTAACCATAACTCTCGATGGTCAGGGAAAATATTCATATGTTCTATCTCAACCGATAAAAAATGCAATAGAAAAAGCATATAATTTATCTAACATAATACAAGAACTAGACAGTCTTAAAACAAAAAAGGAACAAGCAGAATATAAAAACTACTACCTAGACAACAAATTTTAAAAGCTCAGAACAAGACAAACTAATTTTTTAATTCATGAAGAGAAAAGTCCCCCCGTATGGTACATACGAGAAGAAATCATCTTCGTACATGCCAAACATTACAGTTGTTTGTGTAATCTTTGGTTTTCACGAAGGGAATCTAAACGTATTACTAAACAGAATTAATGGTACAGAAAAATGGATGGTACCCGGTGGCTTCGTAGAAATGAACGAAGACATTGAAGCCACAGCACGTAGAGTATTACTTTTAAGAACAGGTCTGAAAGATGTATATTTTAGACAATTCCACCTGTTTGGCAAAGGCGAGCGGCTCGATATAGAAGACCGAAAAAATATTCTTAGTAAAATTGAAAAAGATTATCTAACAAAAGAGGAGGAAGAATGGTACTTGAGTCGTTTTCTAAACATCAGCTATTATGCGCTTACTGAATACAGTAAGGTAGAAATAACTCCTGGCGAGTGCGAAGAGCTAAAATGGTTTTCGCTAAATAATTTGCCCGAACTATTTTCCGACCATGAGGATATTATCAAGAAAGGTATTGAAACAATAAAAATGCAATTAGGATACATTCCTATTGGATACGAATTGTTGCCGGACAATTTCACAATGCCAGAATTACGTTCTATTTATGAAGCAATATTAGGCAGAGAAATAGACCGTCGTAATTTTCAACGTAAGATGCTATCGACAGGGTTAATAAAGCCCCTTAACAAAACTAGAAAATCAGGAGCACATAAAGCTCCCAATTTATACTCTTTCATAGAAAAGAAGTATAATGAGGCAGAAAAACTAGGCTTACAATTGATGAGTAAAAACTTATAGCCTAAACTTACAATTTTAACTCATACTGACCAAACAACATTATTTTATACAATAAAAGCCGTGCAATATTTATGCACGGCTTTTATCGTTAATTCAAATTAATTTATTCCAGTATCAGTTCAATAACGGGCACATCAACATCAGGACGTTCCACCGGAAGATCTAGTATAACATCATCTTCACCAGAAGTTTCGGTATTGTGGCCTCCTTTTTTGGCAGATGTATAGAATTTGATTTCCGAAGCATCATTAAGCAATTGCGCATATTTTATCTTACCCTTATATCCTTGCAGATGCAGAGACTTGAATGGCCACTCCAAGATATGAATATATAGTCTATTAGTTTCAGCATTATAAGTTAGCAAACAGTTGTCTGGTTTTTTAAAAGCGGCCGGCGCTTCTGTACATCCATAAATAGAACGACTGTGAAACTTCATCCAATCACCAATTCCATCTAAGCGTTCGTTGGCACGGCTATCGAACACTCCTCTGGCTGTAGGCCCCACGTTCAACAACAGGTTGCCACCTTTGCTTACTGTTTCTATTAGCATAACAACTAATTGATGTACACTTTTCCATGTATACTGATCCCGATAATATCCCCACGACCCGGAAAATGTCTGACAAGTCTCCCAAGGTACTTTCTCTCCATTTACTGTAGGCCATTCCTGAGGCATAAACTGTTCAGGAGTAACAAAATCCCATCCCCAATCGGTATGATCCAAATCCATACGATTATCGACAAGGATCTGAGGTTGTAATTGACGTATCAGCTTTAATAAGTTCTCGCTATCCCAATCTTCATGCCCTTTTCCATCCTCACCGGGATATGAATAATCCAGGAAGAGTTCGTCAATAGGACCAAACTGTGTCAACAATTCGGTCATTTGATCTTTCATATATTGCTGATATTTTTTTATATCACGTTTCTTATTTGCCTCTTTCCAATCACTCGGACTATTCGGATGCAGATTATCATACGTAAAATCCGGGTGATGCCAGTCTATCAAAGAATAATACAATCCGATTCTTATCCCTTCTGCCCGAAAAGCATCAACAAAAGGTTTCAACAAGTCTTTCCCATAGGGAGTATTTGTTACTTTAAAATCTGTATAATTCGTATTCCACAGGCAAAATCCATCATGATGTTTGGTAGTTAAGACAACATATTTCATTCCTGCTTTCCTTGCCTTCTCTGCCCATTCTTTTGGATTATACATATCAGGATTAAAGTTGTCAAAATATTTCTGATAATCTGCATCCGATATGCTTTCATATCTTTTCACCCACTCGTGCCGTGCCGGCAACGAATATATTCCCCAGTGAATAAACATACCAAAACGGTCATTTGTCCACCAAGCCATTCGCTTTTGTTTTTCTGCTTTTGTTTCTTTTGCCCATGCAGGTATATCTTGGGCATTCAGAGGGTTGTTTTGACAAAACAAGATGCACACAAGGCTAAAGATTAAGGTTATTTTTCTCATAGGTTCACGTTTTTTTACTGAGCTTCAAATGTAGTAAAATAACCTTTTATTATCAAGATATATAGTTATGCCAAATTGGCACATATCATATATTTGGCAAATTATTTGAACAATTCTTTACGATAATTAGTTTAAAAATATAAAATACAATCATATGAATTTTAACAACTTTACAATTAAGTCTCAAGAAGTAATTCAAAAAGCGATTGAGGTTGTAAAAGAAAAACAACAACAATCAATTGAGCCTGCCCATATACTAATGGGAGTAATATTAGTTGGTGAAAATGTTACTAATTTCTTATTCCAAAAGCTTGGAGCCAATCTGGGGTTATTAACGGACAAACTCTCTAAGGAAATAGATCTTTACCCAAAGGTATCAGGTGGTGAACCTTATTTGAGCCGAGAAAGTAATACCTCGTTAGAAAAAGCAGCCGACTATGCAAAGAAAATGGGTGATCAATATGTATCTATCGAACATATTATCCTCGGCATACTAGCTGTCAAGAGTTCTGCCTCCCAAATATTGAAGGATGCAGGCCTTAATGAAAAAGAATTACAAATGGCAATCAATGAATTGCGTAAAGGAAGTAAGGTCGACAGTCAATCAGCAGAAGACACTTACCAATCGCTAGAAAAATTTGCAATCAACTTGACCCAACGTGCTCGGGATGGTAAATTAGACCCCGTGATCGGACGTGATGAAGAAATCAGACGTGTATTGCAAATCCTTAGTAGACGTACTAAAAACAACCCAATATTGATCGGGGAACCCGGTACCGGTAAAACTGCTATTGCAGAAGGACTGGCACACCGTATCATCCGTGGAGATGTTCCTGAAAACCTAAAAAGCAAACAAATCTACTCTTTAGATATGGGGGCTTTGGTTGCTGGTGCAAAATATAAAGGAGAGTTTGAAGAACGATTAAAATCAGTTGTTAATGAAGTTACAAAATCGGAAGGTGAGATAATTCTCTTTATTGACGAAATACACACCCTTGTAGGAGCCGGAAAAGGCGAAGGAGCTATGGATGCTGCAAATATATTGAAACCAGCATTAGCCCGTGGCGAATTACGTTCGATAGGTGCTACAACATTAGATGAATACCAAAAGTATTTTGAGAAAGACAAAGCTCTTGAACGCCGTTTTCAGATCGTAATGGTTGATGAGCCCAGCGAAACAGATGCCATCTCTATACTTCGTGGACTGAAAGAAAAATATGAGAACCACCACAAAGTTCGTATTCTGGACGAGGCTATTGTAGCTGCGGTGCAATTGTCGTCCCGGTATATAACAGACCGTTTTTTACCGGACAAAGCAATCGACTTGATGGACGAGGCAGCTGCAAAATTGAGAATGGAGGTTGATTCCGTTCCGGAAGAATTGGATGAAAAAAGCCGACGCATAGCTCAGTTAGAGATAGAAAGAGAAGCCATAAAGCGTGAAAACGATAAAGTAAAGGAAGAAGAACTCTCGAAAGAGATCAGCAACCTGAAAGAAGAAGAAAAAGCTTTGAAAGCCAAATGGCAATCAGAAAAAGATATAGTAAATAAAATACAACAGAATAAAGTTGAAATTGAAGATACTAAATTTCAGGCTGAAAAGGCAGAACGCGAAGGCGATTATGGCAAAGTGGCAGAACTCCGTTACGGAAAGCTGAAAGAACTAGAAGCTGAAATAAGCAAATTACAAGCCCAATTGCATGATATGCAAGGTGGATCTGCAATGATAAAAGAAGAGGTAGACTCAATAGACATTGCCGATGTAGTATCCAGATGGACAGGTATCCCTGTTAACAAGATGTTGCAAAGCGAACGAGACAAACTACTGAATCTGGAAGAAGAACTTCATAAACGGGTAGTAGGTCAGGAAGAGGCAATCACAGCCATATCGAATGCCATACGCCGTAGCCGTGCCGGATTGCAAGATCCGAAACGTCCAATAGGGTCGTTCATCTTTTTAGGGACTACCGGTGTCGGTAAAACAGAGTTAGCAAAAGCTCTTGCCGAATTTTTGTTCGACGATGAGAATATGATGACACGTATAGATATGAGTGAGTATCAGGAAAAATTTAGTGCAACTCGCCTTATCGGTGCACCTCCGGGATATGTAGGTTATGACGAAGGTGGACAATTGACTGAAGCAATTCGCCGTAAACCTTATTCTGTCGTGTTGTTTGATGAAATTGAAAAAGCACATCCCGATGTATTCAATATCCTGTTACAGGTGTTGGACGATGGACGTCTGACCGATAATAAAGGACGTGTTGTGAATTTCAAAAACACAATCATCATCATGACTTCGAATATGGGATCGGGAGTGATTCGTGAAAATTTCTCAAAAATGACACCGGAAAATCATGACAGTGTAGTTGAGAAAACTAAAGGCGAGGTATTAGGAATGTTGAAAACAACTATCCGCCCTGAATTCCTGAACCGTATTGATGAGATTATCATGTTCGAACCATTGACAGAAAGTAATATAGAACAGGTAGTACGCATTCAGTTAGATGGAGTCGTTAAGATGCTGAAAAATAATGGAGTCAAACTAGAATTCACAGACACTGCTGTTAAATGGATTGCCCATGAAGGTTATGATCCCGAATTTGGAGCACGTCCTGTGAAACGGGTCATCCAACGGTTAGTATTAGACAATTTGTCTAAAAAACTACTTGCCGGAACAATTGATAAATCTACGCCAATTATAATAGATGAGAAAGCGGGGGAATTGGATTTTAAAAATTAACCCATAGAATAAATTTAGGAAAAGCCGATTGAATATTTCAATCGGCTTTTTTTATATCAATCTCTAACAATATGGTAAACCGATACTCATATACAGATACATATTCAGATGTTTTATATATCAATATGTAAAATGAAGCTATTTAAAATTATTTAAAATAGACCTATTTTATTATATTTGCAGAACCAGAAAACATAAATAAATTAACGACATGAAGAAAAAGCTGTTGGCAACAATTTGCCTGCTACTATCATCAGCATTATTATTAAATGCCCAAGAAAAAAAAGTAGATGCTACATGGGAATCTATTGAAGAACGCGGTTATCCAGAATGGTACAACGATGCTAAACTTGGAATATTTATCCATTGGGGACTATATTCCGTTCCTGCATGGACTAAAAAAGAAGGCTATTCCGAATGGGCCTATAAGGGATGGCGCGACGGAAACTCACAAGCTGTAGATTTTGCAAAGAAAGTATATGGACAAGATTTCAAATATGAGGATTTCAGAGACTTATTTAAGGCTGAGTTATTCGATCCTAAAGAATGGGCTGATCTATTTAAAGAAGCCGGAGCTAAATATGTAATCTTAGTAACGAAGCACCATGATGGATACGCATTGTGGAATAGCAAATATGCACCAAACTGGAACTCTGTCCAAACAGGACCTAAACGTGACATTGTGGCTGAATTGACGGAAGCTGTCAAAAAAGACAGTCTAAAAATGGGTTTTTATTATTCTCTACCCGAATGGTCAAACCCTATACACCGCTGGGAAATAGACCCTAACGATTCGATAGGAAAATATGTAGACCAACATATGATTCCCCAATTCAAAGAACTTGTCAGCAAATACAAACCATCATTAATATTCACCGATGGCGAATGGTGGAACACTGCCGAACAATGGCATGCAAAAGAACTGATAGCATGGTATTATAATCTGGTAGGCCCGGATGCTATTGTAAACGACCGATGGGGATCGGGAGCTGATTATGGATTTAAAACACCTGAATATAGTGCAGGTATCACAATGACCGATCGCCCTTGGGCAGAAGTCAGAGGAATAGGACGTTCTTTCGGGTTGAATAGAAATGAACCTTTAGAAAATTATCTAACAGAGGATGACCTTATACATCACTTTGCAACATTGGTAGCAAATGGAGGTGGTTTGGTACTGAATGTTGGTCCTGCAGGGGATGGGCAAATACCTCTATTGCAACAGGAACGCCTCATACAACTAGGCAACTGGCTAAAAGTAAACGGAGAAGCTATTTATGGAACACGTGCCTATAAAAAACATACAGAAGAAAAAGCTATTGAAATAACCCGCATCGACTCGACCATCAATTTCAATTGGGTACGCAATTCGCCTGACCCTCGTATACGTGTCGACCATTTCACGGCAGAATGGAATGGATACATAAGTCCAAAGTATAGTGAAAAATACACTTTCACGGCAAAGGCTGATGATGGCGTAAAGGTTTGGATCAATGGAGAACTACTTATTGACCAATGGAACAAACAAGACCAGACATCGGACGGATTTGTACAAGGAGCACAAACCAGTACAACACATAAGAGTACTATAAATCTGAAAAAAGGTGAGAGATACGCTATCAAAGTTGAATATTTTGAGGATGTACAGAATGCATCCATATCTGTGAATTGGTCTTCTAAATCGCAACAAGAAGAAGTTATCCCATATAATGCACTATATACAGGAAATTCTTCGGACGCACCACATGGGCTGAATGCGAAATACGGATCTATGAAAAATTATATTGCTTATACACAAAAAGGGAGCAACATATACGCAATTTTGTTAGAATGGCAAGATGACAAATGTGTCCTAAATATCGATAAGCCGGCAGACAATACTGTCATTACGATGCTTGGCTATGAAGGCAACTTACCATGGAAGTATGAAAACAACCAATTGATTATAGATATGTCACCTATCAAATATTCAAAAATACCTTGTCGCTCGGCTTGGACTTTGAAGATAGCACAGTGATAAACAATCTTGGATAGATAGAAGAATCCGGCTGTGAATATTCTCACAACCGGATTTTTTGCGAATCTAATCTCTATAGCTCATAGAAATCCCATTTTCGATAATCGGAAAGAAATAAAGTGACACACTTTCACTCAAATCAAGAATAAGACATTATATAAATGACTTTATCTCTTTCCCTTATTTTCAAATGACACTAACACATCTAATGTTACGTATGGTCTACCGGGGAGTATCACCGAACGATAATTAATGTTAGATAATAGATCCTTTTAAAGAAATAAGAGTTCTTCTACTTGGGCTATTAATTTAGTATTCCATATTATAAATTGTATTGTAAATTAATGTAAATAATCGCTTTTTCATAAAAACAGAGAATGACAGAAAGACTTATCAGAAGAAAACAAATCTATATTTTAAGAATCACACCAAGATGGGGCTTCTGAACCCCACTTTTCGATTGCCACTTTTTTTATTTTTTCATAAGTGATACCACTACCGGCTTTTAAGGCATTAGTTACTGTATTTACATGTATACCTAAAATAGACGCAACTTCCTTTTTCCATCCATGTGGTAAAAAATCTGGCAATCTTGTAGCTTTTACAAATATAGTTTTGGCCATCTTTAGTTATCTAAAAATATCTTATCTTTATGGCATTGTGAGTATTAACAAATGCAAATATATAAACAATTGCGAATAAATACAAGTTTAATTGTAATTATTTTCGCTTTTGCGAATATTTTTATCTTTATGAGTATAAACGAACGGTTTCAACAAATAATAAACAATCTTTATTCCGGCAACAAACGTGCTTTTTCGAGAGAGATAGGTGTATCGCCAACGGTTATAGAAAATATTGTTGGCAAAAGACAGGGAAAACCGTCATTTGAAGTTACAAATAAAACAGTAACATCTGTCCAAAACCTAGATGCCGAATGGCTGTTGACAGGTAAAGGAACAATGTTGAAACCCGAATACAAAAGCGCAGAGACCAAAGCAAATATGGTTTCTGAGAGTATGGTCTCATACAATACTCCACTGCGAACAATTCCTCTTTTGCGTCTAGACAATGTAATATCCTTACATTCATTATTTTCGGACACAACAGGAGCACATACTGCAGGAGAGATTTGCATTCCGGATGCTCCGCTATGCGACGGGGCAATATATGTAAAAGGGGATAGTATGTATCCGATTTTAAAATCGGGAGATATAATTTGTTACAAAATCATCCACAATATAGCGAGTATCCTTTGGGGCGAAATGTATTTGATGGAAATAGATAATGAAGGAGAACAATATATCACGATTAAGTATATCTTAAAGTCTGACGTTGGAGATGACCACATCCTTCTGACAAGTGAGAATTGTCAACACGAACCAATCCATTTACTGAAAACAAGTGTCAAAGTATTGGCTCTCATTAAAGCCAGTATCAGATACAATTGCCTATAAAATAGCAAATTATATCTGATACCATTTTTCTATGATTCGATCTACTTGTGTGAACGTCCTAAATAATAGGCCACTAACACTGAACTGACTTGTAGGGCTGTAAGAAGTAATACAGCGCATTGTCTTCTGTTTTTCCGTTTCAGAGCATTCAGCTCTTTCAGGTTTTTATCCTTATTTTCCATAATTTTGGCTATTTGATTAGTCTAAATTAAACATTTATGTGGAATCGCAGCCACCTTTGGACATCTTTTTCACTATTCTTATAACATAAACATTTATGTAAAGGTTTATAAATATTTCCTCTCTCCCCTATTTTCGATACACTATTATATTGTACTATATTCTCTTAACGCCTAATTATTAAAATGAAAATACGATACAGAATATATAAGGGAGAAAACTGCTAAAAGAGAAAAAATAATGCACAATAATATACTTTATGTTAATCTCTTAAATATAAGGAAACCTGCAATAGAAAAAGATTCTTACAATTTTTTCATTCTTGTTGTCTACTTTTCGTATATTTGCTCCGATATAAAAAAATAGAAGATGGGTCTTATCGAATATTTACCAATTGTCATTATTCTACTTACTGTTATATCCAGCATAACAGGATTTAACAATGCAGAGTTTTTTGACCGGTATAAATTTAACGTGGGAGCAATCTTAGGGAATTCGAAGCAATGGGATCGCCTCTTATCATCCGCTTTTCTACATGGAGACTGGATGCACCTGCTTTTCAATATGATGACTTTATACTTTTTCTCAGATGTCATCATTTACTCACTCGGAATATGGTCATATTTGATTATTTATTTTGCATCGATTGTAGGAGGAGGGCTTTTATCCCTTTGGGTACACCGACGCGAATTCTATTATAGTGCTATCGGAGCCTCGGGAGGTGTGGTAGGAATATTATTTGCATCTATAGCACTATACCCGACAATGCCTATAAACTTTATGTTTATCCCAATAGATATTCCGGGATGGATATTTGCAATTGTTTATATGGGATATACTGTATATGGAATGCAAACACGACAAGGTAACATCGGGCATGATGCACATTTAGGAGGAGCAGCAATAGGGCTGATCTTAGCTATTATTTTTGCACCGGCTATGTTTCTACACAACATACTATATGTGGGAATTATGGTAATAATATTAATAATTACCGGTTATTTCATTTGGAAAAAAAAATAAGAGACTAAAACAACAAAACAGAACAAAACTTACAAACTAACTCAAGAAAAAGAATAGCAGAAACAACAATAAATTCATTGAACATAGCATCTTTATTTTTGTTATAACTTTTATATTTGTCATTGATAATTCTATTCACCCCATTAATAATTAAAGACAATGAGTAATACTGATTCTATACAGTACGATGAAGATGATGCTGTAAAATTTATACAGAACTATCTCCCACAAGAACTAAAAGGAAAGTTTTCGAATGATGAAATAAACTACATCATTGACATCATTTATGAGTTTTATGAAGACAAAGGCTTTATGGACGATAGTGATGATGATCTAGTTGTAGATATAGACGAAGACGAAATGGTCGAATTTGTATTGAAAAATACGAAAAAAGACAAAATACAAAACTTCTCTACTGATGAAATTGCTTTTATAATTCAGGGAGAATTAGCCTATTGTGATTCAATTGGAATATTTGAATAAATATATTTAACTAAATTTTTGATTATGAGAAAATTATCTTACTTTACAGCAATTGCATTAAGTTGTGCAATTCTGATTTCCGGATGTACAGCTAGTAATACAGTAAAAGGTGGTGGTATCGGAGCCGGAGCCGGAGGTGCACTAGGAGCTGGTATCGGAGCTATTGCTGGTGGTGGTAAAGGAGCTGCTTGGGGTGCCGGTATCGGTGCTATAGTAGGTGGTACTGCCGGAGCTATCATCGGAAACAAAATGGACAAACAGAAAAAAGAACTTGAACAAATAAACGGAGCTCAAGTTGAGTCAATCAACGATGGACAGGCAATTAAAGTAACATTCGAATCAGGTATCTTATTTGCGACCAATTCAAGTACTTTAAGTGCTGCTTCACAAAATTCGTTGTCGAACTTTGCTTCATCACTTGTGAACAATCCTGATACAGATGTTCAAATCTACGGACACACAGATAGTTCTGGTAGCGATGCTATCAACAACCCACTATCTGAAAAACGTGCTCAGGCTGTTTATAATTTCCTACAAACTAAGGGTGTTGCTGGAAGCCGTATGGTATCGCAAGGCATGGGTTCTACTCAACCGGTTGCAGACAATACAACCAGTGCAGGAAAAGCTCAAAACCGTCGTGTAGAAGTATATATCCTACCTAACGAAAAAATGGTTAGAGACGCACAAGCAGGTAAATAAGTAACGCTTTATACCAAATAATAAAAGCCGACTCGTTGAGTCGGCTTTTATTGTATATATCAACTTTACAGTTTTAGTCTATAAAATCTACAGTTTCTTCACCAATCATTTTACGAAGCGTGTTTTTAAGCTTCACATATTGGATAAACAAGTCATGTTCTGCAACCTTACTAGGCTCGTGCATAGGACTCTTGAAATAGAAAGACAACCAATCCTGGATACCACTCATGCCGGCGCGTTGAGCCAAGTCTGTAAACAAAACAAGGTCTAGGCAAAGAGGTGCAGCAAGAATAGAGTCGCGACAAAGGAAATCGACTTTCAATTGCATTGGATAGCCCAACCATCCGAACAAGTCAATATTGTCCCATCCTTCTTTATTGTCTTTGCGTGGCGGATAGTAATTGATACGTACTTTGTGATAAACGTTTCCGTACAACTCCGGATATAATTCCGGTTGAAGGATGTTATCAATAACTGACAATTTAGATTCTTCTTTTGTTTTGAATGAACCCGGATCGTCAAGTACTTCACCATCACGATTACCCAAAATATTAGTTGAAAACCAACCATTAAGACCTAACATACGAGTTTTGAACATTGGGGAAAGAACTGTCTTCAACATAGTCTGACCAGTTTTGAAGTCTTTTCCACAAATAGGAACTTGCTTCTTAGCTGAGAAATCCCACATTGCAGGAATATCTACTGTAAGGTTAGGAGCACCATTGATGTAAGAAACACCTTCTGCTATAGCTGCATAAGCATACAAGTTAGAAGGAGCAATGTCTTTGTGGTTTTCTTTCATCCCTTTTTCGAAGGCTGGAAGAGTTTTGTGTACTTCACCGAGTGGAGTAAATACTTCTGTACTTCCACACCAGATCATAACGACACGTTCACAATTGTTTTCTTTCTTGAAATTGCGGATATCTTCACGAACTTGTTCCATCAACTCCAATTTAGTAGGAGCAGATTTAACCCATGTTCCATGAAGACGTTTTACGAATTCCTGATCGAACACAGCCTTCATCGGCTTGATTGCAATCAATTCGTCTTTTACTTTGTCTAAATCTTCATTTGTTAAAACTTCTGCGTGCTTTGCTGCTGCATACACATCATCTTCGAATAGATCCCATCCACCGAAAACAATATCATCCAACCCTGCCAAAGGCACTGCATCTTTGATTTTAGGAAAGCGGCTTTCTTCTCTTTTTCCTAAACGCATTGTAGCCAATTGAGTGATTGACCCTACCGGAACGCCTAATCCTTTACGAGAGATTAGTGTACCAGCAATAAATGTTGAAGCTACTGCTCCACCGACACCAACTACAAGGACACCAAGTTTTCCATTGGCTTCCTTTACTTGTCCATTTTTCATTTTTTTGATAAATTTTAAATTCTTCTGCAACCCGCAGCATTCTTTAAATTCGTCTTTTACTGACTATAAAAGACATATAATAGAACGGTATCAATTGTAAATCTACTATCATTTTATTATCCCAACCCGATATTTTCCATCAGAGAATCAGATTCTCCAACTTCCATTATTGATAGTAAACAGTACAGCTAGCACCATAATATCATCAAAATTAAAATCCGATTTTGAACCGACTCACGTCAGTTAGTTAAGTCCAAAAATAGAGCGTAACTCTTCAAAATCAGAGATAACGATATCTGCCGCTGCATCATCGTCTTCTTTATCCCAAGCCAAACCTTTCAACCAGATTGTTTTACACCCATTTATAGTAGCCGGTACAATATCTTTTTTGTACGAATCTCCTATTACAACAATTTCAGATGGTTCGAGCTTTAATCTTTTTACACCTAAAGTAAATATTGCAGGATCTGGTTTACGGATTCCTACCACAGCCGATTCAATAATATCATCGAACAAGCCTAAAAGTTCAAAATCTTTTAATACTGCATGAATGTTTCCGTAGAAATTGGATACCAAAACCATTGGATATTTTTCATGTAATTGTGATAGAATAGACTTTTCTTTCCGGATTAAATTCTTAGCAAAGATATAACATTGACTCGAAACTGCAATGCTATAATTTTGTGTTTTATCATCTTTTATCAAATATCCTTTCTCGTAAAGGTACTCAATTTGAATATCAACTTTAATTCTCAACAAGTTAGCAAAATCATCTTCAGGCGTTATCACCGCATGAGTTGCCAAATGTCGTTCTGCATAGACATAAGCTTCACGGAATTGATCTTTCGATATTGGCACATGGTTATCTTGGTATGACTCCCACAATACTTCCGCCCAATGTTTACCATTGCTGTCGATAGTACCTCCGTAGTCGAATATAATTCCTTTAATAGTATCAATGTTAATCATGTGCTTCTTCTGTCAAAGGGTTTATCAAAACATAATGCAAATCGCGAAACACTTCAGAGATGTCTATTGACTGTTTTTTTAGGGCATCCCAACCCTTATCGATAGCATAACAGATGTATTTACGGACAAATAAAGGGTTATAAATATTAATACGTAAACGCTCACCTTCATGCTCAATACAAATATTACTTCTGAAAGGATTTATCCGATAAAGGGTCTTATCGGGATTATCAAAGCATATAGTAAGCAATCCATTTTTATATCCGTCTTTATATATTTCTATAATAGGAATATTGTCTTCTGCCCAATCATCTTTCAATACACGATATAAATATAATTGATCATTGACTGTTATATTACGCATTTTTTTCTTCATACTGAAATTAGTAATTTAACCCGATCAATAAGAAAGAAAGATTATACTGATTACTTGTGCTTCATTGCATATGTTTTAGCTTTCAGGTATTCACCAAAAGCTTCTATATTGTCAAACTTATCCTGTTCTTCGGGCATGATAGGCTCTCCGAAACGTACCCAAATTACTTTCCCCTTTTTATTGGTAACTTCGTGACATAGGCGAACTGTTCGAATCCGCCAATCGATAAAACCAAGAAAACGGTAGAACCAAGAATTATTACCTGATATAAACATAGGTATAACGGGCACTCGGGCTTTTTTGATAAGTTTAAGAACCGGCACCTGCCACTCGCGGTCTTCTGTTTTTGTCAGATGTGGACTAGACACTCCACCGGCAGGGAAGAGCCCTAAAGGATGCCCTCCACGTATATGCTCAAGGCATTGTTTCACACCACCTACACTAGATTTGACGGTCGACATCTTATTGTCTTTCGAATATGGGTTAACACCTATAAAATGTTCATCCATCGTATCTATTTTGCTGAGCATCCAATTTACCATCATTTTGTAGTCACGGCGCTTACTCGCAACAGTACTAATGGCTATGATTCCATCTATATGTCCGTAGGGATGATTAGATACTGTAATGAAAGGTCCTTCTTTGAAACGGTCTAATACTTCGTAATTTTCATATTTACGAATTATTTTCAGCTTATCTAACATGTCGTTTACAAAGTCCAACCCTGTCAGATGTTTAGATGCATCATAAATCGCATTTACTTTATTAAGTCCGGCAACGCTGAATATTATATTCATCAGGATGTTTCCGAATCGTCCTCTGAAAATGGGATGAATGGATCTTATTTCGTCTTTGCTTATAAGTTTTTCCTTCATAACTCTTAGATATTGTATTGGAGCAGAAAGATAAATCTTTCTGTTTTATGCTTTGATATAATTATAATATTTATCAAAGAAATGCCTGAAAAAAGGTAGTTTCATAAGCACACCTTCAAACAAGATTATCCCAACTATAGCACATAATATACCTAGCAATACATCAATAACATAATGGTGTGAGGTATAGACTGCAGTAAACCAAATGCCGACCAGAAATATAACAATAATTGTCAGAATAGGGATACTACATTTTTTTATTATTGCATAGTAGAGAACAACAACCAGATAGGCCGAATGAAGTGACGGCACGGCTGCGAATACGTTTGCATTACGTCCATAGATGGAACTGAAGAGAGGTATTCCGGTCAATTCATCAAAGCGAGCCAATCCCGCCATATTACCGGGTGTATTTAGTATCGGTTCGAAACCATACATAATAGCATACCAAGGCGGTGCAGCAGGATGGATATAATAAATTGTAAAGCCAAGAAGGTTTACAAATAGAAAAGCCATCGAAAAGCGCAAGAATAAACTTCGGTCTTTTTTAATATATAAATATAACGCAAATGCCACTGGAACAGGAACCCAACCAAGATAGAATATGCCTGCAAGAAAGTCGGCAAAAGGGCTGGTATGGAGTGCAAAATATTCGCAAGGAATAAGCTTAACCCCATTTTCCATTATTCCAAAAAGGGATTTTTCTAAATTATACAAATCAGCAACATCAATCGGATTGACCATATAATTAGGAAATACACGCATCCAATCGTATGAGATACCAAACAGAAGGAAAGGCATCAATCCGACAGCCAACTTCCGGGAAGGTTTGCTCGAAAAGAAAAGGACAAGAAACAAAGCTATTAAATAAACGTGCTCAGGACGGAATCCTACAAATATACTAGTAAGAACCGCGAAAATAACTGTAATAACAATTACAATGACTGATTCTTTACGAGTAGGTAATGAAAACTGAAAACTCATGCGTTATTTTCTTTATCTTGCTCTTGCAATACTTTACGACAATGATTTAATCGTCCGATAGCTGTAATGTTAGCAAAAACAGCAACGAATATAATAGGAATCACAAATATAAGAACGGGTTCGAATATAGGAAACTTACAAAAAGATGCATATATCTTATAATCACCCATATAATAGTAGAATATACCACAGAATATAGCTCCTAAACTGATTGTGACTACACGCTCGGGACGTTGCATAAATCCACCTTTACATTCTATCCCCAGCCCTTCTGCCCTAGCTCTGATATAACTGACCATCATGGAACCAATCAAAGCTATGAAGCCAAACAATGAACTGAAGAAGTATCCTTGTAGAATGAGATAGTAACAGATTCCGAAAAGGACAATCAGTTCGCTATATCTATCCAATACAGAATCGAACAACGCACCATATTTGGAACTCATTTTCCCGATACGTGCCACTTGTCCATCCATCATATCAAACAAGCCTGCAAAAAGAATCACAGCTCCTCCCCAGCCTACATACGAAAAATCGCCACGTTCGCCATGTGTTGCCCCATATATAAATATAGCACAAGCGAACACATTCAGGACAAGTCCTGTTGCCGTTATAAAATTAGGTGTTATACCTATTTTTATCATACCACGAACAATCGGATTAATGATCTTATAGATCATCTGCTGAGCCATATCCCTGATTTTCATATCCTGTTTATTTTATATTATATTTTTATATAGTAGATAATTATTATAAGCTATTCATTTTCGTCTTTCTCTGAAGATTTCTTTCTGAAAAAAAAACCTTTGATATCTCTATTTTTATATACAAAAAGGCGTTGCATATTATAGTTCCATAAAAAACCAACTAATAAAGAAACAATTATTTTTGGCACAAGAAATATATTATTTGCAATAATAGTAGGTAGGCTCTCTATTGGGATCCATTTGGTTACTAACTCTGTAACTAACACTGTTCCCTCTCTGTTCAGAAACAAGTTTACGAGCCATACTGCAACATATTTAACCGCAACATGCTTTAGATTACTATCCTGAGCCTTAAAAGTCCACTTGTAATTTACAATACAATTTACAATACCTCCTGAAATATTACCAAATAGTGTTGCATTTCCATAAAAAACACCGAAGAAATTAGTTAACAATATAGTAATACCAAAATCTGTCAAACTAGCCAGTTGAGACGAAAATTGTGCCCGAAGGAACGTAAATATCCCACCTTTTTCGGAAATGGCTTTAGCAACCTTCTTTATCCAATCACCCATCTTAACCCTAATAATAAAACAAGACTGTATATCCCTGCCAATACATCGTCCATCATGACACCTACCCCACCTTTGAAGCTTTCCATTTTTCTTATTCCTAAAGGCTTATAAATATCAAACAAACGAAAGAATATAAACGCAAGAACAACAGAGTAAGGTTGGGCAATATCTGCGGCCAAAAGAGGGATCCAGACACCCACCATTTCATCAACAACCACTCTCGAAGGATCTTTACCCCAAGTGGCTTCAAGTTTGTTTGCAGACCAGATACCTAGTGCTGTAAACAAAGCTATTAATAAAACTGTGATTAATAATAATTGATAGTACGAAACAAGAAAGGACAATCCAATCCACATAGCTGTAGCCACTATCGCCCCCATTGTGCCGGGAGCAAAAGGAGAGAAACCGGACCCGAAACCTGTCGCGATAATTATATGAAAAATGGATTTTTGTTTCATTTTCGTTTAATAGGACACAAAGTTATCAAAAAATGTATTTATACCAAAACAGACAAAGGTTATTTGCTGACACCTGTCTATTTCGAAAGATGTCGCTGGATGCATTCTGCAATGTATGGTGCAGCTTCATTCCGGCATGGTGCATAGCTTGGCCAATCATTAAAATCAATGATTTTGAAAGAGCCATCGGCAGCCACAACACAGTCACCTCCATATATTTTAATATCCAAAACCTCAGCTGCTTGATCGCAAACTTTTTTTAGTGCTTCTATGTCGAAATTAAATTCTTTTGCTGTTTCATTTATGGCTTCCAAACCAAATTTGCTATGACTCAGATCGTAAGGATAGAACCAATAGAAAAAATCAGTCGATGACACTCCATAGAATTTAATCAGATCGCCAACCAAATGTTCATTTACAACTGCATTCGGAATGTCTCGGAAACCAAATTCGATCAAAATAGACTTCACCTCTTCTATATTCCTCGCATAAGTAACATCGCCTTGATTGACAGCATGAAAATCACCCCTCTTGACCCAATATGCTTTAGCATCCATAGCTAATAATCCGGCTGTAGGATCTTCATCTATGTCTACAATTATACTTGTGGGATGTGGTATCTGATTTTCTAACAATAGCCGTGTCATATTGGCTCTGGTACAATTTTCGATGCCAAATCCGGAATTAATGACAATAGCACCTTCTTGCTCTAGTTTTTGTAAACGCCTGATTGTTGCTTTATCACGAGCCATACTGAAAATATAGTCGCCTTCAATATTCCCTAAAATAAATTCTTCTTCGGTATATTCATGAACATCAAAACCTTTCTCCCTCAATGAATCGGCAGTCAAGTTAAAAATCATTCCATCATTTCCTATATGGTTGGGTGAATATTGAGTTTTACGTTTGACTCCAATTATTTTTCCTTTTGACATCTTCTTATTCTATATTCAAGTGAATATTTACATTCTGATTTTGTAATGGTTATCAACCTATGTTCAGGCATTCAAAAAACTTTCGGCTTTCTGAATATCACTCAAATGATCGACATCTATAATTTTTTCGAATGGATAGGCTTTTAATTGTAGCCCATCGGTAACTAATTGCCGCTGAAAATTACGCATTCGCGACTGTCCGGAAGCGATACAATCTTCTAATGTATCAATAGCCTTTGCTGTCAACCCATAAATTCCACCTGATATGTACTGACAATGGACTGATTGATCTAGAAAATTTAAAATATTCAGATTACTGTCTGTCTCCACATAGAGTGGTTTTTCGTCGTCGATATAATCAGTTACCCCCATAAAACCATCGGATACGTGATCTGCGATAAAGGCTTGAATGTATCGAGTAAACTCTTCTTCTTTGAATATGGTATCAACGGTTGTCAAACAGAATTTTCCATTTCGTAAGAAGTTCCGTAGTTCAAAAAAACTATGCATCGAACTGGTTGTAGATTTAACAACTATATTGAAAGGTATAGGTAGTTGGAGTTGCGATATATAGTCACGAACCTGTGTCATTTCTTCATTGACAATGACACTGATGGATGAAGCATTGTTTTTGAGAAAAATATCAATAAGCCTTCTTATCATTATTTCTCCATTCAGCTTCACCAACGGTTTGGGCAATTCAACACCTTCTTGTGCCAGCCTCGAACCCTCCCCGGCTGCTATTATTGCATAATTCATTTATATACGGACACTTAATCTTCTTTTGTCAAATCAAGGACTTCATTATCTCCACCTCTTTCCACATAAAGCTTACGTAGAGGATTGACATATGCCAGATCATACTCTTTCCGATTAGAAAACGTATCGATAGCCATATATATTGCCTGACGGAACGATTCTTCCGAAGCCTCATTTTTTCCGGCAATGGCATATGCTGTTCCATGAGCCGGCGAGGTACGTATGATTGGTAATCCGGCTGTAAAGTTTACACCTTCTTCCATTGCGATAGTCTTGAATGGAGCCAGACCCTGATCGTGATACATAGCCAGAATTCCATCGAAATGGGCAAAATCGCCTGAGCCAAAAAATCCATCGGCTGCATATGGACCAAAACATAGTATATTCTTTTCTTGCAATTCTTTCAGTGCAGGAATAATTATATCATTTTCTTCTGATCCTAACAACCCGTTTTCTCCCGCATGAGGGTTGAGAGACAAAACAGCAATACGAGGTTTGTCGACTCTAAAATCACGCTTCAAGCTTGACTCGAACAATAAGATTGTATCTGTAATTTTTTCTTTTGTCAATGTTTCCGACACCTTTGCTAAAGGCAGATGTCCTGTAACTAAGGCAACCCGAAGGTTATCTTGTGCCAAGATCATAAGGCTCTTTTCGCCATTTGCTCCAAATTTTTGTTCCAGATACTCGGTATGACCCGGAAAGTGGAAATCGTCTCTTTGTATATTATGTTTATTGATAGGTGCTGTAACCAACACATCAATGAGACCATCTTGCAAGTCTGCACATGCGCGTTCTAAGGCTACAAAGGCTGCATTACCGGCTGCCTCGGTAGATTGTCCTAATTCGACACGTACATCTTCATCAATACAATTTATTATATTTACTTTATTGAGTACTGCTTCTTTTGGTGAATTGATTTGGTTGAATGAAACCGGCTGCAAATCCATCGTTTTCCTATGGAATGCTGCAACTTTAGATGATCCGTAAATAACAGGAATGCACATCTCTGCCATGCGAATATCACCAAAGGTTTTTAGTATAACTTCATAACCAATTCCATTTAAATCTCCGTGAGTGATTCCTACTTTTATCATTTATATAGTATAATTATATATTTTAATTATTCAGTGCTTCTTGCCATTGTTTTGCCAATAGCTCAACATAGTCTACAAACGTTTTTGCCTCATGATAACGATATATGGGGCAATCGCAGATTGGTTCTGTGTCGAACGGCGAATAGTCATCATGTAAATAGACAAAGACTTCTTTTGTTTTATGATTGTAGAACGTCGAATTGCCATTGGCTTCGAGTGCAAATGTCACATAGTCCGAAACATTGCGTGAAGCAATAGCCTTCATTTTGCACCGTTCTCTTGTATCTTCCCATCCAATAATACCTGTATGGCTATCAGTAAGACAAAAAGTAAAATTATTGGCTTGTATGAAGCTTTTTATTTGACCTATATTACCGTCAACCCAATAGTCAATAATTCCACCCATTGTGTTAGCTAATAAGATATGCTCGTCTATCAGATTACGACCTTGTGGAATACAATGTTCCAATTTGCATAACCAACCGGAGGTTTGTCCTTTAGAGTTTGTCCAGATATATTGTCTGAATCGTTGATTGCCATTTAATGTAAATTCTACTTTCGATGCTTTACTCAACAATTGGGTGAGTTGGGGAAATAGAGAAATAAATTCTGATGAAAGATTTATTGTTCCATCTCCTATCGAATTAAATATTACTTGCTTATTATTCATATGCTTTCTCCCTCCTTTTTACTTTTCATGGTCGATAACATACCACAGGCTGCAAAGATATCTTCGCCCCTTGAGGAACGTATGGTTGCGGTTATACCTTTATTGTTCAGGTAGTCGCGAAAGGCTTCCATTCGTTCTTTGCCTGAAGTCTTCAGTTCGACATTTGGTATGGCATGAAAACGGATCAGATTGACTCTGCAATCCATTCCTTTTATTAATTGTTGTAACTGTTTGGCATGCAACAACGAATCATTAAAGTTATCGAACATTATATATTCGAACGATAATCTTCGTTGTTTAGACCAGTCATACTGTTGCAATAAATCTATAACTCCTGCTATCGGAAAGGCTTTCTCGGCAGGCATTATAGATAATCGTTGTTCTTTTTCGGGACTATGGATACTAATCGCCAAATGGGCGGTGCTCTCATCCAAGAACCGTTTCAATTTGGGTGTAACCCCTGTTGTAGATACGGTTATGCGCTTAGGGCTCCAAGCCAAAGCATAATCGGCAGTCATAACCTCCAATACTTTTATCAATGTATCGTAATTATCTAAAGGTTCGCCCATTCCCATAAATACGACATTGGTAAGGTCTTCCGCCTCACGTACCGAATACAACTGATTCAATATTTCATTTGCTGATAGATTACCCGAAAAGCCTTGTTTACCGGTCATACAAAACAGACAGTTAAACTTGCAGCCAACTTGCGATGATACACATAAGGTTTTACGGTCATCGTCGGGAATCATAACGGACTCTATCAATTTTTTGTTTTCGGTTTCGAACAAATATTTGACTGTCCCATCTATAGATTGCTGAAACTCACGTGGGGCATATCGCCCCACGTCGTAAGATTCAGCTAGTTTGGTTCTGTTTGCGACAGAGATATTGGTCATATCATCTATCGAAAGCACACGTTTTTTATAGATCCAATCAGCAATCTGTTTGGAGGCAAATTTAGGCAAACCACATTCGATGACAACATCTTTCAGTTCATCTAACGTCAACCCAAACAAATGCTTTTTTTGCATCATTTTTTAATTTCTAAATCAATCTTCAATATACCCATCAGATATCCAGCTATCTAACTTCCCGTCACAAAAAGTAAGCAAATAATACTTCTCGCTATCTCGGTAACGGTATGTACTACAAGTTTGGCCACCACTACTACTGCTTTGCCCGACAAGACTACCAGAAGAAAGAATAGCATCAACCTCAGATTGAGTCATTCCTATTCTGACATCATAAATAGTTTTCGGCATGAGGATATCAATTAATTCACAGGAGATCATCATTGACATCACTACAAGAATGGAAAGGCTAAACTTAAAGAAAGAAATCCGAGAATTCATTTTTACAGTCTCTTTTTGATTGCCTCAGTTTCTTTCTCGTAACCCGGTTTTTCCAATAGGGCAAACATATTCTTTTTGTATGCTTCTACTCCCGGTTGGTCAAATGGATTTACATCTAAAATATATCCGCTGATACCACAAGCTTTCTCGAAGAAATAAAGCAATTGACCAATACTATTAGCGTCCAAAAGAGGCAATTCAACTTTGATATTAGGCACTCCACCATCTACGTGAGCTATTTGAGTTCCTAATTCAGCCATCTTATTTACATAATCAACGTTTTTACCTGTAAGGAAGTTTAATCCGTCTAAATCTTCTTCGTCAGCAGGAACTACAACTGTTTGGTTAGGTTTAGCTACCGAAATCACAGTTTCGAATATAGAACGTTCACCTTCTTGTATCCATTGACCCATAGAGTGTAAATCGGCAGTAAAATCAACAGCAGCATTGAAGACTCCTTTGTGTTCTTTACCTTCACTTTCGCCATACAATTGTTTCCACCATTCTCCTATGAAATGAAGCTTAGGATGATAGTTTGCAAGGATTTCTATTTTCTTTCCACTTTTATATAGTTCATTACGTACTACGGCATATTGCTCTGCTATATTTTTTTCGAAAGCCACAGTCGGTGCTGTTTCTTTTTCCATCAACGCAGCACCTGCAACTAATTGATGAATATCAATACCAGCTACAGCAATAGGCAATAAGCCTACAGGAGTCAACACAGAATAACGGCCTCCAACATTGTCCGGTATAACAAACATTTTGAAGCCTTCTTTTTTAGCAAGAGTGTGAAGTGCTCCACGTGCAGCATCCGTAATGGCAACAATACGAGATTTTGCCTCTTCTTTTCCTACAGCATTTTCCAATTCTCTTTTCAAGATACGGAATGCCAAAGCAGGCTCAGTCGTTGTTCCCGATTTTGAGATATTAATGATACCAAAACTTTTATCTCCCAAATATGTTGTCAGTTCGGATAGATAATCTTCACTGATATTGTTTCCTGCATAAAGGACAACCGGATTTCTACGGTCAGCTTGTAACCAATCAAAATAATTAGAAAGAGAGTCGATTACAGCCTTAGAGCCTAGATAACTACCTCCGATACCAACTATAACCACAACTTCACATTTGGCACGAAGTCCATCTGCTGTGTCTTTTATCTCTTTCAATTGAGCTTCGGTGATAGACGAAGGAAGGTTAATCCAACCTAAGAAATCATTTCCTTTACCAGTACCGGCATGTAAAGATTCGTTACATTTTTTAGCAAGAGCTGCCTGACTGTTTATTTGTTCTTGACTTACAAAATCTAATGTTTTGCTAGTGTCCAGTTTAATAATTTTGCTCATAATCTATTTCCTATTTTGTATTGTTATTTTAATATTGTTTCTCTCATTCGTTTTATTTCTTCACGAGCGGATGCTCCTTCGTACAATATACGATATACTGCATCAACGATAGGTATATTGACATTATATCCTTTGTTCATTTCCATAACACATTTTGTTCCATAATAGCCTTCGGCAATCATTTCCATCTCCACTTGTGCTGCTTTGACCGAATATCCTTTGCCAATCATTGCCCCAAATGTACGATTACGGCTAAAGCTTGAATAGGCAGTTACCAACAGATCGCCCAAATAGGCAGAATCATTTATATGGCGTTCTAAAGGAAATACAGATCCGACAAAACGTTCCATTTCGGTAATAGCATTCGAAACCAATACAGCCTGAAAATTATCGCCATACTTTAATCCATGACAAATACCGGCTGCAATGGCATATACATTTTTGAGGACAGCTGCCAGTTCGACACCATCTACATCGTTCGACAAGGAAGCTTTTACAAAACGGCTTGTAAACTTAGCTGCAAGTATTTTACCTTTTTCCTCATTCCGACAAGCTATGGTCGGATATGTCAAGCGTTCCAAAGCAATCTCCTCAGCATGGCAAGGACCACCAATAATGGCGATATTATCTTCGGGTACATTATAGAAACGTGTCAGATAATCGGTCACTAAAAGATTTTCGGGGTATATAATCCCTTTTATTGCTGATATGACAAACTTATCGCTAATACTTACATTCAGTTTTTCCAAATGACTCTTCAGAAATGGAGAAGGGACAGCCAACAACAATGTATCTGAATCATTTACAATCTCATTTAT
The DNA here is from genome assembly GCA_047605185.1 of Dysgonomonas sp. Classification (GTDB taxonomy): domain Bacteria; phylum Bacteroidota; class Bacteroidia; order Bacteroidales; family Dysgonomonadaceae; genus Dysgonomonas. The sequence continues at coordinate 175,420 of JASGGC010000007.1, forward strand.
ATCGGTATAGAAGGTTATTCTATCCAGATTAAACTCGACCGTAGAAAGATAAGACGGATTGTGCCCTGTCTTTTTAAAATCTGCAATCTGTTCGGCACGACGCATATACCAATTAATATGCGCTTCGTGCTTCAACATTATTTTAGCTAATGCAGTAGCCCATGTGCCACCACCTAATATTCCTATTTTTCCGGGAAAACTCATTCGTTTATCTACTAGTTAAACAATATGGAACGATTAATCTATTTTAGATAGATATGAAGCCACATCATCTACTGATGGCAAAGCTAATTCCAATTTGTATTTTTTATTTACGTCTCCTAAATCTTGTCTTACCTTTTGTGGGTTTACATCTTTCAGAGACTCGACAGTCAGATAACCTGCTTTTTGAAGCACCGGTACAAGTTCTTCGTTAAATCCTATTTCTACATATGCAGATGCAGGGTCTTTCTTTTCTACTTTTTCGGGACGCATTTGTGGAAACAAAAGTACTTCCTGAATAGTGGTCTGACCAGTAAGTAACATAGCCAAACGATCCATACCGATACCCATACCTGATGTAGGAGGCATTCCGTATTCGAGAGAACGTAAGAAATCCTGATCGATAAACATAGCTTCATCATCTCCTTTTTCGGACAGTCTCAATTGTTCCTCGAAACGATGGCGTTGGTCAATCGGGTCGTTCAATTCAGAATATGCATTTGCCAATTCTTTTCCGTTCACCATTAACTCGAAACGTTCTGTCAATTCAGGGTTCGAACGATGACGTTTACATAATGGTGACATTTCGATAGGATAGTCCGTAATAAATGTTGGCTGAATATATTTGCCTTCACATTTCTCACCGAATATTTCATCTATCAGCTTGCCTTTACCCATTGTTTCGTCCTGCTCTATACCTAGTTGTTTGCAAACATCACGAAGCTGATCTTCGTTCATTCCGGCAATATCAATTCCTGTATTTTCTTTGATGGAATCGATCATTGTCACACGTCTGAATGGTGCTTTAAAACTGATTTGCTTATCACCAACGGTAACTTCTGTGGTTCCAAGTACTTCGAGACAAGTGCGTTCGAGCATTTGTTCTGTAAAGTCCATCATCCAATTGTAGTCTTTGTAAGCTACATATATCTCCATTACGGTAAATTCAGGATTATGAGTACGATCCATACCTTCGTTACGGAAGTTACGTGAAAACTCATATACACCATCAAAACCACCTACAATAAGCCGTTTCAGATATAATTCGTTTGCAATACGGAGATATAGAGGGATATTCAAAGCATTGTGATGTGTAATGAAAGGACGTGCCGAAGCTCCTCCGGGTATACTCTGCAAAACGGGAGTATCTACTTCGATATATCCTCTTTCGTTGAAAAAGTTACGCATCGAATTGAATATTTTAGTACGTTTCACAAAAACGTCTTTCACATTTTCATTAACAATCAAATCAACATAGCGTTGACGATAGCGTTGCTCAGGGTCGGTAAATCCATCGTAAGTGACACCATCCTTTATCTTTACAACGGGAAGTGGACGCAATGATTTGGACAGGACAATCAATTCTTCTGCATGAACCGAAATTTCGCCCATTTGTGTACGGAAAACATATCCTTTGATGCCGACAAAGTCACCAATGTCCAATAGTTTCTTAAATACAGTATTATATAGTTCTTTATTTTCGCCCGGACAAAGATCGTCGCGAGAAATATAAACCTGAATACGGCCTTCTGCATCCTGCAATTCGAGAAAAGAAGCTTTTCCCATAATGCGTCGTCCCATAATACGACCAGCTATGCTCACACTGCGGCGGTCTACATCGTCCTTAAAATTCTGTTTTATATCTGTCGAATAAGCATTTACTTCATACTCTGCTGCGGGATATGGCTCGATACCCAAAGCTCTCATTTCATCCAGACTACCTCTGCGGATAATTTCCTGTTCGCTTAATTCTAATAAATTCATATTTTAAATATAATACTTGATAACTACATAATTATTGCCACCAAATGACAATAAACAATCTGACAAAGGTAAAAAATAATCTTGCAAATCTATCGAACATCTAGCACAATACTAGTGACAGCATATCAAAATATCAAATATTTCATTAGAAGGTTTACCTGTTGGAATCTTTTTTATTATTTGAAAGAGATATATCGTATTATAAATAACAAATCGTTTAAGCCGATTCTTCGTCAGATGTTTTTTGAGTGAAGAAGGAAATTAGATGGCTAAATACAACAAAAGCCCTCTTTGGATGTATAGAGAGCTTTTAATATAAGGATTAGAAGATGTTCAATTCAATTTGTATATATCCTGATAGCTTATATAGTCTGTCCTGCCGATTGTATATAAAACGACATTTTCTCCCGAAAATATTACAGCTTTACTTTCATCAGTAGCTATCGGAAAAAGAATATTTAAGGATCTGCCATCTGCCAGCTTTATACCATATGTTTTAATGGAGTTATTGATTTTTACTGAGTTTTGAGTATATTCATATGTTGCGATTTCTCCATCTGCATTTGTGACCGTAAAACTCTTTTCTGCAAATATCAGTTCGAACTTATTACCTTCTGTATCCATGGCTTTCCATTCCCCTCGATATGTATCTGATCCTTTACAGCTTACAAGCAATGTAACTAGAATAAGCAACACGAAATAAATACCTTTTCTCATTTTTCTGTTTAGTTATTGTGTTAATTAATTTAATCGTTATTCAAATTATGCCGACTAAGATAATTATTTGAATATGAATTACACAATAAAAATGCTAAATAATCATTAGTATGACAATGCATGATTTTTCTTGTTTAATTATTTAGATCCTGATGATTATACTATCGACTTTCGTTATGTATCTGTATTATTTCCTACCTTTGGCGCACAAACGAAGAATGGTGTATGAATAATAAAAACTACGATTATCTGATTGTTGGTTCCGGTTTGTTTGGGGCTGTATTTGCACATCAAGCAAAAAATGCCGGCAAAAGATGTCTGGTAATAGACAAAAGAACCCATCAGGGAGGTAATATATATTGTGACAATCAGGATGGAATAAATGTGCACATGTATGGTGCCCATATATTTCACACCAGCAACGAAGAAGTCTGGAATTTTGTAAACCGATTTGTAAAATTCAATAATTACATCAATTCGCCTCTAGCTTATTACAAAGGAGACATATACAATCTCCCGTTCAATATGAATACATTCAACAAGTTATGGGGAGTTATAACGCCGCAGGAAGCTTTAGCTAAATTAGCTGAAGAACAGGCTATATATGATTATATAAAAGAGCCTCAGAATTTAGAAGAGCATGTACTGAAATTATGCGGAAAGCAATTTTATGAAACCCTCATCAAAGGATATACTGAAAAACAGTGGGGATGCAAAGCAACAGAGCTTCCGGCATCGATCATAAAACGCCTGCCATTTAGGTATGTATATAATAATAATTACTTTAACGATCTTTATCAAGGGATTCCCATTGGAGGATTCAATCCCCTTATAGATGCTCTGCTAGATGGTGTGGAGGTAAAATTAAACACAAATTATTTTGACAACCGAACATATTTTGACAATATTGCTCACAAAACAATCTTCACAGGTTGTATCGATGAATATTTCAATTACGAATTTGGAAAGCTCGATTACAGAAGCTTATTATTTGAGCACAAGAGACTTGATATGGAAGACTATCAAGGAAATGCCGTAGTTAATTATACGGAATACGAAATTCCATACACTCGTATTATCGAACATAAACACTTCGAGTTTGGCAAACAGCCTTTTACGATTATAACCCACGAGTATCCACAAAAATTAGGCGAAGGACAGGAACCGTTCTACCCCATCAATTCGGAAGCTAACAATACTGTATTAGCCAAGTACCAAGTGAAAGCAGCTAAAATGGACAATATTATTTTTGGAGGACGACTAGGTTCATATAAATATGCCGATATGGACACTATTATTGCAGATTCGTTAAAACTTGCCAAAAGTGAACTTGCTACAGAATCAATCAGTTAAAATTTAAAGGTTACAATAATATATGAGAAATTGTTATTTTTCGAAGAGCTATAAAGATATTTCTAGTGCCGGAAACAAAGCAAAAACTGATATTGAAAAAATAATGGCCAAAAATGGCTTTGTCAATGTCGGTCTTTCACAGTCTATAGATAAGAATAAGATTATCGGTTTTGCAAAAACATTCACGAGTGTATTAAAAATACTTTTCTGTTTAAAAAAAGGGGACATACTTGTTGTCCAATATCCATTCAAAAAATATTACAAGACCGTCTGCCGGATTGCCCATTTCAGAAAAAGTAAAGTAGTTACAATTATTCACGACCTAGGGTCATTCCGTCGAAAGAAATTATCTGTAAAGAAAGAAATACAAAGATTAAGCTATTCTGATGTTATCATTGCCCACAATGACAATATGAAAAAATGGTTGATCGACAATGGCTGCACCCGACCAATAACAACTCTCAACATATTCGATTATCTGTCCGAAAACACAGCACCAATCGTTGATAAGGTAACTATGGAGGAACCTTACGGAATCACCTATGGAGGAGCTCTAAATTATAGAAAAAATAAGTTTCTGTACGAGATGGAACCTCATCTGGGAGCACATAAATTCTATCTATACGGCGGCGGTTTCGAAAGCGACCATATCAAGAATAAAGATAAGTTCAAGTATATGGGGTTTGTATATTTCGAAGACCTGATAGCCGACCCCAAAGGCAATTTTGGGTTAGTATGGGATGGCGAATCAGTAGAATCGTGTCAAGGAACGTTTGGAGAATACCTTCAATACAACAACCCACATAAAGTATCTATGTATATTCGTTGCCATCTACCTATCATTATCTCAGACAAGGCTGCCCTGGCAGATTTTGTTGTAAACAATAATATTGGTATCAAGATTGATTCCTTAAAAAATATTCAGGAGCGTCTTGCACAGATAAGTATAGAAGAATACACGACCATGAAGCAAAATACAATTAGAATAAGTAAACAACTTGCTAATGGATATTACTTTATGAACTCTTATAAAGATGCTCAAAACTTATTAAAGCAAGATTAACAGTATCGTCATTTTCGGGTAGCTTGATTATATTCTTTTTTGTATCTTTGTTGTCAGATCGAACTAAAAAAACCGATCCTTTGCTGACCTATTTTTCCGAGAGGATGAAAAACAAACTGTAATCGAATGGAAGTGTTTCTTCTTAACCATGTATTTCAAAGAATATGTTGAAAACTGCTAATATTGACGAATTAGTAAACAAAAAAATCAGTAGCCTTACTTGGCAATATGCCTTGCCTGCAATTATCGGAACTACAGTTAATGCTCTATACAACACGATAGATAGTATCTACATTGGTCATGGACTTGGTGACGATGCGATGAGTGCTTTAGGGATAGCATTACCCGTAATGACCATTATTGCAGCAGTCGGGATGCTTGTGGGTGCCGGATCCGCCAGCCGTATATCCATTTTTTTAGGAATGGGGGACAAAGATGCTGCCGAGAAGATAGTAGGAAATGCCTTTACCCTCTCGATTCTTTTTTCGGGAATAACAATTATTCTCTTATCCGTATTTCTTGATCCATTACTTTTGTTGGTTGGAGCTACCGAACATACTTTCCCATATGCACACGAATTTTTGAGATATTACCTTCCGGGTAGTATTTTCTCTACGATGTGTTTTGGGTTCAATAACATGATGCGAGCATCGGGCTACCCGATGAAAGCTATGATCACGATGCTAATGAGCGTTGTTGCAAACATTATTTTAGCACCTATTTTCATATTCATATTCGGATGGGGCATGAGAGGAGCTGCCTTGGCTACAATCATCTCTATGTTTATCAGCTTAGTATTTGTGATGCATCATTTCCTCAACAGAACAAGTATGTTGCGTTTGCGCCCTGTAAATTTCCGGCTAGACAAACAAATAGTAAAAGCAATTGTCAGCATCGGGCTGTCACCATTTTTTATACAATTAGCTTCTGCAACAGTAGTATTCCTTATTATTCATAGCCTTCAAAGATACGGAGGTGACCTAGCCATTGGAGCCTATAACATAGCAAATAAGCTGGTAATGATTATCATTATGATTATTGTTGGGCTTACCCAAGGTATGCAGCCAATTGTAGGATACAACTATGGAGCACGTAATATGGCACGTGTGCGCGAAGCTGTCAATTATACTACCAAAATAGGAATTATAATCGGAGTAGTAGGATTTGTCATCGGTGTATTTCTTCCCGAAATAGTAGTCAAACCATTCAATCCTTCTCCTGAACTTGAAAAGGCTGCTTCTAATGCATTGCATATAATCACAGTAATGCTCCCTTTAGTTGGGTTTCAGGTCGTGATCACGAATTTCTTCCAATGTATCGGTATGGCAGGTAAATCCATTTTCCTAAGTCTTACCAGACAATTCTTGTTTCTTATTCCGGCCTTATTCACTCTACCTCATTTCTTGGGCCTAAATGGAGTATGGGCATCTATTCCTGTTGCCGACTTTATAGCAGCAGTACTGACAGCGATTATGTTTATCTGGCAGATACGTGTATTTAAGAAAATAGAAGCACATAACCAAGCCACCCTTTAATTTTTGAAAATAAAAAGAATGACTAAAATCAACAATATAAATGATATTCTGACTCACTTTTCAATCACCGAAAATGAGCTACTGCAGGTCATCTCTCAAGCGATGAGCAAAGGAGGGGATTATGCCGATATATTTTTCGAGCATACTTTCAGTAATAATATCTCGCTCCGCGATGGGGAGGTAAACAGGGCTTCGTCAAATATCGATTTTGGTGTAGGGGTCAGAGTTGTATCGGGTGACCAAACCGGATATGCGTATGTAGAAAATACAGATATAAAAGACTTGTTGCGAGCGGCACAAACAGCTGCCAGCATAGCAACGATGGACAAAAAGACAAATCCTGTAGAAATAAAAGAGACACACTTCAACAACTACTACAAGATAGAAAAACCGTGGCTTGATGTATCTGTTGCTGACAAAAAAATATTTGTTCAAAAATTAAATGACCGTATTTTCGAATTAGACAAGCGGGTGGTAAAAGCCGCCGTAAGCCTAAGCGATTCGACATCTTATATACTATTTTTCAATTCTGAAGGTACACTAACATGGGACTATCGCCCGATGAGTATTATGTACGGATCGTGCACAATGGAACAGGATGGTAAACTGGAAAACGGATCCGCTTCGCGGGCATACCGCAAAGGGTTCGAATTTCTATCGGACTCCCTTATAGAGACTCTGGCAACAAAGGCTGTTGCACAAACGGCATTGATGTTCGAGGCAGTAAAGCCAAAGGGAGGCGAAATGCCAGTAGTGATGGGTGCCGGAAGTTCGGGAATATTGCTGCATGAAGCAATCGGACATTCGTTCGAGGCAGATTTCAATCGTAAGAATGTATCCATATTTACAGATCAGCTAGGAAAACAAATTTGCTCACCACATATCAATGTGGTAGACGATGGCACAATAGAAAATGCACGTGGAGCAATCAATTTTGATGATGAAGGCATTGAAAGCCAGAAAACATATATTGTAAAAAACGGTATATTGGAAAGCTATTTACATGATCGCATCAGTGCCAAGCATTATGGAGTAGCCCCTACCGGAAACGGACGCCGCCAATCGTTCCGTTATGCTCCCCTACCCCGTATGCGTGTCACCTATATGGAACAAGGGAACGAAAAGGAGGAAGACATCATCGCATCTGTCAAACAAGGAGTTTATGTTGATAATTTCACAAACGGACAGGTACAGATCGGTGCAGGAGACTTTACATTCTTTGTAAAAACAGGTTATCTTATCGAAAACGGAAAGCTGACACAGCCGGTAAAAGATATCAATATTATAGGCAACGGCCCTAAGGCATTAGCCGACATCACAATGGTTGGTAACAACCTTCGGATAGATGAAGGTGCATGGACATGCGGAAAGGATGGACAAGGGGTTCCGGTAGGTCAGGGATTACCATCTGTATTGGTCAAAAAGTTAACTGTTGGAGGAGAGTAACTCTTCCCCAACAGAAACATTTAGTTACAATACTCCTTTATCGTTATCGGCATTATCCAGATTCTTTTTACCGGCTTCATATTTACGCCCGAAAGAAGTATTCCATGAGAAACGAAGGTAAAGCATGCGCCCATTCTGCGATATGTATGTCCATGATTTAGACGGCATAACCAGTGAACGATTCTCAGTTCCCATACTCCACCGACTCTCGAATGGTAGAGACATACCTAATGCTATTTTTGCTTCTTTATATTTATATCCGGCTTCTACATAGCTCCATATCTCGCCTTTATAAACTGATTCTCCCCAAAGTTCTTTATAACGTTGATACGAACCAAACAAGAGGCTGTATCCTTTATATTGGAGATTGGACTGGAAGTTACCATACATATTATCAAACTTACCCTCTCTTGTATTTCCTTTGAATACATCATGATGCATACCGAGTGTGCCATTAACAGTCCATATGTCTTTAATTATCTTGACAGAAAGATCATTTGTCCAAAAATAGTAATATCCTGCTTTATGGTTTTCGAGAGATGACACAATCATATTATCTTCAACAGTATAGGTATAGGTAAATAACTTTGGAAAATAGAAATATCCAAATGTTGAAGTTGCCGAAATTATACCTTTGGTTAAGCTAAGAGACAGATTGTTACGATATGCATTATATGGCTTCACATTAGGATTACCTCTATTTATCAGGTAGCGATCAGATTGTTGTTCAACATCGCTCAATTGTCCTAACGATGGTGTTCGGGTATTTACCGAAAAAGAATATTTTATAGACAGATAGTCGTTTATCGGATAGTTCATTTGCAATGAGGGTCGTAACGCATAGAATGTTGCATCTCTATCCCCTTCTTTAAACCAGGTACGAGAACCACCTATCCCTAATGTATAACCCAACTTACCTGCTATCTTGCCTTGTATCTGTGCAAATATATAAGAATCCGCATTTTTCATACTAGTGCCGGTTGTTGTATTTCCGCTATAGGCATTATCTGCATAGCCTTGTGTGTGCTTCAGACCAGCACTGAAAGTCAGTTTTTCAAATTCACGATTATAAACAGCCTCACCGATAAATGAATATTTGTCTCCATTCACTTCATTATATATATCAGTCAACGGGCTTGAGTTTTCTTTTTCCGAATACTCACTTTTACTTTTCGAATCAATATATGTACCAACCAAATTGACGGATACAGACTGCTTGTTTTTCATTTCTTTTCTGAAAAAAAGATCTAGAACCGGAGTATATTCATGTCCCGAATTGTGAGAATTTATTTCGGTATTAACAGAGCTGTTGGTATAAAATGTATTGTATATGGAATAGTTATTATAATTATAAATATTACTTTTCAAAACTGCATTGAAAACATAGTTGTCTGTTTTATTTAGATTATATGACAAATTCACGGTATGATATTCATATCGCATAGGCGCTTTTACCCCTTTTTGCTCACGAGTGATAACATTGTTTGGCAAATTGAGTGTTTCAGTTTTGTCATTCCACCTACTATCATAATTCCGATAGTTGAGATAGTAATTAACCCCAAACTCAGAATCCTTATAATTTGTTTTGAATGTTAGATTATCATTTCCAAAACCGACAAAAGGAGCATTACGGGCATCGACTGACACATAACCACCATATTCTTTGCCACGTTGTACAATCAGGTTCACAACTGCTCCCACATTCTCATTCCCGAATCGGACACCGGGATCTTCGAAATACTCGACACGCAGTATATCTTGTGCACGTAGAGCAACTACCTCTTCTATGGTAGCACGTATTCCGTTGATCCGCAATTGGACATCCTCGTTCCGTATTTTGACCGTCCGATTGACCGGATCTATATTTAAACCCGAAATTGCCATATTACTCAACAGGTCAAAAGCTGTTACAGAACTTTTCACCTGCATAGAGTCCGGCATTATCACCTGCCTATCCACTTTATTAATAATCCGATTACCAGTCACAGTTACTTCACCCAATAGTTTAGAATCCTCTACCAGTTCCACATCTCCCAGATCGGTATTGGAAGCTAATCCTTTCAATTGAATATAGGATGTCTTATAACCGATGAACGCTGCTTTCAACAAACAATCCTGCTTTGAGAATTGTCCGGCAACAGCAAATAATCCGGCATTGTCTGTCTGGCTTCCTGAAATATATGTAGAATCACCTCTTAGCAAAACAATTGTAGCCAACTCGATCGGCTGTTTTGTTGTTGCATCCACGATGCGCCCTCTAATATCAATGGCCTGTAAAGAAAAAGACAAGAGGAAAAGGAAAAACGAGAGGACAAAATGTTTCATAATATTCAATTCATAATTTGTTACACACTACAAACCTTGACGAGAAAAAAATGAAAGAGTTACAAGGAGGATAGAATCATTTTATAAACATCACTGAATATTTTCACATAAAAAAACAAATAAATATTTTCATGTAATTTAAATTGTTATTTTTGCATAAATTAATATAAATAAGCATGAAAAAACTAAACATCTTATCCTTATTGTTAATCTTCTTGATGTCATGTTCAGAAGATCCAAACTTATTCTCTGATACCAATAAAGACGAATCTCCTGAGAGTTTAAAATATGCTGGAGATGGCCTATATGATTTACTTGGATATGGCTGTGATGTAACAGATGATATATACAGTGGCAAAGCTCGAATTATTGACAACAATGCGCTCATTCTAGCTTTAAAGCCTCAAAAGATAGATGCAATACTTACGGATGCAGGACAATTAAAATACGAATCACTTGAAGGAGGTACTACAGCAACAACTTATCTTCGAAATTTAACAAAATCAAAAAAGATCAATATAGGTGGTAGTTCAAAAGATAGTAGTTATGTTGGCTCAGGCTCTCTGACGAAAAAATTTACTGATTATGAAAAATTTTCGAAAACACAGTCCTTTGCACATGTTGATAAGTTGATACGAAAAAGAAGCTATAGTTATACGATAGAAAACAATGTATTAAGACGCTATCTTAGTGGAGAATTTAAACAAGCTTTACAAACATCATCCAATCAATTTATCATAGAAAAGTTTGGAACACATGTATATACCAATGTTGTACTAGGAGGAAAGATCTCAATTTTATATAGAGCTGAAATTAATAGTGAAGAATCAAAAAAAACAAAATTTGTTGAAGCTGGAGCATCAGGCACTATAAAAAAAGTTTTTAACTTCGATGTAAAATACACAAAAGAAGAGCAAATCGAAGCTTCTAAAAATACACGAACATACCATATTTATATCACGGCTATTGGAGGAAACAGCAGCATACCATTTACAAAACAGTTATTACCAAGTAACGAAGTCGACTTTGATATTAGCACAGAAGATTGGGAAAAAAGCACAGATATAGCAACGAATACAAATCTCATCGACTTTGCACCAGGCTCATTGATTCCAATCTGGGAATTTGTAGAATCTCCATCAAAAAAAGCATCTCTTAAAAAAGATGTAGAGCAATATATAAAAAGCAAACAAGTTGAAGAAGTAAAAGAGAAGATTACAAATATACTACACCCACAAGAGACATTATTTTATGATGAAGCTCTAACTTCGATTGATGGTCGATTTAGGTTTACACTCCAACGAGATAACAATCTTGTATTGTATAAAAATGGAGTCCAGGCCCTATGGTCATCAAAGACTAACAATATTAAAGGAAATTGTCATTTATCCTATCAAGGTGATGGAAATATAGTTCTATATTTACATATGAGCGGTGGAGGATATAAGGCTGTATGGTCAACTAATAGCATGTATAAGGGAGCAAAAGGACGATTAGACTTACAAAATGACGGAAACTTAGTACTATATGATAGTGATCAACGTAAAGTTTGGTCTACAAACACTTGGAGAAATTAAAATAATATCTTCTTCAAAAACATTTAAAAGGGCTGTTCCATAAATACAATGAACCCTCTTGAAATCAATCTCATATATAGACCCGATAAATGATAAAAAGAAGCTGTCTCAGAACTATGGGACAGCCTCTCTTTTTCATACAGATCACTTAAATATAAAAACAACATTCCGCCATACAATTCTCTTATCAAGTAATAACCTAAAGTAAAGACTATTTAACCTATTATTTGACTAATTCTATGTATTTTTGCAGTCATTCTATTGAAAGATTTATAAATCAATGATAACTTCCGAACAAAAGAATATAGCCCAATGGGCATTAGATTTTGCTATAAAAAATGGATGCAATGCCAGCCGTGTATCTATTATCACAGCCACCAACAATTCGTTCGAATACAGGAACACTCAGTTAGACCGCTTACATCAGAGTTCTGAAAACAAGTTGTATATCGAGCTGTTTGTAAATGGCCGTTACGGCTCTTTTTCTACAAATCGAATAGAGAAAGATGGACTTGAAAAATTCATCAAAGAAGGGATAATATCAACTGAATATCTTGCCGAAGATAGTTGCAGGCAGTTGCCTAATGCCGGACGGTACTATAAGCAGGATGGGAAAGATCTGGATCTGGATTTGTATGATAAGTCTTTCGATAAAATTAGCACTGACGACAAACTCAAAATTGCAAAAGAAGCTGTTGAAGAGGTATATAAGACCGACAGTCGAATTATATCGGTATCATCGGCATATGATGATGGTGTAGGTGCCGAATATATGATAGCCAGCAATGGTTTTGAAGCAGAGACAATCGACTCTGCATTTAACCTGACAGTAGAGGTTGCACTAAAAACGGATGGTGATGCCCGTGCCGAATCTTATTGGTTTGATAGTGCTGTGTATTGGAACGACCTGATTACAAAAGGAATCGGAAACAAGGCTCTGGAACGTGCTTTGCGTAAGATAGGACAACAAAAGGTTAAATCCGGCAGATATGCCATGCTGCTAGACAATACAACTGCGTCGAGACTATTATCTCCTCTTATCGGGGCAATGTATGGTTCTGCGCTACAACAGAAAAACTCTTTCCTATTAGATAAACTCGGACAAAATATTGTATCGGACAAGTTGACTTTAATAGATACTCCTCATCTGAAACGTTCATTCGGAGCACGCTGGTTCGATGGAGAAGGGGTTAAAACAAAAGAGAATACAATTATAGATAAGGGTGTTTTGCAAACTTATTTTATAGACACATACAATTCGATGAAAATGGGAGTTGACCCAACTATAGCATCCCCCTCTATTATAAATGTCGGTTTGGGTAATAAAAATTTTGAAGAGTTGAAATCATCTATCCAAAAAGGGATCTGGGTGACCGGATTTAATGGAGGAAACAGCAACCCTACAACCGGCGATTTCTCATTTGGTGTAGAAGGTTTTCTTATCGAAAACGGTGAATCTACAACACCGATCAGTGAGATGAACATAACCGGCAATATATTAACTCTTTGGAACAACCTGCTCGAAATAGGCAATGACCCTCGTAAAAACTCATCGTTACGTTTGCCGTCATTACTATTTAGTGATGTAAATTTTAGCGGGCTATAAATACTATATGAAATTAATAAAATTACTGATCTTCTTACTGATCGCTGTATCAGCAAATATATCTGCACAGCAATATCCGGCTACTGAAATCAGAGCTGTGTGGTTAACAACAAATTGGGGGCTCGATTGGCCACGGCAAGCCGGAAGTGTTACCTCTCAAAAAAATGAACTAAGAAGTATATTAGACAGGCTTGAAGAAAATAATATTAACATTGTATTATTCCAAGCCAGAATGCAGGGAACTACGATGTATCGTTCTTCGATAGAGCCATTAAATCCAATATTCAACCACTCCGAAGGGTTTGACCCACTTGCTTTTGCCATAGAGGAATGCCATAAGCGAGGAATGGAATGCCATGCGTGGATTATTGCTTATCCCGACGAAAAGGTAAAATATTCGGGGAAAGGAAAAAGGCGTAAGATTGTAAATTCAAAACCTAGCTATTATAAAGAAATTGATGGACGGTGGTATCTCGATCCGGGCAGACCCGAAACCAGAGAGCATATACTATCCATCACAAAAGAAATAGTACGCAACTATGATGTGGATGGAGTCCATTTCGACTATATCCGCTATCCGAGCAATACACGTAAATTTCCGGACAGCGACACGTATCAGAAATACGGCAAGGGTCAAAATATATATGACTGGCGACGGGACAATATCAACAAACTTATATTTGACATCTACGACTCTGTAAAATCAATTAAAAACTGGGTACAAGTGAGCAGTTCTCCTCTTGGACGATATAGGGTATTACCGCATGCACCAAATGACGGATGGACGGGGTACGAAACGGTATTTCAAGATGCCGGCAACTGGATGAGAAGTGGAAAACATGATCTGGTATTCCCGATGATGTATTACAAAGAAAGGTTGTTCTATCCTTTTGTAGAAGATTGGGTCGCTAATAGTGGTGGACGGTATGTGGTACCGGGTCTGGGAGCTTACCAAATGATGTCGAACGAACAGAATTGGTCTCTACAGAACTTAACTGACCAGATGACATATCTACGCCAAAATAAGGATGTGAAAGGGCAAGCATATTTCAGGGCAGGTAATATTTTGGATAACCTGAAAGGTATCAATGATTCTATACAAGCTTATTATCCTTATCCGGCAAAACTTCCTGCTTTGACCTGGCTTAATAATGCCTCTCCGAATTCTCCTGTCAATCTAGAAATATATAAAGATAGAAATGGGATGCTTAATATAAAATGGGATGCACCGGGCAATAGTGAAAGTTATACATATACGGTCTATGTTTCTTCGTCAGAAGATATAGATACTAACGACGCAAGAAATATATTGGCAACAGGTATTCACAATAATAATATAGCTTTCCCGATAAGGACAGGTGAGTTTGGGATGTATTATACAGTAACAGCTTCAGACAGATATCATAACGAAAGTGTTATTTGCTTCCCTGCCTTTTTCTCTCATAGTACTAACGAACAGTAGAATAAAAATATAATCAATCATTCAGATTGTTTAGCAATTCTCCAATTGTGTATCCTAGCAATGGGTGTACAAAGTTAGATGCTATATCATTCAACGGTCGCAATACGAAATCCCTCTCGTGCAAATGAGGGTGAGGCAAGGTTAGATCTTCCTCTTGAATTATAGCACTATCAAAAAGAAGCAAATCTATATCTATCACTCTGTCTGAATATTGATCATTGATTGATTTAGATTTTCGCCCCATTTCTTTTTCAATACATTGTGTTTCTATCAACACTTCTCTTGGTTGCAGTGAGGTCTGAACCTGACAAGCTGCATTCAGAAAATTATTCTCGGAATCGAAGCCAACAGGCTTTGTAATATAAAAAGCGGAACAGGCAACAACTTTACCTATCCGCTTTTCTATATATTCTAACGCAAGTTTTATATTTTGTTGCTTATCGCCCAAGTTGGTTCCCAAGCCTAAATATAATTCATGCAAACTATTATCTGACATCAGATTATCAACATAGCATCACCATATGTACCAAAGCGATACTTTTCTTTAACAGCCATCTCGTAGATGTCCATTATCCGATCGTAACCTCCAAACGCAGCAGTCATCATCAACAACGTAGACTGTGGCAAATGGAAATTGGTCACCATAGAGTCAGCAACCCCAAATTCGTATGGAGGGAAAATAAACTTGTTAGTCCATCCATTATTTGTTTTCAAACGTCCGTCAGTACTTACAATTGTTTCTATGGCACGCATCACAGATGTACCTACAGCACACACTCTGTGTCCGCTTTCTTTTACCCGGTTTACATGCTCAACAGTTTCTTCTGTTATAACCAATTGTTCCGAGTCCATCTTATGTTTTGTCAAATCCTCAACATCAATGTCACGGTAGTTACCTAAGCCCGAGTGTAAAGTAACATAAGCAAAGTCTACTCCTTTTATTTCCAAACGTTTCAACAGTTCACGGCTAAAGTGCAGACCGGCAGCCGGAGCAACTACAGCACCTTCGTTCTTAGCAAAAATAGTTTGGTAACGATCTTTATCTTCAGGTTCTTCGCCACGTCCCAAATATTTAGGAATCGGAGTTTCACCTAATGAGTATAGGGCATTACGAAATTCCTCGTTAGGTCCGTCGTATAAAAAACGTAAAGTACGGCCACGAGAAGTTGTATTATCAATCACCTCTGCAACCATAGATTCATCTTCTCCAAAATACAATTTGTTTCCGATACGGATCTTACGAGCCGGGTCGACCAATACATCCCAAAGGTGAAATTCTTCATTTAATTCTCTCAACAAAAAGACTTCTATTGTAGCTCCTGTTTTTTCTTTATTTCCATATAAACGAGCAGGAAAAACCTTTGTATCATTAAAGATAAAGACATCTTTGTCATCAAAATAACTTATAATGTCTTTAAATATTTTGTGTTCAACTTCTCCAGTCTTGCGGTTTACAACCATCAAGCGCGACTCATCTCTATTCTTAGAGGGATGCGTTGCTATCAGTTCATCGGGAAGATCGAATTTAAATTGAGAAAGTTTCATAATCTTGTTAAATATTTATTCGCCTAAAGCAATCTGCTTTCAACTATTATTATTCTTTTTATTTTATTCTTTGTACTACAACGCCAAAGCGTCTACAAACTCTTCTACCTGAGCACCATCAATACATTGATCTAACGTAACCTCACCAACACGTGTACGTTCTAATCCGATAAGGTGAGCCCCCGATTGAAGAGACTGGCCAATGTCTCGAGCCAAAGCTCTTATATAAGTTCCCTTACTGCAAACAACCCTAATTTTCACTTCAGGTAAATTACAATCTAGTAATTCTATTTCGTCGATCACCAATAGTTTGGGTTTAAGATCAACCTCCTGTCCTTCCCGAGCCAGATTATAAGCCCGTTCTCCATTCACTTTACAAGCAGAATAGGCAGGTGGGATCTGTTGTATTTCACCAATAAAAGTGACTAACTGCTTTTCGATTAACTCTTGCGTTATATGCTCTGTCGGGTAGGTATTATCTACCTCTGTTTCCAAATCGAAAGACGGAGTTGTCGCTCCCAGTTTCAGGGTAGCAATGTACTCTTTGGTCTGATATTGAAATTTCTCTATCAGTTTTGTCTTTTTTCCGGTACAGATTATCATCACCCCTGTTGCCAATGGATCTAATGTTCCAGCATGACCAACCTTCAGCTTTTTAATCCCTAATCTTCGGCATATTCTATTACGCAATTTACGTACCAAAGTAAAAGATGTCCAGTTTAAAGGCTTATTTATATATAAAACCTCTCCTTCTATAAAGTTCATTATGCAATATTTAAATCGTATCCCATCAATATAAGCACTAATATAATACCGCCCAATACGATACGATACCAACCAAATAGTTTGAACCCATATTTAGTAACAAACCCGATGAAGAATTTGATTGCCAAGAGAGCAACTACAAAGGCTACTAAATTACCTATCAATAGAATGTATACATTCTCTTGTAACACTTCAACTCCGGTCGGAGACAAAAACAATTTGAGCAATTTATAACCTGTTGCCGCAGCCATAGTAGGCACTGCCAAGAAAAATGAAAATTCGGCAGCAGCTTTACGAGTAAGCCCTCGGCTCATCCCCCCTACTATTGTTGCCATAGAGCGAGATACTCCCGGAATCATTGCAATACACTGAAAACAACCTATAATAAAGGCATTTTTGTACGATAATTCATCGTCGCCTTTCGGCCTGTTAAACCACTTATCAACAAAAAGCATTACAATACCTCCGAGTATAAGCATAATGGCTACCACAGTAACACTTTCTAATAATTCATCTATTTTATCACTAAAAAGGAATCCTAATATTGCTGCAGGGATAAAGCCGGCTAATAGTTTTAGATAGAAAGTCCATGTCTGGAAGAAACGTTTCCAATATAAAACTATTACTGACAGAATAGCACCAAACTGTATAATAACAGTAAAAGCTTTTACAAATTCGGTACTCTCTATACCTAAAACACTTTGAGCAATAATCATATGCCCGGTAGACGAAACTGGTAAAAATTCGGTAAGCCCCTCTATTATAGCAATGATAATTGCTTCTACTACACCCATTATTTATTCTTCTTTTTTTTAATTGTTATGTTCTTGTTTGTCTGCAGGAAGTTCTTTTTTGCGAGGGTATAAAATACCAACAATCATTGTCAAGAATCCGACAAAACAGACCATCGGAGCTACAACAATCCTTCTGGCACTGAAAATATCAGGTTCAAAACCTCCTTCGATACTAGACGCGGGTCCGGTCATCAACACAAAACCTACAACAATCAAAAATACAGACGCAGCACAAATTATGTAGTTAAGCCTGTCAAATGCAAAATCTTTTTTATCCATATATAGTTAGATACGATATAATTTATTAGTTGTCATTCTCAAATATCGGTTCACAGCAAAAGTTGTTGCAAACGCTGCTATGAATATCCCAAACAGCAGAACCAAGCCATAAACAATAATCAGCTCATTCATACTGACAATTGATATTGAAACCGGAAATACATTAGTCACATAATATATCATTGCCGTGATTCCCAGATTAGCGAATATAGCTGCAATAATACCACATGCAACCATGCTCCAAACAAAAGGACGCCGAATAAATCCATTCGTGGCTCCTACCAGTTGCATTGTATTAATAAGGAAACGTTTTGAGTAGATATTGAGTTGTATTACACTACGGATAAGTGTAAATGAGATTAATATTAAGACAATTGCCAGAATCAGAAGAACTGATCCGATTGTAGATAAATTAGAATTGGCATTAGTTATATCTGCCTCGTTATAGACAACATTCTTTATTAATGTTTTCCCCCGAAGACTTTTCTCCACAAGCTTCATGCTATCAGCATTTACATAGTCTGATTTTATGAAAACGTCAAAATAACTTTTTGAAGGATCGTAGCCTAACACCTCTTCCGGATCACGGCCTAAATCTTCGATCAATTGCTTTTTCACTTCTGCTTTACTTATATATACAGCAGATTTGATATAGGGATTAGCATCTAATTCTTTTTGCAATTTCGTTACTGCCGCATCGTCTATGTTATCTGCCAGTTCGATTGAAATCCCCAAATTTTCTTTGAGATAAGAGGTAAAACCTTTAGCAGTAAAACCGACTAAGATAGTCAGTCCCAGCAAAAAGAGCACCAATGTGATACTGATGGTTGTAATCACACCCGCGGTGAACAAAGATATAGATTTACTATTTGATTTGCCAGACATATATTTGTTTTGAGATGCAAGCTATTCGAAACGGGTATGCACAATACACCCAAATTCGCTGCAAAGAAACAAAATAAATATACGATTCTACATTATTTTTATTTTTTTTAATAAAATAGTCTTTAAAAATAAATTATTTCCTCAACCGAACACTTGTGACAGCATGCCCAATGCCTTTGCAAAGGATAAGGCTTGCCCTTTCTCTGGTAGGTAAAATATTTTTACGTAGGTTTTTCCGATTGATCTCCCTCCATATATTTTTTGCCATTTTTTCTGCAACATCATCAGACAGTTGGGAAAAATTGTGGAAATACGATTTAGTGTCTGTAAATGCTCCTTTCCTAAATTTCTGAAAACGGGAGATATACCATTGCTCCAGCAAATTTTCGTCAGCATCGACATAAATAGAAAAATCGACAAAGTCCGAAACAAATATACGAGGCTTGTCACGAGGATAATCCATTCCGCTTTGTAATACATTAAGTCCTTCAATAATCAGAATATCCGGTTGGTCTATTATTTCATATTCGTTGGGGATGACATCATATATGAGATGCGAATAGAGAGGAACTTTGACTTTGTCTTTCCCTGATTTTACATCAACAACAAACTGTATCAATTTTTTTATATCATAAGACTGAGGAAAACCTTTTTTGAGCATGATACCTTTCTCCTCCAATACTGCATTGGGATAAAGAAAACCATCTGTTGTAACAAGAGATACACGTGTATGCTCGCCCCAACGGCTCAACAGCGCTTGCAGCACACGGGCTGTAGTACTCTTCCCGACAGATACACTTCCTGCGACACCAATCACAAAAGGAATTTTAGGAGTTTTTTCTTTCAGAAATTTAGACAGAACGAGTTGTCTGCCTGTACGCGCACTCACATAATAACTCAACAGACGGGATAGCGGCAAATAGATATCGCGTACTTCGTCTATCGACAATTCATCATCTATGCCTTTCAGGGTTATCAATTCCTCAGGCGTAAGAGTTAAAGGTTCAGAATCGCGAAGAGCTGCCCATTTTTCTCTATCGAAAACTATATAAGGACTTGCAGTAAGTGCTGTACTCATTTTTCTAATCTTTTTAGTGACAGCAAAGGTAGTTGTTTTGAATGATAAGACAGGAAATAAGAGTTATATAAAAAAATAAAAGGCTGTTAATGCCGACATCCCAAATCGGCATAAATATACTAACTTGAAAGAAAAATGTATTTTTGTAATCAAACAGAACAAAAACAAAACAGTAATATGTTCGACAAAGACACCTCCCGCCTATCTCGCCTAACAGCTATAGTGACACTGCTAAAATCTAAGCAGATAATTACAGCCCGGATGATTGCCGACAGGTTTGACATAAGTACACGAACTGCCTACAGAGACATCAAAACTCTGGAAGAAGCCGGTATCCCAATTTTCACGGAGGAAGGTAAAGGATATTCGTTGATGGAAGGTTATACTTTACCTCCGGTAACGTTTACTGAAGAGGAAGTAAATGCATTAATCACGGCTGAACAAATCATTGCAAACAATAAAGACTTATCTCTGACAAAATATTACTCGGAAGCCATCACCAAGATAAAGGCAACTTTAAAAGACGGACTTCAAAACAAAGGGGAACTCCTCACACAACGGATACAAATACGAAACAACTTGGGGAAAGAAACAACTAGCGACAATCTGACTACTCTGCAACTTGCCATTACAAACAGAAAGGTAGTGTATATAGACTACAAAGCAGAATCGGACGATATAACAAAACGACAGATAGAACCTTTGGGATTGTGTCACACCAACGACAACTGGATATTAATTGCTTATTGCCGACTGAGGCAGGATGAGCGAGCTTTCAGATTGGATCGGATAAGGAGATTGCAAGTTTTACAAGAAAATTTCGAAGCTAATAATTTCACTTTCGAGGGATATATTGAGCGATGTTTGCAAAAAAGAAACAACCCTTGACATACAGTTGTCACATGGTGCTTTTACATTTGCAAACACAATCAAATAAAAATAAGAAAATGAAAACAATTATTGAAAAATTTCACGTTATCGGTATCGCAGTCCGCACACAAAACATTCCGGGCAAAGCAGAAGCAGATATTCCTCAACTATGGACAGAGTTTATGGAAAAGAATATTTTAGAACAGATCCCAAACAGATTCGACAATAATATATATTGCATATACACAGACTATGAAGGAGACTATACTCAACCATATACGACTGTTTTAGGATGTAAGGTCAACAACCTTGATAAAATCCCTGATGGACTAAAAGGGTATACTTTCGAAACTAATCAGTATGAAAAATTTGTAGCAAAAGGCAAAATGATCGATGGTTTTGTGTATAATGAATGGTTGAAAATCTGGGCTTCGGATTTGAACAGAAATTATAAAGCTGATTTTGAGATTTACGATGAAAAAGCCCGCGACAAGGAAAGTGCAGAAGTATCGATCTTTGTCGGAATAGAAAAGGAATAAGATATGACATTACGCCCCATCGACAATTACTACACAGAGCATGAAGAGGTTAATAATTCCATACTCCAATACCTGAGACAATACATTTTAGGTCTGGACAATGATATTGTAGAAGGATGGAAATATGGCATGCCATTTTTTTACTACAAGAAGAAAAGGCTTTGCTATTTTTGGGTAGATAAAAAGACAAATTATCCTTATATCGGTATTGTAGATGGGGCACTGGTCAATCACCCTGACCTCATCCAAGGAAATAGAACAAAAATGAAAATCCTTTCTATTGACCCGACAATAGACATCCCGATAAAAACAATTAATGAGATATTAATGACACTTATTGAGCAGTACAAGACCTCCTTGTAATCGGATTCTATCGGGCACTCCTAAAATACGCTCCCTCTGTATTTATTCCCCAAAACAATCTCCCAAAACAAATTTGATTGATATGCTGTTCTATTGTAGTCAATCTACGATATATTGCAGCAATAAAGTATTGAATCTGCTTATATGTATTTTTTAATCGTGGATTCTATATTATATTTGTATTATGGAAATGTAAAACCTATGTTTTACGAACTAAAATAAAATTATACATGCAAGAAGACCAAGATAAAATTTTAGATGAGATAACCTCCGGTGAATATAAATACGGTTTTGTGACCGACATAGAAACTGAGGTTATACCTATCGGGTTAAATGAAGATGTTGTACGTCTGATTTCAGCAAAAAAGAATGAGCCTGAATGGATGCTAGACTTTCGCCTCAAGGCTTACCGTCATTGGTGTACATTAGAAATGCCGACATGGGCGCATTTGAATATCCCAAAAATAGACTACCAGAGCATAAGCTACTATGCAGCTCCAAAGAAAAAGGACGGACCAAAAAGTCTGGACGAGGTAGATCCCGAATTATTAAAAACATTCGACAAGCTAGGTATTCCATTACACGAGCGGGAAATTCTTGCCGGTGTGTCCAGCATGGCTGTAGATGCTGTAGTGGATAGTGTATCGGTAAAAACAACATTCAAAGAAACATTGGCTGAGAAGGGAATTATCTTCTGCTCGTTCAGTGAAGCAGTACAGGAACATCCGGAATTGGTAAAAAAATATCTGGGTTCTGTGGTTCCATATAGAGATAATTTCTTTGGCGCTCTCAACTCGGCAGTATTTAGCGATGGGTCGTTCGTATATATCCCCAAAGGGGTACGTTGCCCAATGGAGTTATCAACTTATTTCCGAATCAATGCTGCAAATACAGGACAGTTTGAACGCACCTTGATTGTGGCCGACGACGATGCGTATGTCAGCTATCTGGAAGGGTGTACAGCACCTATGCGCGACGAGAATCAGCTGCATGCAGCTATTGTGGAAATAGTAGCGATGGACAGAGCTGAAGTCAAATATTCGACTGTTCAAAACTGGTATCCGGGCGACAAGGAAGGTAAAGGTGGTATTTACAACTTTGTGACCAAACGCGGTATATGCAAAGGTAAGGCTTCTAAAATATCGTGGACACAAGTAGAAACTGGTTCTGCCGTGACATGGAAATACCCATCTTGTATTTTAGCAGGTGACGATTCTATCGGTGAATTCTACTCGGTAGCTGTTACCAATAATCATCAACAAGCCGACACAGGCACTAAGATGATACACCTTGGAAAAAACACGAAGAGCCGTATCGTATCGAAAGGTATATCTGCCGGATTCAGCCAAAATTCGTATAGGGGTTTGGTTAAAGTAGCTGCGAAGGCTGAAGGTGCAAGAAACCACTCACAGTGTGACAGTTTGCTACTGGGTGATAAATGTGGGGCGCATACTTTCCCATATTCGGATATTGCGAACAGTACGGCAATAATAGAACATGAAGCGACTACTTCGAAGATAAGTGAAGATCAAGTATTCTATTGTAACCAGAGAGGTATATCGACAGAGGATGCGGTAGGGCTTATCGTTAATGGTTATGCTAAAGAAGTGATGCAGAAGTTGCCTATGGAGTTTGCGGTAGAGGCTCAAAAACTTCTTCAAATAAGTTTAGAAGGTAGTGTAGGATAAAACGTCTTACGCCGAATTATATAGAAAGAGTTATCCGGAGATGGGTAGCTCTTTTCATTTATCATAAATCTGAATGGTTAAAATAAACATCCATAAATAATCAAACAGAAAGGGAACAAACAAAATAATGTTGATATAGTATATTTATATTTCTCAGAGATTAATTTTGAGATATATGTAGTAAATCCCGCATAAAGATTATACAATATCATTACAAATATCATCAGAATAACAAAATATCCATTAGTATCTGATTGGGGTTGGAAAAAGTAAGCATCTATTGCACAATAAATTAAAAATATATTGACTAGTAATATAACTAAATACTTGATATATCTAATATGCTCTTGATTCATCAGTGTACAATTTTAATTTGTGTTTGCGGTAATCTCATTTTAGTTTTCCAAACTCTCCGAAGCTGTCATCAATCAATATTTTACTACTATAATTTACAAACTATAATAAACAAAAAAAAGGAATTACCAAAAGATAATTCCTTTTTTATTGTTGTCTCACCAGGATTCGAACCTAGACAGACAGTACCAAAAACTGTAGTGCTACCATTACACCATGAGACAATCCGTTTGCTTCAAAAGCGGTACAAAAGTATGCATTCAATCTGATATTTGCAAGCTTTGAGGCAATTATTTTTTACTCTGCAATTAGCAAGAAGTAATTTTTCTTTCCTTTCTGTGCTATAATATATTTATTTGCAATCAGATAAGAAGAGTCGATTATATCTTCAAAATTTTCTAACTTCCCTTTATTTATAGCAACACCGCCTGCCTGAACAGTTTTACGCATTTCTCCCTTCGATGGAAATACGGTAGATTTTTCTGTCAAAAGATCAACAGCTTTGATTCCTGCTGCCAATTCCGATTTAGAAATAGTAAATACCGGTACTCCTTCAAAAACCTGTAAGAATGTTTCTTCGTCAAGAGCTTTCAAAGCTTCGGCTGTTGCATTTCCGAATAGAATATTAGATGCATCAACAGCAGCATTGTAATCTTCTTCGGAGTGAACCATAGTAGTTACCTCTTTTGCCAAGCGTTTTTGTAATGGACGTAAGTGAGGTGCTGCTTTTTGTTCTTCTACCAATGCATCAATTTCATTTTTGCTCAAGGCAGTAAATATTTTTATATATTTCTCAGCATCAGCATCACTTACATTCAGCCAAAATTGATAGAATTTGTATGGAGACGTATATTTACGGTCGAGCCAAATATTGCCCGATTCTGTTTTTCCAAACTTACCGCCATCGGCTTTAGTAATAAGAGGGCATACCAATGCAAAAGCTTCACCTCCCGTTTTGCGGCGGATCAGTTCTGTACCTGTTGTAATGTTACCCCATTGGTCAGATCCTCCCATCTGCAATTTGCAGCCCAGAGTACTATATAAATGCAAATAATCGAATCCTTGAACTAACTGATAGGTAAACTCTGTAAAAGACATTCCTTCTCCTTCGCCCGAAAAACGTTTCTTAACCGAGTCTTTAGCCATCATATAATTTACTGTGATATGTTTTCCTATATCTCTGATGAAATCAAGGAAACTCATATCTTTCATCCAGTCATAATTGTTGACCAAGAGAGCCTTGTTCGGTTCGGACGATTCGAAGTCTAAAAACTTGGCTAGTTGTTTTTTTATCGACTCCTGATTATGTCTCAATGTTGCTTCATCAAGCATATTACGCTCAAGAGACTTCCCTGATGGATCTCCGATCATACCTGTTGCTCCACCAATAAGGGCAACGGGACGATGACCTGCATGCTGGAAGTGTTTTAACATCATCACACCGACCAAATGACCGATATGTAAGGAATCGGCAGTAGGGTCAATACCAACATAAGCTGATGTTAACTCTTTTTGCAGTTGTTCTTCTGTACCCGGCATGATATCTTGTATCATACCTCTCCATCTTAGTTCTTCAACAAAATTCATCGATTTATTTTAATAATTAAATTAGTTTCTTTCTGTTAGATTACAAAAGTACGACTTCTTTCGAGAAGAAAAAAAAGAATCAATGCTTAGGAGTAACTAAAATAGTTTTCAATTCCGTTATATTCGGATTTGTCAATATGCTTATTCGACTTTTTTTGAAGAATCGAATAAATATCTGTCAATTATACATTCATAAACAATCAATTATTATTTTAACAAAATCAATTCACTATTTAATATTATTAAGTAAAACATCAATTTAATTAAAATATTTATTACTTTTATAAAAAAAAGAACCGATATGTTGCCATGTAATTGCCCCAGTTGTCAGACAGAGTTGAAAGTAAAAAGTCTTGTATGCCCTAACTGTAGTACCGAAGTTCATGGGCTATACGATTTGCCGGTGTTGGCAAAATTGTCTGTCGAAGATCAAAATTTTATACTCTTGTTTGTAAAAAATAGCGGAAGTCTTAAAGAAATGTCCAAAGATTTGGGACTAAGTTATCCGACCGTTCGTAATTTATTAGATGATATAATCAATAAAATCAAAAACTATGAAAAATAAACACACACTCAAAGATTGGCTAATAAATCCATTCAGGTATATAGCCGGAGAAAAGGCTTTGATAATAGGGCTTGCTGTATTACTATTAATCTCTGTATTGTCGTATTATGGAAATGTCAATTTTGGAGGAGCACTTGGAGGATCTATTGCTGAGAAAAATTTCAGAATAGACTATAAATATCACCTGTTGCATCAGATTGTGATATGGATATCTATGACTATTGTATTTTATATAGTAGCGCGTATTGTTTCAAAATCTTCCGTAAGGCTAATTGATATAGCAGGTACATTGGCAATGGCTCAAGCTCCATTTATTCTGTTTGCAGCCTTAGGGTTGATACCTTCTGCACATATAGAGTTGGGAAATCCGGCAGAAACTGATTTACAGACAATAAACAATGTACTGAAAGACAATATTGTTATGCTATCCATTATTGGATTAGCCGGTATCATAATTATGGTCTGGTCTGCAGTTCTTAAATACAAAGCTTTCTCTACTTCAGCCAACATAAAAGGGGGGATTGGAATAGCTTCGTTTTTTGTAGGGTTGATTATTTGTGAAATACTTTCTCAAGTCTGCAACTATCTAATAAATAAACTATTGTAAAAATAGATAATTAAACTTGACATATTTTTTCAAAGCCTGTCTTTGAATTCTGTCCGGAATCAAAAACAGGCTCTAATATATCTTAGTATTTAAAACTACTTCCACCCAAAAATTCTCGCAAGAGCGATGTCGGAGGAAGTTCTTTATCATTAATATAATTAAAATAACCAAGGAAACGCAATAGGCGGTGAGCCTCAGCATATTCAGGTGCATTGTTTGGTACTTGTAGCAAGATAGGTTCCGCATAGCGGCGCAAGGCTGCGAACTCGTATATCATCGCCGAATTGAACATAACATCTGCATTTTCCTGATATGGAAAAATCCACTTATCTTCCCCTTTACGGACGCTTGCCCATCGGGATAAGGTATCTACTGCCGAATAGTTTCGGTAACGAAAATCACGTATCAGACGGCGCAAAAGACGGTTATCTGTGGTAGGTATCCAGTTATGATTATCTAACGAGATGGTAGTCAGTGCGGAAACATATATCTTAAATTTTTGGTTATCGGCAATTCCACTTGTCAGATCAGGGTTCAGACCATGTATGCCCTCTATCACGAGGATATTATCTTCAGCTAACTGCAATTCGTCACCTTTATACTCTCTTTTACCTGTCGTAAAATTGAACGTCGGGAGAGATACTTTTTTCCCGCTCAACAAATCTTCCAAATCTTTATTGAACTGAGGAATATCAAGCGCATAAAGTGATTCAAAATCATATCCCCCATCTTCGTCCAAAGGAGTATTTTCCCTATCTACAAAATAGTTGTCAAGAGACAAGCCAACCGGTTTAAGCAAATTAACCATCAACTGCACTTCGAGGCGCATACGAAAAGTTGTTTTTCCCGACGACGATGGACCCGATATCAATACCACACGCACTCCATTTTCAGTTCGTTCTGATATTTTTTCCGCAATATTAGCTATCGTTTTTTCTTGTAACGCTTCTGATACTTTAATGATCTCCGGCATTCTTCGTTTTTGATTTGCCTGATTCATATCGCCAACATTACTCAAACCGATAATATTCAGAAAATGAAGATGGTCACTATATACTTTCAACATCTTGGACTGGTCTATTACAGGTTCCAACTCTATAGGATTACTTCTATTAGGAACGCGTAGCAAAAGTCCATCATGATATATTTCCAAACCGAACAGTCCTATATAACCCGTTGAAGGAACCAGACAACCATAAAAATAGTCGACAGAATCTCCTAATCTATAATATTTAGAATACAATGCTCCCGAAGTTTCTAAAAGAATAGCTTTGTCTTCAAAACCTTTACTTCTGAATAGCTCCACTACTTTAGATGTTTCTTCCTCTACTGCTTCGAAAGGCAGATCGGCAGCAACATACTCTTGCATTTTTCCTTTTATGGCATCGACAAGCTTCTGATCTATATCTGTAACATCTACGAGCTTACAGAAATAACCCAGCGAGATTGGATGCTCGATATTGAGTTGAGTATTGGGAATTACTTCACTCACAGCTTTTGCCAACAGGAAACATAATGAACGGACATATCCTCTCATTCCTGATGCTTCGTTGAGTGTAATAAACTGTACTGTCTTATTATGGTAGACTTGATAGTTTAATGGTTCGGTCTTGTTATTTACTTTAGCATTCACAATAGGAAACTTGGTATCGAATGCTAGTTTTTCTCTTATTTCCAACAAACTTGTCCCTACAGGAAAATCTGTATACGTGTTGTTGTTTTTACAATAAATTGTTACTTTACTATCCATATCAATTAATCGAATATAAAAATAGGATTGAAAAACAAAAGGATGGGATTATGCATTCCATCCTTTCATTTATATTATTTCATTTACAGAAGAAAAAATTATTGTGCTTTTTTCAGTATATATGAAGCAGCAAGTTTACCTTCTATACGTTTACCTTCTATATCTAACTGCGTTAGTGTATTTTCACCCACAAAATATTGATTAGGAGCATCAGCACCGTCTAATGTGATTATGCTACCTGATTCGTCCCATTTGTAAGTTCCTTTTTCCTCGAAAGCTTTATCTGACTTCCCAACATATACTATTGTTTTAGTAAATGACTTCTCTGTCAAAACAATCGTAACTTCCATTCCTGAGCCACTAGCTGTAGGTAATAAACCTTTGTATGTACCTTCATA
Organism: Dysgonomonas sp.; assembly: GCA_047605185.1. Taxonomy (GTDB): domain Bacteria; phylum Bacteroidota; class Bacteroidia; order Bacteroidales; family Dysgonomonadaceae; genus Dysgonomonas. The sequence continues at coordinate 204,536 of JASGGC010000007.1, forward strand.
ATCTAGCGAATTTTGAGCATTATGCTCATCTTTAACTCCTTTTGCGATATTCGAGAAATCTTCTACCGAAGCTTTTTCTTCTTCCTTTGGAGCTGTATTTCCTCCGCAACTATATAATGCAAAAGCAGCGAATAATAAAACAAATATTTTTTTCATTTTTCTATTATTTATTAGTTTCTGAATGGACACTTACATCATAGCCTAGTTTTTCTAAAGCTGTTTGAAGTTTAGTTACAGATGTTTTGTCTTTTTTAAATTCTACCATAACGGTCTTATTCGGTAAATCGACATTCATATCTGTAACACCTTTTTCGTATGCTATTGTTTTTTCTATTCGTTTCTTACAGTTTTCACAATGCATAGAAACATCAAAAAGAACTGTTTCTTTCTCATTTTTTTTGTCAGCTTTTTTATCCTGCGCAAACACAGTACCACCAACTAACAACATTAACATCAAAAATGGAGCGAAGATTTTAGATTTCATTTTCTTCTATTTTTTAATTAAACATCACAAAATAAACGACTATCTACCAATTTTGTATAATAATACCAGTTATTTTAAGAATTATTATCCCATGTCACACAGGCAAGTAACCAAGTTGCGGTCGCCCAAAGCATTATCTATACGTGCTACATTTATCCAGAATTTATTTTGCTTCACAAATTCGAGAGGATAAGCTGCTTTAGATCGTGGATAAGCATGCTTCCATTCATCTGCACAAATTTCGTACTCTGGATGTGGTGCATTTACCAATACATTATCTTCTTTGGTATATTTTCCGGTTTCTATTTCTTTGATTTCTTCCCATATTTGATTCATAGCATCAATAAATCGATTCAATTCGGCAAGGCTTTCGCTTTCGGTTGGCTCTATCATCAATGTTCCATGTACGGGGAATGACAAAGTAGGAGCATGATATCCATAATCCATCAACCGTTTTGCAATATCACTTTCAGTTATACCGGAACGTTCTTTTATGTTTCGGCATTCCAGTATAAGTTCATGCCCTACTCTTCCGGATGTACCTCTATACACAATCCCATAAGTATCTTTGAATGCTTCTGCCAGATAATTGGCATTCAGAATTGCAATCTTAGTCGCATTTGTCAACCCATCAGCCCCCAACATACGGATATATCCATATGTGATCGGCAAGATACCGGCACTACCATAAGGCGACGATGCCACTGTATTTAAAGTACTCCCGTCTAACTGTGGATGATGTGGCAAGAATGGAACTAAATGCGAAGCTACGCATATAGGTCCTTCGCCGGGACCACCTCCTCCGTGAGGTATTGCAAATGTCTTATGTAAATTGAGGTGGCAAACATCAGCTCCGATAAATCCGGGATTGGTTAGTCCGACTTGTGCATTCATATTTGCACCATCCATATAAACCTGCCCACCACGCTCGTGAATAATATCGCACATTTTACGGATTTCTTTTTCGAAAATGCCATGAGTAGATGGGTAAGTAATCATATAACCGGCCAACTGGTCTTTGTACTGGTCTGCTTTCAATAACAAATCATCCATGCTAACGTTTCCAAGATCGTCGCAGGCAACTGTTACTGTTTCGTAACCTGCCTGAATGGCTGAAGCCGGATTAGTACCATGTGCAGAAGCTGGTATAATAATCACATTACGATGACCTTGCCCTATACTTTCCTGATATTTGCGGATAGTCATCAGACCGGCATATTCACCTGCTGCTCCGGAGTTAGGCTGGAAACTGACTCCTGCAAATCCTGTTATTTCTTTCAGATACTCTCCCAGTTCATCTATCAATTCACTGTATCCCTGCACTTGCGATTTTGGAGCAAAGGGGTGTATATTCTGAAAACCACCAAGTAGAAGGGGTAACATCTCTGATGCTGCATTCAGTTTCATCGTACATGAACCTAATGAAATCATTGAGTGCGCCAATGATATATCTTTCCTGTCGAGGCGTTTAATATAACGCATCAATTCTGTTTCGGTATGATACAAATTGAATGACACGTGTTGTAGATAATTACTCTTACGTAAAAATTTATCTTTTATTATTACTTTTTCTGGAAGATCATCGATCAGGAAGACTTCGTTCCGTTTAGCGACCAATGCAAATACAGCTAATAATTCGTGGGCTTTATAATCAGTGATTGTTTCATCTATACTGATTCCGATTTCGCCTGTTTCGAAATAACGGAAGTTGATATCACGCATTTCGGCAATGTCGCGAAGTGTGCTTTGATCTGCTCCTTCGGGCAATGCAATTTTTAATGTATCGAAATATTGATCATGTACACACGTATATCCAAACGAGATGAGCTCATTAGCGATAAGTGCTGTAGCCGAATGGATATGTGTAGCTATCCTTTTCAAACCTTTTGGTCCGTGATAGACAGCATAAAAACCCGCCATAGTTGCCAGCAGGGCTTGTGCTGTACAGATATTGGAAGTCGCTTTTTCACGTTTGATATGTTGTTCGCGTGTTTGCAAAGCCATCCGATAGGCTGGTTTTCCGTAAGCATCTTTAGATATTCCGATAATTCGTCCCGGCACATTACGTTTATAATCTTCGCGAGTAGCAAAGAAACCTGCTGAAGGACCACCATAAAACATAGGAACTCCGAAACGTTGGCTACTACCAAAGGCGACATCGGCCCCCCATTCACCGGGAGGGGTAAGTAGCACCAGAGCCATCAGATCAGTCGCAACTGCCACTTTACAATTCGCGCCGTGCGCTTTTTCTGTAAACGAGGCATAGTCTTCTATACTTCCATCCGAATTTGGATACTGAACAATGGCTGCAAAGCAGGTAGAATCAAACTGGAAAGTTTTGTAATCGCCAACAACGACTTCAATACCTTGCGGCTGCATACGTGTTTGTATCACAGCAAGTGTTTGTGGAAAAATATATTGGTCTACAAATAGTTTATTTGCATTATTTTTTACCTGATCGCGATTGCGAAGGGCATACATCATTGTAGCAGCTTCCGCTCCTGCCGTAGCTTCATCGAGCAACGAACAGTTAGATAATGGCAACCCGGTGAGGTCACTTACCATAGTTTGATAGTTCATCAAAGCCTCAAGGCGTCCTTGCGATATTTCTGCCTGATATGGTGTATAGGAGGTGTACCATACCGGATTTTCGAATACATTACGAGTTATGGGGGCAGGCACGACCGTATCGTACCAACCCATACCAATATAGGATGAGTATATTCTATTCTTAGAAGCCATCAATGCCATTTCCTCTGCATATTCACGTTCACTAAGTGCTTCGGGTAAACTCAAACGGTTTTGTAAACGAATATCGGAAGGAATGGCCTGATTAATGAGATCATCTAAAGTATTAGCTCCTATCTTTTTCAACATTATCTGTTGATCTTGATCACTTATACCAATATGACGATATTGAAATTTTTCTGTTTCCATAGAATTGTGATTAATAGTTTATCTAAGATAAGGATTATTTTTCTTCTCAAACCCAATGGTCGTGGTCTGTCCATGCCCCGGATATACAATTGTATCGTCTGGCAATCGCATCAATTTTTCTTTTATTCCTGACACAAGCTGTTCCATACTTCCACCTGCCAGATCGGTACGCCCAATACTACCTCTGAATAGAACGTCTCCGGCAAATAAACATCCTGCATCCTGATTGTAAAATACGATATGACCGGGTGAATGTCCCGGAACATGCAATACAATCAGACGTTGGTTACCAAAAGTTACAACATCATGCTCTTTCAGGTACTTTCCTATAGTCGGAGTTTTCTGATCTCCACTTTTAAATCCAAACATCTGCAATTGAGTAGACATTTGTTGCAACAAAAACTCATCATCCTGATGTGCTTCTGTTTTTAAATGAAATTGGTCTTCTATAAAGTTATTCCCGAACACATGGTCGAAATGTAGATGTGTATTTAACAGATGTTTTACAACAAGCTCTTTATCTATTATAAAATCGAATAGTAATGCTTTCTCATCAGGGTAAAAACAACCTGCATCTATGATCACACACTCATTGGTTTCATCATATGCTACATATGTATTTTCACTTATCGGGTTAAATTCGAATGTTTTGACAACCATCATATTTATCTGTATTTTTTCTTTTAATAGAGATTTAAAGATACAATTTTTTCAATGTTCTATTTAACTCTTAAACAGAATTTATGAGAGATAGAATAAAAAAGGAAATATCTTGTAGACATTCCCTTTTAATTTATTTTCGACCATGTATATTAATCAATCAGTATCCCGCAGTAAAACGCTGGCGCGAATATTTATGATTTTCCAATTCGTCTACAACTGCAACCGAAAGATCTTCGACTGAAAGGAAAGAACGCCCACTAGCATCAACAACAGGATTTTCTGTACCTAATCTATACTTTCCTGTACGACCGGTGGTTATACCTTGATGCATTTCGGGAGCAGGAGAGAAGTATGTCCAATCCAATTCTTTTTCACTTCTCAAATGAGTCAAATAATCACGTGCAGCCGTAGCACCGGGTTTTATTTCGGATGGAAAATCAGGACCATCGACTAATTGTTTTCCATCTACATAAAGGCTACCTGCACCACCGATGACGATATAACGTTTAACTCCTGAATTTTTCACAGCTTGTTCAATCGATTCCGATCCTTTTATGAAATCATCGTAGAGATTCGGATTAGTCCATCCGGCATTAAAAGCACTTAATACTATATCATTCCCTTTTATAACTTCTGTCAAAGCTTTAACATCATTAATGTCAACATTAACAACCTTTGGGTTTCCGTTCTTTATTTCTATTTTACTAGTAGAACGAGCAATTGCTGTCACATTGTAGCCTCTTGAAAGCAATTCTTTTAACAAATGCGAGCCGACAAATCCTGTAGCTCCGATTAATACCACTTTTTTCATACCAATATTTTATTAAATTAATTAAAACTGTACGCTAAAACATTACAGTTAAGGATAAAAAAAAATCAGAGGAAATTCTGACTAAATTCAGCCAATGATTTTGTTTGCAATCTACCAATCAATACATTCTCTACTTCAGTAGTTAATACCTGAAGATGTGCATTAATCTGTTTACCAACAAGACAATTTTGGTTGGGTGCAGTTACTGTGTTACCCAATATAGTACCTGCATTGACTATCTTAAATATATCTGATAAATAAATTTCATCCGGAGATTTAGCCAACATACATCCTCCATTTTTACCCTCTTTACTGATAATAAGACCTGCTTTGCGCATAGCAGATAATTCTTTTCTTACTAAAACAGGATTGATATTGATACTACCTGCCACTAAATCTGAAGGTAGCCATTCATCTCTATGTTTAGCTAAAAGAACTAATATATGCATGCATATTGCAAATCTTCTATCGGACATTCTGTAACAAATAAAATTACAGTACAAAGATAAATAAGTTTTTCACGAATAACCTATTTTAAAATGTAAAATTTATTTAAATCCGAAATCAGATAGAATATCTCGCTCTGAATCTATGGCATTAATCACTGAGTATGCTATTGCTTCTCGTCTAAGAGGATACTCATTTCTCAACTGCTTAAAAGCTGACGGATCGGATTTTAACCGATTAAAGTCGTTCAATGGATTATAAATTTCTAATAAAGCTTCATAAACCCGATTATTAGATTTACATAAATTCAAATCGATAACAGGATTAGAAGGAGCGGGAGGTTGTACTTCTTTGATAGGAGCAGCATCTAAAGAAAAGAAACGAGCAATCGATTCTAAAGACATTCTTGTGGCATTTGCTTTCCCATCTGCAGAATAGCCTGCAATATGTGGTGTAGCAATATCTACTAAACTCAAATATTCTAAATCGATAGCCGGTTCTTTTTCCCAGCAATCAATTATAGCTCCATTTATCCATTTATACTTTAGGGCTTCTTTTATTGCTTGTGTATCAACAATGCCACCTCTTGCTGAATTGATTATAATAGGCTTTTTCGACAGTGATTCGAAAAAAGATTTATCAGCCAAATGATATGTTTTATAAATTCCATCTTTTGTCAACGGAGTATGAAAGGTAATAATATCCGCTTCATCCATTATAGTTTCAATACTCACAAATTGATCACCACCTTCTGCGTCTTTTCTAGGAGGGTCATTCAATAGGACTTTCATGCCTAATAAATGGCAAGCTTTTGCCACTTTTTTACCAACATTACCAACACCTACAATTCCGATCGTTTTACCTCTCAGATCAAAACCTTTTTGTTTAGAAATCAATATCAAAGAAGAAGTAATATATTGCTGTACTGAACTTGAATTGCAACCGGGAGCATTAGTCCAAGCAATATTATGATTATCACAATATTGAGTATCAATATGATCATAACCAATCGTAGCTGAACAGATAAGCTTTACATTCGTATTTTTTAATAAGCTTTCATCGAAATGAGTCACTGTACGTATAATAAGTGCATCTGCATCACGAATAGCTTCGTGAGTAAAGTCAGAACCTGCCAGATAGGTTGTTTCTCCAAAATGTTCGGCAACTCCTTTCAAAAAAGGTATATTTTTATCTGCTACTATTTTCATGTGTAAGATTATAAAATGTTTCTTCGATAGAACCTATATCACAGATATTCTGATCTGCAATAATAAGCCCTTTGTCGATAAGAATAAAACGTGAACAAATATCTTTGACATCAGACAGAATGTGAGATGAAAATATGATTATTTTATCTTTCGACAAATCTGCAAATAGATTATTTATACTTTCCCTCTGGTTAGGGTCCAAGCCACTAGACGGCTCATCCAGAATAAGGAGATAAGGGTTGTGTAGTAATGCCTGGGCAATTCCGACACGTTGTTTATTTCCTTTTGAGAGCATTCCAATTCTTTTCTTATACTCATATTGCAATCCGGTTTGTTCTATAATTTCCAATATTCGAGACTTTTTTACATCATATAAGTCTGCAACATATGAAAGATATTCTGCCACATACATATTCTCATAGAGAGGATTCTCTTCTGATAGATAGCCAATACTTCGCTTTAAAACCTTAGGGTTTGTTACAAAGGTTTTATCCTGTAAGGATACTTCTCCAAAATCTGGTTCTAAGATACCGACTAATATCTTCATCAATGTAGACTTTCCTGCTCCATTGATTCCAAGCAAGCCAACAATAGCCCCCTTGTCTAATGTAAAGTTAACATCAGACAAAGCTTTTATTGCACCATATGATTTAAATATATTATTTACTTTAAGCAAGACTCACCAATTTGAATGCTAGTTATACAAAAAAAATCACTTTAGAAAATATCTAAAGTGATTTTACATATTTAATCAGTATTATTCTGCTGAAACCGGAGTATAAGATCTTGTCAAAAATTCACGATCCATTGTATAGATGCCGAAACCATTATCATTAATCATTTTCAAAGCATCGATATATGATGTGGCTGTTGCTTCCTCTTCAACTTGCTCATCAACAAACCATTTCAACATACTTTCTGTTGCATAATCATTTTCTTCTTTGGCCAGGGCAACCAATTTATTAATCATTATTGTAACAGCTTGTTCATGTTTCAATGTTGCTTCGAAAGCCGCTAAAGGACTTTTCCAAGTTTTAGTAACACCTTTGATTGGTTGAAGATCTACTTTACCACCTCTTGTAATAATATAATCAAACAATTTCATTGCATGATCTTTTTCTTCTAAAGCTTGAATTCTAAACCAGTTTTCGAATCCTGATTTTCCATCTGCTGCAAAATGAGCCGACATGGCCAAATAGAGGTATGATGACCAAAGCTCTGCATTAATTTGTGCATTTAATGCATCTTCTAATTTTTTACTTAACATAATGATGATATTTTAAATGTTAATATTCTTACTTTTAAACAAAAATAAGAATATAATGTTGTGACAAATATAGTCATTTTATTATAATCGTCTACATTAAGTACCCTGAAAGCTACATAGATTTTTATCGAGTTTTTCTATTTGAGTCTGTTAGTAAAGGTTGGTATAAGAGGTATAATAGGATTATGAGTTTATCCGTCTTTCAGTCTTTCAGATAA
>JASGGC010000008.1:0-162496 GCA_047605185.1 Dysgonomonas sp.
GTTTTTGTAGTAGCTATAGAGTATAATTCGGCATAATTATACACTTGAAATTTAACTGTTGCTCCCTCTACCACATTTTGGTTAGAGTCCACCACCTTTACTTTTACAGGACGTGTATCTGCATAATTAGCTAACAAGTTTATTACAGAATATAATTCTGTTTGTACATTCTTCTCTTCCGGACCATTATATAATCCAAATACATTTGTATGAACCATCATTGCTCGTTTTGCTGGTGCAGTAAACCATGCAATATCCAACTCCGGCTCGGGCTCACAAGCTCCGATAAAATGCCATTTGCCATCAACCCAAGCTTCGACCCAAGCATGGTTATCATCGGTATGCACCCAACGAGGAGTATAGCATTGGCGGGCAGGAATACCAACTGCCCGAAGAGCTGCTGTTGTGAAAGTAGATTCTTCACCACATCTTCCCCACGAAGTAGTTGCCAGAGCCAAAGGAGCAGAAGTACGTCCATCTGTTCCACGATAAGTAACTTTTTCGTGACACCAATGATTTACTTCCAAAACAGCTTGCTCCATAGACATACCTTTTACACGATCTTTCAACTCATGGAAAAAAACTTGGCGGGCTGAGTCTAAGTTTTCATTATTTATACGGTATACAAGTACAAAGTGACGAAAGATATCATCCGGAATTGTTTTCCCCCAAGCAAAGTAATCACGAGCCTCGAAAGAGGATTCAACTTGTTTCAAGAAAAAATCTCCATCATAATCAGCTAAGTCTGATAAAGGCATATAAGCATAGAGAAATTCTAATGCTTCTCTTTTCTCTAATGATAAATCCTGATTATCAAATACAGAAAATAATTCGTTACTGCGTCCTGCAGCCAGCTCTTTACGCTCTAAAAATTGTTTATGAACTTGCTCTCGATAAGCGTTATCTTTTAGGAAATGTGTATTGGATGACCCCTTACAGGCCGCAAATGCGACTAAGGTCACTAACAACACTCCTGAAATCAGATGTAAAAAAGTTTTTTTCATATACGATCGGGTATTTGTAGATTGAATAATAGTAACATTATTTCTCCTCTCTTTACGAGAGAAAGTACTTTTTTTAAGGTAGTTGTAATTGAGATAAATTCGGTGACTATTAATCCCAAGCAGGGTCATAGCTTGAAGAGCGTCCACGTTTTTCGTATTTTAGATCTTGCAACATTGATGAATTTGCCCTTAAAGATATAAAATATGATTTATAGAATCCAACAGGTATGAAACTGGCTGTAATAGCCCAACAGTGCAAATTACGAGTCAGGTTACAGTTTAAGTATGTAATAGCCTTATTTTCAAAATCGTATCCCGAACTAAAATTAAAACTCCAATTCTTTGTTGGTTGAATACTACCACTAAATCCTAAATTGTGGGTTAGTTTATAATTATACTCCCGTGTTTTTTCATTGATGCTTAAGGTATTGTATGCATAATTGAATGAGTACTGAGCCGACAAACTCCATTTCACCGAGTTTTTTGTATATCCATCAGCATCATATTCTCCATCATCCTTCTTTTTCTCAAACATACTCTTACGCTCTTGAGATTGATCTCCCTCTAAGTCTTCACCTAAAAGGGCATCGTCTTCTGCTGACGATTCGGGCTTTTTAGCTTTTTCCTTTTCGTCACTACCTCCCCCAAACCATTTTTTGAAAGTATCCTGATTGATAGAAGGGGATAAAGAATAACCGACACTTCGAAGACGTCCAAAGCCTTTGCCATGAGATATACGAAGCTTATTAACTCGAGTCAACCCTGTTGGCTTATTACTATCTTTATCTGTGATGATATTTCCATTACTATCGCGTGTGAAATCATAAGCATAAGTATCAAAATTCATGTTTAGGTTAACAGTCATAGACTTACTTAGCTTCAAACGGATATTAGTTGCAATATCACTCCATTTCATCGAATCGGCCATCATGTTGTAGCTGAATCCAATACCCAAATTATCAATTAAGCTAACCTTTTTCAGAGTGTCAGCTGTAGCATATTTCATCTCTATATTATTCTGGAAATCAAAGTTGATAACTCCTTGCTTTCCCGAACCCGGAGTACCAAACATAGCATCTTCATAATACCCATACAACTGAGGTTTTAAATCTCCATTAGCATCGTAATAATAATACTTATTATAGTAGCCAAAACGAGGATCACTAAAATCCGGTGCATAACTTAAGCTTACGCTTGGCGTGAAAACGTGACGAATAACTGTTGATTTTGAGAAAACCGGTGTAAAGAAACCATACAACTTGGTTTGCATGCTTATCGCTGCATTGAAATCATATACACGATGAAAGCCACCTGTAGTATCTTTTTCAATTCTTTGTTGAATTGGATCCCATTTCCGATCAAATTTCTGTGTATACCAACGCTCTGTATAATTAAAAGAGGGCGTGATATTCAAATAATTAAAAGCACTAAATGTTGCTGAAATGGGAATGGAATGTTTCATCGCATGTTCCCAATCATTAAAACTGGATTTTAATAACTTATCTTCTTTTGTTTTTATACTATTTCTGATTTCGCCACTATAACTCATCTGTATTTTTTCGTACCAACGCTCCGGCCCTATAGCTTCTTTTCGCTTGAAAGGAGCTAAACGACTCATCGTTATGGTCATATTAGGCAATGTCATAGAAACTGATGAATCTTTCAGATTCTGATTGACACTCATAGAGGCAGAGAAACTCCATGGAGAATTAGGCAAACGCTGCGTTAAATTAACTGTAGAACTAGCCGTTGCCTGTGTACTCAGCGTTGCATTATAAACCGAATTTAGCTGACTGCGATCATATGAATTTGTTGAGAAATTGACACTTGCAGAAAGAGTTCTATACATATTGGCCTTAGGGTCCTGCGAATGTGTCCATGATATTTTGGAGGCTTTATTCAAAGAATAATCAGGCAATCCCTTATCTCCTGTTTTTGTCGCCAAATAGCCAATATTAAATGAACCCGAATATTTGTAACGCTTTTTATACGAAGACCTTGCATTTAACCCCCAAGAACCTTTTGTATATATTTCTCCTGTTAAGGCCAAATCAATATTATCACTTATCGCAAAATAATAACCACCATCACGTAAGAAGAATCCACGTTCCATTTCGTCTCCGGGGCTAGGCATTATTACTCCGGAAGAATATTTTTCAGAAAAAGGGAAATAACCAAAAGGCAATCCAATAAAAGGAATCGGTAAGTCTTCTATTACAAGATAAGCTGGTCCTGTTACTATATTCTTTTGAGGTTTAACCTTAGCCTTTGTCAATGCTAAGTAAAAATGGGGATGGTCATGATCGTCGCAAGTGGTATATTTTCCTCCTTGCATAAAGAAAGCATCATCAGCAGTTTTTTTAGCTTGATCTGCTACTACATATCCCTCACCTTGCTCTGTTATTGTATGCCTACTATATCCTTTTTTGGTCTTAAAATTATACTTCATTGTTTTAGATTCGTATTCAGTTCCTCCGTCCGAAAAAACAGGATAACCAAATTCTTCACCTATCGAGTCTAATCCATAAGATGCAGCAACAACACTACTATCCATATTCATAGCAATATTTTCTGCCTTGAGAGTTATTGTTGTGTATTTAACCTCTCCATCACCATACAAGTATCCCCAGTTGCCTGCAGTCAATACTATTGAATCGTTCGCCGTGTAGTCTACAACAGCATCCAGAACTCCTTTCTTCTTTGTTGAATCGGCAGGCAGACTATCCGTCTTAGCTCTGGTAGAGTCTACTTTTATTGAAATAACAGAGTCTTGAGATTCTTTGATGCGAGCCGAACGTACGGAAGCATCCCTATCTGTAAACGAGTGTGACGCGCCAAGAAAGGGCACGGAAAACATTCCAAACAAGGATAAATACATAAAGATGCGAACTTTTCTCATCTAGAAAGACCTAATACTTATTATATTTGGATGCAAAGCTAATCAATTTATACAAGAAAGCTAAGTTTAACAATTCAAAAAAAGCATAAATTAATATCAGTTATTCTACTACATCCAAACTAATTTCGATTTATTATTATATTTGTTACTCCTAAAAACGACATATACTATGAAATATTTCCTAATATTATTACTGATTAGTTTTTCTTCACTAAATATAGATGCCCAAACTTTTAATTTATATTTTATTGATAAAACTTTACGTATAGATTATATCTTTTCAGGGAATGCTTCAGACCATAGTATTGCTTTAGATCAACTAAGCCAACTTCCACAATGGGCTGGCAGGCATCAAAATTTAGATGAATTGGTACGGGAAGGAAATGGACAAATTATTGTAACAGATTTTAAAAGTGGCACAGATATTTATAAAGATGCTTTCAGCACTCTTTTTCAAGAATGGCAAACAACCCCGGAGGCAGAAATTGTAAGAAAAAGTTTTGAAAATACTTTTCTTATCCCATTCCCTAAAGAAAAAGTTATTGTTGAAATACTTCTTCGAAATAAATCCGGAGCATATGAAACGATTATAAAGCATATTGTTGATCCAAATGATATATTGATAGAAAAGAAAGGGAAAATCACTCCTTCTTACACTATACTGCATCAAGGAAATCCAGACAATGCTATAAATGTAGCAATATTGGCCGAAGGATATACAGCTGAAGAAATGAGCAAATTCAAGGAACACGCACAAATAGCCTGCAACCAAATACTAAGCCATAGCCCATTCAATAAAATGAAGGGGAAATTTAACTTCTTTGCAGTGGAAACAGTTTCTCTGGATTCAGGGGTAAGTGTTCCACGAAAGGATGAGTGGAAAAACACGGCTTTTGGCTCACACTTCGATACATTTTATTCTGAGAGATACCTGACAACTTCAAAAGTAAAAGATATACACGATGCTATTGCAGGAATACCATATAGCCACATAATAATATTAGCGAATACGGATGTATATGGTGGAGGTGGCATATTTAATGCATATACTCTCACAACCACAGGGCACCTCAATTTCAACTCTGTTGTTGTCCATGAGTTTGGACATAGTTTCGGAGGTCTGGCTGATGAATATTATTATGAGAACAACGACATTTTCGACAACACATACCCTCTTGATATCGAACCTTGGGAGCCTAATATTACAACCCTTGTTGAATTTAGCAAAAAATGGGAAAAGATGCTTTCTCCTGATACACCAATCCCAACTCCGTCCAAATCAGCCGGAAAATATAAAATAGGGGTTTATGAAGGAGCTGGTTATACTGCAAAAGGGATATACCGCCCAGCTGACGATTGCCGAATGAAAACAAACACTTGCAGAGACTTTTGCCCTGCATGCCAAAAAGCAATAGAACAGCTTATAAAGTTCTATACAGAATAAAAAAAATATAGCTAAGATTTTATTTATAAGTATAAAACAACTATTTTTGTCGCTGCTAATTTCAGAATAACTATAATATAATTCATAAATAAGATGCCTCTATCCAAAAAGAAACAAGCTGAATTGCGTGAAGAAAAAGAATGGGAACGCATAGACTCAGCAGTTTACAAATCAGAAAATTTCATCGAAAAGTATCAAAAAGAACTTTTGATAGGCCTTGGTGTTGTCGTACTTATTGCTTGTGCTTATCTAGGCTATAAACACTTTATATTGGAGCCTAAAGCAAAAGATGCACAAGTTGCTCTATACAAGGGAGAAATGTATTACCGTAATGGACAAGATTCGCTTGCAATATATGGAGACAATAATGGATACCTTGGTTTCGAAGCTATCATAAACGAGTATGGATCTACTCAACCGGGTAAATTAGCTAAACTATATGCAGGAATTAGCTATGCAAACCTTGAACAATATGACAAAGCATTAGAATACCTAAAAGATTTCAATTCGAGCGACCTTATTCTTTCTCAACTTGTAAATGGTACAATTGGTGATTGCCTAGTTAATACAAACAAAGCTGAGGAAGCAATTCCATATTTCTTAAAAGCAGCTAAAGGTGTCGATAACGAAGTCCAAAGCCCAATCTTATATAAGAAAGCAGGAATAATATACAGAGATCTTGGACAATATGACAAAGTAGTAGAAATATTTACTACTATCAAAAACGAATATGCCAATTCTCAATATGCTTATGAAGCAGACAAATATATTGATGAAGCAAATATTTTGAAGGCAAATAAATAAACAATCCCACAATATAAAAAAGACATCCTAATTAGGATGTCTTTTTTTATTTATATACTAGCCATTATAGGAAGCCGTAGAGCGACGAATTAATCCCACAAGACAAAACACCAAACGATCATAAACAATCAATCCAGCCTAAGCAAAAAGCCTTCAGGAAAACAAGCAATCCTATCACAAACATTCGACAAGAATATTCAACAATAAGACAATGCTATCCACAACAGTATAATATATCAATCAACAATACTAGCCAATAGTAGTATTTTGGAAAGGTCAACCCGACAATGGAAGCAACCGAACGAAAATAAAGCAGGCTCTCAAATGAGAGCCTGCTTTATTTTCGTTTATATATAAATTACAACCGTGTCATTCTTTTGCACAGCGCACTGAATATCCGTTACCACGATTTAACCAATGAACACTTGCATTGAAGTTATTTGAAGAAAACAGAAGAGAATAAGCAACTGGTCCATATTCAACAGCTGTCGCAGACCACACATGTCCACTAGTACCAACTTCTGTCAAATTACCATTTCCTGCATCACGAAACCCTGCTGCCGGATAATATTTACCTTCACCCCATACAGGCCCACTGGAACTACCAAAACTTTGACCTGAAAGATTTTTCCAAGGCGAAGCTGCACCATCTCCTGACACAGGAACACGCCAGCCTTTTGGACATGGATCGTAGGAACTCTTAGAGGCTCCCCACAAATAATTATCTCTACCATCTGCAGTATTAGAAACCCAGTCTTTAGACGATGAGTAATAAAATGTCAATGGGTTCTTAACTGCATTTTCTAAGTTATTAGCAACTGCCACCGAAGTTTTATTAATCGATACAATCTGATTGCTTATATTATATAAATTATGATCTGTTGTATTTTCAATATTAGAAGCTGCTCCAGGAAATGGATCTTTACGTCCCCACTGATACAACAACCCATGTGCACCAATATTACCTACTGCAGTAGTAACAGCCCCTAGATTACGATCCATAAATACAACTCCGTTATCTGCCGCAACTGGGCTTAATGTCGGATCATAGCCAGTAACCCATAGGTGCCAACTCCATCGTATTACACCATCCACTTTAAATACGACAACAGCATTACCACTTAAACCAGTAACACTTGTTTTCACCCGCATCTTTGCTTTTATACCCAAACTCGAATCAACAATATCAACAGAAGTTATCAAACTCTGAGTATCCTGCCACAACAGCTCTACTGATTGGACTCCTGTAAGACTTACTTCATTCGCTCCTAGTTTCTGATTCCACATTGCGTATGCCTTTATTACAGGAATATCAATCGTTCCACCAGGCGTAACCATATACGAATTAGACAGGGTCAATCCATTCGGATCTGTTACAACAGCCGGAGCTTCCGGATCCGGATTAATGATCACTACGTCAGGATTTGATTTCTTAACCGCAGACAACGCTGCCCAAGCTTCGCCATCCCAAAAATATAAACCAGGAGCAAAACCTCCTGTAGCATTTACATTATAAACTAACAAACCAACATTTAAAGCTTTCTGAGAAGAGTAATCTGCATCGGTAGGTTCGAGAAATGGTTCTAAAGTGGTCAAATCCTCTAAAACGACTCTGGGTAAGACAAAACCTCCTGTAGTAGATGTCTGATTAGAACTCCCTGGCTCCTGATCTTTTATTTGTAATAGAGCCGCTTTTGCAGGTGCTCTATCTGTGCCGATAGTTACTTGAGCCTGGATGGTAAATAAAGAACTACACACTAAACCAATACAAAGAACCATTTTTTCAATTTGGGTTCCTAGATGCAAACTTTTTACGAACATAGATAATTTTCTACAATTAATACTTAGGTTTGGATTTCCAGCGCAAATGTATAGATATATAACTCAATTATGACAGTTCTAAATAATAAAAGAAGGTAAAAAACATGTTAAATTTAAAACATCAATGGTAGTTTTGTTGCAAAATCGAGATTTATAGCTATATTTGGCAAATTAACACACAAATAAAGCTATAGATTTTATTTATGCCACATAGTAAAAATCGATCAAAGACGGAGAACAAAACTAAAACATTAAAAGAACGTATACTTATTTTTTTAAAACAAGAGAACATTTGCAAGAACCAATTTTACAAAAAAACAGGGATCGCAAACGGAACATTAGACAAAAAAAGCGGTATCACAGGAGATTCTATTGCAAAAATAAATAACGCCTATCCGAATCTCAACTTAGAATGGTTAATTTCAGGAAAAGGAAGTATACTCAAATCTAAATTTGAGC
This sequence comes from Dysgonomonas sp., assembly GCA_047605185.1. GTDB lineage: Bacteria > Bacteroidota > Bacteroidia > Bacteroidales > Dysgonomonadaceae > Dysgonomonas. Next base: position 8,432 of record JASGGC010000008.1, read on the forward strand.
TATATGCATCCCACCTGCAAGAACAAGAATTGAATGACATAAAAATCACCTCCGAAAACAACAATAACGAGGTCTCTATTTCGGCTGAAATGGAAACGAAGCTAGAATTCACTCCTATATATACATATAGAGACAATCAAAAGCTGGAAGGATATTTATCAATACCCAAAGCGAATAATTGCGACGGAGCAGGCTACGTAGATACAGATAGTATGTATCCACTAATAAAACCGGGAGATATCATTTGTTACAAAACAAGTAACGATACGGAATACATACATTGGGGAGAGATGTATGCATTGTACCTCAAGTTAGAAGCTGACGAGATATTAACAATTAAATACGTGCAAAAATCTGATTTAGGAGATGATTACATACAACTAGTAAGCCACAATCAAGAATACAATCCAAAGGATATACCTAAGACAGATATATTATGGAAAGCTATAATAAAAGTTTCGATAAGATATAATTCGATATTATAGTATAAATACGTACTTTTGTACTTCAAAAAAACAAGAAAAAATGGCAACAGCATACCACAATCTATCATCGTACGATCCGGCAAGCGTCCCTGACGGAAAAGATATGAAAATCGGAATCGTAGTTTCCGAATGGAATGAAAATATCACAAAAGCATTACTCGAGGGAGCATGCAATACTTTAATAAAACATGGTGTAAAGAAAGAAAATATCTTAGTAGACTATGTACCTGGCAGCTTTGAACTAGTTTTTGGAGTGAAACACTTAGCTGAAAACAAAGATATAAATGCAGTTATTGCATTCGGCTGTGTTGTAAGAGGGGATACTCCACATTTCGACTTTGTGTGTGATGGAGTCACTCAAGGCATAACAGATTTAAACATCAGATATGATATACCATTCATATTCGGACTATTAACCACCGACAATATGCAACAAGCAGAAGATAGGGCTGGAGGAAAGCACGGGAACAAAGGTGATGAATGTGCAATAACTGCAATAAAAATGATAGATTTTTATCGTAGAAATTTGGAAGAATAAAAAAAAGTATTACTTTTGCAATCGCAATACGGAAAAGGGCAGTTACCAAAGTGGCCAACTGGGGCTGACTGTAACTCAGCTGACTTACGTCTTCGGAGGTTCGAATCCTTCACTGCCCACCAAATTGCGGAAGTAGCTCAGTTGATAGAGCATCAGCCTTCCAAGCTGAGGGTCGCGGGTTTGAGCCCCGTCTTCCGCTCAAAAGAAACGATTACTGATGGTAATCGTTTTTTTTATAGCTTCTAAATATTTTAAAGATTAGATTTAGAACTCACAACCCATTACAATGGTTATAATTAGCATAAGCTATTTATGACAAATACAAAACTATTAAAAAAACAGGAAGCATCCGAATACGTTACAAACATAGACATATTGCAAATATTTACACAAGCAATCTGCCCAGACAAGATTATCAACTAAATTTCTGGTGAACAATAGAGATAAATAAACAACTTTGCAAATTCTTTTTCTGTAATATTCTTGCTTTTTTAGAACAATAAATAGCCGACTGGTGTTACTCAATAGAGTATCAACATTTGTACGACAAGCTCTAATTACATCTTTGCAGAAATAAACAATATATAAACACTACATCAATATCCAAACTGAGAATTTTATTCAAATAGATATATCTCAAAGTAATAAATTTATTATTAGCCCGATATGAAATTAAAACAATTTTCAGCAAGTCTTATTACATTATTTAGTCTTGCATTACCCACAAACAACATACTAGCACAAGTAACAATTGGAGCAGAGACAACTCCAGCAACAGGGGCTATACTCCAGCTTAAAGAAAATGATGCAGAGGGTATAAATTCAACTAAAGGGTTAGGAATGCCACGTGTCAAACTTACTAATAACAAGACTTTGACCCTTGCAGATCAGGCTTTAGCTGCAGAGCATACCGGAATATTGGTATATAATACTACATCTGACACACAATTATGTCCGGGACTATATGTTTGGTCAGGAACCGAATGGATGCCTTTAGCTGACCCCAAAAAACCAGATATCAATTTTAGTGACATAGATGGGAACTCATATTCAGCACGATGGTTCTCCTCCAATCCTTGCGATCCAACGAGTAAAGGGTATTATTGGTCAACAAGCAATATGCGATCTACCCAAACAGCTTCTGGCGCTTCCTTCCCGACTACACGTCAATCTGCAATTAACCCTTCTGTGGGCTCTGGTGATCCAGCTCCTGCAACTCCGAATACTGCCATTTTTCTAAATAACAGAGGAGATATCAACAATATAACAGGCACTATCAATTATACAGAAAATGGAACTTTGATACAAGCAACTCCTACAGATTTTGTAAACAAATTTGGATTATTATACGATTGGGAAGCAGCTCAGATGGTATGCCCTACCGGTTGGCATACGCCATCGAATGAGGAATGGGACTTTTTAGCAAAAGCTATTGAAGATTCCTATGGAACAACTTCGATTGGCAAAGCTCTTAAGGCTAATGATTGGAGTTATGCAGCAAACAATATATCTGATGTGTATAACTGGGGTGGTTTCGCACCCGATAGTAATCAGAACACAGGCTTTAACATATTGCCTATAGGAAATATAAGGGGAGGTACTAGTACCATAGCTAATAATTTTGGAGCAAATAGCAGATATTGGAACAGTGAATATTATGCACGTATGAATATCCTATCTACTTCGGATCAACTTACAAAAACAAAACTTTCAGCTTCAGCTATGTTAAGCGTAAGATGTGTTCAGGATTATGAAAAATCTAATATCACATTCCAGGATTTAGATGGAAATGTATATACTGCAAAATGGTATGATTATCGCTCTGAGGATGGAGGTGGAGGTAATTATTGGATGATAAGCAATCTAATGACTACCAAAACAAAAACCGGCGGCTCTTTTACAGGTGGAGTACGTATCAATCCGGCAATAGACACCCCTGCAGCCAACACCGCAGTTGTTATTAATAACATAAGTGATTTAGTTTCAAATGCAAACATATCGTATACTACGACAGGCGATTCACCAACAGTGACTAATACTTGCAGAGGCTATGTTGTGACTGCGGGATTACAATATAACTATAGCCAAGCAAAGGAAGCATGTCCTACCGGTTGGAGATTACCGACTAAAGCGGAATGGGAGAAACTAGGAAAAAGCATTGGGGACGGAGATATAACGATTGCTGGTAAAAGAATGAAAAACTCGAATAAAGGTTTTAGTTCAACAGGATCTCCGACCACTCTTACTTGGGGCGGACGTCAAGAAGCAGATGACCTTTACTCATCATTCAATGCATTTCCGGCAGGGAATATACAGTCAAACACAACATCGGCTGATAATTTTTCGAAAGCGGCTTTTTGGTGGGCAGATGGAAGCGGAGAATATGCCAAGTTATCATACAGCGACGACAAACTAACTTTAACTAGTACAACGTATGTCACAAATGGATTTACTGTTAGATGCGTAAAGGAATAAAACAGTTTAAGAAATACTTTTTTATATCATTATAAATTTGATAGGAAACAAAATGTTGCTTATTATAAAAAGCGACTAAGAATACCTGTAATACAACTTACAGGTATTTCTCTTTTTAACATTATTGTAAATATTTTTTATGTATTAAATTCGTATTCTCTTAGAATAGGAGCTACACTATTGTTTCTTCCTCATAAAATCATAAAATAGAATGAAAAATATTAAAGGTATCATATTTGCACTAATATCTTCCGGAACATTTGGCTTAATTCCATTATTATCAATTCCCGTAATGGAAACAGGAATGGGAGCACCTTCTATCCTATTTTACCGATTCTTATTTTCGACACTTATGATGGGTGGGATATGTTTGTTAAAAAAAGAAAGCTTCAAAATATCAACTCAACATCTGACTACAATATTTGCTCTCAGTTTGCTATATGCAGCAACGGCTCTATTACTTATATTCTCATACAATTATATACCTAGCGGCGTAGCCACTACGATCCACTTCATGTACCCTATACTGGTAAGTATATTGATGGTTATATTTTTCAAAGAAAAGAAATCTATTATATTAATACTCGCTGCGATATTATCTCTTTTTGGTGTTATCCTACTTTGTTGGACTGGTGGTGAAGATGTCAAACTCACCGGCATTCTTATAGCTTCGCTAACTATAGTAACTTATGCGACGTATATAGTGGGGATTAACCAGACAAAAGCAGGGCGAATAAACGCTGAAATACTTACATTTTACATTTTGCTATTCGGGGCATTAATATTCCTTATATTCGGAGCTACAACTACCGGGCTAGAGTCAATACCAAATACAGAAAGCTTTGTTCGGATTTTTCTTCTGGCTCTATTATGCACAGTTGTTTCTGACCTGACTTTAGTATACGCCATCAAACTTGTAGGATCTACTATCACATCCATACTTGGTTCTACGGAACCTTTAGTAGCAGTGATAGTTGGGATATTTTACTTTTCTGAAAAGTTTACATTCAGCAGCTTCTGTGGCATTACACTTATCGTCCTATCAGTTATCCTGGTCATTTCCAAAGGTGTAAAGAAGGGCAATAAGAAAGAGGCAGAGCGGTAAAGTACTATCCATTAGCCCCTATTCATTATAACAAACAAGAAAATGTAATTTTTTTTTGTATATTTGTAGCTGATTATAGAAAACATTTAAAGAATTTATGTTTGTCTATTTATATTACACTTGACTTTTCAATATTACACTACCCCAATATAAATCAGACAGACATCATAACAATTATGAAGTTAAAACACCAATTTTCAACTATTTTATTCTCCTTATTTATCGTATTTTCAACAAATGTAATTGCTCAAATAACTATCGGCTCCAATATTGAACCGATAAATGGTGCACTACTTGATCTAAAAACGCAGACTCCAAACGAACAAAACGTAACATCCAACAAAGGGCTAGGAATACCGCGTGTGCAACTTGTTGCAACAAATTCGTTAAAACCTGCCGTACCAAACCATACAGAAGGAGAACCGGACGATGCACATATCGGCTTAATGCTATACAACACCAATATGTGTATAGATAAAGGTTCTGGATTATATGTCTGGGCAGGGGAACAATGGGAGAAGATGGGAAACGTTGATTATGGCACAGATTATACCGATTTTGATGCAAGCACTGAAATACTTACCGACTTTGAAGGGAATAAATATCCCACAAAAATGTTTAATGGGAAACGATGGATGACAAAAAATCTCAGATCGCTACGAAAATCTGATGGTAGGCCTATCGCTTGCGGAGACAGTTTACGATTCAACCCCGGTTACTATACAATACCTGAAGGAGTGGTTGTAAAAATATCTGTCCCCGACGGCACGATTGGTGCTCTACTTGAGGCCGGAGTAGAAATACCTGCCGGAACTAGGACTTATTCGCAATGGCTCGACATCTATGGCTTAATGTATAACAACGAGCAGGCTACCGAAGCTTGTCCACGTGGATGGCACCTTGCAAGCGAAGATGATTGGAATAGTCTGTTCGACTATATGAAATCAATAGATGCGACAAACTATGGACATGTAATGAAAGCAAATACGAATACTCTATACAAAGGTGTCGCAAATGTAGCTACTACGAATTGGAGTAATGGAACTGTTGTCCAAGAAAGCGGATTCAATATCCTTCCTTCCGGATACATTAGGTATAATATCTCCACTAACGACTTTGAAGCTAATTCGTATGGAACGTACACCTACTTTTGGCTAGGTACAAGTAAATATTTAACTCTCTCATATTCTCGTTCAACACCTAGTATATTTCCCGTTGGATCGAATCTTAAGCATGGATTTTCAGTACGTTGTGTGCAAGATGAATAATACTTTGTTGAACCACGATCGGAATGAAATGTTAAACATCGATGATTAAATAGGGTTCCCCTCAAAGTATAACGTCCTAACAACATGGCCGATTCACCTTACAAGGCATTCATTTTGAATATATTAAATAATAACTAGATATTAAAAATCAACATCTTAACTATAATAAATCAACGAAATATTTAACAACTGCTTCGCATTATTAATGATAAAAAATGAAGGTATTTTCATTATTAACAATAAGAGATACTTCGCCACAAAAACAAAAGACATGTACAGAGAAACAAAAAAGTAAAAAATCACTGTCGAGTCATGAAATCCGAACAGATGCATTGATAAACTAGTGACAACAGTGATTGCAGTCGCTATTTCGAACATTATAAAATGTAATCTGCTCCTTATATACCAATTTTTATTTTATCTTTAAACTCCGTTATGAGACTTACCACCTCATCACGCCAATTTTTATATTCAGAAAAAATATATGAAAGATTTTATTATATCAGAAGCTAAAAACAAACAAGCCATACTCGTTGGGTTAATAACTCAATACCAAACAGAAGACCAAGTTGCTGAATATCTGGATGAATTGGCTTTTCTTGCCGATACAGCAGGTATAGAGCCTGTAAAAAGTTTTACGCAAAAACTGGAACATTCCAATCCTGTGACTTTTGTGGGGACAGGTAAGCTACAGGAAATAAAAGAATATATGGAAGAAAAGGAAATCGACATTGTTATTTTTGACGATGAACTTTCTCCCAAACAGATTCGAAATATTGAAAAGGAACTTCAAGTAAAGATACTTGACAGGACAAGTCTTATCCTCGATATTTTTGCCATGCGTGCACAGACTGCCTATGCCAAAACACAGGTAGAGCTGGCACAATATCAATACCTCCTACCGCGACTTACACGTATGTGGTCTCACCTCGACCGCCAGCGAGGAGGGGGAGCCATGATGCGAGGCGTAGGTGAAACCCAATTGGAGAGTGACCGCCGTATTGTACAAGACAAAATAGCGTTACTTAAAACCCAACTGAAAGATATAGACCGCCAAATGGCATCACAACGGAAAAACCGAGGAAAAATGGTTCGCGTAGCACTTGTTGGATATACTAATGTTGGTAAATCGACATTGATGAACTTGCTAAGCAAATCGGAGGTATTTGCTGAAAACAAATTATTTGCGACACTAGACACTACCGTTCGTAAAGTCATTATTGACAATCTCCCGTTCCTATTGTCAGACACGGTTGGATTTATCCGGAAGTTGCCTACACACTTGGTCGAATCTTTCAAATCGACTTTGGACGAAGTACGTGAAGCTGATCTCTTGGTTCATGTTGTAGATATTTCGCATCCAAATTTTGAAGAACAAATTGAAGTTGTAAACAGTACTCTTTTGGAAATAGACGGTACAGAAAAACCATCTATACTTGTTTTTAATAAAATAGATGCCTTCACTTACAAGCCGAAGGACGAAGATGACCTGACACCGATAACAAGAGAAAATCTATCGTTAGAGGAGTTAGAAAAAACATGGATGAACAAGATGGCAGATGACTGTATCTTTATTTCGGCAAAACAGAAACTAAACCTGGATTTACTGAAAGAGAAAGTTTACGATAGGGTAAAAAAAATACATATAGAAAGATATCCTTACAATGATTTCTTGTTCCAAAAATATGATGAGGATACAGAACTGTAACTTTGTATGCAACAACTGACTACTTACATACAGGAATCTCTTAAAGAATTATATCCCGAGAACGAAATCTCGGGATTTTCTCGTATTATCATCGAGCATATTACCCATAAGCCTTATCGGATAATCATGTTAGATAAATACGAATTTTCAGATCAGGAACGAGATATGGCAACCCTGATAATAGAACGCTTAAAGAAATATGAACCTATACAGTATATTCTGGAAGAAACCGAGTTTTTCGGATTGCCATTTTCAGTAAATAGACACACCCTTATTCCCCGCCCCGAAACGGAAGAGCTTGTAGAACTGATCATTAATGAAAATGCGAAGAACAGCCTTTCTGCTCTTGATATCGGAACGGGTAGTGGATGCATTGCCATTGCTTTAGCAAAACACCTGAAAGGAAGCAGTATCCATGCATGGGATATATCTGCCGAAGCAATTGATACAGCTAGGCTAAACAGTAAAAAGAACGGTGTTGATATTCAGTTTAGGAATATTGATATATTAAGTGATTACCCTACAGATAGTAAGTTCGACATCATAGTCAGCAATCCGCCTTATGTCTTAGAAAGCGAGAAAGTGAATATGGACAACAATGTACTAAACTACGAGCCTCATACTGCCCTCTTTGTACCAGACAACAAAGCTCTTCTATTTTATGAACGAATAGCCGATGTGGCTAATAATCTACTAAAATCAGGAGGTAAATTATATTTTGAAATTAATCAGGCAAAAGGGAAAGAGACAATAGAAATGCTTAATCAAAAAGGCTATCTCAATACAGTCCTGTACAAGGATATGAGTGGATTGGATAGAATGGTAAAAGCTGAAACAAGATGAAATTGACTGAACCACAAGCTTTGAATAAGGCTGCAGCTTATTGCTCAAAGGCAGAACGATGTGAATTTGATGTACGAAAGAAATTAATCGCATGGGAATTGTCGGAAGAAAGTATTTTCCACATCTTAAAACGATTAAAAGACGAACGTTTTCTGAGCAATGAGCGTTTTTGCCGCAGTTTCATCAACGACAAGGTACAATTTAACAAATGGGGACGAACTAAAATAGTGTACGAACTCCGAAAAAGAAATATAGCCGAAACTGATTACCTCCCACATTTGGAACAGTTACCTGATGACGAATTCGAGAAACAACTCATCCGGATTTTACAAACCAAAATAAAATCGGTAAAGGCAAAAAATGATTACGAGAAGAAAACAAAACTAATCAGATTTGCACTAGGCAGAGGATTCCCGATGGATTTAGCCATCAAATGCGTCAATAAACTAATGGGTGGTGATTATGAAAGTTGTTTTTAATTATCTCCTTTCCCTATTTTTTCCCGACACGTGTATTATTTGCCAAAACAGGATCTGCGATACTGAAAAACACATCTGCATTTCTTGTATTTCGCAACTACCCAAAACAAATTATCATAATCAGCCCGACAATAGGTTGGTAGATTTATTTGCAGGTCGCTTCCCTTTCAACAGGGCTTTTGCGTTCACTTATTTTATAAAAGAAGGCAGTATGCAAAAAGTTGTACACGAACTAAAATACAAGAACAATCCCGAGATAGGATTGCTGATGGGATCTCTTTTCGGCAATGACATAAAAGACAGTGATCCAATTCGGGAAATAGACCTTATCATCCCTATTCCGCTCCACCCCAAACGCCAAAAACAAAGAGGATATAATCAATCAGAAGAAATAGCTAAAGGAATAGCCGAGCAAACAGGAATTGACCTAAACACAACAACATTGGTCAGAACCGTAAATAACCCTTCGCAAACAAAAAACAACCGAATAGAAAGATGGAAAAACGTGGAAGATATCTTTTCTGTAATAGATGTAAATATATTAGTTAACAAACACATCTTGCTTGTAGATGATGTTATCACCACAGGGTCTACAATAGAAGCTTGTGCTAAAGAATTACTAAAATGTGAGGGGATAAAAATTAGTATTGCCTCTCTGGCAATAGCAATATAAATTATCTTCATCCATTTTTTTGTAATATGCCAAAACCTATATAAATTAGAACCAGAATAATTATACTATAAATTTCATCAAAACACAAAATGAAACTATTTGCATCACTACTACTAATATTCGTTTTTACTACATGTAACGTAAAAATTAATCCTGAGTATCATTATATGTCTTATCATGCTTTAGATATAAGCTATGAGGATGCTTTAGAAAAGATAAAAGAAATCCATGAGAAAAATCCTCACCCACTTTACGAAACATTTGGTCTCGAAAATGGAATTAACCATCCAGATAATAAACATTATCAAACATATTTCGTCATATCGGAAACGAGCCAAGTCGCTCTTTGTACCTTTTTTGGTCAAGTGAAAGATTATAGTCTTGTAGTAATGACTCATTATCATGATTTAGAAACCTTCGGTAAGGTCACTTATAAGGATATTAGAGATAAGGAAAAGGAAGGCTATACACAAGAAGAAATTGATCGTTTCAATAAATCTAAAGAGATTTTTGAAGCACAGATACTTGATAAATTTGGGGACTCGAAAAGAATAGGTCCAACTGACTTAAAAATGAAGTTTTAATTCCTGCACAATAAGACGAACAGGATTCGTATTAACAACAATATGAGTTTACCCTTTATTATGCTCTATGATTTCGTTAAACTGAGGAACAAAATCTAAGCCCCATTGATTCACCGCTGTCAACAACGGCAATATAGCTTTCCCTGAATCTGTCAGAGAGTACTCTACCCGAAGTGGAACTTCATCGCTAAAAACAGTTCGTTCTACAATCTTATAAAATTCCAATTGCTTTAACTGCTCGTGTAACACCCTCTTCGTTATACACTGAATAGCTTCCAACATATCTTTGGGTCTTACAATCCCTTCATTTATTTTATTAAGAATATAGAATTTCCATTTAGAAAGAATCACTTCCGATGCAACACTGATTCCACAAGTAAGGTCTAAAGGTATTTTTCGTTTATACATAAAATGAATTTATTATTTCAAATTCCAAAGATAAAAGAATTTAGTTTTATCTCTTGGTGACAATATTATCACCAAGAGATAAAAAAATCCCTTATTGTATCCATCTGGTAATACGGGTAACTTTGTATTGGAATTTAAAATCACAATAACTAAACACAAAAAAGATTATGAAAAAGTTAATAATAGTCTGTCACCCCAACATAGAAGAATCAACAATAAATAAACGTTGGGTAGAAGAGTTAGAAAAATATCCGGATAATTTCACAATACACAATATATATAAAACTTATCCAGATGGAGTTATTAATGTAGAAAAAGAGCAGAAACTCATGGACGAGTTCGACACTGTCATATTTCAGTACCCTTTATATTGGTTCAATTGCCCTCCGCTCCTAAAACAGTGGATGGATGATGTTTACACATATGGATGGGCATATGGATCGAAAGGAAATCAGATGAAAGGGAAAAAAATAGCATTGGCTATATCAGCAGGAATCAAAGAAAATGAGTTTCAAGAGAATGGAGAGTGGAAGGTTACAATGGAGCAACTGATTTTACCGTTCAAAACAAGTGCCTTCTATACCAAATCAGACTTTCGTGGACATTTTGTACTATACGATTCTCACAATGCACTACGTTCTAATGCACTCGAAGAAAGTGCTAAAAGATACATTGATTTTATTATGAATATATAATCACACATACCCCTTTAGATAAACCGATCTTTATCTAAGGGGGATTATAATATATTTATTTCAACTCTTTCTCAAAAAATTTGTGCCTTTCTATATACCCTTGTCTATTATAAAAGCGGTGAGCATCTTTTCTTCTTTCCTTACTAAAAACTTCTATCAACGCACATCTGCGTTCCTTTGCTAACTGCGTTACATACTCTTCCATCACTCGTCCGATACCCTTGCCGCGAACATCTTTATCAACTATAAAGATTCCCAGATTAGCAATCTCTCCCTCAAATATCAATTGAGCATAAAAATGAATCGACACCAGAGCCACAACTTTTCCTTCCAGTTCATAAACCAATATCTGAAAATCTTCCCTTGCAAGCATATTTTCCAATTGCTTTTCATAAAAATCAATCGAGTTCGGATACCCCAATTGTGTCAATAGTGAAACCAATTGATTAATGTCTTCTAATCGTGCATTTCTAATATTATTCATAAATAGTATCTTATATTACATGAAAGAAACAAAAATAAGAATATTTCGTACAAAAGTCCTACCTTTGTAATCCGAATCAGAAATTAACAAAATTAAAAATGGCACAACCATCCATTCCTAAAGGAACAAGAGACTTTTCGCCAGAAGAAATGGCAAAACGTAATTATATATTCGACACCATTCGTGAAGTCTATAAATTATATGGATTTCGACAGATCGAAACTCCGGCAATGGAGAATCTTTCGACTCTGATGGGAAAATATGGAGAAGAAGGTGACAAATTGCTATTTAAGATTCTGAACTCCGGCGATTGCCTCAAAGATTTTTCGGACGAAGAACTATTAGACCGAAACCCACTCCGATTTGCAGGCAAAGCTTGTGAAAAAGGGCTTCGCTACGATCTTACCGTTCCTTTTGCTCGCTATGTAGTAATGCACCGCAACGATATAACATTCCCATTCAAACGCTATCAGATTCAACCCGTATGGCGTGCCGATCGTCCTCAAAAAGGAAGATATCGTGAGTTTTTCCAATGCGATGCCGACATTGTTGGTTCAGACTCTCTGATCAATGAGGTTGAGCTGATTCAGATAATAGATGAAGTATTTACTCGCTTTGGCATCCGTGTCGCGATAAAACTTAACAACAGAAAGATTTTATCGGGCATTGCTGAATCGATTGGTGAATTAGACAAAATAGTTGATATCACAGTTGCTATCGATAAACTTGACAAAATAGGCCTAGAAAAAGTCAATGAAGAATTGGCTTCGAAAGGAATATCACAAAAAGCGATAGAACAACTTCAACCAATTATCTTACTAGAAGGTAGCAATACAGAAAAGCTTGCAACTATAAAAGAAGTTATCAAGAGCTCCGAGACTGGAGTGAAAGGAGTTGAAGAACTTGAATTCATCCTCAAACGGCTACAGCTAACAGATCTAAATTCGCAATTAGATATCGATCTGACATTGGCTCGTGGATTAAGTTATTACACCGGAGCAATCATAGAAGTGAAAGCTTTGGATGTACAGATAGGAAGTATCACCGGAGGAGGACGCTACGACAATTTAACCGGCATTTTTGGTCTATCAGGAGTATCAGGAGTTGGTATATCATTCGGTGCAGACCGGATTTTTGATGTATTAAATCAGCTTGATCTATATCCTAAGGATTCGATAAAAGGAACACAACTTCTATTTGTCAACTTCGGAGAAAAAGAAGAAGAATATATCTTACCATTGATTTCGAAAATACGCCGTGCAGGAATATCAACTGAAATATATCCCGAATCTGCTAAAATGAAAAAACAAATGTCATATGCAGACTCGAACAATATTCCGTTTGTTGCCATCGTTGGTGAGAATGAGATAAATGAGAATAAAATTATGCTAAAAAATATGGTTAGTGGCCAACAGCAACTAATCACTGTAGACGAATGCATATCTTCGATATTAAACTAATCGCTGAATAGATATTAAACAATCATATTTACTACAAAAAACAGCTCAGATTATTGAATAATCTGAGCTGTTTTTGTTCAACCAGCAATCATTTTAACATTCTGATTAACACAACAGTTAGGTTGTTGAAAACTTTTTCATTTTTTTAAGTGGGGAAAAGTGGGGGAAAGTGTATAATTTTATATCTTTATGCCAAATATCGCAGAAATAGCTAATTAACAGAATATTAAAGAGATGCAGTTTTTAGGAAATATAGAAGCCAAGATTGACGCAAAGGCAAGAGTCTTTGTACCGGCTACTTTCCGGAAAATTCTGCAATCTGCAGGGCAGAATTCTTTCATAATAAGAAAAGATATATTCCAAAAATGCCTTGTACTATACCCACTACCCATATGGGATGAAGAGCTAGCTAAACTTAGATCCAGATTAGGAAGATGGGATAAACAACAACAACAACTGTTCCGACAATTTGTTACAGATGCCGACAAACTCGACATAGATACCAATGGACGGATTCTTATACCTAAACGCTACCTCCAAATGACAGATATTACATCGGATGTAATCTTCTTAGGCATAGACAACACAATAGAGATCTGGACAAAAGAAGCTTTGGAAGCTACGATGATTCCGGCTGATAGCTTTGGCGAGCAAATACAAAACCTAATGAATAACGACAATGACTGAAATATACCACATCCCTGCCCTGTTGAATGAGACCATAGATGGGATGAACATCCGCCCAGATAGTATTTGCGTAGATGTTACATTCGGAGGAGGGGGACATTCTCGGGAGATACTTAGCAGACTCAGCAACGATGGTCATTTATATTCGTTCGACCAAGATCAGGATGCTTTTCGGAATATAGAAGGAGATAGTCGTTTTACATTCGTACACAGCAACTTCCGTTATCTCAAAAACTTCATAAAGTATCATGGAGTGGAATCAGTAGATGCCATTCTTGCAGATCTTGGCGTTTCGTCGCACCACTTCGATGATTCCAACAGAGGATTTTCTTTCAGGTTCGAAGATGGAGACCTTGATATGCGTATGAACCAAAAAGCAGGAAATACTGCTGCACATATACTAAATACATACACCGAAGAAAAGCTCGCTGATGTATTTTATCTCTATGGTGAGTTAAAACAATCACGACGTCTGGCTTCAATAATTGTAAAAACAAGAAAAGAAAAGCCGTACAGAAAGATTAATGACCTACTGGATACTCTCAATCCATTTGTAGGCAGAGGAGAAAAAGAAAAGAAGATTTTGGCACAAGCTTTTCAGGCACTTCGAATTGAAGTAAATGAAGAAATGGAAACGCTCAAAGAAATGCTCCAACAGGCATTAGATATATTAAAACCGGGCGGTCGCATTGCCGTTATTACATACCACTCGCTTGAAGACCGTATTGTAAAAAACTTTTTCAAGACAGGCAATTTTGAGGGAAATATAGACAAGGATTTTTATGGAAATATAAATACCCCATTCCGATTAGTGAATAATAAGGTAATAATACCATCGAAAGAAGAGGAAGAAAGAAACCCTCGTTCACGGAGTGCCAAATTGAGGATTGCAGAAAAGATATAGGAAATGAAGATAAGTGCTAAAAACATAAAGAAAAGAATCATGTACGTAGTCGGGGGAACAGTCCTGACCGAAGATTTTTTTCTTAAAAACACGCGCTTTATTATTACCCTTTTCGTCATTATAGTGTTATATATAAGCAACAGATACAGTTGTATAGAAAAAGTATCTACTATAGAAAAGAAACAACGCGAACTAAAAGATGCAAAATATGAGTCGCTCACCATATCTGCAAAATTGGTTAGTGTTAGTCGTAAAACAAAAGTATTAGAACTTGTTGAGAAAAATGGTTTGGGACTCGAATACCCTACAGAACCCATATACAAGATTAAAAAATAAGTATGGCAAAAAAATCAGATAATAGCATAAAAAATACAGCTGTAAGTCGTTATGGCTGGATTGTGCTGTTGCTGTCTGTTATATTTATCGCCGTCATTGTCAAGATTTGTAAAATCATGTATGTAGAAGGCGATATGTGGAGAGAACTAGGACGACGGGAAACCATAAAGAAAGATCGGGAAATAATTCCGAACAGAGGTAATATCTATGCTGACGATGGCAGGCTATTGGCTACAAGCGAACCATTATATGGCATCTATGTGGATTTTATGGCAGAAGGAATCAAAGAAGATACATTGATGAAATATGTCACTCCTCTATCGCAAGCATTAGCAAAACAATTTCCGGACAGAAATGCGGCACAATATAAAAAAGTGATATTGGATGGATGGGCGTTAAGCCGTAGGGAAATTGCTTTAATTCAACGATATAAAAAAGAAGGCTCGGACAAAAAGGTAAAAACAAAAAGCCGTTATGTAAGAATCATACGTCCGGATATAAACTACCTTGATTTGAAAGAGTTACGCACATTCCCATTCTTCAATCAAAGAAATAATCGCAGTGGCATGATAGCGGAAGAGAGGACAACACGTCTCAAACCATTCGGACGCCTGGCTGGACGAACCGTCGGGTCTATATCTTCGGATGTAGAGAAAGGTGGAATCAGTGGAATAGAACTAAAATATGACTCTATCATAAAAGGGGTACCGGGATTGAAAACACGCCAACGAATACAAGGACGCTGGATAGATGTTGTTTTGGTAGAACCTCAGGACGGATGGGATGTGCAAACTACCCTAAATGTAGATATACAAGACATGGCTGAAAAAGCTTTATACAATAAACTTGTAGAAACTAAAGCCGAATCAGGGTGTGCCATTGTGATGGAAGTGGCAACAGGAGAGATTAAAGCCATAACAAATCTGGATCGCACATCGCCGGGAATTTATGAAGAACGTTATCCGAATGCTTTCTCCTATATGTCCGAACCGGGATCTACTTTCAAAACCGTCTCACTAATGGTAGCTCTTGAAGATGGATTGGTCACCCCCCAAGATCTGATACATGTTGGTGATGGATTGTTCCAATATAAAGGCCGTGTTGTAAGAGATCATGACTGGCGCAAAGGGAAAGACAAAGGAGACCTGACTGTAACACAAGGGATGTATACATCATCGAATGTAGTCCTTTCCAAAATGATATTAAAAGCATACGAAAATAACCCGAAAAAATATGTACAACATATTCATGATTTGGGATTAACTAAAAAGTTAGAATGGGATGTACCACTCAAAGGACGTGAGGGGACTTCATATATCCGTTTCCCAGATGACAAAAACAATCCTTGGTCTAAAACTACTTTAGCATGGATGTCGTTCGGATACGAAACCCAAGTACCTCCTATATATATGCTGATGTTTTATAACGGTATTGCGAATAATGGAAAAATGATAAAACCGTTTATGACCAAAGCTTTTATGAAAGATGGAAGCATAGAAGAAGAGTTTGAGCCAGAGATAGTCAATCCATCCTTATGCTCACAACACACGCTCGACCAGATACATCAAATACTCCGCGGAGTAGTTACGGATGGTACAGGAAAAGCGGTTAATTCAGATATGATTACCATTGCAGGAAAGACGGGAACCGCAATGATTGCTTCACGAGGAGGATATGAAGGTTATTATGTTTCTTTCTGTGGCTATTTTCCGGCAGAGAATCCACAATACACCTGCTTCGTGGGCATACGCCGTCCTGTAGGATCTCCTTCGGGAGGATTAATGCCGGGTGCAGTATTCAAAAATATAGCAGAAGGTATATACCAACGTAATCTGGTAATGCAACCTATCACTGCACCAAAAGATACGTTATATCCACCAACTCCTGTAATAAAAAACGGTTTATTTAAGAATACAGAAATAGCTCTCGACAAGTTAAATCAAAAATACATAACTCCTACTTCCAAGGCAGAGTGGATAATAGCTAATATGGGAAATGGGAATATTGAACTAAAAGGGAATACAAGCGTACAACAAGGCTTGGTACCAAATGTTATTGGTATGGGAGCAAGAGATGCTGTTTTCCTACTCGAAAATGCAGGACTAAAAGTAAGAATAAACGGTGCAGGAAAAGTAAAAAGTCAATCTATCACGAATGGTAGCAGGGCTGTTAAAGGAGCAACAGTCACAATAGAATTAAATTAAAAATCAACAGATATGAAATTACAGGATTTACTTAAAAACATAGATGTAATAGACATCAAAGGCAACACCGACATAGAAGTAACCGGAGTTTCAACCGATTCACGTAAAGCTAATAAAGGTTCTGCTTTCATCGCCCTAAAAGGCGTACAAGTAGACGGACATCAATATATAGAAAGTGCTATCGAAAATGGTGCTGAGATCATCATATTCGAAGAAGATATAGACACTTTCCAGACCGGAATCACCTATATAAAAGTGAAGGACAGCGCAGATGTCACCGGAAAAATAGCAACACATTGGTACGGAGATCCTTCCAGCAAACTAAAACTGGTAGGGGTAACCGGAACTAATGGAAAAACAACAACAGCAACTTTGCTATATGATGTATTCCGCAAACTCGGGTACAAAGTTGGTCTATTATCAACCGTGTGTAATTATGTAGATGGTACTGCTTACCACGCTACACACACAACACCGGATCCCCTTTCTTTGAATGAGATGCTTGCAAAAATGGTCGATGCAGGCTGCGAATATGCATTTATGGAAGTTAGTTCACATGCTATCCATCAAAAGAGAATAAGCGGGCTTAAGTATGTCGGAGGCATATTTACAAATCTGACACAAGATCATTTAGATTATCATAAAACAATGGCTGAATACCTGAAAGCCAAAAAGATGTTTTTTGACAATCTTCCGGAAGATGCTTTTGCACTAACCAATGTAGATGACAAAAACGGATTGGTAATGCTCCAGAACACAAAAGCTAAAAAGAAAACATATTCAGTACGTAGTCTTGCCGATTTCAAAGGGAAAATCATTGAAAAACACTTTGACGGAACAGCTATCGAAATCAATGGAAAAGAAGTCCAAGTACAATTTGTGGGCGTATTCAATGTATACAATCTTCTTGCTGTGTATGGAGCCAGTGTATTGCTAGGGGAAGACAGCGACAAAGTATTATTAGTGCTCAGTACCCTCAAACCTGTATCAGGACGTTTTGAAACAATTCGTTCTAAAGACGGATTTACAGCAATAGTCGATTACGCACATACACCCGATGCACTGACCAATGTATTGGAAGCAATACATGAAGTTCTGAATGGTAATGGACGTGTTATCACCGTTGTAGGATGTGGTGGCAACAGGGATAAAACCAAACGCCCAATCATGGCTCGTGAAGCAGTAAGATTAAGCGATCAGGTTATTCTCACTTCTGACAATCCTCGCTTTGAAGAGCCACAAGCTATAATAAATGATATGGCAGATGGACTGAATAAAGAACAAATGAGAAAAACCCTTTGTATTGTAGAACGTGAACAAGCTATAAAAACAGCTTGTACACTGGCAAAAGAAGGAGATGTTATATTAATAGCTGGTAAAGGGCACGAGGATTATCAAGATGTAAAAGGTGTAAAGCACCACTTCGATGATAGAGAAATTGTGAAAAGTATTTTTGAAGAATAAGAATAAATAAAAAATATATAAAATGTTATATTATCTATTCAACTATTTAGATACGCTAGATGTTCCGGGAGCCGGAATGTTCCGGTATGTATCGTTCCGCGCAGCAATTAGCATTGTGTTATCACTCCTTATCGCTACTGTATTAGGCCGTAAGATCATAGATAAGTTGCAAAAGCTGCAAATCGGTGAGATAGTCCGCGATTTAGGGCTTGAAGGACAAATGAGTAAAAAAGGAACTCCTACAATGGGAGGGGTTATTATCATCATTTCGATATTAGTTCCAGTACTGCTTTGCTGTCGTTTAGATAATATATACATTATATTAATGTTGATTACCACGATATGGTTAGGGGCACTCGGCTTCATGGATGACTATATTAAAGTATTCCGCAAAAACAAAGAAGGACTCAGAGGGAAATTCAAGATTGTAGCACAAGTCGGACTTGGCTTGATCGTCGGTGTAACTTTATACCTAAGCCCGGATGCTATCATCAAAGAAAATTTTGAAATACTGAATGAAGATAATATCGTGTCAGGTGTAAAATTTGCAGAAATAAGCATCAAGGCACCACAAACAACTATTCCATTCTTCAAAAATAATAACCTAGATTACGAAGACCTTGTCTCATTTATGGGAGATTATGCAGAGCCGGCATCGTGGGTTTTATTTGTATTAGTAGTAATATTTATAGTCACAGCCGTATCAAATGGAGCTAATCTGACTGACGGATTAGATGGACTGGCTGCGGGGAGTTCTGCCATCATTGGTGTTACTCTCGGAATATTGGCCTATGTATCAGGACATATCGGGTTTGCCTCCTATCTGAATATAATGTTTATACCCGGTAGTCAGGAACTTGTCATATATGCAGCCGCATTTATAGGAGCTACTGTCGGATTTTTATGGTACAACTCGTATCCGGCACAGGTATTTATGGGAGACACAGGTAGTCTGACCCTTGGGGGAATAATTGCAGTTTTTGCTGTAGTGATTCATAAAGAATTATTACTACCTATATTATGCGGAGTATTCTTAGTCGAAAGTTTGTCGGTGATGATGCAAGTTGCATATTTCAAATTCACAAAAAAGAAATACGGAGAAGGCAGGCGCATCTTTAAAATGACACCGTTACATCACCATTTTCAGAAAGCCGGAAATTCAGGAATACAAGCCTTGTTTCAGAATCCGTTAAGAGCTATTCCCGAATCTAAAATAACAGTTCGTTTTTGGATTGTGGGCATTATATTGGCGGTGATAACATTGGCTACACTAAAAATGAGATAAGAAATAGTTAAACAGAGTATAGAACTATCATAATATGGCAAAAATTGTAATATTGGGAGGTGGCGAAAGTGGTGTTGGTTCTGCAATACTAGCAAAAGCTAAAGGATTTGAAGTATTTCTATCCGATAGTGGAACCTTACAAGACAAGTATAAAACAGAGCTTGAACAACACAATATCCCTTTCGAAGAAGGTGGGCATACACACGACCAGATTCTTTCAGCAAATGAAATTATCAAAAGCCCCGGTATACCCAATTATGCTCCTCTTGTAAAAGAAGCAGCACAAAAAGGGATTCCGATTCTATCCGAAATGGAATTTGCCAAAAGATACACAGATGCTAAAATGATATGCATAACCGGTAGCAATGGTAAAACCACAACGACCAGCCTCATATATCACATCTTAAAATCAGCAGGATTAAATGTTGGTTTAGGAGGAAATATAGGCCGAAGTTTTGCCCGCCAAGTAGCCGAAAACAATTATGACTATTATGTACTCGAATTAAGTAGTTTTCAGCTCGAAAATATGTACACATTCAAAGCCGATATAGCAATTCTTCTCAATATCACTCCCGATCATTTAGATAGATATGACCATGATATACAGAAGTATATTGATGCTAAAATGCGTATAACTCAAAATCAAACAGCTGCCGATGCTTTAATATTCTGGGAAGAAGATGCTATCGTTAGCAAAGAGATCAAAAAGCTGACAACCAATGCTAAACAATACGCTTTTTCCGATCACAAGATTGGAAATATAGCAGCATATGTAGAAAATAATGAAATTGTAATAAACACTCCTCAATCTATTTTTGTTATGGAACAGAGTTTATTATCGCTCACCGGAATGCATAATTTATATAACTCTTTAGCATCCGGAATTGCTGCTAAATTGTTAGATATTTCAGATAATAATCTACGCCAATCATTAAGTGATTTTCAAGGAGTAGAACACCGTTTGGAAAAAGTCGCAAAAGTACGGGGAATACAATTTATCAATGACTCCAAAGCGACCAATGTAAACTCATGCTGGTATGCATTACAAAGCATGAAAACAAAAGTAGTTCTGATACTTGGAGGAACAGATAAAGGAAATGACTATTCGGAAATAGAGCAATTAGTAAAAGATAAAGCACGTGCTCTCATTTTTTTAGGTGTGGATAATGACAAGCTTCATCAGTTTTTTGATGGAAAAGTTGAAAAGATAGAAGATGCCCGATCTATGCAAGCAGCAGTAGAAAAAGGATATGCTTTAGCTCAAGAAGGCGACACAGTACTATTATCACCATGTTGTGCAAGCTTCGATTTATTCAAAAGTTATGAAGATCGCGGCAAGCAATTTAAAGAATATGTAAGGAAACTTTAAAAAGAGAAGGTTATGGATTTTACATTCTTTGGTAAAACATTCAGAGGAGACAAGGTTATATGGTGTATATTCATTGCATTATGTATCATCTCTTTGCTCGAAGTATTCAGTGCAACCAGTACAATTGTCTATCGACAACAAAGTCATTGGGCTCCTATACTGCGCCATGCAACATTCTTACTTATCGGATTTGCCGGTGTGATGTTTCTACAAAGAGTGCCAACACGTTTCTATTCAATACTCCTACTCGGGCTGCCCGTATCTGTTGTCCTACTGATCATTACGATGTTTCTAGGAGCAGATGTAAATGGAGCACAGCGATGGTTGGGCGTAGGGGCATTTACCATACAACCCTCCGAGTTTGCAAAAATATCGGCAATTGGGTTTGTTGCTTTTTTCTTGAGCAAAATGAAACCAGATACTGAAAACTGGATATTTAAGGTGATTATAATAGGAGTAGGAATATTATGCTTGCTCATTGCTCCTGAAAATTTATCGACAGCCTTCCTACTCTTCACAGTTTGCTTTCTTATGATGTTTATCGGCCAGGTAAGCCTACGTCGTTTAGGACTTATTGTTGTCATTTGCGGAGCTGCAGGAGCTCTACTCATTGGTAGCCTCACTCTCCTACCCGATGCTTTTGTAAAAGATTATTTACCTAGCCGCCTTTCAACATGGAAAGCTCGTATCGAAAGACATTCGAATGAAGATGTTGAAACAAATGAAGACGGTTCATACAAAATAACAGACGAAAATTATCAGGTATCGCATGCCAAAATTGCAATAGCAAATGGTGGAGGCAAATCTATAAGTGTTCCATTTGCAACAATCAGCCTACCAATCGGATTGCCGGGCAGCAGTGTCGAACGAGACTTTTTGCCACAAGCCTATTCCGACTTTATTTTTGCTATCATATTAGAAGAAACAGGATTAGTCGGAGGAGTTTTTGTCTTGCTCCTATATGTCGCCCTCATGATACGCTGTGGAATATTAGCATCCAAATGTGAGAAAAAATTCCCACGCTATCTCATACTAGGTTCTGCCCTGATGCTAACCATACAAGCTCTGGCAAATATGGCTGTTGCGGTCAACCTGATCCCTGTAACAGGGCAACCTTTGCCTCTGATAAGCCGTGGAGGTACATCAACCATAATTACTTGTGCCTATTTTGGTATTATTCTTGCATGTTCATCCAGACTGAATGATGAACATGAAGATGTCGATGAAAGTATAGCAAATGTAGATTTTGGAATAGCCGAAAACGAGTAAACAATAAATAGTATGAAACAGTTGAGAGTAGTAATTAGTGGAGGTGGTACAGGAGGACATATTTTTCCTGCTATTGCCATTGCAAATGCAATAAAAGAACGCTACCCACATGCCGAAATACTTTTTGTGGGTGCCGAAAACCGGATGGAGATGACCAAAGTTCCGGCAGCCGGATACAATATTATAGGACTGGAGATTGCAGGTTTCAACAGAAAAAAACTGTGGAAGAATATATCTGTATTATGGAAACTCCAAAAAAGTTTACGCAAAGCAAAGAGGCTCCTTAAAGAGTTCAAACCACAAATAGCAATAGGTGTTGGAGGATATGCCAGTGGACCAACTTTAAAGATGGCAAACTCCCTCAAAATACCGACTCTGATACAAGAATCAAACTCATATGCAGGAGTTGCCAACAAATTGCTGGCTGCAAAAGCGGCTAAAATATGTGTTGCTTATGAAGGAATGGAAAAGTTTTTCCCGAAAGAAAAAATTGTCATGACAGGTAATCCATGCCGTCAGGACTTATCATCGCCCAGCATAACAAAAGAAGAACCATACAGATATTTCGACCTCGATCCCACACGGAAAACAATTCTTGTAATAGGAGGCAGTTTAGGTGCAAGGACTATCAATAGTAGTATTGCAAATAACCTGGATTTGATCAAAGAATTAAAAAATGTACAAATCATCTGGCAATGCGGTGAAATACATTTATTTGATTTAAAAGTAGCACTATCCCATCATAATGCAGACAACATACATTTATATGATTTTATAGGCCGCATGGATTTAGCTTATAAAGCTGCGGATTTAGTCATATCGCGTGCAGGAGCCAGTTCTATATCTGAGCTATGCTTATTAGCAAAACCAGTTATTCTTGTTCCGTCTCCGAATGTCACTGAAGATCATCAGACAAAAAATGCAATGGCATTAGTCAACAAAAATGCAGCAATTATGGTTAGCGACTCCCTAGCGATGAAAGATCTTATAAAAACAGCAATAGAAACGGTACAAGACGAAAATAAATTAAATACATTAGCCGACAATATCTCTAAACTGGCAGAGCATGATTCTGCAAAACGGATCGTAGATGAAGTCGAAAAGATAATAAAGAGCAATTCAAATGAATGATATAAAATCTGTATATTTTATTGGCATAGGTGGCATAGGGATGAGCAATCTTGCACGCTATTTTTTATCCAAAGGTAAAAAAGTGGCAGGTTATGACCGTACCGAAACTACACTAACTAAAGAATTGGTAAAAGAAGGTGCAGAAATTCATTATACAGATAATGTTGATTTGATACCTGATTATTGCAAAGACCAAAGTGCAACACTCGTAGTGTATACTCCGGCTGTACCATCAGACAATGAAGAAGTAAAGTACTTCAACAAGAACGGATTTACAATAGAAAAAAGAGCACAGGCTCTAGGTATTATTACCCAAAACACAAAAGCTCTCTGTTGTGCCGGTACACATGGAAAAACCACAACATCCAGCATGTTGGCTCATATACTGAAACAATCGCATATCGATTGCAATGCATTTTTAGGAGGTATCCTTAAAAACTATGATAGTAATCTTATGCTATCAGACAAAAGTGAATTTACTGTCATAGAAGCAGACGAGTACGATCGATCATTCCATTGGCTCCATCCTTATATGGCATTAATCACATCTGTCGACCCTGACCATTTGGATATATACGGAACGGAAGAAGAATATCTGAAAAGTTTCGAGAAATTTACAAGCCTGATACTCCCGGGAGGTTCACTTGTTGTAAAGAATAATATAAAGCTTTCTCCTAAAGTTAACAAAGATGTAAAAGTATATACTTATTCGATAGAGAAAGGCGATTTCCATGCAACAAACGTAAAAATAGGAGATGGAACTATCCGATTCGATTTTGTAACACCTCACGAAACGATTACTAATATAGAGCTAGGTGTTCCTGTAAAGATCAATATCGAGAATGCAGTAGGAGCAATGGCAATAGCTTATCTAAACGGAGCTAACGCTGATGAGTTGAGAGAAGCAATGAAAACATTCGAAGGGGCGAAACGCCGATTCGATTTTATCCTGAAAACGGATAAAATTGTAATGATAGACGATTACGCACATCATCCACAAGAATTGGCAGCAAGTATCACATCAGTAAAAGCATTGTACCCCAATAAAAAACTAACAGGAATATTCCAGCCACACCTGTATAGCCGTACCCGTGACTTTGCGACAGAGTTCGCACAAAGTTTATCATTATTAGACGAGTTAATCTTATTAGACATATATCCGGCACGGGAGAAGCCGATAGAAGGGGTTACTTCACATATTATATTCGATAAAGTAACCTGTCCAAAAACATTATGCAAGAAGGATGAATTATTAGCACTACTCGACAAAAAGAATGATATTGAAATACTGCTCACTGTTGGTGCAGGAGATATTGATCAATTATTAATTCCGATCAAAAACCTTTTAATTGAAAAATAATGTTACAGAATACAATAGATATAGAACGCAGTCACCGCCTATTTGTAGAAACTATCTGCAAAACACAGATTATCTATGGATTAAAAGATAAGAATGGATATGCAATGTCTACTTCTAACAATTACGAGACAACACAAGGGGAAGCCATCGGGTTAATCTGCCTATGGAGTGAAGAAGTTCAGGCAAGGGTGCTGGCAAAAGAAGAATGGAGCGATTATAAAGTCCAAGAAATTTCTTTGAATAGTTTTCTTGAGAATTGGTGTATCGGAATGCACTTCGATGGGCTTTATGTTGGCACCAATTTTAATCAAAATCTATTCGGATTTGAGATAGAGCCTCTCGAGTTAGGGATGGAGATAATAAACGAAATAAAGAAACACAATTATAAGATTCCTCTTTTGACCTATAAAAACTTAAAAGAAGTAGAAAAGGCTCTAAATGAAGCACAAAAAGGATAGAAAGAAATAGTATATGAAGAAAGCATTGGTCATCATAGCATTATGTCTGTTAGGCGGATATTTAATTTTTGCGATTCTCTATTTTCCGGAGAAGCCGCAAAATGACCTATGCACAAGTTTCGATATCGAAGTAAAAAATAATGGAAAAGATGGAGAACAATTCATTGATCCAAAAGATATTGTAAACTTTGTTAAAGAAAAAGGGCTGAATCCGGAAGGAAAGACAATTAAAGATATTAATACAAATACCATAGAAGAAGTCATTCTGACCAACCAGCTAATAAAAAAAGCAGAAGCTTTTGTTACCAATAATGGAGGAGTGAGAGTAGTGATAGAAGAACGAAAACCCATATTGAGAGTTATGACGGCTTCGGGTGAAAATTACTATATAGACAACGAAGGAAATAAAATGCCTTTATCGAAACGTTTCACGGCTTACCTTCCAATAGCAACAGGAAATATAAAAGAAGACTTCGCAAAGAAAGAATTATATAATTTTGGTGTATTTTTGTATAATAATGATTTCTGGAATGCCCAGATAGAACAAATAATTGTATTACCCAACAACGAAATCAAACTAATTCCACGTGTTGGCGATCATCAAATTATTTTAGGACAACTGGAGGGGTATGAAAAAAAATTAGCTAAATTGATGACATTTTATCAGAAAGGGCTGAATGAAACCGGATGGAACAAATATTCCATCATAAACTTAAAGTATGACAAACAAGTTGTCTGTACAAAGCGTTAATTAGAAGAAGGGATTGATTTTCAATCCATAAAGAGAGAAATAATATGGAACAGTCAGGATTTGTAGTCGGTATCGATCTCGGTACATCAAAGATAGTAGGGGTATTAGGCCGAAAAAATGAGCAGGGAGTTATCTCGATATTAGCATGGGAGTCCATTCCAGCCGATTCATGTGTAAAATATGGAGTAATCTACAATATAGACGAAGCAACTGGTAAAATAAGAAAAATGATCAGTTTGCTCGAAAACAAAACAGGAAAAAAAATAGGAAAAGCCTATGTTTCCATTGCCGGCAAATCTCTACGGGCAATAGAACATACTGAAACCAAATTGATGGACAGCCAGACTCCTATCACGTTTCTGGACATGGACAAGATGGAACAACAGGCAAAACTAAACAAACCTGATTTTTTCACCAATTATAGTGTCCTTGCTCCGGAATATTATCTGGACGGACAATATGATGAAGATCCGATAGGCAAAACTGCAGCAACACTAGAAGGGCGATATCGTCTAGTAATAGGGCGTCCTAATATAAAAAACAACCTGACAAAAAGTATTACCGATAAAGCCCAAATAGATATTGCAGGCTTCATTGTTGGCCCTGTTGCCAGTGGAGCATTAATACTTGACGAAGCTGATCGGCAAGCTGGTTGTGCCCTTGTCGATTTTGGTGCCGGAACAACTACTCTATCAATATATAAAAATGGTCTTCTTCGCTATATGACAGTTATCCCCTTTGGAGGACGTACTATAAGCAAAGATGTGCAAGAATTAGGGTTTGTTTTCGAATCGGCAGAAGCCTATAAAATACGATATGGCAAAATAGGTAAAGAAAAATTGAAACCGACAGAAGGTGTCAGTCCTGATGTAGACCTCAGAGAACTTAATAAAGTAATACAGCTTCGTCAGGATGAGATTATATTAAATGTAATAAATCAAATAAAAGAATCCGGATATGGCGATCAGCTGGAAGCCGGAATCATTATGATAGGTGGTGCTTCTCAGCTAAAAGGTTTGGATGAATACCTTGCAGAGAAAGCCCAGTTACCAGTCAAAAAAGGTGTAGCTAAACGTGTATATATTAACAATGCAGCAGATTTGCTACAAAATCCTATATTTACTCAAGCATTAGGCTTACTCCTATTTGCCAACGAAAACTGCGAAAAGAAAGAAGTCATTGCTCCACAACCTGTCTATACAGCACCTGTGGTAGAACAGCAACCTATCAGAAAAACAGAAGAAATAAAAGCAGAGGAAGAAGAAACTGTAGAAGAAACACATCAACTGAAAAAAGGTAAAAAAGAAGACAAGAAACAAAAAAGCTTATTTGATTTCTTCGAGAAAATCCAAAATTTTGGAGGTACAATGTTCAAAGAAGAAGACTAACCAAATGATATATCAACAATAAGTAAAATTATCTTCTTTTGGTAAAAAAAGAAAAAAACAAACACCCTCATAATATGGACGATAAAATATTAGACTTTCAATTTCCCCGCAAAACACAGACCATTATCAAAGTAATAGGTGTTGGTGGAGGTGGAGGCAATGCCGTAAACCATATGTATAACGAAGGAATCCATGATGTATCGTTTGCATTATGCAATACCGACAATCAGGCATTATGCGAGTCACCTGTAGAAACACGTGTACAACTCGGAAAACGCACGACAGAAGGATTAGGTGCAGGCAATCGTCCCGAAGTTGCTGCTGCTGCTGCAGAAGAGAGCAGGGAAGATATTGAACGGCTATTGAACGACGGTACCCGTATGGCTTTTATCACGGCAGGTATGGGGGGCGGCACAGGAACAGGTGCAGCACCTACTGTGGCACGTATAGCAAAAGAAATGGGTATACTAACAGTGGGAATCGTAACTATTCCATTTGTTTTCGAAGGACGTAAAAAGATCATACAAGCCCTAAAAGGCGTAGAAAATATTGCAAAAAATGTAGATGCACTTCTTGTTATCAATAACGAACGTCTCATTGACATCTATTCAGACCTCACTATTCCTAATGCTTTTGCAAAAGCGGATGATACATTAACAATTGCAGCCAAAGGAATCGCCGAGATTATTACTGTTCATGGCCACATCAACCTCGACTTTGCCGATGTGAAAACAATCCTCAAAGATGGAGGAGTTGCCATTATGAGTAGCGGATACGGAGAAGGAGAAAATCGTGTGGAAGACGCAATACGAAATGCTCTACATTCACCATTATTAAACAATAATGATGTTTTTGCAGCAAAGAAAATATTGTTCAATATATATTCAGGCGAAGACAATCCACTTATCGTAGAAGAAATGGAAAGTGTAGCAAACTTCATGAAACGATTCGGTCCAGAGATCGAAGTTATCTGGGGTACTGCTACAGAGAAAAATTTAGGTGAGCGGGTCAAAATAACTTTATTAGCCACCGGGTTCGGTATGTCTAGTATTCCGGGCATAGAAGATCATTTGCGCGAAATGACAGAAGAAGAAGAACGCGAAGAGGAAGAACGTATCATGCGCGAAGAAGAAGAAAAACGCCGTATCAATATCATGATTGAACAACATTATGGTAAAGATGGTATAAAGACGATGGACGTAAAAACGACTTTCTTCACACCGAAACCTATTATACTATCGACTAACGAATTGGATGATGATAAGATTGTAGATGCAATTGAGAACACTCCTGTTTTTAAACGTGACGAAAAATTCAATCCAAGTGATTATAAAGGAACAGAGTCAAAACATACAAACGGATTATTTAACGAATAAAATTATATAGTTATGGACTTATTTGATCAAGTAAGTGAAGATATTAAAGATGCAATGCGTGCAAAAGATAAAGTACGTCTTGAGGCATTGCGCGGTATTAAGAAAGAATTTCTAGAAGCAAAAACGGCTAAGGGAGCTAATGATGAGTTGCCGGAAGCAACTGCGATCCAAATACTTCAAAAAATGGCAAAGCAACGTCGCGATAGCGCCGACATTTACCAAGAACAAGGTCGTCCGGAACTTGCTGAAAAAGAGTTGGAAGAGGTATCCGTAATCGAAAAATATCTTCCAAAACAACTATCTCCTGAAGAATTGGAAGCTAAAATAAAAGAAATCGTAACCCAAGTAGGAGCTGCATCGCCAGCTGATATGGGAAAAGTGATGGGAGTTGCAACTAAATCATTAGCCGGAATTGCTGCCGGAAAAGCGATATCTGAAACAGTAAAGAAAGTATTAAGTAGCCTGTAAAGACTCTTGATAAAGATTCAATAAAAGCAAAAAGGTGTCATTGTATAATGACACCTTTTGTTTTCTATACTTAATCACTAAGATCGAAACATCTTATCTATCACATCATCTTCAAATACGGAAATAATAGTTTTACCATCGGGTGTATGTTTATGAGCAGAAGAAGCAAATAAGCGACCTACAATATTAGCCATCTCTTCTTCTGTTAATCTATGCCCCGAAGGAATTGCAGTAGCTGTAGCCATAGACAATGCCAAGGTTTCTCGGATTTCTTCTTTTACATCGCTTCCGGTCTCAATACTCTTTGTTACCATATTATGAATCAAATGTACAGCATCAATATTTGTCATCTCGGAAGGGATGCCATTAATAGCATATGCATTATTACCCAAATGACTAAGATCGAAACCAACAGCTTCTAAATCGTCGATCAAATAAGGTATCATAGCAGCCTCCGATGGTGACAATTCTACAATTTCAGGGAACAATGTTCGTTGCGATACTCCCCTATTCTGGATTATTTGTGCCAAAAACTGATCGAACAGAATACGAATATGCGCACGGTGTTGATCTATCAGCATTAAACCCGACTTGACCGAAGTCAGAATATACTTATTTTTATATTGATAATGAGCAACCGCATCATTCACCTCAATCTGATCAGCAACAGAACTCTCCTGAGAAAATAAGTTGATCGAATCAGGAGCTATTACCTCTTTATCATCTTCGAAACCTTGATAGAATTGCTCCCAATCTAACTTAGGACGTTGATAGCTGCTTCCACCACCGCCACCTGATATAGAAGGGGATTTGAATGGGTTGTATGACGGATCTACATTTACACGAGGTTGGCTTACCGATTTGGAAGGATCGTGTATTGGTATATTAATTGCACCATCCGTATCAAAGTCGATAGATGGAACTTCATTAAATTTCCCTAATGCTTCTTTTACGGCAGCAGACAGAATTTGCCAAATAGGCTGCTCGTTTTCAAACTTAATTTCTGTTTTGGTAGGATGTATATTTACATCAATAGTAGATGGATCAACATCGAGATAAATAAAATAATTCGGATTTTCGCCCGAAGGAATCAATGGCTCAAATGCAGCCGTTACTGCTTTATTGAAATACGGATGACGCATATAACGTCCATTCACAAAGAAGTATTGCAATGCACGAGCTTTACGGGCTGATTCGGGTTTTCCTATAAATCCGGTGATTCTTGCTAACGAAGTTTCGATCTCGATAGATATAAGCTGTTGGTTAAAGCTTTTGCCCACTACATTAATAATTCGCTGACGCAAACCACATGCAGGATAATGCAACACTTCGACATCATTATCTATAAAAGAAAATTCTATTTCGGGATGAACCAGAACAATACGCTCTAATTCTGTCAATATATTACGACGCTCCGTATCGTTCGATTTCAAGAACTTACGGCGGGCAGGCACGTTAAAAAAAATATTTTTCACAGACAAATTGGATCCTTTAGCACAAGCAATAGGTTCTTGATTCTCCACCTTCGAACCCGATATTTGTAACAAAGTACCAATTTCGTCTTCCTCTCGTTTTGTTTTCAGTTCCACTTGAGCAATGGCAGCAATAGAAGGTAAAGCTTCTCCCCTAAAGCCCATTGTATGAAGGGCAAACAGATCGTCGGCCGATCTTATTTTTGATGTTGCATGACGTTCGAAAGCCATACGGGCATCTGTCATCGACATTCCTTTTCCATTATCTATCACCTGCACAAGAGTACGACCCGCATCTTTTATTATCAGCTGGATGTTAGTAGCTCCGGCATCGAGCGCATTTTCTACCAATTCTTTGACCACAGATGCTGGACGCTGGATAACCTCTCCGGCTGCAATCTGGTTAGCTATAGAATCGGGTAAAAGATGTATTATATCGCTCATTAAAATAGAAAATTAATATAGTAGTGTGATCTCTAAACGAATTGAACCTAGTCTTCGCGATCAAAAATAGCAGACCGCTTTGGTTTTATATCTGTCGCTTTCTTGGATACTTTACGGAAAATATCATTTTTATCTAGAGGTTTCAAATAATCATACCAAAAAAAGTCCTTCAACCTACGCTGATCAGGGGCTATCAGTTCCATCGGGGTCATTTTGCCTGTCGATTTTGGCCAAGTTTTCAGTTTATCTAATTTTCCATCTTTCAGAAAAACTTCCAGATAACTACTTTCGAGCCAATTCAGCCCAACAAAGTTACCTGTATCTTCTTGAGGATAAAAAATCGATTCGGCATTTCCTTCTACTAAAATCCGTCTCACTTTTTTCCCCTCGAAGAAAGCTTTCAAAGATCGTCCTTTTATCTGATTAAAGTTGACAGAGTCTTTCTCTTCGATAGAAAAACTATACCCTCTCACATGAACATAGTCGATAGTACTATCATTCATAAAAATAACAATCGTATCACCTGATATCTGGTTTTTCTCATTCCACAGTACAGGATCTTTATAAAGGTATAGGATAGAGTCGCGTGAATTAAATTGCATAGAGTCACATACACCCTGAAGGTCAGATCGATAGAACCGGACACCATGATATGCTTTAAGTTCCCTAAATTTACGATATTCGGTCGTAACTGTAGTTCCGCTATCATCAGAAAGGCTCTTGATTGCAACGGGGTGATTGGATGTAGAATCTAATGAATCGCCTACAATAGAATCTGACACACCCGGAATGGCTGTTCTCTCTTTTATATTTTGTTTTGAAGTAATCTCAACCGTGTCTACAATGCTAATTAATTTTAATGTATCAGCATGAAGATATAATGAGTCTCCTTGCGAATATTCGATACTATAAGCAGAATCGGTAGCAAAAGAATAGTCAGACTTTTCATCATAGAATCCATAGTTTCCACGCAAGATTATATGATTAGTAGTGTCTTGTAAAAACATATTACCGAAAACCTCACCATACCCCTTGGCTTTATTATAAAAAATCGAATCTCCTCGCAATATTCTATCTCCCACTTTATTCTGAACAGTCGACTGATTGAGCAATAAAGCTTCATCGGTAACTGTATTATACCATCCTTTATCAGTTAGTATAGTCCCACTGTCTGATAAAATAGTAGTCGGACTAACGATAAGCGCCGTCTTTGTCTGTGTATTATATTTGAGCGTATCGGAATAAAGAGTGGCGTTAGAAGCCAAGAGAACAACACTATCTATAAATGTTGCCAGATTGATATTCGGTTCATACTGCCCCCAATAAGAAGTCAATTTATTATCTATTGAATCGATGAGCATTCCCCCATCAAAATAATAGCCTATATTATTTACCCTGTCATAGTTAAGACTATCAGTAAAAAGAGTCACATTCTGAGGGATATTCTCAAGGCGTACATTTTCGCGTACCATCACCATTTTGGTATTCCCATCATAAAGCATATAGTTACCATACAAAAAGAGAGTATCACCTTGCTCCATCCGGACATTACTAAAAGCTTCGAACGAATTCTGCTTATCATCATAGTATGCACTATCGCAAAAGAGATAAGCACCATCATGATATAATATAACACTGTCTATCAGGATTTGAGGTTCAAAGTTTTCTCTCTTCTGGATTTCATTGGCTGCTTTCAGTTCAACTAATTTCCGTCCCGTTTTTTTAGACGGCTGCTGTTGAGCACTCTTATTCGTTACAGGTGTTTGCAGTAATTCTGTTGCTGTATAATCAACCCTGCTATAGAATATTGTATGCGCAGTTGCATATACAGCAAGTAGGCATAGAATACTCGCTAAAGATATTCTATGCCCTTTCTTTAAATATTTTATCAATTGATTAAACACGTTAATCACTTATGTTTTTTGTCATTATTATTTTACCCAACCCGAGTACTGAAAGTCACAATTACGCCAATCGCTTTCAATAAAAACGTAAGTATCTTTAATTTTTGCCTGAAGCCATTTTCTCAAGATTTCTTCTTCTTTCCTTTTTTCTACAATCTCTTTTAGTGCCTGAAAATCATCCGACACATTAGCAACATGGCCATCTACCTTATTTTTCAGTTTCACAACCGCAACTACCTCTTTACCGTTATCCTGAGTCATTCTGAATGCAGGGGAAATGTCACCGACCTTCATTGTACTGATTGCCTTTCCAATTTCGGCTGGTAATTCTTCCATCGAGAAACGAGGTGTCCCGTAGTTACTGCTTTCTTTTCTGTTCACCATCAGTCCATTATTTTTACGGGTCGCCTTGTCAGACGATAAGACTGTAGCTTCTTCGAATGTAAATTTATTACTACGAATATCGTTTGCCAATGAATCCATTTTATGTAAAGCCTGATTCATTTGTTCTGTAGGTACTTTAGGACGTAATAAGATATGACGGAAATTTCCTCGATCGCCACGACGCTCTATAAGTTGTATAATATGGTATCCATATTCTGTTTCTACTATATTCGATATTTTTTTAGGATCGGATAGCGAAAAAGCAACACTCGAAAACTCAGGTAGTAACTCTGCACGCCCCATAAAACCGAGTTCTCCTCCGTTAGCCGCCGACCCTTTATCTTCTGAATACATAATGGCAACTGTCGAAAAGCTTGTTTCACCCGAATTGATACGTCTTGTAAATTCTCTTAGACGTTCCTTTATTTTATCTGTTTCTTCTAATGGAATTACCGGTTCGAAAGTTATCAACTGTACTTCTACATTGGTAGGGATATATGGTAAACTATCTTTAGGCAATTGGCTATAGTAACGACGTACTTCGGAAGGTGTAAGTGTTGTTTTTTTACCAACAATTTTCTTTTTTGCTTCCTGAACCATATAGTTATTTTTCATTTGTTCACGCCATCTTTCTCTAAGTTCGGTAATCGGAGACTTCAGATATTCTTCTACTTTCTCTTTCGATCCGAAATTTGCAATAAGCATATTTTCCTGACGTGTAACACCTCTTGCAACATCTGAGGAAGGAACATTTATACTATCTATTTTAGCCTGATCTAGAAACAATTTTTGTACAGCCAATTGTTCCGGAATAATACAGTATGGATCACCTTCAATTCGTTCACCATGTGCCAACATTTCGGCACGAGCTTCTTCTACATCAGATTTTAGGATGGCTTCATCCCCTACCACCCATATTATTTGATCGATAACATTGTCTTGAGCCTTGATTATTAGGCTTGTTCCCAGAAATATAGTTAACAGAATTAGCTTCCCGGCTGTTTTTACCATTTTATTCATTTATTAAAAATCGCGTAAATATAGTGATAATGTATTGTATTACTTTTCTCTTAACGAAAAAAAAGAGATTATATTCTATTTGTTATAAAACTTTATTTTGCCATCAGACTCGGCTTTTTTATACAGATCTTCTTGAATCTGACCAATATATTCTGTCCGATTCTTTTCTTTATAGATATCAACCATCCGGTTTTTCAAATACTCGTGTGGAGCATCACTGCCAGCAAGCCTATACTCTCCTATATTGAGCAGGTAAACAAATGAAGAGTCTCCTACTTCGAGGTTCTTTTTGGTTTTAAGAAACTGTGCTGTATCTGTTATCTGGTAAGGTATATTTTCCATTATACTTTCCAGATGAACCCACTTGTCATAAAAATATTCATAACTGACAGCATTCTGCAAAGCATTCTTTTCTATATTCTCAATAGCAGCATCGGTAGTCAGCTTATACCATTTCTGAAAATTGGCCAATTGGGGTGATTCGACAGGAACTTTCAGATAAAGTCCTTTAATAATACTACCATCCAATCTAAACAACTCTTTATTTTGCTCATAATAAGCATCTAATGTAGATTGGGATACAGATTTATTCAAATAATCTTTGAGTATATGCTCCTGATACATATTCGTGATTAACGACTTTCTATAATCCTCAACAAGTTCTTCAATAGCTTCTTTATCTATAATATTCTGTTTTGCTTTTTCATACATCAGAATATCATTAATCCATGATTTTATATATAGTTCTGCCATCTTTGTACTGTCTTCGGCTGATAGGCCTGCTGGAAGTACAGCATCAAGTTGGGCTTTATATAGTATCTGATCTTCGACTGATACAATGGGACTTGCTGTTGCATCAACATCAATCGTACGGTTCTTTCCGCACGAAGCCATATACATCAATCCTCCCAGTAATATTATATATGCGTACTTTATCTTCATTTTATTGTATCTAAAACAGACTCATTTATTTTTACCTTATATTTTTTTCGGAGAGAGGCAGTCCATAATTGCTCCAATTGCTCTTGATAATCAGACTCTACCTGTCCTCTGACCTCTTCAAACGGCACATTATTATATTTAGCTTTATTCTTGTCATAAAACTTGCTTAAAGCATCAATATTCCGGCTTGGGTTCCATACATTTTTATTCTTGACATCAAAATATAAAGTTCCTTCAACAAAAGTATTTATTAATTTTTCAAATTCCGGATATTTGGCTTCTAATGTTTCTTCTGCATAAGACATCAACATTTGGTAAATATAGGAATTAAATAAATCATCGAATCTATCTGTCGTCACATTATAGGTCACTATTGGACGTTCTTCGGCCAATCCTGCCTTCTCTTTGACATAATTCAAAAAGCCGATAACCTTATATTTCCTTAATCCGTCAATTGAAAATAAAATATCATCAACATCTGTAACATTGCTAATAAACGATGGATCATAAGGATCTATTGTATTCGCTATATTCTTAATTTTAGCATAAACTACTTGATCAATATCTAAATGATAATTTAAAGCTAACTGTTTACGATAAGCATCTGAAGCATATTCTGAACGATCTGTAAACCTAATCCTTTTGGACAAGGCATCTTCCGAACCTTTAAAGTCAGGCAATGGAATCTTTTTATTCAAATGAATGAGATGAAAACCATAGTCTGTCATAACAGGAGCACTTACATCTCCTTCTTTCTTCAGCCCAAAAGCAGCAGTCAAGAAAGATGGAGGTAATTGTCCATCAAGAGCATATGTTCCAAAGTTACACCCATCGCCCTGAATGTTATTCGCCTTCACATAAGCGTTACATAAGGACTCCCAATTATTCGATTTCAGATATTCTTTATATACATTATCGGCCACATTGCGAACACTATCTATTTGCTGCTGTGTAGCAGGAATACGTGAAAAAGTGAATAACACCTGATCTATATTAATTAAATCCTGGGCAGGACGTTTATTTAATACTTGTACAATATGGTAGCCTTTGAGTGTGCGTATAGGATAACTAATTTCATTTATAGACAATGAATAGATAGCATCTTCGACCCGACGAGGCATCATAAAAGGAATAATCCACCCCATGTATCCACTTTTAGTTTCTCTATCTAAAACCATACCGGTCAATTTTGTATAATCCTCGAAGCCATCACCAACAAATCCTTTCTGAATAAGCGTGTTTCTCAAATCCAAAGCTTTATTATATAGAGCAAGTGTATCGGAAGGTAATAATAGTTCTTTATCGAAAGGAAGAAAAGCTTGATTAATTTCGACTTCGGTACGAGTACGATTAAACAACATTTGCATCACCTGTTTTTCTACCTCTGTATTCTTCAGGTACGAGTTCGATAATTGGATCTTATATGAAGAATATTCACGCTTATAATTTGCCGTTGTATCTAGCTTCTGAGCCTTAGCCTCGATGACATTCAGTTTAAAATCGATATAAGATTGGATAAAATTGTCACGCCCAGATGTCGCCTCACCTACCCCATTATTATTGTTTCGAGAATAGGCTTCTTCAACCTCCGCTTTGTATGTAGGAACTCCATCTATAGAGAAAACAATAGGTTCTGATTGTTGTGCTTGTGATAAATAAAATGGCACACAAAGTAAAAATATTAATAGTTTTTGCCTCATATGGTAAAATTTGATTTTGACACAAAGATACGAGAATATAGATTCACAAAGTTTTAAAATATTCTAAAATAGAAAAGTAAGTGCTAGAACTAAGATACAAAATTCATTTATTGGTAACAGGCAAAAGAAATTAAAAAAAAGCTCTGTATGTAAATAGATTACATACAGAGCTTATATCTTGATTAACTTTTTTGTTTATTCGCCTCGTGAATAGTTCGGAGCTTCGCTCGTGATAGCAACATCATGTGGATGGCTTTCTGCTACACCTGCATTAGTGATGCGTACAAACTTAGCATCATGCAATGTGTCTATATTATTAGCACCGCAATATCCCATACCGGCACGTAACCCTCCAATCATTTGATAAACAACTTCGAAAAGCGTTCCTTTGAATGGAACACGAGCTGCAATACCTTCTGGAACAAGCTTTTTTATATCGGCTTCCATATCTTGGAAATAACGGTCTTTAGAACCTTTTTCCATAGCTTCTAAAGAACCCATACCACGGTATGACTTAAATTTACGTCCATTAAAGATAATAGTTTCGCCCGGAGATTCTTCAACTCCAGCCAAAAGCGATCCCATCATCACAGAATATCCTCCGGCAGCCAATGCCTTAACAATATCACCTGAATAACGTAATCCGCCATCAGCAATAAGAGGAACACCTGTTCCTTTCAGTGCTTTTGCAACATCATAAATGGCAGATAACTGAGGAACACCAACACCAGCCACAACGCGTGTTGTACAAATTGAACCCGGACCGATACCAACTTTCACTCCATCTGCACCGGCTTCGACCAAATATTTAGCAGCATCGCCAGTTGCAATATTACCTACTACAACATCAATTTGAGGATATTTCTCTTTTACAGATTTCAATATACCAATCACTCCTTTAGAGTGACCATGTGCTGTATCTATTACAATAGCATCCACTCCGGCCTCTACCAAAGCATCAACACGTACCATCGTATCGAAAGTAACCCCGACCCCGGCAGCAACGCGTAAGCGACCATGTTCATCTTTACATGCAAATGGTTTGTCTTTCGCTTTAGTGATATCTTTATATGTTACTAAGCCTATCAGCTTGTTATCACCATCTACGACAGGCAGTTTTTCTATTTTATATTGTTGGAGTGTATCTGCTGCAGCCTCCAAGTCCGTAGACTGGCGAGTGGTTATTAGCCCCTCCTTAGTCATCACGTCATCTATAAGCTGTTTCATATCGCGTCGGAAACGCAAGTCGCGGTTTGTAACAATCCCAACTAAACGGTTCTCTTCATCTACAACCGGAATACCTCCGATTTTATATTCAGCCATCAATGCTAAAGCCTCACCTACAGTCTTGTGGCGAAGAATGCTAACAGGGTTTGAGATCATCCCATTCTCGGCACGTTTGACAAATCGAACTTGTCGCGCCTGCTCTTCTATAGGCATGTTTTTATGGATAACACCAATACCTCCTTCACGAGCTATAGCAATAGCCAGCTTTGCTTCAGTTACGGTATCCATAGCTGCTGAAACAATCGGAATATTTAACTTGATGTTGCGTGAGAAATTTGTTGATAAATCAACTTCGCGGGGGAGAACTTCTGAATAAGCGGGGATCAACAATACATCGTCGAATGTCAACCCATCCATGACTACTTTATCTGCAATAAATGACATATGAGAATATCTTTTTGAAAATTTATTGCATGCAAATATACGCCATTTTGATGAATCTATGATAAGATTGGAGAAAAAGATACAAAAAAATAACAATATAAATTGTTACAAAACAGATCAATCGTCAAAGCTCCCGAAAAAGCATGAGGCGAAGAGTTATAGACTATTAGCCGATAGAGAGATCTATTATCTTGTCATTTTTACATATATTTGTGTCATTCTGTAAAATATAACATGATTTTAAAAATAAGACCATGACTAAAATGAGCTACAAAACAACTTTTTTGTCTTTAATATGCATATGTTTATTATTGATTAGCGCCTGCAATCCTAAAAAAACAATAAAACCCTGTTCTACCTTCGAGGAAATGCCTGACCCAACCTCCGACACATTATCCGATTGGAGCAATGTCCCTTTCGGTCTTAATGGCTCATTAGTAAGTACAAATCTAAAATTCCAAAAGTCAATAGCACCTGATATAAAAATTTCTGAATCTTGCCAAATTATAGGATGGAAGGGAGAAAAGCTATCAATACAAGTACTTCTTTGGAGTGCAGAGAATATCAACCAAATAGAATGCATATTCGACAATTTTACATCAGACAATAAAACCTTGCCATCGGATATAGCACGAGCACGTTTTGTAAGATATGTAATGACAGATGTTTTTGAACCCGGATGCGGCTATCGCAAAGCTGAAGATTTCCCATCTTCGTTAACTGCTGATATGCTTGATAATATTAACTGTTTCGATATTGCAGCCAAAACAGTACGCCCTGTATGGATAACAATAAATATCCCTAAAAATGCCATTCCCGGTAATTATAATGGTAAAATAAAAATCCTAGCTCAGGGAAAAGATGCTTTAGATTTTTCGATATCGCTAACTGTACAAAACAGAACATTGCCCCCTGCCTCAGATTGGGCATATCATCTGGACTTATGGCAACATCCATCCGCAGTAGCCAGAGTCCAAAACCTTCCTGTATGGAGCGATAAACATTTCAATGCAATGGAGCCTCTGATGAGAATGTTAGCTAATGCAGGACAAAAGGTGATAACAACGACTTTAAATAAAGATCCTTGGAACAATCAATGTTTCGATAAATATGAAGACATGATTACATGGACCAAACAAGAGGACGGAACATGGGTCTACGATTATACCATTTTTGACAAATGGGTAAACTTTATGATGGACATGGGCATTACAAAAATGATCAATTGCTACTCGATGGTTCCTTGGAACAACGAATTACACTATAAAGATGCTAAAACAGGTAAAATGGAGATTGTGAAAGCAGATCCGGGCACAGATCTTTTTGTTGATATGTGGAAACCATTTCTCACTGATTTCACCAAACACCTGAAAGAAAAGGATTGGTTAAAGATAACAAATATTGCGATGGATGAACGTTCGCCCGAAGTGATGGAAGCAACAGTCCAATTGTTGCAAGAAGTAGCCCCTGAGCTAGGAATTTCACTGGCAGACAATCATAAAAGTTATAAAAAATATCCTTTTATAAAAGATATGAGTGTAGCTGCCGATGCAAAAGTAGATGAGGCAGATTTAGCATTACGCAAAGAAAAAGGATTGATAACAACTTATTATGTTTGCTGTTCGGATAAGTTCCCTAATGTCTTTACATTTTCCAACCCTGCCGAAGCTGTCTATAGTGCTTGGTATAGCATGGCTGCCAATTATGATGGCTACTTACGCTGGGCTTATAATTCGTGGGTGGAAAACCCATTGACAGATTCTCGTTTCAGAACATGGCCGGCAGGCGACACGTATATTGTATACCCTGAAGCACGCAGTTCTATCCGTTTCGAAAAATTGATAGAAGGTATACAAGACGTCGAGAAAGTACGTATCCTGCGCAAAGAATTCGAAGAGGCCAATACGACTGATTCACGAAACAAACTAAACTTATTGAACAGCGAGGTTGCTAAGTTCAATACAATAAATCCGACCGAACCATCTGATATAATGATAGACAATGCAAAGAAGGTATTAGACAATCTATCCCAATAAAATACATCTTAATAACAAGAAAGACGATATTCTAAGAATATCGTCTTTCTTGTTATATAAGAATAGCATATCATTATTTTTTCGGTTTCACTAATCGAGCAATCTCACCAACCCAAAGGACTAATGAAGTACCTCCAATTATTATTAACCAATCACAGATGGTTAAGGGCATAGTGCGGAACACATCGCCACCAAATGTAACAATCAGTACTTGACCAACTAGTATCAATGCAGCAACAAGTTCGAAAGCAAAACTCTTACTCATTCCTGCAAATGCTGATTTACCAGTTCCATACGATTTAGCATTAAACAGATTCCAAAACTGTAACATCACAAATATAGTAAAGAAGCAAGAAAGGAAATATCTTTCTCTATGTTCTGGCTCAATATAGCTAAATACCTCATCCAGATTGACAGGGTTAGAGAAATAGTACATCAAACCTAATAATAAAACTACAAAAAGTAATCCTATAATGAGAATACGTTTACCTATAGGTGGCGTTATTATAAAGTCACTGTTCTTTCGCGGTTTATTATTCATCACATTCGGATCAGGAGGCAATGAAGCTAGTGCCCCAGCTGCAAACGTATCCATTATCAGGTTTACCCAAAGCATTTGCGTAACGGTCAAAGGCAGTTCATGTCCCATTATAGATCCTAGAAATACAAGAAGCAATGCTGCCACGTTGATCGTCAACTGAAACAGTATGAAACGCTGTATGTTCTGATAGAGCGATCGTCCCCACATAACTGCTGTTGCTATGCTGGCAAAAGAGTCGTCAAGGAGGGTTATATCACTTGCTTCTTTGGCAACTGACGTTCCTGATCCCATAGATAGACCAACATCGGCATAGTTGAGTGCGGGTGCATCGTTCGTCCCATCGCCGGTAACAGCTACAATTTCGCCTCCTTGTTTCAATAAATTTACCAAACGCTGCTTGTCAGTAGGACGGGCACGGCACATTATCTTCAGACCTTTTACCCGCTGTGCAGCTTCTTGATCAGTTAAAGCCTCAAAGTCGATACCTGATATTATATTCAAATCCGTATCTTTCTCATCATCCCATATCCCTATTTGACGCCCTATCTCTTTTGCCGTTCCATAAGTATCACCTGTCACGATTTTAACCTCTATCCCTGCATTCAAACAACGCCTTACTGCATCTGGGACATCTTCACGAACAGGGTCGGATATAGCTGCAATACCTAAAAATGTAAGATCACCATTAGCTAATTCTTCAACAGGCTTATTCTCATCATCATTTACTATCTTGTATGCAAATCCAAGTGTTCGCATTGCCTGATTCTGGTATTGAAGCAATTGATCATTTATCCGACTTGTATACTCCGATACTGACTTTGTCCCTTCCGGCTCAAGAATCTCTTTACTCCTAGCTAACACAACTTCTGGAGCACCTTTCACATAAAGTATCTTTTTCTTTAAGGATGGAGAATTGACCAAAGTTGCCATAAACTTGCGCTCTGTAGAAAAAGGCAACTGATCTATAATCTCAACTTTATCACGGATATTGCCATATCTTATCTTTTGCTTATCCAGCCAAAGTAACAATGCTCCTTCGGTCGGGTTCCCTAGCGCTTTTACCTTATTGTCCGAATAATCGAGAAAAGCGGTGGAGTTGACCGATATATTTTCAATAACCAGTTTACTTCCTTTCTCGTCATCTAATTCTTGATTATTCAGTCCATAAAAATTTGTTTTATAGACAGTCATCTGATTTTGGGTCAAGGTTCCTGTTTTATCTGTACAAATCACAGTTGCCGCACCCATTGTTTCACAAGCATGCATCTTACGGACAAGGTTGTTCATTTTCAACATACGGCGCATACTTAGTGCCAGACTAAGAGTCACACTCATAGGCAATCCTTCCGGTACTGCAACAACAACCAGAGTGACAGCAATCATGAAATACTGTAAAATTTCACCTGCAATATAACTATCTACCCACGAATTCTGATCTAAGGGATTAACACCAAACAGATAGCCGATTCCGGCTATTACAACAAAGACTAAGAGCCCGGTAACAATCCATCTGAACCAACCTCCACTTTGAATGCTTTTTGGCAATGGCTTTTCTTTCCCTAACAATATAAATGCATCGTAAATGATAGGTACCCAAACTTTTGCCAATGCAACAACAGCTCCCAAAATAACAGCTCCCAAGAGTCCTATTTGACTTAGGGAAATTACTATTGCTTTGTTTAATATAATATTTTTTATGAAAAGAACAGAGAAAGTAAGGACAGCTAAAGTCAACCCAATAACACCAATAAATTTGGCCAATGAATTTAGCTGACGATTTAGAGGAGTTTCTCCTTCTACTACTTCTGTCGATTTTTCGGCAACTTTACCAAATTCGGTAGCATCACCCACTTTAGTGACTGTATAAACACCGTGTCCATTGATGACCTTTGTTCCCCGCAATACCCAATTAGAAGGATAAGTCACACCTTCTTCAAAATGTTCCGGATTGGTAGTCTTATCAATACTCAGCTCTCCAGTCAAACATGATTCATCGATTTGAAGGGATACTGCTTCGAGGAGTTCTCCATCTGCAGGCACTTCATTCCCTATTTCAAGCATCACAATATCACCTACTACAACGTCCTTTTTTGCAACCTGACAAACATTGCCATCGCGGACAACCATTACCTGATCTTCATCGTTCACTTGATTGAGAACATCAAATTTCTTATTGGCATCCATTTCGAACCAAAACGAAACTCCTGTAGCCAAAAGAATGGCGCAGAAGATACCAACTGTTTCGGCATATTCGTTATGTATAATTGATATAGCTAACGAGAGAAAGGCTGCAATGAGCAAAACCCGAATGATTGGATCTTTAAACTTCTCTAAGAAAAGTTTCCACAATGGGGTTTTCTTAGGAGGCGTCAAAACGTTAGCTCCATACTTAGACCGGCTATTGCTGACCTCGGTACGTGTAAGACCTGAATAATGCTTTTTTTGTTCCATCTGTATTTTCTTTGTTTAAACAGCCCAACCAAAATATTGTTGAATAATTAAGTTCTTTAGAAAACAAATTTACAATTAGTTTAAGGAAGTTTACGAAATAGAAACGATAACTTAACTATTTCTTAGCAATTAAAATATTAAAAATTAGTCTTGAGATTTTTCCTTATGTATACTAACTCTATACCACGGTTCTCCAGATATCAAAATAAATAATATATATTTGTGCCGCCATAAGAGAAACTTATGGATATTTACTTAATACATTAACAAAGCATTTTATGAAAAAAATCTTTAAAACAAGCTTATTTATTATGGCTCTATTTTTAGCCATAAACGCAA
Source organism: Dysgonomonas sp. (assembly GCA_047605185.1). Taxonomy (GTDB): domain Bacteria; phylum Bacteroidota; class Bacteroidia; order Bacteroidales; family Dysgonomonadaceae; genus Dysgonomonas. Next base: position 52,991 of record JASGGC010000008.1, read on the forward strand.
ATGCACAAGACAGTCCTATCCAACTTGGAGTTAAAGCAGGCGCAAACATGTCTAACTTCAGTGGTGATATAAAAGACACCAAAGCTAAATTTGGATTTAATGTAGGGGTTACACTAGATTATAATTTCACTCCCAATGTAGCTTTACTTACAGGTTTGGAATTCACGACCAAAGGATCTAAAATCAAGGACAATGAGGACACTAAAGACGCTTCAGCTAATGCTATGTATCTTCAATTGCCGGTACATGTAGGTTACAAACTAGATGTGGCTGAAGGCACTAAGATTGTATTCCACGCGGGTCCATATATAGCTTACGGTATCGGTGGCAAAACTAAAGAAACTTATGAAGGAGTTAAAGAAAAGGATGACTTTTTCGGAAGCAAAGAAGATGGTGGTTTTAAAAGATTCGATTTTGGCGTAGGTGCCGGAGTCGGTGCTGAATTCGGAAAAATCGGAGTTGGACTTGGTTATGATTTTGGGTTAACAAATATCGCCCACAAGGCAGAAGAAGGTGAAAGCTTCAAAGTCAAAAATCAAAATGCTTATTTAACAGTAGGATATAAATTCTAAAAAAATAAGACAAAATAAAAATATAAAGCCTGCTAAAAGAATTAGCAGGCTTTATATTTTTATTTAATTAAGAAGAAGAAAATACTTCCTTCTAATATTATTCAACTCAAGCAGGAACCGATAGGGAAGAGATATTCTTTCCTGTAAGTTTTTGTATATCTTTCAACAACGTACGCTCGTCTTGTGCACAAAATGTAAGTGCTGTTCCTTCATTACCGGCTCTTCCGGTACGTCCAATACGATGTACATACGTCTCAGCAACATCGGGTAAGTCGTAATTGATAACAAGTTCCAGTTGATCAACATCGATCCCTCTTGCTGCAATATCGGTAGCTATAAGAACACGGGTTTTGTGCGATTTAAAATTGCTTAGTGCACGCTGACGTGCATTCTGAGATTTATTACCATGTATAGCTTCGCTTCCAATACCAGCTTTGCATAAAACACGTGCTATCTTATCTGCACCATGTTTAGTCCGAGAAAAAACTAATACTGATTGTTTTTTATCTTTTTTGAGGATATTAATCAGTAAATCTTTTTTTTCCTGCTTTTCTACAAAATAGATATATTGTTTTATTGTATCTATCACAGAAGATACGGGTGTCACCTCAACCTTAACTGGATTTCTCAAAATAGAACGTGACAACACACCTATAGTAGATGGCATAGTAGCCGAAAAAAGAAGTGTTTGTTTCTCTTTCGGTAATTTGGGCAGAAGACGCTTAATATCGTGAATAAAACCCATATCCAACATACGGTCTGCTTCGTCAAGAACAAAGTGGCGTATCGAATTCAGATTTATAAAACCCTGATTCATGAGGTCTAATAAGCGCCCCGGTGTTGCAACTAATATATCTACACCTGTTTGCAGCTCATTTACTTGTGCATTCTGTTTAACACCCCCATATATTACACAATGGCGAAGTCCTGTATATTTAGTATAGTCACTCAGACAGTCATTAATCTGAATTGCCAACTCACGAGTGGGCGTCAATATCAAGGCTTTTATTTCTCTTTTCTTACCACTCACTTTATTCAAATATAGCTGTTGGATAATTGGCAATGAGAAAGCAGCAGTTTTACCTGTTCCTGTTTGTGCCAGTCCGAGTATATCTTTATTATCTAAAATAGGTGTGATTGCTTGTTGCTGTATTGGTGTGGGTGTGGAATATCCTTTTTCGTCAAGAGCCTTCATTATTGGCTCAATTATTTTTAAGTCTTTAAATGTCATTTTGTTATTTAAACTACTACCTAGCAGTCATTCTTTAATTTATAAATTAACACATAGAGTTGGGGAAGAAAATTCTTGAAGCAGCGCCAACTTAAGATGTTTAAGATTGAGATATTGTCGTTTTTATGTTGTTATTTTGCGGAAGTGGGCGCTCATAAGCCACACCTACTAATCATATATTATTCAAAATTTTAGTCGACCATATCGTTTTAAGACAAACACTTTAGGGTAAAGTGTTATTTTTCTACCGACAAAGATAGTAAATTGTAACGAAAATCGTATTAATCTATTATCTAATCCATTCATTCCTCGTAAAGTTTGTTAAAAGCCGACTATTTCTTTCGAAACAGAAACAAGCGAGAGTTAACTGAATATAAGGCCTACCTCTAAAAAGTAATATTTATCAAAAAAGACACTTACAACACCCCAAGTGTTTTTCAACCAACATAATGACCTGTAGGTATCTGCATTCTCAGATTATAGGTCTTTCTATCACGAATTAGCATACCAAATAATCAAATGTTCGTCTTTTTAAAGAAAGCAATTTCATCTAATTACCTTTGAAAGACATAGTTTTTGTATTTTTATAACAAAAACATATGTATACTTCAAAAAATAACGACAATGAATAAGAAAAATATAATAAAAGAAGCTTTATCGATTGCATTTCAAAAAGATATAGCTATGATAACAGTTAGTAATTACTTTAGTAACGATTATAAACAATACGTTGATGACAAGTTTATAAACTATACCGATTTTATAGAACATATCAAGAAAGTAAGAGAACTTATTGAGAACATGAGCATAGAATTTTTACAATTAATAGAAGAAAATAATGTAGTGTTCTCACGTCATAAAGTCACCTCTACAATGAAAGATGGAACATCAACAGTCTTTCTCGTATTTGCAGAATTTCATATAAATGCAGATAATAAAATATCTGAATGCATAGAGACTACACGCCTTTTGAGCGGCAATAAGGAGCATCAAAATTTGGGATCCGATAAATAGTTTCTCAGATGAGTTTAATTTAAAGGCAATAGAGGTAATTAATGTATGGATTAAATATCGGCAGAGATACTGTCTAAATCTTTTTTCTCAACATATTTCTAAATTCTGGTAGGATTCTGATAAATCCCGTTTTTTATGTAAGTTTGGATCATGAATGAAAAGGACAATCAGATAATACATTATAGACAAATCTATATGCAATATGCGCCTATGCTGCTGAAGTTTGCAAATAGATTTGTTTCATCCTTTTTTGTAGAAGATATTGTCCATGATGTATTTCTTAAGATATGGGATAAACAAGTATTTTTGTTGCCCGAGGAAGAAGTGAAACGAATTCTTTTTGCCGCCGTAAGAAATGCTTGTATAGATCATTTGCGCCGCATGAGTCTCGAAGAAGAAATTATAGATAAAAGAGCATTACAATTAAAAATTGATGAACTAAATTTTTTCGAAAGTTCCGAAGACTTCTTTATGAGACAAAATATGCTCGAATTTGTCTTAAAAAAAATTGAAGAATTGCCTGAACGAAAACAAGAAATATTTCGTCTGTCATACATAGAAGGTATGAAGGCCAATGAGATTGCAAAACAATTGAATCTATCTGTGCGAACAGTCGAGAATCAATTATACCGAACATTACTGCTTCTTAGAAAAAGCCTTTCCTCCAAATTTATCTTTTTATTTATTCTTTTTTGAAATAAAATCCATTTTCAGATGAGTATATTTTATCTGCCACTCGTTCTATATTATATCATCAGTAGAATACAATGATCTAATATCAGTAAAGACATGCCTTTTGCACCTTCCGATCTAGTAATAAAATACCTGAATAAATCTCTTGATAAAGATGGTTTAGATGAATTCTATAATTGGATTTCAGAAAATCCCGAAAACAAAAAGCTATTCTTCGAGACCAAAGCTATTTTTGATACCTGTACCATAAAAGAACATGCCATCAATATAGATAAAAGCTGGGATAGATTACTAAATAAAAAATATAATAAAACATCGTTCAACTTATGGCGATATGTTGGACGCTATGCCGCAGTTGCCCTGATTACATTGATTTTGACTTCTACGTTCTTCATCTTTCAGAAAAGAGATCAGGAACAACCCATTTGTAAATATATCGGAGGAAATGGAATAGAAGCTGATATGGTCATTTTACCCGATGGTACACGAGTAAGCATTGGCACTAAAACTAAATTTTATTGTGCCCCTGATTATAACCAAAAAGATAGAGTTGTATATCTCGAAGGAGAAGCCATGTTTGAAGTGGCTAAACAAAAAAAGAAGCCATTCATTGTTAAAGTAAATGGGCAGGATATAGAAGCAGTAGGCACAAAATTTAATGTTATGGCATACCCTTCCGATTCCATTTTTTCCACTACATTATTGGAAGGAAGTGTACGTCTGACGACACAGGGACTTGCTAAAGAAACAATGCTAAAACCCGATCAACAATTCAGATACAATAGAAATCATCAAACCTCAACGATAGAAGAAGTTGACGCATCATTGTACACCTCGTGGGTAAATGGGTACTATCATTTTCCTGATCAGACATTCCAGACCATTTTGTCTCGCCTGAGTAATATATATGGGCTCAAAATTCAGATAAAGAGAAACGACCTGAAAACCAAGCGATTTACAGGTACATTTTATCGTGGACAAAATATTAAGGAGATTTTAGAAATAATCAGTATATCAATACCTATAAAATATGAGATAGAAGAAGGCTCAATAACAATATATTAACCTAAGTCAATACTTATGAATAGCAGCTAATACTCCAAAAAAGGAGGGAAGTTTTTGCCGAACCTCCCTTTCTCCTTACGTAACCTTAATTAAACTTCCATTTGCCGTGGAAAAGTGTTTAATCTTAATAACATACAAATATATGAACAAACAACCTATAGTTCTTTTTGCAGATCTTAAAAAAACTATAAAGATTATGAAAATAGCCATGTTGATGCTAATAGGCTGTCTGCCACAATTAATGGCACATACCTATGCACAAAAGACTAAAATATCGATATCGGTCAAGAACGAATCACTTGATCAGGTATTTCGGCAGATTGAGAAACAGACAGAATTTTTATTCTTCTATGAATCAACAGAAATAGACAAAAGCAAGAAAGTATCGACCAACAGACACAACAGTACTATCTATGAAGTGTTGGATGATGTTATAAACCCCAATGACTTGGAATATACGATCAAAGGACGACACATTGTAGTTACACCAAAAACTCACAAAGGTCGTGATGTTGCCGGTGTCAGTCAAAAATCTCAAGAGCCCGACCCCACAAAAAAGATCGAAGGTGTGATAAAAGATCAGGCAGGTGAACCGATAATAGGAGCAAGTGCTTTGATAAAAGGGCAGAGCACGGGAACAATAACAGATATAGACGGGCATTTCACCCTCAAAGCAGAAGCAGGCGATGTTTTGCTAATCAGCTATATCGGTTTTATCCCTTTGGAAATAACTCTAGGCTCCGATACAAAACTGCAAATTACACTCAAAGAAGATGTAAAAGTATTGGATGAAATAGTTGTTGTCGGATATGGTACAACCCGAAAAGCGTCATTGACTGCAGCAGTAGCTTCGATGAAAGGGCAAGAAACAGCATTAAAACCGGTTGCCAATATCAGTCAAAACCTCGTAGGGCATATGCCTGGGCTTATAGCCAGCCAGACGAATGGAGAAATCGGATATGACAATCCTAATATATATGTCCGAGGCAAAGGAACCACCGGGAGCTCGGGGGCTATGATCGTTATTGACGGCGTACCTCGTGACAACTATGGTCAGCTCGATCCTGCCAGCATAGAATCAATAACCATACTTAAAGATGCCGCAGCTGTAGCCCCTTACGGCATTGGTGGCGGAAACGGAGTTATCCTCATCACTACCAAAAAAGGTAAAACCGGTGCACCGACCGTTTCTTATAACGGATATATCGGATTCCAGAATCCAACCCGTATACCCGAAATGGTAAACTCTTACGAATATGCCACCATGCTCAACGAAGGAGCCCGAAACAGCGGGCTTACAAATATGCCTTATTCGGATGAAGAAATAGCTATGTTTAAAAAGACCGTCGACGGTGCTTCAGGTGCAGATCCTGACCGCTATCCTAATAGCCGGGGAATAAGAGACATTATACGGCACAATACTATTCTTACTTATCATAATCTGGAAATCTCAGGAGGATCGGAATATGCTAACTATTACGTATCGTTAGCCTATACAGCCCAAGACGGTATGTTTAAAGGAACAGATATGAAACGCTATAACGTATCGAGCCGCTTAGATATTAAAGCTACCTCTACGACAGACATTTCATTATCATTAAGCGGGTATGTAGCCGATCATAATTATCCCGGAGAGAATGCCGGCGGCATCGCTTATGCAGCAGTAAGACAACCGGCCACGAAAGCGATATGGTATAGTAATGGCTTGTGGGGTAACTATCTGGGGCGTTCGCCTGTTGCCCTTGGCAGCAATCTGAGTGGATATACGAAAGAAGATCGTAACCAACTCTATACAACTCTTTCTATAGAGCAAAAGATGCCTTTCCTCGAAGGCTTGAGCATAAAAGGATTAGTGAGCTACGACCCTTATACTTTATTCAAGAAAGAGTGGAGAAAACCGAGACTATCATATACTCCCGATTTTTCGACCACACCTTACACGTTTAATGAAACATATGAAGGAGATTATAGTCTTAATCAAAGAGACGAAAACGACAAAAGATTTACCTTTCAGGGATATATCAATTATCAACATCGCTTCAATGGAGTACATGATATTAATTTTCTGGGTGTAGCCGAACGTAAAGAACGAAAAAGAAGATGGTTTGATGCCAAACGTACAGGATTTCCTCTCGATATAGATGAATTGGATAGAGGTAGTACCGAAGCCGGAAAAATAAGCAATGGTGGTTCATCAGCACGAGAAACATCCGTAGGCTTTCTTTACCGAATCGGATATACGTATAACAGTAAATATATGCTTGAGACCTCCGGCAGATATGATGGTCATTATTATTTCGCTCCCGGTAAGAAATGGGGATTCTTTCCTTCTATATCCGCTGGATGGAACATTTCCGAAGAAGGTTTTATGAAAAATAATTTTCCTAATCTGGAAATGCTTAAACTAAGAACCTCTTACGGAGAGTCGGGTAACTTGGCAGGCAGCCCTTACCAATACATGGCAGGATACTCAGTATATTCTAACTCTGCCTATTTCGGAAATCCGACAACCGGTGTATATGAGATGAATCAGAACAATCCATTTATTACTTGGGAGAAAGCAAAAAAATTTAATGTCGGCGTTGACGGTATTTTATGGAAAGGGAAACTATCCTTCTCTGTCGATTATTTTTATGATAAGCGTGACAACATGCTACAAAACCCAAGCAGCACAGTACCATTGGAATATGGCATCAGCCTACCTCAGGTAAATGGTGGAAAGATGAGCAATCAGGGGATAGAAATTACCTTATCCAGCTCACATACATTTGCCAATAAGATGAGGTTGGATCTGTCCGGTAATTTTACTTATACACACAATAAATTATTAGATGTTTACGAAACAGCAAGTACATATAATAATCCGAACAGAAGACAAACCGGACGTGCTTATGAAACTCAATTCGGATATCAGGCAATAGGGTATTTCACAGTAGATGATTTCGATGCCAATGGCAATCTGAAACCCGGAATAGCAAGCATCAAAGATGCCAAAGTACAACCCGGAGATATTAAATATGCCGATCTCTATGGTCCCGACGGAGTACCTGATGGGATTATTGATGCACATGACAATACAGTGATCGGACGTCCGAGAAATACACCACAAATTATTTATGGATTCTCACCAACCCTATCTTGGAAAAATTTTGATTTTAATATGCTATTACAAGGTGCAGCAATGAATGATATATATCTTCAAGGCACAATGGCACATCCTTTCGAAAGCCAAGGTTCGGCTACGAAACTACAGTATGAAGACCACTGGACTCCGGAAAACACAAATGCAAAATATCCGAGAGTATATAATGCTCCGGTAGACCGAAATACAGTTACCTCATCACATTGGATGCGTAATGCAGCATATATTCGTCTCAAGAGCTTAGAATTCGGATATACCCTGCCTCAGGCTTTGACTACAAAAGTAGCAATGCAGAGAGTTCGTTTCTACTTTGCCGGACAAAACCTGTTTACATGGACTCCTTATATGAAAGAGAAAATCGACCCTGAAGCAGGTAATACAGATGGACGCTATTATTATCAGCAGCAAGCTTTTTCTTTTGGTCTAAATGTTACATTTAAATAATTACGATGAATATGAAATATATAATACATATAGGACTATTTATATTTTTAGCCCTTACATATAGCTGTTCTGATTTTCTCGAAGTTGAAAATAAGGACTTTGTGACAGATGACATTGTTTGGTCTAAAGAATCAAATGCAGATTTATATCTGAACGATATGTACAATGACCTGCTACCTGATGCAAATAAAGTTACACAACATCTTGACCAGTATTCCGACAATTCTGATGTAGGTACTAACTGGATGGCAGGCTATTCGAATATAGGGAATGCACAAATTACACCCGAAAACTATCCGAAGGGATTTAGCAATGTCTGGGATTGGGAATCGGCATATAAGAAGATTCGCAAATGCAACTTGTTTATAAAAAAGGTAACAGAGTCCGAACTGCCTGATACATACAAACAACAACGAGTTTCTGAAGCTCGGTTCTTACGGGCATTTATTTATCACTGGTTATGGATGACTTATGGCGGAATGCCTTTGATCACAGTGCCACTGAATAATACAGACCCTAATATGACACTGGAGTATCCAAGATCTACAGCGCAGGAAACATTCGAATTCATCACTTCCGAATTAGGCGAAATAGCCCCTCTTTTAAAAGATACCGAAACCGGAAGTAATGCAGGACGCGCAACAAAGGGTGCAGCCCTTACGCTGAAGGGGTGGTGCGAATTGTATCATGCCAGCATACAGCGTAATCCGACTAACGACATTCAGCGATGGAAGGTCGCTGCTGCAACCAGCAAGGCGGTTATAGATATGGGTGTTTATAGCTTGGCTTCAGATTTTAATGAGCTGTTTATGGTTAATAATAACAGTGAGTCAATCTTTGCACGCCAGTATGGACCCGATAAAGGAAATAATAAAGAAATGCATTTCGGACCTCCGGCAATTGGTTCGAGCAGATCCGGATGGGGCAATTTTCAACCAACACAACAATTGGTGGATGAGTTCTGTATGGCTAATGGATTGCCTATTACAGACCCTACCTCAGGATATAATCCGCAAGAACCTTATGTCGGTCGCGAAAAGAGGTTTTATGAAACCATTATCTACAATGGCTCTAAATGGAGAAATGAATTTGAGATCACAACACTGGTTGGAGGTAACAACTCGATAGATCTGGGATATTCTAATGACAATACTCATACCGGATACTATGCACGCAAGAGACTGAATGAGAACAAAGACCTATCTATGTTTGGCAATGAAACTTCATACGAAAATTATATGTTCTTTCGTTATGCCGAAGTTCTTCTTAACTTTGCTGAAGCGGAAAACGAAGTAAACGGACCGACAAAAGAGGTATTAGATGCTGTGAATCTGGTTCGTACCAGAAATGGCAATATGCCTAAAGTGGAAGACACCTTCAAGTCTTTGACCAAAGACAAAATGAGAGAGATTATCCGCCGTGAAAGACGCGTAGAGTTATGTTTCGAAGACAAACGTTGGTGGGATATCCGTCGTTGGGAAATAGCAGATAAGCTACCGGATGGAAGTCCCGGAGTGATGAATGTTCCTCTGAAAGGTATGTTGATTCAAGAAAAGAACGGATCATTGACATATACTGTTGTTGATGTCAGAAACAGAACATTTTTACCAAAGATGTACTTAATGCCTGTACCCCAGAATGCAATCGACCGTAATTCTGTGATAAGCAAACAAAACGGAGGACCGGATAATTGGAAAAATGGACAAAATCCGGGATATTAATATATTTATTGGATTTGAAAAACAGAATTTTCAAAATTTAAATAGTATAAAACTTAAATCTCTTTAATTTATCAATCATGAAGAAAACTCCTATTATTTTTTTACTGAACATAATTTTTTTCTTTATTTTCTATCCTCCCGCTCAGGGTCAGGAAATCAATACGGATGTATTATATAAAATAGTAAGTCCTAGCGGATTGGCAATAGATAATTTGCAGAGCGAAGATAACGGAACCGGATTTGTATTGTCAAAAAATGAGAAAAATAATAAAGGTCAGTTATGGAAAATAGAGAAAATGAAGAATGGCTATTATACGATAACAAACCCGTATAATAAACAGAGTATGGATAATGGAAATGTTCACACCGGAGAGGGCAGTGAACTCATGCAATGGGACTTCAGTGCCTCTAATGGCAATCAGCAATGGACATTGACCGTTACCGGTACGGGTGCTTATACAATAATACAGCGCATGAGCAACATGTCCTTAGCCTACAATGGCGAAGATGCGGTGGGGAGTAAAATATGCCAACTACCTAACACATCTCAGCTATGGCGATTGGTGGAGACCTCGTTAAAAGTTCCAAAAGAAGTTATTGTAAGAGGAGAGGAATGGGAAAACGAATTGATATTCGCTGTCAATAAAGAGCCCGGACACAATACATACATCCCTTTTCCGTCTACTGAAAGCCTCAAGGCCAGTAAATATTTTGAAAAACCGTGGGAAACTCCTAATTCTGATTACTATCTTTCTTTGAATGGAAATTGGAAGTTTAATTGGGTAAAACAACCTTCGGAACGTCCTGTTAACTTTTTCAAGACAGATTATAATGTTTCTGCATGGAAAGAGATACCTGTTCCTTCTAACTGGGAAATGCTGGGCTATGGTACTCCTATCTACACAAACATAACATATCCGTTCAAGAACAATCCACCTCTTATTCAATCTAAAAAAGGATATACCAACGAAACAGAGGTGAATCCGGTAGGATCATATCGCCGCGAATTTTCAGTGCCTGACTCATGGGACGGAAAAGAAGTGATACTGCACTTCAATGGAGTATATAGTGGTATTTATGTCTGGATAAATGGTCATAAAGTAGGATATAGTGAAGGTGCAAATAATGATGCCGAATTTAATATTACTAAATATGTGAAACCCGGCAAAAATATTATTGCAGCAGAAGTTTACCGATGGACAGATGCCAGTTATATAGAAGATCAAGATATGTTTCGCCTGAGTGGTATTCATCGCGATGTATATGTATATGCAATCCCCAAATTACACATTAGAGATTATTTCCTTAAATCAGAATTTGATGGTAATGACTTTAGTTCTGTTACATTTAAGACCGAAGTGTCTGTCAAGAATTATGGAAATACGACATCCCAGCCTAATATTGCAGAAATATCATTGATAGATATTACAGGAAAGGTTGTAGCAACACTTTCTCAACAGATAACACCATTGAAAGGAGGTGCGGAACAGAAATATACTCTACAAACAAAGGTGCAGAATCCTCATCTTTGGTCGGCAGAAAATCCGTACCTATACACAGCTATTGTTTCTTTAAAAAATAAGGATAATAAAGAAACTGTAGCAATGTCTTCAAAATTCGGATTCAGAAAAATAGAAATAAAAAACCGAAGGGTATATATAAACAATAAAGCTATATTCTTTAAAGGAGTCAACCGACACGACATCCACCCTCAATTTGGTAAAGCAGTGCCTAATGAGTCTATGATCGAGGACATATTGTTAATGAAGAAGCACAATATCAACATGGTGCGTACAAGTCATTATCCAAACAACCCTAAAATGTATGCTATGTATGATTATTATGGATTATATATAATGGACGAGGCTGATCTCGAGAATCATGGGAATGGTTCTATATCGGACAAACCGACATGGAAGGCGGCGTATGTAGACCGGATAGAGAGAGTTATCGAAAGAGACAAGAATCATCCGTCAGTCATCTTCTGGTCTTTAGGTAATGAGGGTAGCAATGGCGAAAACTTTACAGCTATGGCTCAGCGTGCAAGAGAATTAGACACTCAGCGCATTATCCATTATGAAGGAAAGAATGAAATTGCCGATATTCGTTCACAGATGTATCCTGACATGAGAGATTTAATCCGTATCGATCAGATGGATGAGAATAAGCCCTATTTCTTCTGCGAATATGCTCACTCTATGGGAAACTCTCCCGGCAATCTGGGGGAATATTGGGATTATATAGAAAAATCGCAACGTATCATCGGAGGTTGTGTATGGGACTGGGTTGATCAGGGCATTAATAAGTTTGGAGAACCGACCAATCAATATTACTATGGTGGCGACTTTGGCGATAAACCAAATGATGGCGACTTTGCTTGCAACGGACTGACTACTCCTGACAGACGGGTTACAGCCAAATTGCTGGAAGCTAAAAAGGTATTCCAATATATAAAGATGAAACCATTAGCTTTAATGAGTGGTAAGATTGAGATAGAGAATAAGTACGACTTTATAAATCTTGATCAGTTTGATATTGCTTGGGAAGTATTGAAAGACGGCATAAAATCAGAATCGGGTACTATACCGTCTATAAATCTGCCTCCTGATGGAAAGCAATCTATTATTATTCCATACAATAAGAATTTGGAAGTAGGTAAAGAGTATTTCCTGAATGTCTATTTTACATTAAAAAACAATACTATCTGGGCTGATAAAGGTCACTTGGTTGCATCAGAACAATTTGCCTTAACAAACAGAATCTCTGTGCCGGCAATAGATACAGATAATGCAGGGGTATTGAATGTTAAAACTCAGGGTAAAGACCTTGTGATCGATGGCCAAAACTTTATCATAACATTCGATACAGAGTCTGCAATAATGAAATCGTTGCAGTACGACAATCAGGAAATGATACATCAGAATAATGGCTTTTCTCTAAACTGGTATAGAAGTGTAAATAATGATAAATATGTCGATCAGAATTATTATCAGACAACTTATAGTAGACCTATATTTACATACCAAATTGCTGATGACAAAAAATCTGTAACCATTGTATCATATATGAATGCCATTATTGATTACAAAAGCCCAATAGAAATCCCTTATCTTGTAAAATACGTGATTTCGGGAAATGGAGCGATAGATGTGGACGCAAACTTCTCATTGCCGCTGAATGGTGAGATCGTGCACCGCTTGGGCCTACAAGTTGTATTATCACAAAATCTCGAAAATATTCGGTGGTATGGACGTGGCCCTCACGAGAACTATGCGGACAGAAAACGTTCTGCCTATTTCGGGCAATTTGATAAAACGGCGAAAGGTATGGAAGAAGAGCATTATGTGAGAGCTCAAAGCATGGGCAACAGAGAAGATATTAGATGGATTACTATTTCTGACAACAACAATAAGGGCTTGAAAATATCATCAAAAGATCGTCTTGGTTTCTCTGCCTTGCATTTCTCCGATCAAGATTTGTGGAAGGCAAAACATGACTTCAAATTAGATAGTATTCGCAAACCTGAGGTTTATCTCAATTTAGATTGTATACAACAAGGCTTAGGAAATGCCAGTTGCGGTCCTCGCCCATTGCCTGAATATATGATTCCGATTAATCAGCCTTTGATTTATTCATTCAGAATAGAACCGATTAAGTAAGTTTAAGAGAGAAAAAATTTATTTTATTAGAAAAAGCTTCATCTGTATATGAAGTGCCCTCGAAAGTTAGACGGATTAATAATTAAATATTGGAATGAGTTCTGTACAATACAGAACTCATTCCTTTTAGTTTCAATCTGATTCTATAGCTTCCCTCTGTTTACTTCCAGTTTTATGGTTCTGCATATACCAAAGTCGGCTCTGATGTTTTTGTGGATATTAAAGCTTATAGCTTCATCCGCAATAGTTATCCTACAAAAGATAGAGGTACTTTAACAATAGAATGTTGTCTTTGCCTGAAAGTGACTTTTTTTATGTCGTTCGGAGGAAAGATGAAAACATAAAAAAAATCCTACAATATATTAATATTATAGGATTTATATAAGCTTTGTCGCTTTTTGTCTTTTCTTAAAGCGGAAGCGGGGGGATTCGAACCCCCGGTACAGTTACCCGTACGTCAGTTTAGCAAACTGGTGGTTTCAGCCACTCACCCACACTTCCTAAAATAAGCAATGGAACACTACTTTGCTCAATTGCGATGCAAATATAATCGTTTGTTTTGATTTATCAAGACCAAACATCAACTTTTTAACAAGAATATACCCAGATTACAATAAAACACGCTTATAAAATGAATTCTTGCTTAATTTTTCAAGAATACAACGCCAGTAATAGATGATATATCATATCCAACCTCAGGCAATATGGGATTGATATAATCAAAACAAGCACTCTGGTTTATATCTTCATCGGCATCGTCCGTATTCTCTATTATAATAATATTTCCAAAATCATAGAGTATATTCACTAAGGGTTGATTCCGATCTGTATCAATTGTATCATAATAACCCTTGGCTCCATGCAAAGATTTCTGAAATACTATCCCGGCATCCAGCCCTGTTAGTTCTTGCATCTGAACTAAAGAAAGTGTATCATTCTTATAATACTTCTCTACATTCGATTCAGAAAAAGCATATTGTTCTGCAACCCGTTTTTCCAGAAAGGATAGATTTGTCATATCAAACGGGCTGTCAAACCGTTCATCCCATTCTTTTTGATTAGCAAGACATGTATCTATATCCGGATATTCATCACAATGTTTCAGATCGAAAGTTTTAAACTCCAATATTGTATCATTCGCTAATACACAGACTCCATATTCTACGGGCATCCAATCGTGTGCCCCCATCGGATTTTGCAAATAACGAGTACGACACAAAATTTCTTTTTTTGCATTGATGGAGATCGGTTTTATTTGCACCTGTATATAAGATGGTCCGGTAGCCTTTAAACAACCAACAGAAAGAAAGAAAAATAAAGTAATTAATGTAAACAGTCGATACATAAGAATAGATCCGCAACAATATCTTAAACTAAGATTAAATTGCTTTTTCTTTGATTAGGTATTCAGCTATTTGTACGGCATTTAGTGCAGCACCTTTTTTTATCTGATCTCCAACCACCCAGAATGTCAATCCATTTGGATTGGATATATCTTTACGGATACGACCAACATAAACAGGCTCTTTGTCTGCTACGAAAAGTGGCATTGGGTAATCTTTTTCTGCCGGATTATCTTGAAGAATTAACCCTTCGGCATTCGCAAATGCAACACGAGCATCTTCTACCGACACTGGTTTCTCAGTTTCGACCCAAATAGCTTCGGAATGGGCACGAATAACCGGTACACGAACGCAAGTTGCACTTACCTCTATATCAGAATGCATAATCTTACGAGTCTCATTATACATTTTCAATTCTTCTTTAGTGTAGCCGTTATCTGTAAAAACATCTACTTGAGGAATCAGATTATATGCTAATTGATAAGCAAATTTCTCGACTGTAACCTCATCTTTATTTGCGATTTGTTTGAACTGATTAACTAGTTCTTCCATTGCTGTAGCTCCGGCTCCTGAAGCAGCCTGATAAGTAGCTACATGCACACGCTTGATATGAGATAAACCTTCTATTGCTTTCAGAGCAACTACCATTTGTATTGTAGTACAATTGGGGTTTGCAATAATACCTTTAGGACGGATTTTTGCATCTTCACCATTCACTTCCGGCACCACCAATGGAACGTCATTATCCATACGGAAAGCACTGGAATTATCAATCATTATTGCACCATATTTCGTGATGGTAGATGCAAATTCGATAGAAGCACCCCCTCCGGCTGAAACAAAAGCTATGTCGATACCTTTAAAATCGTCGTTGTGTTTGAGTTCTTTTACTGTGTATTGCTTACCTTTAAATTCATAAACTTTACCGGCACTTCGTGCTGATCCGAACAATACCAACTCATCGAAAGGAAAGTTCCTTTCATCAATGACACGTAAGAACTCTTGTCCTACTGCACCACTAACACCAACAATCGCAATTTTCATTTTTTAGTTAAGAGTGAATTATTTATAAAAACAGATAATCTACCTTATTTCTGAATAAGGACTACAAATATATGTATTTTGAAAAATCTTTTGAGCTTTAGCACTCCTAAATATTTATATTCTTACAAATTGGCAGAATTACACCTATTTGGAAAACGATTTATCGTTTCTCTAACATCACCACGTTCTCTACATGGTGTGTATGCGGAAACATATCTACCGGCTGCACTTTAATCACCTTATATTTTGCATCCAACAATGCCAGATCACGGGCTTGAGTAGCCGGATTACAACTCACATATACAATCCGTTTAGGTTCTGCAAAAAGAATTACATTGACTACATCTTCGTGCATTCCGGCACGAGGTGGATCTGTTATAATCACATCAGGACGACCGTGTTCATTGATAAAATCCTGAGTAAGTATATCTTTCATATCGCCGGCAAAAAACAATGTGTTTTTTATTTCATTGATTGAAGAGTTGACTTTTGCATCCTCTATAGCATCTTCTACATACTCTATACCAACTACTTTTTTTGCTTGCTTGGCCACAAAATTTGCAATTGTACCCGTTCCTGTATACAAATCGTACACAAGTTCATTCCCGGTTAACCCTGCAAAATCGCGTGTGATTTTATATAAATTATAAGCTTGTTCGCTATTGGTCTGATAGAAAGATTTAGGACCTATCTTAAATTGCAGACCTTCCATTTCTTCGAATATATAATCATTTCCCTTCCAATTTAAAACAATCTGGTCGGTAATTGTATCGTTTGCCTTCTCATTTATGATATACAAAAGGGATGTAATCTGAGGAAATTGATTGGCAATAGCCGTAAGCAAATCTTCCCTTTTTTCTCTACAGTTTTCGTAGAAAACAACAATCAACATCAACTCACCTGTGGTAGACGTACGAACAATAATATTACGCATCAACCCACCCCTATTACGAAGATCAAAAAAAGAATAGCTCTTCTTATGGCAATAATCACGTATAAAGTTTCGTATCTGATTTGAAATATCATCCTGTAACCAACATTTATGAATATCCAAAACTTTATCGAAACAACCCGGTATATGGAAACCTAATGCATCCATATTCATTTCGTCGAAACTAACACCTTCATTTAGTTGTTCCTGTGTCAACCACTTTTTATTGGAAAAGGTAAATTCTAACTTATTTCTGTAAAATGTAGTCTTTTCAGAACCTAGGATCGGCATAATTTCAGGTAGATCTACTTTTGCAATACGCATTAAATTATCCGAAACCTGTTTTTGTTTAAACCTGATTTGTTCGTCATAAGGCAAAATTTGCCACTTACATCCCCCGCAAACACCAAAATGTTCGCAAAAAGCTTCGGTACGTTTATCGGAATATTTATGAAAACGCAGCACTTTTCCTTCAGCATAATTCTTTTTCCGACGGTTGAGTTGTAAATCTACCACATCGCCCGGTACTACAAATGGCACAAAGATTACCATATTCTCAATCTTTGCTATTGCTTTTCCTTCGGCGGCAATGTCTATTATCTCTACATTTTCTACTATTGGATTATCTTTTCTCTTTCTAGCCATTGACGTTTTTTCTGTTTAAGGCACAAAGATATATAAAAAACAATAGTGCCTGATATATTAAAACCAGACACTATTGTGTTATTTTATGATCGATTATTTAATATAAGTACAATCAGACATTAGAAGCTTTAGCATCCAAGCGTTTCACAACCCGTCCATATATGATAAGGGCTATAGCAGAAACGAGGCCAATACCAAAGAATACAAGCCATAGGTAATGAGCATGTTCTGTCGCAGCGGCATAGTCAGCAGCAAAATCTATCGAATTTTTGAACCGTTCCGATTTAGGATCGGGACAAAAGGTTTCCAACAAAAAGCCGGAAATTCCAAAAGCAATCAATGACGAAAAGAATGAGTGTAAGTGACTGAATCCCAGATAAAGTCCCTCCTCCCCTTTTGGAGATTGTAACGAAAAATATTCTAAGAAACGAGGAGATATAAAACATTCTGCAATAGCTTGGAATGCAATACCGACAATCATCATCAGCGTAACAGGGTGTAACCCTAATATTTCTGCACTACCCATCATATTACCGGATGCCATTACCAGTGCCGAAATTGGGATAATAAACATACCGACAGTGATAGAAGACAATGCGGAACGTTTTTTCATTATTGATGTAACAATATTTACAAAAACAAAAACGAACAAAGGGTTCACATTGGCAATCCATCCCGGAGAAGCATCTTCGCCAACCATGCGGATTACATATTTAGGCATAGAGGCGTACATCTGTTGTTGTACAGTCCAGAAACCACTCGTGATAAGTATCAATGCTATTAACCGTCCATTTTTACAAACATTTACCAAAGCTTGCCAAATTTCGGAAAGGCTCTTTCCTTGTCCGGCTGTTTGTGACGATTTGTATAAGAAATAAACGACTACCAGTGCTATCAGTGTAGCTGTGGCAGAGAAGTAGTTCAAATAGACAAGACCTTGGTCTCCTAAACTTTTACGGAGTGGATCAACAACTGTTTTTCCTGTAAAAGCTCCGATATTTACCATCATATAAAATATAGCAAATCCGCGTGCTCTGTTTTCTGCAGTAGTTTCTTTTGCTACTGTTCCCGAAATTACAGATTTAATAAATGCCCCACCAACAACAATAAACAAAAGTACGGGAACAATAATCCATCGTTGGGTACTCGACTCCAAACCTGTAAATACAGTATATCGTCCAAAATCACCGATACCTAATGATTTGAAAAAGCCACGAAACATAGCTAGTAAACTTTCAGGGTTTGCTTCTGTCAGATCCTGATTCAAACCGGTTGCATTAGCAGCACCATACGAAACTAACCCGGCACTCTCGAGCAAGGTAGGGAGTACTCCTAAACCAAAGTAACCGATTGTAAGAAGTCCGAAAGCCGTCATTATGGCCTTCCTGAATCCTATTTTATCAGCATATGCCCCGACAAAGGTTGGTAAAAAGTAAAGTAATGCAGAAAAAACACCGGCTATAATACCAGCTTCGATATCCGAAAAACTCCAAATGTTAGATAAATAGAGTGTTAGAGAGATAAATATGGCATAGTATGCCAAACGCTCCAGTAATTCCACTGAGTTGGCAACCCAAAATGCCTTCGTAAATTTAGCCATTCAATTAATTATTTTACAGATTTAAGTTGTTGATTTTCCATTTAGTCACAAAAATAAGAAAATATTCTTGTGTGAAAAGAATTTAACATTCAAGGGGTTTATGAATGGATATATGTTTATTCAATCTTTTTGAGCTCGATACGGAATACTGTACCGACATTTATTTCCGATGACTTCACATAGATTTTACCTTTATGGTATGATTGTACTATACGCTTTGCAAGGGAGAGCCCCAACCCCCACCCTCTTGCTTTGGTGGTATAGCCTGTATTAAATACTGTTTTGAAGTTAGATTTGGGAATCCCTTTGCCTGTATCACAGATATCAAGATAGATCGTCTGATCTTTAGACAGCAATATAAAATGTATCTGCCCGATACCACTCATAGCATCAACTGCATTTTTTGTCAGGTTTTCTATAACCCAACTAAACAATGGTTCACTTATGTTAGCATAAAGAGGTTCTTGGGGAAAGTCGATATAAAAGGGTACTTTCTTTGATATCCTTTTCTCTAAATAGCTAATCGTTTGTCTTGTCAATGCTACAATATCTCTACGCTCTAAGACAGGAGCAGAACCGATTTTCGAGAACCGATCAGTAATCATCTGAAGACGGCTTACATCCTTTTCCATATCATTCACAATGGAGGGTTCTACCTCTTTCATCCGCAGGTATTCGAGCCAAGCCAACAATGAAGATAAAGGAGTACCTAACTGATGAGCAGTCTCTTTCGAAAGTCCGACCCATAGTCTGTCTTGCTCAAGACGTTTAGTGCTAAGTAGTGCCAAAAGTGAAGTAATAACAAAGATTGTCAACACCCCCAATTGAATATAAGGATATATCTGAAGACGTTTTAAAGTATAAGAGTCATCATAATATAAAAATTGTTCAAAATCTGTTGCTTCTATAACAATGGGTTCATGTCTCTTGGCGAATGAGGAAGCTTTTTTTTCCAGAAATTTCTGGTCTTCATCCGGTGGTAGCTCAATATTGACAGAAGTGTAGAAATTATCTTTTTTATCATGAAGTATAACAGGAATAGTAGTATTGCTTTCCAATATTTGAACAATCAAATTCATATTTACATTATCATCACTACCAGCAGCCTCTTTAGTCGCTTCTGCCCATATTTTCATTTTATTCGTCTCTTCACGAGACAAATCTGCAACCAGAAAATGAGACACGACAAGAGAACCGACCGCTATAAACATAGCAACGATTACAAACAGATATCTGTAAGCAAGGTTATTTTTGAAGGGTTTCATTCAATCAAATAACTAGTTTCGGATGTTTTACCTTTAAGAACGATGAAATTTAAACAATAGTATTCATACAATAGTTAAGCGACACCATGTATTAATTACGATATTGAGATGTGAAAGATACAAAAAAAGCTATTGAGAAAGTATAATTTTTTAGAAACAGTATATCTTTGAGGAATATGAATTATTTTAATTCCAAACAGCTCAAGCCACTGCAATACATCACTCAGAATAAACAAATTACACATACAACAATCTAGTCAGAGCAGTTTAAATTGAAAAAATTTCACAATTATAGATTTTAAGAATATTTACAGGATCAGAACTTTCGGATAGCTTCATAATCAAAACAATACAAAAAAAGCAATCAATTTATGGACTAAAAAATATACCTTTGTTGCATTATTTATCATTGCGATAATAAAAAATAGAAATCACCTATGAACAGAAGAACCTTTACAACAATAGTAGTGCTATTATACTTTAGTCTGACAGCACCTTTATTTGCTCAAGTTACAATAGGAAGTGAGATAAATCCGGCAAAAGGTGCTCTACTCGATTTGAAGCAAGAAACAACAACGACCAAAGGACTTGGATTGCCAAGAGTGAAGTTAACCAATCTCAATCCTACCACGCCTGCCGAGTTAGCAGCATCGATAGGTAGTACCGGACAGTGGGGTCTTGCGGAACATACTGGTTTATTGGTCTACAATGTAGAAAATCAATGCAGTCTGTCTCAAACAATAAGTAAAGGTATATATATTTGGAACGGAACTGATTGGCAAACAATAAGTAGCTTGCCATCGACTGTTTATAAATATACTGATCAACGCGATGGGGAAACCTACATAGTCGGGAAATTCCCAGGGGATGTGGGTGATTGGATGTTAGAAAATATCAGGTACAATCCTATCACAAATCCTGCGACTGGATTTACGGGCTTTACAGAAGGAGCAACGGGAGATCCAAGCATACTCCCTACCGATAAATACTTTTGCTACCCTAGTATAGATGGCGGTTATAATTCGGCAACGATGAAAGCCAATTGGCTCCCTAAATATGGCTTGTTGTATAATTTTACGGCGGCTACCAATGGGCAAAATAATTCTACTGACAATCAAGGACAAGGTGAAGCAACCCAAGGTCCGGCTACTCCAATACAAGGCATTTGCCCGTCAGGATGGCACATCCCGAGCGATAAAGAATGGAATGACTTGGAACATCAGATATATCAAAATGCGTACTTATATAGTAGTTATACACAAGCAGACATAAACAGTTGGGAAACATGGCAAGCTGCATGGGAAACAGGAGATACCTCCGGTATTCTTCGCCCAAATTCTTCAAGCGATGGACATGGTAAAGCTATGAAATCACCTTGTGAAATACCGAACAATCCGAGAGGTGAACCAAATGGTAATAGCCTCTCAACTACTGAAGGCGGATTTGACATCCTACTTGTGGGAAATGCAAATTCGAACCTTGTAGGCGGCACCGGTTATTATAGCGGATTCTGGACCTCGAGCAAACATGACGGAGGTAAAGCCTGGCGCAGACAGGTAAACTATACAGATCCGCGAGTTTCACGGGCTTATGCAGAGAACTGGAACCTCTTTTCGGTACGATGTAAGAAGGACTAGTTTGTGAAGTATTGGAAGTTTATAAAACAATCTCTATATTTGAAGTTCTGACAAAACTAAAGTTACCTAAAACCATGAACAAATGAAAAAACTACAAACTCTTCTTTTTTACGCTCTATTGTTGACAATGGGCTCATCATGTAACAATGACAATGATACAATATGGGATTTTGTAAATTACAGCATAGAATTTACCGTAGATAATGAAGATATACTAAATGATAAAGAATTTCTATCTAAAATACGGATTATTTATAACGGGAAAGAATATACTTATTCTGAAGAAAACAATGAAAATTTTCATACAAAAGCAACTTACTGTTACCCTTTAGCCATAAGATGCTATAATCAAAATTATGATAAAGATAAGACGATTCGGGTTTTAGGATTTGGAGAATTCAGACCTAACGATAATTATAAAAATCAGAAGTTTACGATAGATTGGGGAAATGGGCGAACTGATGAAATCAGATTCGATATCTATATAACATGGAAAAAGGGAGACCCCACTGTGCACAAACGACTAAAGCTAAACGGCGAAAAAAAAGATTTTGCCCCATTACATATACCATTGTAATACATGAAAATAATCTGCCGGACACCTGTGGTCTTGAACCTTCTTTTATCTACCTTTGTTGACAAATAGATATTAATTTATTTTTTCGATACAAAGTATAATTGACAAGGTTCAACTAAATGCAGAATAAACCATATAGGGAATTTGGCGAATTATTGACCAAACACTTCCCATACAAGGTACAGAAGATTTCTATCAACGCAGGTTTTACTTGTCCTAATCGGGATGGGTCGAAGGCTGTTGGCGGATGTACTTATTGTAACAATCAGAGTTTTAGTCCGGGGTATGGAGGAAAACAACGTCCTGTAAGTATCCAACTTAAGGATGGCATTGACTTTTTTGCCTACAAATATCCGGAAATGAAATATTTAGCATATTTCCAATCATATACTAATACATACGACAGTGTAGATAAATTGATTGAGTTATATGAAGAAGCGTTAGCATATCCGAATGTAGTAGGATTGATAATAGGAACACGCCCCGATTGTATGCCAGAGGAACTATTAAACTATTTTGAGGAACTGAATAAGCGTACATTTCTGATGATTGAGTATGGGTTAGAATCGACATTAGATAGTACACTCGAATTTATCAATCGGGGGCATACACATACCGAAAGTGTAGAGGCTATAAACAAAACTGCTGCACGTGGCATATATACGGGAGCGCATCTCATATTAGGATTCCCACACGAAACACGGGAACAGATATTAGCCCATGCCGAAGAAATATCAAAGCTGCCATTAACAACAGTCAAATTACACCAATTACAATTAATAAAAGGAACTGTAATGGCACGACAACACAAGGAACATCCTGAATGGTTCAATTTATTTGAGGTGGATGATTATATAAATCTATGTATTGACTTTGCCGAACGCCTCAACCCTGATTTTATAATAGAACGTTTTGTATCACAATCTCCGAAACAGCTTCTCATTGCTCCGGATTGGGGCTTGAAGAATTTTGAATTTACAGCAAAGGTCTTGAAACGTTTTAGTGAACGACAAACATGGCAAGGCAGACTAAGATCATAAAATTGATCAATTTTCAGTACTGTCTTCTTCTTGTTTATCTTTCTTCTTGAAACGGAAAAAAGACTTGATACTCCCAATAATACCGGATACCTTTTTTACAAAATTTTGTTTCTTTTGCGAAACTCCTACAGATTCGGTGAGGGATGGTGCCAGTATTTGCCAAAAATAGTTGAATGTAGAATGGTAAGGATCACGGGTAATTGTGATATTTGAGGTACGAGGCTTCTTCCCTACTTTATTAGGGTTATTAGATTTGATTACTTTATTGGCCAGCCTTGTATAGAATTTACTCTCGGTATCTAAATCCAGATTTTTATATACTGCTATATTAAGATCATTATACAGAAACAACATTTCGACAGAAGCATCTTTACTCGAAGCATTTGTATCGAATGTCAAATCTTTGAGGGTACCACTACGAACTTCCACAGGAGCCAGAGCGGATAGAAACTGATTAAGATCAGAAAAATTAAAATCAGAAACATGTGCTGT
The DNA here is from genome assembly GCA_047605185.1 of Dysgonomonas sp. GTDB lineage: Bacteria > Bacteroidota > Bacteroidia > Bacteroidales > Dysgonomonadaceae > Dysgonomonas. The sequence continues at coordinate 77,106 of JASGGC010000008.1, forward strand.
GAGCCTAAAATGATCGTTAAGTGAATCGACTGGTATCAGCCATGTTGCAGAAAATGCGCCTGTACCCATTACCTTACCTGTAGCATCAAGATGGATATACTGATTAGGACGATTCACAATATTAGTCAGCCCCGAGATACGAGAATCCATCCCTTGAAACACAAGCCTGCCGGGAGTAGTCCCATTTTTTGCCAATTCGTAATATTCGACTGTGAAATTATTTGTTTCAGCACTATCGATGAGTAACCCAAAAGGCATTTTCTGCAACTTCTCATATATCATGGGCGATATACGCCGTTTGCCGGGAAGCTTTTGGTTTTTAAAATTCTGCAATAGGACATCATTAACTTCAAGATAATTCGCTTTCAATACATCATCAGACAAATAACTAGTAATATCTATACCCGATAGTGATATATTGCCGACAGCTATATCAAACCAATCTTTGCGGGAAGGATGATGTGCTGCAAATTCCAACATAGGGTATTTAGCAACCAAATGCAAATTATCAATAATTAGTTTAGATTGTTTTTTACTTAAGTCTACATTACCTATGTTAAGTGTATAAAATCCATTATCAACAGGTAAACTCAGATCTTTTGTACTGAAAGTAATATCTCCTATTGCTGTCTTTCTACTCTTTGAATTGATTTCAAAATCATCAATCTTCAGATTCGTCTTGTTTAATTGTTGATGTTCTTTTGCATATCCGTCACTATCTGACACATAATTAATTTGAGCCTCAGCAATATCAATATTTCGAACTAAAACATTATCTGCAAATTTACCGACAGCAGTATATACTCCCTTTTCAGAATCAGGCGCAACATTTTTCTGAGATGGTCTTGAGTGGCTTGAATAAATATTGACAACCGGATGGACAACATGGAAGGATTTTATGTTCAAAGACAGGTCAGATATATTTCTTTTCAAGTCAGAGAGGGTTATTTGTTCCGATTGTGCTTCAAGTCGAAGATCGGGTTGTACAATATCTAATCCTATATCGGTAACACTCATTTGTCCGATATTCACCGAATAGCCAAATGAATGGGATGGTACTGATGAAGGCTTCGGTTTTGTCTCTGCTAAACCCTTCCGTATTTTGACCTGAGGTTTCTCGACTGCTATACCTCCTACTTTTATGATCTTATCTATTCCCCAAACAACGTTATGTGTTTTAAATTTATCTAATAAAATAGATAAGCTATCTTCCGTTGTTATGTCCTGATTTGAGAAATTTATATTACTTAGCTCAATATTCTTAATATTAATATACTTCAGATAGGAAAGCAAAGGGTTCTCTTTCTTTGTTTTATCAGCTTCAGGTTCAGCTACATTTCCTTTTTTCACAATATGGACACAAAGAGAATCTATATTCAGCATATTAATATCCAGAGCTTTGGTCTGATAATTATATATTGTACTATTCGAATTGAAAGATGGTATATTCAGATACATATAAGTTGCATCAGCTTTATCTTCTAACTGTTTTTGTGGAATAAGTTCAATTTTATTGAGAGAGAGATTCCCTGTTTTGGAACTAAACGAAGCATCTTTGATTGTCAGGCGATAATCTTTATTTGGTAATAGATTATCAAAGTTTCTAAATCGGAAGCTTACATTATCACATTCAAACGGATAATACTTATTTTCGAAAGTCGTATCATTCATAAGAAAGTTTTTCCCGGAAACACTCAAATAACGTAATTGATATACCTGTCCGGCCAGCTTATCCCGGAATGTAATATTTGCATCCGACATTTTTATATTCTTAATCAGAAGATGTCGGAAATAAGGTGGAACCAAATCTAAGACATTGATAGCAGGAGTAGATGCAACTTCGGTCTTTCTATTCGAATTTCGAGTATAATTAACGATTGGCCTTTTAATATATAATTCATCTGCTTCTATACCTTCTGAGAAGATAAAATTATCAAATCCAATAGCATTGACCGACCCCGACAAAATATCGGAGTTACTGTTAAACGAAATTGGCTTAATTCTTATATTCTCTATTTTCAGGTACTTTTCGAGCATACTTATTCCAATCCGCTTAATTTCTATCTCGTGGTTCTTACTTTGGACAATCCCTTTTACCCCTTGAGCTTCTAAATCGAAACTTTCCGAATGCCAAAATCTATTTTCAATATCTGCTAAAGAATCAACAAGAAAATTTTGTGCATGCACCTCCAGCTTATCTAATCTGTAATAATCCTGCTTTTTGTCATCTATCGATGTATATTGAAACATAGCATCATCAATATTAATACCTCCAATTGATATTCGGGCAAAAATTGGTGATATCATTTGATACAAAGACCAAGACTGAATTATATTACTCACCTCCTTTTTAGTTACTATAGGAGTATCAACTGCCAATCGATCTTTTTTATGGTCGAAATAATGTAGATCAGCAGCTACAATATCAAATGATCGGGCATGAAGAAAATTGAGAGAATTCTCTCGTGTAAATTCAATTCCGCCCAATTCTACAGCTTCGAGCTTAGCTTTAAGATAATTGTCTGGTTTCAGTCCTTTTTTTTGCCAAATATCTTCCCTTGGTTCTAATGATACTCCTTTTATCAAAACAACGGAATCAATAGTACTTAATTTGATTGTCTCAGCATTCAACAATAACTGAGGGTTATCTAATAATGTTTGAGGCTTGTCTACCAGAAATTCAAAATTATCACAATAGAGTAGTTTACCCGATGCTTCCGAATCTTTATTTAAGAAAAAATTGTAGGTATAGAAGTTTGCTCCTTCAAGTTTATATATAGAAGGCATAACAGAATCTTCGACAACGAAAGAAATATTTGCATTTACCAGATTCATTTTTTTGACGCTTACGACGTCAAAAAAAGGAGATACCATCTCGTACAAAGATTTATCTTCAATATTTTTAGTCTTGGTCTCGTAACGTCCGGAACTGTACGAATCAAAGACTTCGACTCTGGGCGATTGTATCTCGAAAAGGTCGAAGTGAAGACTTCTATAATTGAAATGCCATGTAAGGTTGACTCCTTTAAAATTGATTGACTCTATATTTATTTTGGCATAAGTATAAGGAAGGCTATCTCTCTGCTTCCATGCATTAAATACAGCGGAATCTGGTTCTAAAGAAAGACCTTTTATGGTGAGTTCTCCATTAAAAAAACCCACAGAAGCAAAATCGAAAGAAATATTATAAAATCCATCTGTGGCATTTGCAACCTCTTCGTTTAGTTTCTCTTTCAAAAAAACTTCGAGGCGGTGCGCCATATACCAATTTATCCCTACCCCGGCCAAAACCAGTAGAACAACTACTAAAAGGATATATTTTAATTTCCCTTTTCTCTTGCTTGCCATAAGGTTATTTTATCTGAATAATTACAAATATAAACCTTTATAACCTTAAAAGCTTATACTCTACAATTATAATTCAACAATCAACAATGTAGTTTAGTTGAGAAATAAAAAAAGTTACAGATATAACTACCCTCCTATTGTTTCATCAACAATATCCGAGGCAACTTCTCTCTTCGATTTCAGATTAAAATCTTTTTTAGTTCCGTCCTTACTGATGATAGATATTTTGTTTGTATCATACTGAAATCCGGCTCCCTGATCGTTGAGTGAGTTTAAAACGATAAAATCCAAATTTTTCTTGACTATTTTTTTTAAGGCATTCGATTCTTCATCATTCGTTTCCAAAGCAAATCCGACAAGTCGTTGACTTGCTTTTTTCATCTTCCCTAGTTGGGCAGCAATATCTTTATTGGGCACAAGTGGAATATTCAGAATATCACCATTTCGTTTTATCTTTTCAGCTTCCTGATGTTGTGGTTTATAATCGGCAACCGCAGCACAAAGAATAGCTACATCGGCTGAAGAGAAAGCATTCACCGCAGCATTATACATTTCGTCTGCCGACCCAACATTAATACGATTTATTTTCGGATTATTCAGCTTCAAAGACACAGGCCCTGCTATAAGTGTTACATCGGCTCCTCTTCTGGCACACTCCTCAGCTAAGGCAAAGCCCATTTTGCCCGAAGAGTAATTTCCGATAAACCGAACAGGATCTAATTTTTCATAAGTCGGCCCTGCTGTTATCAACACTTTTTTTTTTGATAAAGAATTTTGTTTAGCAAAATATTCTTCCACCCGACTCAATATATTTTCAGGCTCTTCCATTCGTCCTTTGCCTATCAGATGGCTGGCAAGCTCTCCGGCAGCCGGTTCTATTATTATATTTCCATAAGAGCGGAGCAGCTCCATATTCCGAAGTGTAGACGGATGAGCAAACATATCCAAGTCCATGGCAGGAGCTACCATAACAGGAGCTTTCATAGACAGGTAAGTTGTAATCAGCATATTGTCAGCAATTCCGTTTGCCATCTTACCCAGAGTAGCTGCTGTAGCAGGGGCTATTAACAACAAATCAGCCCACTGCCCCAAGTCGACATGGCTATGCCACGTACCGTCATTAGCCGTAAAAAACTCACTAACAACAGGTTTCCCTGTTAGGGCAGAAAGGGTTACCGGAGTTATAAATTCTTTTCCGGCAGGAGTAATAACAATCTGGACTTCTGCACCCGCCTTTATCAAAAGACGTGCAAGAGAAGCTGCTTTATATGCTGCAATACTACCTGTAATACCTAGTACAATATGTTTACCTTCTAGAGCCATAAGAGTAATTTATGATTATAATCCAATTACAAAGATACAAGCAATATAAAATTATATGCTATCCAGATTCAATAAAAACTAAACAGATTTACACATATTACTCTCTTACTAAAACCAAATTAACGGATGCAATAACACTTTTTTGATTATTTTTCTATATTTTTGCAACGCTAATAGAGCAACATTTTACATTTTGCTCATCTGAATTAACCTCTAAAAAACAACAGATGGAAACATCGCAGCAAGTCAATAAAGAACTCACTCTCGAAGAGATTCAAAATTTTAAAGGAAAGTATCCTAAACAGTTATGGTATTTATTCACGGTAGAAATGTGGGAGCGTTTCTGTTTCTATGGAATGAGGGGGATATTAACCATCTTCATGATAGATCAATTATTATTGGCGGCTGATGAAGCTAAATTGCGTTATGCCGCAATACAATCATTTGTTTATGCTTTTACCTTCATTGGGGGTATATTTGCGGATAAATTTTTAGGATTCAAAAAATCATTAACTTTCGGAGCATTACTTATGATTATAGGAAATGCTCTTATTGCATTATCACCACACGATTTATTTTATATCGGAATCGCAATGACCGTAATCGGAACCGGTTTTTTCAAACCGAATGTATCATCAATGGTCGGTGATTTATATAAAGATGGTGACCCTCGTCGTGGAGCAGGATTCAGCATCTTTTATGCAGGTATAAACGTAGGTGCTTTCTTTGGTGGAATCATTTGCGTTTGGTTAGGTAAAGGGCACTCTTGGTCGCTCGCATTCTTGGCAGCAGCGATTGTTATGTTAATAGGATTATTAATTTTCACATTCACAAAAAAATATTTAGGACCAATCGGTAACTCTCCATTAAAGGATCTATTACCTAGTAAGCGTCGCACAAAAGAGATCGGTGTATATCTTGTTGCTTTCATAACGTTGCCTGTTATATATATAATGATTCAGAACACACAATATACAGACTATTTTATGTATATAATTGGTCCTGCTGCATTATTATATTTCTTTATAAAACTATTTGAAGAGAAAGACAAGGCTAGCAGAAAAAAACTAATTGCAGCTCTTATTTTCATTATATTTTCAATCATCTTTTTTGCATTATTTGAGCAAGCAGGAGGTTCTTTAGCTGTATTTGCATTAAATAATCTGCATGACAATCTTCTATTCTTCCATGTAGACCCGAATATGGTAAACAATAGTGCAAATGCATTTTTTGTTATTGTCTTCAGTCCTTTGTTAGGTCTATTCTGGCTGTGGTTGAACAGACGTAAGAAAGAACCAAACACTGTTGTTAAGTTTGGGCTTGGATTCTTATTATTAGCTCTATCTTATATAGTATTATATACAACCATATACTATGCAGATGCTAGTGGAAAAACCTCATTAAATGTATTTACCGGAGGTTACTTTGTAATGACAATGTCTGAATTATGCATTTCCCCAATCGGTTTATCGATGATCACAAGCTTGTCACCTAAACGATTAGGAGGGATGATGATGGGGCTTTGGTTCTTAGGTAGTGCTTATGGACAATATTTTGCAGGTGTATTGGGTGCTAATGTGGTAACAGCTTCGGAGGGATCATCCAACTTGGAACAACTCCAATCATACTGCAACGGCTACCAACAACTGGCAATAGGAGCTGTAATAGTCGGAATATTAATGCTTGTTTTGACTCCAATTATTCGTAAACTAATGCAAGAGGTAAAATAAATATGTCAACCCCCAACACCCCAAAAGGACATCCAGCAGGATTATATCTTCTCTTTGCCACAGAAATGTGGGAACGTTTCAGCTACTATGGAATGAGAGCATTATTTGTCTTGTTCATGACAAAAGCACTGCTCTTCGATAAAGCTTATGGAGCCAGCATATATGGTAGTTATACAGGATTGGTATACTTGACACCACTTATCGGAGGATACATTGCCGACAGATATTGGGGAAATAGGCGATCTATTATCATAGGTGCTTTGATAATGGCATTGGGGCAATTCTTCATGTTTCTTTCAGGATGGTTTTTCGAAGAAGTAAGCCTTGCATCTATATTAATGTTTGCTGGACTTGGATTCCTAATCTTAGGTAATGGTTTCTTTAAACCCAATATTTCCACAATGGTTGGACAATTATATGAACCTGGAGATAGACGCACAGACTCTGCATTCACAATCTTCTATATGGGTGTAAATCTAGGTGCATTCATCGCACCTTGGATTTGTGGATTTTTAGGAGACACAGGTCATCCTGGAGATTTCAAATGGGGATTTTTGACTGCATGTATTGGGATGTTACTCAGCGTCACAATATTTACGTTAAATAAAGATAAATATCTACGCACACCGTCGGGCGACCCGATTGGTGTGGAACCAAATAGCAAAAGAGAAACAGCTAAGAAGATCGTAACTGAGGAGGCAAATGAACTCAAATCTAAAACTGCAATCAGAAATATAATTATATGGTCTGTTGTATGGATTGGATTATTTTGCACATTCTTTTATACTCTTAATTTCGATTTTTTCGGATCTCTCATATTCTCGTTAGCAATCGCAGCACCAGGTTATGTTATTTCAGACCCTAGTCTGACTAAAATAGAAAGAAGCCGTATTTGGGTTATATACATTATTGCGTTTTTTGTTATCTTTTTTTGGTCAGCATTTGAACAGGCAGGAGCATCCCTTACCTATTTTGCAGAAGAACAAATAGACCGTAATGTATTAGGAGTAACAATCCCGACATCTGCTTTCCAGTCTATTAATGCTGTTGCTATTATTATCTTTGCACCAATCTTTGTCGCGATATGGGGTGCACTAGGAAAAAGAGGTAAAGAACCAGCTTCTCCTTACAAACAATCTATTGGACTATTTCTATTAGCAATAGGTTACCTTGTTATTGCATTTGGAGTAAAAGGATTAGCTCCTGGTGTAAAGGTTAGCATGATGTGGCTAATCAGTTTATATACAATCCATACATTCGGAGAATTATGTTTATCTCCGATCGGATTATCGATGGTTAACAAACTCTCTCCTGTCAAATTTGCATCCTTACTTATGGGAGTTTGGTATTTGGGAATTGCCACAGCAAATAAATTTGCAGGCGACCTAAGCAGCTATTATCCTCAACCATTAATCGAAGTAGCGACTGTTCAATCGGCCGAAACTACAAATCAAATACAATTACTCCCTGAAAATTTTGCAGAATTCGCCTCTGAGAAAGGCGGGAAAGTAGTTGTTCCATTCGAGAAAGTCTCTTTTTCTAAAATAAAAGATATAAATATAAAAGCTGAGGTTCAAAACAATCTGGAAAAACAGCAGATAGAAAATCCAAAGAGTTTTGTAGGCTATAAGATTTCAACTCTTTATGATTTCTTCATGTTATTTGTTTTCATGGCTGGAGCAGCTTCAATAGTACTGTTCTTCCTGTCTCGAAAACTTATAAAAATGATGCATGGAGTTCGTTAACATCACCTAGCCCCATGCGCAAAATAGCTTTTGCCCCTATTGTAGACCAAAATTCACGAATACTTCTTCTGGGTACGATGCCTAGTGAAGAATCGCTCCGAAGACAAGAATATTACGGACACAAGAGTAATCAATTCTGGAAAATCATATTTACACTATATAATAAGCCACTTACTTCTGAATATCAGGAGCGAGTGGCTTTATTACAAGGAAAAGGGATTGCTCTGTGGGATGTCTTATCTTCCTGCGAAGGAACTGGAAGTCTGGACAGTAATATAATCAATGAGCAGCCTAACGATTTCGAAAGCTTCTTTGCAGAATACCCACAAATAAAACACTTATTCTTCACAAGTAAAAAAGCAGCACAATTTTATAAGAAATATGTAAGCATTACTGAATCCAATATTTCTTTCTCCATTCTACCATCTCCTAGTCCGGCAAATGCACGAATGAGTTTTAGCCAAAAGCTCAAAGAATGGGAGATTATAAAAGATTATTTAGAAGATAAAATCTAGTTTTCTATATCTCAATTTCTTTTACAAATAGAAAAAAGAAACACATTTTCCCAGCTTTTTTTTCATCAATACAGTTTCTTATTATCTTTGTATAGATAAGAAATAAAACGTATGGCTCTTAAACAACAGCTACAGCTTAAGCAACAGCAAAAACTATCTCCTTTGCAAATGCAGGTCATAAAACTGACTGAGTTGCCGGCTATTGAGTTAGAGGAACGTATCAAACAGGAATTAGAAGATAACCCTGCTCTCGAAGAAGGAAAAGAGAGTAGTGATGATCTGGACTTTGATTCGACTAGTCAGGATGAGGATGACACCAATATATCACAAGAAGATATAACCTTAGGGGATTATATGAATGATGAAGAAATCCCTGACTACCAACTTCTTAACAACAATAAACAAGCAACAAATAGAGAGGAAATACCATTTTCGGTGGGATCTTCTCTACATGAATACCTTCTGGAACAACTTGGGGAATGCGAACTAAGTGATGCTGATCAGAAAGCAGCCGAGTATATTATTGGAAATTTTGATGAAAATGGCTATCTCGACAGATCTTTATCTGCTATATCTGATGATTTAATATTTCAACAAAACATAGATGTTTCGACAAACCGACTTGAGGAAATCCTGAATATTATACAAGGGTTCGAGCCTGCCGGAATCGGAGCTAGAAGTTTACAAGAATGTTTACTACTCCAACTAAAGCGAAGAGGAAACTCTGCTATTGTCAATATTGCGATTGATATTATCAGTAACTTTTTCGAAGAATTTTCGAAAAGGCACTATGATAAAATAATGAAACAATTAGCGATAGATGAGCCGACCCTCAAAGAAGTAATACAAGAGATTACAACCCTCAACCCGAAACCGGGTAACACCTGGGGTGATTCTTTAGCGACAACAATGAGTACCATCATTCCGGACTTTATAGTTGAAGCATACAATGGAGAATTATTTTTAAGTCTCAATAACCGTAACATCCCGGACTTGAAAGTCAGCAGAGAATACTCAAATTTACTAAAAGGGTATACAGAGAATAAAGATAGCATGAGTAGTGATACTAAAAATGCAGCTATCTTTGTTAAACAAAAACTAGACTCTGCGCGTTGGTTTATAGATGCTGTTAAACAAAGGCAAGAAACATTACAAACAACGATGCAGGCAATTATCGATTTGCAATATGATTTTTTCCTAACTGGTGACGAAGCTCAACTCAGACCAATGATATTAAAAGACGTTGCTGAACGAACCGGATATGATATATCTACAATATCACGTGTAAGTAATAGTAAATATGTCCAAACTAACTTTGGAATTTATCCTCTCAAATATTTCTTCTCAGAATCCATGCAAACTGACACGGGGGAAGAAATATCATCACGAGAAGTAAAAGCAATATTGAAAGAGTGTATCGAAAATGAAGATAAAAAGAAACCCGTGACTGACGATAAATTATCAGAAATACTGAAAGAGAAGGGTTATATTATCGCTCGACGGACTGTAGCCAAATACAGAGAACAGCTTAATATCCCTATTGCCCGATTAAGAAAAGAAATATGATAAATAACAACTCCGACTGTCCTCAGATAGATGTAAACCAGATGATAGCGCCAAAACCTCCTCAACCAAAGGAGCCTTTGCTACCTCGAATAGTTTCGACAGTTTTGCATCCATTGTTAATGGCTGTATATGGGATCTGCCTCCTATTTATCTATACAGATTTCAGATTCATTTTTGCCGGACAGTTTATTCATTTTCTAGCTCCAATATTTCTATTATCGTGCTGCATCCCAGCCTCCGGTATTTTCTTTCTATACAAAATAGGGATGATCAAAGATTTAGAACTTACAGATAGAAGTGAACGCCTGTTTCCGTTCCTGATTGCTCTAATTTCTTATGGACTATTGTTTTTCTATTTTTATAAAGCCGGGTTATTCATTTGGTTCTTGGCTGTATTAGCGGCGCCTCTGATCCTCCTCATTATAGGTGCAATAATTAATTTATATTGGAAAATCAGTACTCACATGATGGGTATAGGAGGCTTGATTGGTTCCATTTTATCAGTCTGTTACAATGTAAAAGGGATAAATCCATATGGATTATTTATCATTTTATTTATATTAGCTGGCAGTTTAGGAGTATCCCGATTGCTTTTAAAACGACATACACCAGCCCAAGTTTATGCAGGATTTATAATCGGTGTCGTTATTTCATACCTATGTGTATGGATAGGAGCTAATTTTACATATCTTTACTTCTTATTCTTGATGAAATTTTAACCTTTAAATAAAAAAATATGAACTTTCCTGAAAATTTGAAGTACTCTAAAGATCATGAATGGATCAGAGTTGAAGGCAATACTGCTTTTATCGGTATCACGGCTTATGCTCAGAACGAGTTAGGCGAGATTGTATATGTCGATGTAACATCAGAAGGTGAAACTTTTGACAAAGAAGCAGTCTTCGGAAGTATAGAAGCAGTAAAAACAGTTTCCGATTTATTTATGCCGGCAGCAGGAACCGTATTGGAGGTTAATGCAGAGCTTGAAGATAAGCCGGAACTTGTAAATGAAGATCCGTATGGAAAAGGCTGGATCATAAAAATAGAACTAACTAATGCTGAAGAGGTAGAATCACTCCTTTCGGCAGATGATTATAAAAAACTTATTGGAAAATAAAATATGAAACCAATTGTTAGCATCATTATGGGGAGTACCTCGGACCTACCTGTAATGGAAAAAGCAGCTAAGTTTTTTGACGAAATGGAAATTCCGTTCGAAATGAATGCACTATCAGCACATCGGACACCAGAAAGAGTCGAAGAGTTTACAAAAAATGCAAAAGACAGGGGTATTAAAGTAATCATAGCAGCAGCAGGTATGGCAGCACACCTACCGGGAGTTATTTCTTCTATGACTTCTATTCCTGTAATTGGTGTACCTATCGATGCATCACTAGACGGCATGGATGCCCTTTTAGCTATTGTGCAGATGCCTCCGGGAATACCTGTAGCAACAGTTGGTATAAACGCATCACTGAATGCCGCTATTTTAGCATTGCAAATGATAGCAACTGGAGACCAAGATATTTACCAAAAGCTAGTTAGCTACAAAGAAACACTAAAAGGTAAAATCGAAAAAGCTAACGAAGACCTAGCAAAAGTACAATACAAGTATAAAACAAATTGATATTTCACAACTCGAAATAGACAAAATGAATATAGACGAAATACGCTCTATACTTGCACATGAAGCATCGGCGATACAAAACATACCTGTCTCCGATGCTTATTCGCAAGCTATAGATTTGATTGTAGAACAGGTGAACAAGAAGAAGGGAAAGCTTGTGACCAGCGGAATGGGAAAAGCCGGACAAATAGCCCAAAATATAGCAACTACATTTAGTTCGACCGGAACCCCTGCTGTATTTTTACATCCGAGCGAAGCTCAACACGGCGACTTGGGAATATTACAAGAGAACGATATCGTATTAGCTATTTCCAATTCAGGTAAAACAAGGGAAATTGTTGAGTTGATCGGACTGGCACGCAATCTGATTCCTACAATAAAATTTATTGTTATCACCAGCGATCCTGATAGCCTTCTTGCCCAACAGGCAAATGTATGCCTCCTTACAGGAAAGCCCAAAGAAGTATGTGCATTAGGCCTTACCCCAACAACATCAACAACTATAATGACTGTAATAGGTGATATACTGGTTGTGGGAACAATGAAAAAGATAAACTTTACTCCGGCAGAATATGCCAAACGTCATCATGGCGGATATTTGGGAGATAAGTCGCGGAGTATGAGTAAATGATAGAAGAGATAATATTACTCTTCTATCACATTATTTGTTGAATCCAAAATTGTCATAACAAATAAACCGAAGTTTAAATCCATCGGATAAATATTGCCTGTTGATATATTAATACCAACTCCCATACCACTACCCCCACTACCGACAACAGCTCCTCCGGAGGGCATAAGAGATAATCCTCCAAGAGAATAGCAACTTCCAAGTTTTGAATCTGCTCCTTTAATGGATACGGATGAACCTAAAAGTCCACCCACACTAATTTTTATTTTGGAGCCGATCTCATTTTTAAATAGAGAATAAGTATAAGGGGCAATCTCTACTTTCTGACCATTTACTTTACACGACTTAAACTTCTCTTCGTTTGTAGTATTCAAATCTCCAAAAACAACAACAATATTCTGATCGTAATAAGAGAAATTCTCCTGCATCTGCTCTTCATTCAAATAATACAGGCTGAGCAGCACTTGATATTGACCATTCTGAAAAGAGATAGTATTTAATGCGTATGCATTTGCTCCTAATTTAGAAGCTTCTTTCCATAGCTTACCAAAGACAGAACCCAAATTATCTTTCCCAGATTTATCAATTTGTAGTTGATAGTCTGCAATTTTATCAATATCAGACAAATCCATTTGAGCATCAATGTATTCGAAATCTTTAATCTTCTCTTGTTTTGTATAGTCCTGATTCAAATAAATTTGTTCGATAGCTTGTCCCTGAATTAAACCTACATTTATAAAAACAAAAAAAAGAAAAGTTAAAACTACTTTCATATATTACATATTTTTTATTCCATTCTTCCATCAGGCTATATTAGAAAATATATAACTGACCGTCGAAAAAACCAACTATTAATTGAGTCACAAAATACGACAAAATATGAACAAATAGTTATAGAAAATAGAATAAATATGATTGGTTATTCTACTTGAATAAGCTATATTTGCACATATCGTAAAAACAAATCAAAATTTTCGAACCTAGAATAGTGCCAACTTTGCTAATCTAAACAGATAATTCCGCTTTAATAAAATGAAATATTACAGTACAAATAAACAAACACCAGAAGTTTCTCTACAAGAAGCTGTTGTGAAAGGATTAGCTCCTGACAAAGGGCTATTTATGCCCGAAACGATTAAAACTCTACCACAATCTTTTTTTGACAAGATTGCAGAGTTAAGCTTCCAAGAAATAGCATACACTGTTGCCGAAGCATTCTTTGGAGAAGATATAGAAGCTGATACTTTAAAGAAAATAGTATATGAAACTTTAAATTTCGACACTCCATTAATACATGTTGACGGTAATATATACAGCCTTGAGCTCTATCATGGCCCTACACTTGCATTTAAAGATGTTGGGGGACGATTCATGGCACGTCTGTTAGCCTACTTTATCCAAAAACAAGGGCAAAAAGATGTAAAGGTATTAGTGGCAACATCGGGCGATACTGGCAGTGCTGTTGCAAACGGCTTTCTAGGAGTAGAAGGGATTCATGTATATGTACTATACCCAAAAGGAAAAGTTAGTCCAATACAAGAATGTCAGTTCACTACACTGGGACAGAATATTACTGCAATAGAAGTAGATGGAACATTCGACGATTGCCAGGCATTAGTCAAAACAGCATTTCTGGACGATGAGTTGAATAAAAAGCTGAATCTGACATCTGCCAATTCGATCAATGTGGCACGTTTTCTTCCACAATCTTTTTACTATTTCAATGCTTATGCACAATTAGTGAAACAAGGGAAAAACAAAGACATTGTTTTCTGTGTTCCTAGCGGAAACTTTGGTAATATTACGGCAGGACTAATTGCCAAACGAATGGGTTTACCAATCAAACGCTTCATTGCAGCCAATAATAAGAACGATATATTCCTCCAATATCTACAGACAGGCGTATATACTCCACGTCCTTCTGTTCAGACTATTGCCAATGCAATGGATGTAGGTGACCCAAGCAACTTTGCACGTGTATTAGATTTGTACAACTGTTCCCATGATGCCATTAAAGCTGAAATTAGTGGGGTGAGCTATTCTGACGAACAAATACGAAATACAGTAAAGGACACCTTCAAAAAGACAGGTTATCTACTTGACCCTCACGGGGCGTGTGGTTATCAGGCTCTAAAAGATAAATTAGAAAAAGAGGAAATTGGTGTATTTTTAGAAACAGCACATCCTGCAAAGTTCTTAGAAACGGTAGAAGCCATAATAGGACAGTCAATCATTATTCCCGAAAAATTACAAGCTTTTATGAAAGGTGAAAAGCAAAGCATCGGAATGAGTAAGGAGTTTACAGACTTCAAAAAATTATTACTAAATAATTGATAATCGAAATAGATTATTTATAGGATAAGAATAACTGATGGAATTTTCATCAGTTATTTTTTTATATTACAATCTTCCGTTATACAAAAGCTTAAAATAGCGAGGGTGTAATAATTATTACATAATTTCTGTGAATAAATGATAAACTTTGTAACATGAAATCTAATGCATTTTGTGTTATGAAGAAATATATATTACTTCTTATAATGTGTTTTAGCATTTGCAAGACATATTCCCAAACTTCGGATGAACTACTAGATAAGCTAGTAGAGAAAAATGTGCTTACAGAAACAGAAGCTAACCAACTAAAGAACAAACCATCAGTAAACACAGGCAATACACTTTCCAACAATACTGAAAAAGTAAGAAATCTATTTAATTCTCCATACATCCAATTGGGAGGTAATGGACAGTTGATGTACAGATATTCTGATGTAGATAATATCCATAATGATTTTAAGGCTAAAAACCTCTTCCTTTCTTTGAATGGTAAACTTAATGACATGTTCCGTTATGGCTTCTTAATAGAATTTGTGAATCCATCAGTACAGGAATTTTGGGGTGAAATGACTATTTCTAAAGGATTTAATCTTAAAGTGGGTCAATTTAAAAGTCCTTTTACTTTAGAAAGTCAATATGTACCAGCTACATTAGAAACAGCATCTTACTCTCGGACTGTATCCAATTTAGTGGGATATGCCGGTGAAGACGATGTGCTAAAAAAACAAAATGGTAAAAATAACTTTGGACGTGATGCGGGTTTCATGTTGTCAGGAGAATTAATCCCTACAGCTAATCATAACTTGTTACAATACTCGATGGGCGTATTTCAAGGAACAGGAGTTGGTACAAGTGAAACAAATAATGGTAAAGATTTTGCCGGAATGTTATTGTTGCAACCCGTACAAGGATTTAGACTTGGCGGTGGTGCCTATTTCGGACAAGCAACTTATCTAAAAAATGGAGAAACCGATATATCTGACCATGTACGCAACAGATGGTATTTGAGTACAGACTATAAATCAGACAGATTTATGGCGCGTGCAGAATGGATACATGGTAATGATGGAGGGATAGACAAAGAAGGTATATATGGAATGGGGTTGTATTATTTAGTCCCTAAAAAATTAAATACTCTAGTAAAAGTAGATTATTACAACAAAGATAAAAGTGTTAATAGTGAGGTAATTGATTACACAATTGGATTAAATTACTATTTTTACCCTCAGTGTCGCGTACAGATCAACTATACTTATTCCGACTATTGTCAGAAATGGGGAAATGAAGACTCTAATACTGTCTACGCTCAACTGCAATTAGCATTTTAACCACAAATACGAAATACCGATCAATGAAAAAACTTCTAAGCTATATACCCAATCAATTTATTCTTCCCTTGTTTATACTGGGGGGAGTTATTGTTGGACTTGGAGGATACACTATGTATATGTCACGGGCGTACTCGTATCTGTCTGATGATCCAGCAGCTTGTATCAATTGTCATATAATGACTCCATATTATCAAACATGGAATCATAGTTCACATGCACAATGGGCTACATGTAATGACTGCCATGTGCCACACGACAATGTGGTAAGTAAGTATGCATTCAAAGCAAAAGACGGTCTATACCACGCTGCTGTTTTTACGATGAAAGCAGAACCACAGGTTATTCGCCCAAGAGAGGAGAGTTATGAAGTAATAATGAATAATTGTATACGTTGTCACACACAACTAAATACAGAATTTGTTAATACCGGTATGATAAGCTATTGTGAGGTGAAAGAAGGAAAAGGTAAAGCATGTTGGGATTGCCACACACAAGTTCCCCACAGTAAGGTTAGTAATCTATCAGCATCGCCAAATGCGATTGTTCCATTACCTAAATCACCTGTACCGGATTGGTTAAAAAATAAAATGAAAAAATAATATTAAAATACGGACTTATGTTGAAGAGATTAGCAGAAGCAATAAAACGAAAACCAATAATAGGATGGGGTATTTTTGCCTTAACTATGGTCGGTGTTTTCCTGTTGGGACTATTGGCCGCATCAGTAACTGAACGTCGTGCTGAGATCGCTACTTTATATAATAATAAAAAGGTAGAAATAACAGGTATAAATCCTCACAATGAAGAATGGGGCGAAAATTATCCTCGTGAATATAACACTTGGAAAAAGACTCAGGAGATGGATTTCCGCAGCAAACATCTAGGTAATGCACCTGATGATGTATTGGAACATCGCCCGGAAATGGTTGTTTTGTGGGCAGGATATGCTTTTTCGATGGACTATTCGGCTCCACGCGGTCATATGCATGCCATTGAAGATGTGACAGGAACATTGAGAACCGGAACACCTGAAAATGGAGAGGGAGATATGCAACCTGGAACATGTTGGACATGTAAGAGTCCGGATGTACCACGTATGATGCACGAAGTTGGTATTGCTGAGTTTTATAAAGCAAAATGGAGTCAATGGGGTGGTGAGGTTGTAAATCCAATTGGATGTGCAGACTGCCATGACCCAAAAACAATGAATCTGACAATTACCCGCCCAGGACTGATTGAGGCTTTTGAACGTCAGGGAAAAGATATAACCCAAGCAACGCCTCAAGAAATGCGCTCGTTAGTATGTGCACAATGCCACGTGGAATATTCATTTCAAGGTGATGGTAAATATTTGACACTACCGTGGGATAAAGGATTCACCGTCGAAAACATGGAAGCATTTTATGATAGTATACAATTCACTGATTATACTCACAAACTGAGCCGTGCTCCAATCTTAAAGGCACAACATCCAGACTATGAATTATTCCTGATGGGACCTCATGCTCAGCGTGGACTATCATGTGCAGACTGTCATATGCCTTATATGGCCGAGGGTGGAATTAAATATTCAAATCACCAAATCATGAGTCCGCTTAAGAATATAGCAGGTACTTGCCAAACTTGTCACCACGATTCTGAAGATAAACTTCGCAACTATGTATATCAATATCAGGACAAAGCTCTTGAAATAAGAGACAGAATAGAACAAGAATTGTCTAAAACTCACATCATGGCTAAAACAGCCTGGGACAATGGAGCTACAGAGGACGAAATGAAACGTACACTACAATTGATCCGCCAAGCACAATGGCGTTGGGATTTTGCAGTAGCATCACACGGTGCTTCGTTCCATGCACCTGTTGAAACACAACGCATATTATCCCATAGTCTAGACAGAACTATGCAAGCACAGTTGGAGGTACAAAAGGTTCTTTTCAAACATGGTATTACAGATGTAGCAATGCCGGATCTATCGACAAAAGAAAAAGCTCAGGCATATATTGGTTTGGATATGAAGAATCTGAAAGAGAAAAAAGACAACTGGAAAAAAACAACCTTACCTAAGTGGATAGAAAAAGCTAAGAAAGAAGGTAAATTAACGGCTAATATATAAAAATAGTAAGTTATATATGATTAGAAAGTGCAAGGTTGTATTTCGGTTAAACCTGCACTTTCTTATTTTTTTGTGAATAATATGGATAGTGAGAAAAGAAAAATATGGCAATTTCCATGGCAGTATAGTGAAAGTATTGCATTTGTTGTCGGAGTTATTATAATAGGATGGATATTGCAGGTAATAGTTGGCCCGTTTGATTTTTACTTATTGGCTTCTCCTGCAAATCTGATTATTGGTGGTGCTATAATAATATTCCTGATCCTCTTTTCTTTGAAGAGGAAAAGCCCATTTTACCAATGGTTATCAGGGATTCCATTATCCGTAACCCTTATAGCTGCACTCCTGATTATGGGTATTGCGATGGGATTGATACCTCAGGTAGTCCGGTTAGATCATCACGACCATAGTTTCTTCTCGAATCTGGGACTTAGGCAGATAACTTCATTCTGGCCATTTGTCCTAATCTACTTTATTACGTTACTTTCTTTAGGTGCATTAATAGTCCGTCGCCTCATCGCATTCCGCTTACAGGATTATGCTTTTTACTTTAACCATATAGGATTATGGATACTCCTATTTGCTTCGGGACTAGGTGCCGCCGACATGAAACGATTTGTAATGCATGTACAGGAAGGAGAGGTTGAATGGCGTGTATACAGCGACAATAAAGATATAATCGAATTACCGATAGCAATTCAACTCAACGATTTTTATATGGAAGAATATGCTCCGAAACTGGTCGTTATCGATCGAAAAAGTGGAGATGTTCAACCAATTGAAAAAGCTGAATATTTTAATATTGATGAGAAACGGCCCAATGGGCACATTGCCGGATGGGACATATCACTCAAAGAATATATACATGAAGCCATACGCAATAGCGACAGCACATATCAAGAAGTACATATGCCGGGAGCATCGCCAGCAGCACGTGTAGAAGTCACAAATAAAACAACCGGCGTACAAAAAGAAGGATGGGTGTGTGGTGGCAATGTGGCTCAACTCTATATGACCTTAGGGCTGGACTCGACTTACTGTGTTGCAATGACTGAACCCGAACCAAAACGTTTTGTCTCATATATTGATGTATTTACAGACGACGGCGGTGAATATCATAACGTAGAGTTAGAAGTTAATAAGCCTTTGAAAGTCGGTAGCTGGATGATATATCAGTACGGATATGATAATATGGCTCGGAAGATGTCTACTTATAGCAGTATGGAGTTAGTATATGACCCATGGATATATCCGGCTTACATTGGTATTATCATGTTAGCATTAGGATCGATATGTATGTTATGGAAAGGTAATAAGAAAAAATAAGAGAATAATAATATTATGACTTGGGATGAATTTCTATATTTTGCTATTCCGGCTATTCTATGTTGGCTGGCAGCAGCAGTTTTGATATATAAGAGCAAAACAAAGTTATTGTCTGAAATATTGATGGTAATTGGCATTGTCATTTTTGCATCATTTATTATTGGCTTATGGATTGGTCAGGCTCGCCCGCCACTCAGAACTATTGGAGAAACACGGCTTTGGTATTCATTTTTCCTTGCGTTGATTGGTTATATTACTTTCAGGCATTGGCGCTATCAGTGGCTATTATCTTTTAGTGCTGTTGTGGCATGTGTATTTGTGTGTATTAATATATTCAAACCGGAAATACACTCTACCAACTTGATGCCTGCCCTTCAAAGCTACTGGTTTGTACCTCACGTCACTGTTTACATTTTATCATATTCCATGCTAGGGGCAGCCACGATTGCCGCATGTATCCAACTATGGAGAATGAAAAAGAATATTGCAGACGATAACCTCTTCCAATTTATGGATAATATTGTATATGTTGGATTCGGCTTTTTAATACTGGGATTACTTATGGGAGCTGTGTGGGCCAAAGAAGCATGGGGACACTATTGGTCATGGGATCCAAAAGAAACATGGGCATTTGTGACAAGCGCTTCATACTTGATCTATATACATATGCGTTTACAAAATAAATTTTCTAAGTTTACGGTATGGGTATTGCCTGTATCATTTATATTGCTGATGATCACATGGATAGGGGTCAATTATTTACCAGCTGCACAGAATAGTATCCATACTTATTCGAACTAAGATTTTTTTTTGAGAAATAGATACTATATCTTTAGTGCACTTTAAGTAAAGTACACAATGATAGAGCAACTAGAACTTTCAGATCAACAAATTAATCTTATTCATAAAATACCTTTGTTTAAAGGGCTATCTGATGACTTAAAGAATAAATTATTAGATAAGCTTGATTATGCTGTTTATTCAATCAATAAAGGAGAAATAGTAATTAAGCAAGGAACTTTATGTGCACACTTACTTATTTTATTGGAAGGCAAATTAGAAGTAAATATCATTGATGTGACAGGCAATAATGTGAAAGTAGAGAATATTATTGCACCCAGAGCTTTTGCAACTCCTCATTTATTTAATGATAATAATATTTATCCGGCAACATTTACTGCGGTCGAAAACAGTGTATTATTGAAAGCTACGAAAGAGTCTGTATTTGCTTTGATCAGTTCTGCTCCGGATCTCCTCAAAAATTTCCTAAAAGTAACAGGCAACTGCACAGCCTGTACTGTTTCCCGACTCAAAATATTGTCGTACAAAGGAATCCGCAGCCGTTTTGTATTCTATTTATTTAAACACAAGCAGACTGACAATACATCTCTTTTAGAACACAACCAAACTCAATTAGCTGAATATATTAGCGTTACACGACCTGCGTTAGCCAATGAGATAGCAAAGATGGAAAAAGAGGGCTTAATTAAAATGGAAGGTAAGACAGTAAAACTACTTTCGATAATACAGCTTTCCCAATACCTGTAATGTTTTTCGTCCCCCCCTTACTGAGTTTCTTTAGCGAATACGAGTACCATTTGCCTGCCCAATCTCAGAAGCATTGGTAATAATTACTTCCTTTACTCCAGATCGGATAGAAGCAAAAGCATTCTCTAACTTAGGGATCATTCCTCCTTGTATCACACCTGTTTCGACCAACAGCTTAAAGTTATTTTCATCAAGATTGGAAATCACACTATCGTCATCATTTTCATCCATCAGAACACCTTTCTTTTCGAAACAATAGATAAGACTTACATTATAGAATTTAGCCAACGCCTTAGCTGCTTCTCCAGCTATTGTATCTGCATTTGTATTCAATAGATGCCCATTTCCATCATGGGTAAGAGGAGCCAAGACTGGAACAATATTTCGACTAATAAGAGAGGCTAATAATTCGGCATCAACTTCCTTTACATCGCCAACAAAGCCATAATCAACTTCTTTTACGGGACGTTTCTCTGACCTCATAATATTCATATCGGCACCTGTAAGACCTAATGCATTGACACCGATAGCTTGAAGGCCGGCTACAATATTCTTATTCACAAGCCCTCCGTAAACCATAGTTACTATTTTCAATGTTTCTTCGTCAGTTATGCGACGTCCATTTACCATTTGGCTTTCAACCCCCAACCGTTCGGCTAACTTTGTTGCAGAACGTCCACCACCATGCACTAGCAGCTTATATCCCTCAATAGCAGAAAAATCTCTCAATAAACAGTTTAAAGATTCAGCCTCTTCAACTATTTTTCCTCCTACTTTTATAATTGTCAGTTTATCCATATTATTATACAATATAATACAAAGATATAATTAAAAATAGAAGAGGTTGTCTCGAACGAAACAACCTCTCCAAATTTTTTCTCATACAGAAAATTACTTTCTGATACCCAATTCTTTGATTATAGCACGGTATCTTTCGATATCATTTGCTATTAGATAATCAAGTAAACGGCGACGACGACCTACTAGGCGTCTCAAAGATCTTTCTGTGTTATAATCTTTCTTATTTAACTTCAAGTGTTCAGTTAAATGCGAAATACGGTATGAAAACAATGCTATCTGAGCCTCAGGTGAGCCAGTATCAGTGTTAGACTTTCCGTACTTTGCGAAGATTTCTTGCTTTTTAGCTGAATCTAAATACATAGTTCTTTTTATTTAAAATATTAATCGAGGCACAAAGATAAAACTTATTTTTTGAGTAACAAATCTTTAGACCTTTATTCCTTTATTTTTTAGAAAGGTAAATCGTCTCCACTATCACTACTGAAATCAGCAGGAGGTGCAGACGGTACAGATTGATTGGCATAATTTGCCTGACCTTGGGCAGCTTCAGGAGCTCCCATGCCTGCCGGTTCTACTTTCCATGCACGCACATCTGTATACCAATTACCATTATATTCACGGCTTTCAATATCGAAAGATACATTCAATATAGTACCTTCTACCAATATCGATTCATTTACTTTGTCGCCCCATATAGAAACACAAACTTTTTTAGGATACATTCCATCTGTTTCAAGAACAATATTTCTTTTTTTCCATTCTCCATTTTTCCCCATTCCTGTTTGCAGAGGCAACACTTGAATCAATTTTGCAGTTAGTTCCATTGTTATATTTTTCTATTATTTTCTGTTAAAGGGTATAAAGGTACAAAAAATGCCTAATCAAAATCGTCTTTAGAAGCTACATTTTTTCGTTCTGCCTCCATTTGAATTTTCTCAGAAGCAGTTATAAATTCTCTATAATAGGATAATAATAGCGTTGTTAGAGGGATTGCGATAATCATACCTACTACTCCAAAAAAGAATCCCCAAATGGATAATGAAAGTAATATTATAGCCGGATTCAGTCCCATTGCTTTTCCCATGATACGGGGAACTAGAAATAAATCGAGAACACATTGAACCACAACATACACAAGAATAGTAAATCCGATCATACCCCAAAAACTATCACCAGTCTGAGAAGCACGCAACCAACAAAGCAATACAGCAGGCGGAAAAGTAACAACCTGCAAATAAGGAATCATATGCACAAGTCCGACAAAAATACCGAAAACAATAGCCATTGGTAATCCGATAATCTGAAAGCCTGTAGCATAAAAAGCTGAAAGGATAACACAAATAAGTGCCTGATGGCGGAAATACGTATTCATATTACGTTCAACATCTACAGTGACCCTGTTTACAATTCCTCTATATTTGGGCGGAATAAGAAAATGCCACAATTCGTTTATCTTATCATAATCGAGCATTATAAAAATAAGATAAAGCAAAGTTATAAATATGACGGCAAACCCCAACAGGAATGATATTGTATTAGTAAACAACTGTTCTAAAGCGGGACTCACATATTGGATTGTATCTATCAGGCTTTCTTTAGACAAGCCACTTCGTAACTCTTTGAAATCAATATATCGGTTAATTATATCTGCCACCTTTAGAGGAACACCGTTTTGACTAACACTTGTCAATTCGTAATTAGTGATAAGACTATTAATCTGCCAGATTTCCTGTTCGATAAGAGGTTTTAGAAGAAACCCTAATAAGGTTAACACCCCGGCCAGAGAGAATAATGTGAGAACAACAGCCAGACTATTTGCCAATTTCAACCTACGTTTAAAAAAACGTACTATCGGGTTGAGCATATATGCAAACAACCATGCGATAAAAAATGGAAGAAGTATGTCTTTTAATAAATAAAGTAAATATAGACTAATACCAATTGCTATGGCACTAATAACAAGCCGGACTACTCTGTCGAATGTAAAAGGTTGATCAAATTTATTTCCCATAATTTAAACCGCAGAAGCATACTATTTTTATTTATATCTTTACAAAGATATTCTATTTTTCGAATAGTAAGTTGTCAATAAAAGAATTAAATATGAAGTATTTTTCTGTATCTAAAATCATTTTCCTTACTTTTTTATTTTCCTTAAACACATCTCTGTTTCAAGCCCAAAATAAAAGTAGTTCGATAGAAAGATTTCTAAACAAACCTTCTTTCAAGAACGCATCTGTTGGATTTTGTGTAAAAGATTTATCCGGAAATGAAATTTCAAAATACAATTCAAAAACATCTTATACACCGGCTTCTATTCTTAAGATCATAACTACAGCTACTGCCCTTGAAACATTAGGAGCCAATTATAGATATAAAACAACTTTAGCTAAAGATAAGAATAACCCCCACCAATTATATATCCATGGATATGGAGACCCTACTTTAGGCACCTCTTTTTTGAATAATACACCGACAGCCTTTCTGGCTGAATGGTCTAAACAAGTTAAAATGGCTTTCGATAGCACCACCAATATAGATATTACAGTCATAGATAATTATTGGGGATATGAAGGTGTATCTAAAAGATGGATTCGTGAAGATATAGGCAATTATTACGGAGCAGGAGCATATGGAGTCAGTATTTTCGACAATACCTACAAATTATTTTTCAATACGATACGCACAGATACTTGCCCAATAATAATAAAAACTGAGCCGGAGATGCATGATATCAGTTTCAGAAATACGATGACACTCAATACGACGGGCAAAGACAATGGATATATCTTAAATGATCTATTCTCTAATAGCCGTATACTAACAGGTGACATCCCTGCCGGAAAAACAGCATTCAGCATCAAAGGGGATATTCGTGATCCCGGATTATATCTTGCAGAAACACTAAAGGATAGATTAGAAAAAGATGGTTTTACAATTAGCCATACTTCAACAACAATGGATCGTTATTTCAAAGAGATGTATTCCGGAAACAAGATAGAACCAGAAGAGGAAATATTCTATACACATCAATCATATCCAATAAAAGATATCATCAGAGATGTAAACGTCAGAAGTAATAATCATTATGCAGAACATCTGATACGAACTATAGGACGTGTAGATAACAAAGATATTTATACATCTCCACTAGATAAAGGTATAGAAAAAACGGAGGAAATATGGAAATCTAACGGACTAGATACAGATGCACTTTTTATGTATGATGGTTGTGGTTTAGCTCCATCAAATGCTGTAAGTCCCAATTTCATGTGTGACTTGCTTGTATATATGCAAACAAAAAGTAAGAATGCCGATGTTTTCCTTAACTCATTTGCTAAAGCAGGAAAAGAAGGAACAGTCCGAAATTTACTAAAAGGGACACGACTGGAGGGAAAGGTATATGTAAAGAGCGGAAGTATAGCGAATGTGCAATGCTTCGCTGGATATTATATAGATGGGGATAAGAAATATGCTTTTACTATTATGGTCAATAAATTTAATGGCCCCCGCAACCAAGTTGTGAGAGCCATTAAAGATCTATTGTTAGATACTTTTTAATCAAATTCACCCGGGTTTACCGGAATTATTTTCAATAATTTCATATTAAACCACAGGGTTGTGTATGCCGGTATAGTTGTTCCCGATCCGGAAGAACCATAGCCCAAAGCATAAGGTACACAAACCTCTACCTCTTCACCAACTCTCATATATTGAAGCATTGTAGCCCAACCATCAATAACTCCACTCAGTCTAAACCCGACACCGGCTTGTTTGTTATAATCGCCTTCAGTTGAATCGAAAGTAACTTTATTGCCATCATAATCGAGATACCATCCTGTATATCGGCACACAACACTATCTGCAAACTGAGGAGTACCTTCAGGAGTTATCTTTGTTGCAATTCCGGATTTTATATTATCAGAACTTTTCCAATATATATTTCCATTACCACTATAAGATGCTATCTTGCGATATTCGTAACCTGTTTCAAGCACTTCATTCGACTTTTGACGAACTTTATCGACCAGAGTCTCATTATATGTTTTCCATTTTTGAGTAGCCGAATCATCATCATCGTCATCGCCACATGCGCTAAATGTAACTGCAAAACATAAACTAAATATCAACGCCAATAGCGTATATAGCTTTTTATTCATATCTAAATTATCCTATTGTTTTTAATAAACTTTTCAAACTTACTTTATCTGCTATTATTTCAGAAAGTTTGCTTATTTCAACACGTTCTTGTTCCATTGTATCACGATAGCGGATTGTTACTGTATTATCCTCCAAAGTTTGGTGATCGACAGTCACACAGAAAGGTGTCCCAATGGCATCCTGACGACGATAACGCTTACCAATACTATCCTTTTCATCATATTGACATTTGAAATCAAATTTCAAATTATCGATTATCTCACGTGCTTTTTCAGGCAAACCATCTTTTTTCACCAATGGTAATACAGCCAATTTAATTGGAGCCAATGGTGCCGGCAATTTCAATACAACACGGCTTTCACCATTTTCCAATTGTTCTTCGCAATATGATGCAGCCAAAGTAGACAAAAACATACGGTCTACCCCTATTGATGTTTCAATAACGTAAGGAGTATATGATTTATTGAGTTCGGGATCGAAATATTGTAATTTTTTACCTGAAAATTTCTCATGACTACTCAAGTCAAAATCCGTACGAGAGTGAATTCCTTCTACCTCTTTAAATCCGAATGGCATCTCGAATTCTATATCTGTTGCCGCATTAGCATAGTGAGCTAATTTATCGTGATCGTGGAAACGGTATTTGTTATCACCATAACCCAAGGCTTTGTGCCATTTCATACGCGTTTCTTTCCATTTGGCAAACCAGTCTAATTCCTCACCTGGACGAACAAAGAATTGCATTTCCATTTGTTCGAATTCGCGCATACGAAATATAAATTGGCGGGCAACAATTTCGTTACGGAAAGCTTTACCAATCTGAGCTATACCGAATGGAATTTTCATACGTCCTGTTTTTTGTACATTCAGGAAGTTAACGAAAATACCTTGTGCTGTTTCGGGACGAAGGTAAACTTTCATTGCTCCATCTGATGTTGATCCCATCTCGGTTGCAAACATCAGGTTAAACTGGCGTACTTCTGTCCAATTACGTGTACCACTGATTGGACATGCTATTTCGCAATCGATAATAATATTACGAAGTTCTTCCAGATTACTATCGTTCAACGCTTTTGCAAAACGGGTATGCACTTCGTCACGTTTAGCTTGCTGTTCTAATACACGAGGGTTAGTCTGACGAAACATAGCTTCATCAAAAGTTTCACCAAAACGTTTTGCCGCCTTTTCAACTTCTTTATTTACCTTATCGTCTATCTTTGCTAAATAGTCTTCGATCAGTACATCTGCTCTATAGCGTTTTTTACTGTCTTTATTATCGATCAACGGATCGTTAAAAGCATCCACATGCCCTGAAGCCTTCCAGATAGTCGGGTGCATAAAGATAGCAGAATCGATACCGACTACATTTTCATGAAGTAGTACCATACTATCCCACCAATATTTTTTAATATTGTTTTTTAGCTCAACACCCATTTGACCGTAGTCATACACAGCCCCCAAGCCATCATAAATTTCGCTCGAAGGAAATACAAAACCATACTCTTTACTGTGTGAAACTATTTTCTTAAAAACATCTTCTGACATATGCTTGACTTATTATTATATTTTTCTTAAAAGGTAAAACATTAAGCGACACAAAGTAAGTACTTTTTTTCGATATAAAACAGACAATGCTTTAACGAATTCTACCTATTTTATACTCTATATATACAGAAAGTGGAACAGATTATTAAAAAATCTTGTATCTATAATTAGAAATATTGGATTAATAGGATTGTAAGTATCTTTGCACGCAATTATATTGAACACAAAATTTATTATATTATGACAATAGGGAAACCGCACAAAGCAAACTTTGTGAAAATCCTATTTATACTTGTTGGGATAATTAGTATTTTTATTATTTATGCATATTGGGAAGCACGAAGTATCAAATTGACCGAAGTAGAATTCGAAAGCGATGAGATTCCCGAAGGATTTATTGGAAAAAAGATAATTTTCATATCTGACATCCACTGCAACCAATATTTTGACAAACAAGACGTTGTAGAATTAGTAAAAAGAATCAATGATCGTAATCCGGATTTTATCATATTAGGAGGTGACAATATACATACCAAACAAAAATATGTAGAACCTTTTTTGAGTGGAATAAAAGAATTAAAAGCAAAGTATGGTGTTTACTCGGTACTGGGGAACCACGATTATTGGGGATTTGCGACACAACTCCAAAAAGAATTCACCGATTACGGATTCCATATTTGTGATAATAAGTCATATTGGGTAAAAGAGGGAAATGACAGTATAAAAATAGGTGGGGTTGGCGATATGTGGGGAGATGAGCAGATACTGGAAAATACAATTGAGGACGTAAAACCTGATAATTTTTGTATTCTCCTTTCGCACAACCCATTTTATATAGACGAAATAGAGACTAACCGTATTGACTTAATGCTATCGGGACATACACATGGCGGACAAATAACTTTTTTTGGTATATATCCATTAGCTATGCCAGGAGAGAATAGTGTAAACTATCTACCGGCAGACCCGAAGTATAGATATGGTTGGTTCGAAAAGGATGGCATAAAGCTCTATGTAACTTCCGGCATTGGAACCAGTATACCTTTTCGTTTTTTTGCCAGACCCGAAATAGTAGAGATTACATTAAGGAATAAAAAATAAACAGATATAAAATGAAGTATCTATTCATATTCTTTCTGACATTTACTGTCCTTGCTGCCGAAGCTCAGACTTCGGACACGGCAGGAAAGAAAGGGTCTGTAGATGCTTCTGTATATGACAATGAAACAAAAGAGGCCATTCCTTATGCTACAATCCGATTGTTACAGGCAAACGACAGCACTTTTGTAAAAGGTGCGACTACTGATGCGAATGGTTTTTTTAAGATAGAAGCGCCTTTTGGCATATATTCGATTGAAATAAGTTTTATCGGATATCGGACCTATACTGAAAAGATTGAAATAAGCAGTAAAGACCCTAATATTAAACTAAATAAAATATACCTGAACGAGAACACTGTTATGCTCAATGATGCAGTGGTGGAGGCAAAGGTTCCTGACATTGTAGTGAAGGGTGATACGATAGAATATAACGCTACAGCATATACGAGCCAAGAAAGCGATATGCTCCAAGATATAATAAAAAATATTCCGGGAATTGAGATAGATAGTAATGGAAACATCACTGCCAATGGAAAACCTGTCCAGAAAATATTGGTAGATGGAAAAGAATTCTTCGGAAATGATATTGCAATGGCACTAGCTAATCTGCCTGCCAATATGATAAAAAAACTACAATTATTTAAAGAAGAATCAGAGACGGCAAAAGTAACCGGATTTAAAGATAAGAACCCCGCACAGGTTCTGAATTTGGTTGTTAAAGAAGAACTAAAGCAAAGCACGTTTGGTGATGCCAGACTAGGATACGGAAGTGATAGTAAATATTCGAACAGAGTACTTGTAAACCATATGCGTAACGATAATCAATATTCAATTGTCGGGAACATGAATAATGTGAATGCCAATGAAGAGTATATGGCAGATAATGGTATTGAGAAAAATAAAAGTATCGGTGGTAATATGTATACCCAATCATCACCGAAATTCAAGATAGGAGCAAATGCACGGTATAATAAAAACGATAATTATCTCGAAACAAATACAAACACACAAACATTTCTTTCTACTGGCGACCGCTTATCTAAACAAGGATCACAAAGCAATACCGGTAGGGAAAACTTCAGCACAGGTCTTAATTTGAGCTGGGAGCCGGACTCGATGACGATGATTTTTGCCCGAAGCTTTATCAGCTTCAATAAAACGATTAGTGATATGTCAACATCAAGCTTATCTTATGTGGCCAACAAAGATACGACATCGGGATACTCATCAACTTTCAACAAAGGAGATGGGTATAACTTAAATAATCTAATCACTATAGGAAGAAAATTGAATAGTAAAGGACGTACTGTTAGTTTAACTTTAGGAAACACAATCAGAAAAGATAATGCAAAAGGGACTAATTATTCCGAAACGAAATATAATGACGGAACTGCTGATAAGATTATAGATCAACAGTTGAAGACAGACAACACGAATAACAATTACAATTTCTCTTTATCATACGTAGAACCACTTGGCAAAGGTTATTCTGTACAATTAATGTATTCGTACAACAACAGCCATTCGAAACGTATACGTGATACCCGAAAAAAAGATAATGATGGCAATTTTACTGTTATCGACTCTGCTTATGCACGTAATACCATTAATGATTACATCACACAGAACATTAATCTGAATTTTCAGGCAAATAAGGAAAAATATAGTTATACCATCGGATTTAGCCTAGACCCATCCACATCAAAAAGCAATATTACATTAGGTGATTCAATTATAGAAAATGTAAAGCAGAAAGTAGTAAATTATTCTCCAAATATTCATTTTACATATACGCCCAATTCGAATACGAATGTAGATTTCGATTATTCAGGATCAACCTCCCAACCGACCATCAGCCAGTTGTCTGCAGATACTACAATCGTAAATGCATTGACTAAATATTATGGAAATCCAAACCTGAAGCCCAGTTACAGTAACAATTTTAGTGTTTATTATTATAAATCAGACTATGAGACCAATCGGTTTATGATGATAATGGGTGGATTCAATTTTACAGTCAATAATATTGTAAATTATACAAACATTGACGATAAGGGAAATACCATAAATACATATCGGAATGTAGATGGAAACATGGGAGCGAATCTTGGTTTTATGTACAATACTCCTCTTCGGAATAAGAAATTCACAATCAGCACCAATTCAAATGCCAACTATTACAGAAACATTGGATTTACGAATGGAGAGAAAGCTATAACTAACAATATTGTACTGAGTGAACAAGTATCATTGAAGTTCAAGAACAAAATAATAGAAACAGAACTTGAAGCCAACATCTCTGAAAGTATCACAAAAAATAACTTAACAGAGATGCAGAATAAAACGACCGGAAGGTATGGCCTCAAAAACAAGACAGTACTAAAATTACCTTTCGATTTTTCTATCCAGAACAATATAGAATATACCTACTATGATGGCTATGAACAGGATTTCAAAAATACCGAATTATTATGGAATGCATCAATAACTAAATTGTTCTTGAAAAAGAAAGTCGGTACTTTGAAAGCCCAGATATTTGATATATTAAATGATCGAAATACTTTATCTCGATATGTTAGTGGAAACTATGTGTCTGATTCGCGTAATAATACAATCAACCGTTACTTTTTACTAAGTTTCTCCTACCGTTTCAATTTGAACAAAGGCAGTAAAGATAATGCAATGGAAGAGACCGACTAAGATAGGAGGTATCATTATCTCTTCCTGGATAGTTGCCTAAATTATAAGGAAATTTACTTTGCGAAATAATAAATAATGATATAGCATATTTATAAAACAGAGTCTTGCCATATTTTATATTTCACAATCTGTTCAGTTATAATAAAATTTAACTCATTAACGTTTTCGGGTATAAGATATCTATTTGTACTTTTGAAAATAATAAAAAAACAATAACACATGAAGAAGAAACGCATACTCTGGGCTGATGACGAGATTGACATATTACGTCCACACATCCTATTCTTGGAAGAAAAAGGGTATGAAGTTACACCTGTCAACAGCGGACAAGATGCAATCGATTGTGTAACAGACGAAAGTTTTGATATTATTTTCCTCGACGAAAATATGCCGGGATTAACCGGTATAGAAACCTTATCTGCCATCAAGGATATAAATCCCAATGTGCCGGTTATCATGATAACCAAAAGTGAGGATGAGGGTACTATGACAGATGCAATCGGCCGAAAAACAGCGGATTACCTGATAAAACCTGTCAATCCGAACCAAATCTTATTATCCATCAAAAAAAACCTACACAAAGACGATATTGTATCGGAAGCTACACTTGAAGGATACCGGGAAGAATATAAAAACATAAGTATACAAATAAGTCAGGCGTCTACATTCGACGAGTGGAACGACATATATAAAAAAATTATCCATTGGGAAATGGAGCTTACAGCCTCACAAAGCCCACTAATAGAGCTTCTGATATCTCAGAAGCAGGATGCAAATAATAGCTTTTGCCGATTTGTAAAAGTAAATTATGAATCTTGGATTCAAAACCCGGACAAGAGGCCTTTAATTAGTCCGGACATATTTTCCCGAAAAGTATTTCCTCTCTTAGACAACAATGAACCCGTATTCTTCATTCTTATCGACAATTTCAGATTAGATCAATGGTGGGAAGTGAAAGACCTTATCAGTAATGATTTCACGTTCACCGAAGATACATATTGCAGCATTCTGCCCACTGCAACTCAATATGCCCGCAATGCCATATTTTCAGGATTGATGCCTGACAAGATATCACAGATGTATCCTGACCTTTGGGTTGATGAAGATGAAGACGAGAGTAAAAACCAAAACGAAGAGGTACTTATTCAGACTTTACTGGATAGATTCAGGCGGAAAGATTCTTTTTCGTACAATAAACTTCTGAACTCGGTATCCGGAAGCAAGCTTTTGCAGAATATAAATTCACTAAGCAATAAAAATCTAAATATAATTGTCATCAACTTTGTGGATATGTTGTCACATGCACGGACCGAATCGAAAATGATACGTGAACTGGCATCTGACGAGGCTGCTTATCGATCTTTAACCCGCTCATGGTTCAAGCATTCTAGCACAATAGACCTTTTGAAAAAAATTGCCCAGATGGGATACAAAGTAATTTTGACAACAGATCATGGGACAATACGGGTCAAAAATGCACTCAAAGTGATTGGAGATAAAAGCGTCAATTCAAATATCAGATATAAGCTCGGACGAAACCTGGAATATGACCGTAAGAAAGTTTATGACATCCGCAACCCGGAAAAAATAGGATTGCCCGCTCCTCATATCAGTACAAAGTATATCTTTGCAACAGGAGATGATTTCTTCGCATACCCCAACAATTACAACTATTATGTATCCTATTATACAGATACATTCCAACACGGGGGAATATCGATGGAAGAAATGATTGTTCCGTTAATAACAATGACACCTAAGTAGAATAAAACCTATAGAAATGAGTAATATAAAGATAGATTCGCTTGAAACAATAGACGAAGCAGCTGTTGAATTTATAAAAACGATGGGCGACAATACTGTTTTTGCTTTCCGTGGCGAAATGGGAGCAGGCAAAACAACTTTCATTAAGGCAATTTGCGAAAATCTTGGAGTCTCTGACACAATAAACAGTCCTACATTTGCCATCGTAAATGAATACAGATCGGATAGTGGTGAGCTGATTTATCATTTCGATTTCTATCGTATCAATAAGATTGAAGAAGCATACGATTTTGGTTATGAGGATTACTTCTTTAGCGGAAGCCTATGCTTTATAGAATGGCCTGAAAAAATAGAAAGCTTACTGCCTGCGGATGTTGTAAATGTAAATATTACAATCTCTGACGATGGTAGTCGTAATGTAAAAATAGGTTGATATATAATCAACCTATTTCTATTTCATACGAAGAAGAAAATTCTTCCGCCGGTTTCAATTGATTCATCCAGTCACGATCTTTGAATTCAGCACTATACCCTACTCTATCGCACCGTCCATACCAAGGCTCTATACAAACAAAAGGTGCATTCTTTTGAGGTGGAGACCAAAGTCCGACTACAGGAGCAGAAAAATGGAGTGTAACGAAAGGAGTTTTCTTATTGTCTAGTAATGCTACTTTTGTCACTTGACTATCTTGGAGAATAAGCGCATCTTTATCAAAAGTATTTGTATAGATAGGTAATAATCCATTTACGAGTTGTAATGGATACGTATCATCAGGTGATACACAGCCTTTTTCGTGAATCAAAAGATATTCCAATCCATCTTTCTTATCAAAAGCAAAATATCCTCTTTCTGTTGTTGAAATATCAAAATCCGGATAATAGAATGCAGGGTGTGCTCCTATCTGAAAATACATTTCTTTTGTTCCGGTATTTCTCACTTCCCAAATAACTTCAACTTTATTTCCATTCAGTTTATATCCAATCTCAAGTTCGAATGGGAAAGGATATACTTTCAATGTATCTGTATCGCTAGTCAATCGATAACGAACCTCAGTGGGTAAGTCCAAAATCAATTCAAACTCTCTGTCGCGAGCAAAACCATGTTGTGACAATTGATACTCCTGTCCTTCATGATAATATCTTCCTTCCCACACCCCACCAACTATGGGAAACAGAATGGGCGAATGGCGTTTCCAATAAGTAGGATCGGCTTGCCAAAGATATTCTCGTCCTATGCTATTATTTACAATGCTAGTTAATTCAGCTCCCAAAGGACTAACTTTTATTGTCAAAATTCCGTTTGTTAACGTTTTCATATATGATATTACATTTTCCATAAACAAAGATAGGGTTATAATATTCTCTGTTATAAATTCATTGATATTGATTTGAAATCTTTCAAATTATTTTCTGAAGTTAGTGTTACAAAAAATATAAACAGTTATCGTTTTATTATATTTTTTATATCTTTGATATTCGCTCAAAAATGTATTACAAATCTAACTAAAAGAAATAATAGAATGAGTTTTGATATCAAAATGATTCAATCTATCTGCGAATCATTTCCCAACAGATTAACTAAAATTAGAGAAGTACTCAATAGACCTCTTACACTTACTGAAAAGATCCTATACACTCATCTATCTAAAGATGAGCCAATAAAAGATTATAAACGGGGCGAAGACTATGTAAACTTTGCACCCGACCGAGTAGCCATGCAAGATGCGACTGCACAAATGGCACTTTTGCAATTAATGAACTCCGGGCGTAAACGTGTTGCTGTACCAACTACTGTACACTGCGACCACCTGATACAGGCCTATAAATCAGCAAAAGAAGACTTACATACAGCAGAAGTAACAAACAAAGAAGTTTATGATTTCTTAAGTGCTGTTTCTAATAAATTCGGAATTGGGTTCTGGAAACCGGGAGCAGGTATTATACACCAAGTTGTTCTAGAAAATTACGCTTTTCCGGGCGGTATGATGATCGGAACAGATTCTCATACACCCAATGCAGGGGGATTAGGAATGATCGCCATAGGTGTTGGTGGTGCCGATGCTGTTGATGTGATGGCAGGTATGCCTTGGGAATTGAAAATGCCTAAAATAATCGGAGTCAAACTAACGGGTAAAATATCTGGTTGGACATCACCCAAAGATGTGATATTGAAACTGGCCGGAATACTAACGGTAAAAGGAGGGACAAATGCCATTATCGAATATTTTGGTGAAGGTACACAATCACTTTCGGCAACAGGGAAAGCGACAATTTGTAATATGGGAGCCGAAGTGGGTGCTACAACATCTATTTTCCCTTACGATGATAAGTCTGAAGCATATTTTGCAGCTACCAATCGTAAAGACATTGCAGACTGCATAGCTCCTGTAAAAAATCATTTCAAGCCGGATGCAGAAGTCGAAGCTACACCTGAAAAATATTATGATCGTGTTATTGAAATAAATCTGAGTGAATTAGAACCATATATCAATGGTCCTTTCACTCCCGATGCCGCTCATACTCTTTCTGACTTTGCAAAAGCTGTAAAAGAGAACAATTATCCACAACAGATGGAAGTCGGACTGATTGGTTCATGTACAAACTCGTCGTACGAGGATATGTCTCGTGCTGCATCGATTGTAAAAGACGCCGAAGATAAAGGCATTGCAATCAAAGCTCAATTCATAATCAATCCCGGATCGGAACAAGTTCTATATACGGCCGAAAGGGACGGTATAATAAGTGTATTTGAAGAAGCTGGTGCAACCATCATGGCAAATGCCTGCGGACCTTGCATCGGCCAATGGAAACGTGAAACAGAGAATCCTGAT
Source organism: Dysgonomonas sp. (assembly GCA_047605185.1). Classification (GTDB taxonomy): domain Bacteria; phylum Bacteroidota; class Bacteroidia; order Bacteroidales; family Dysgonomonadaceae; genus Dysgonomonas. The sequence continues at coordinate 113,148 of JASGGC010000008.1, forward strand.
CGTCCTAATTCGATTGTAACTTCTTTCAATCGTAATTTTGCTAAACGTAATGATGGTAATCCAAATACTCATGCTTTTGTGGCATCGCCCGAAATGGTAGCTGCATACACTATATCAGGAGATTTATGCTTCAATCCCATAACCGATTTCCTGACCAACAACAAAGGCGAAAAGGTGAAGCTAAAAGAGCCTGTTGGTGAAGAGCTTCCGAGCAAAGGCTTTGGTGTTGAAGATCTTGGCTATGTAGAGCCTGTTGCAGACGGAAGCAACATAGAGGTGAGTATTAGCCCAGCATCGGAACGTTTGCAAATTCTCACCCCATTCAAAGCATGGGATGGCAAAGATATTATAGAACAACCTTTGTTGATAAAGGCTAAAGGAAAATGCACCACCGATCATATTTCGATGGCAGGTCCTTGGCTCAGGTTTCGCGGACATTTGGACAACATTTCAAACAATATGCTGATCGGGGCAGTTAATGCCTTTAACGACAAAACGAATGAAGTATTGAATCCTCAATCTGGTAAATACGAAGCTGTTCCTCAACTAGCAAGAGAGTTCAAGGCAGAAGGTCTAGGCTCTGTCGTTGTTGCCGAAGAAAATTATGGAGAGGGTTCGTCACGTGAACATGCAGCTATGGAACCTCGATTTCTGAATGTGAAAGCAATCATTGTAAAATCTTTTGCACGTATCCACGAAACGAATTTAAAGAAACAAGGCATGTTAGCTTTGACCTTCATCAACAAGGACGATTATGATAAAGTAAGAGAAGATGACAAAATCAGTATATTGGGGTTAACAGACTTCAAACCGGGCAAAAACCTGACTGTACGCCTCAATCATAAAGATGGGACAACTGAAACCTTCGATGTGGCTCACACATATAATCAACTACAGATAGAATGGTTCAAAGCCGGTAGCGCGCTGAATTATATGAAGGGAAAATAAATAATGGAAATCAATATCATTCTGTTCTCCGATTTCGAAACATTAGATGTATTCGGTCCAGTTGAGATATTTGGAAAAGTATCTGATTGGACAATAAAGTTCTATTCCCAATCGGGTGGTCTCATAGCTAACAAAGATGGAATAAAAATCGAGACCAAAAGTATTGATTCTATTATCAATAAAGATATAGAGGTTCTATTTATCCCCGGAGGTCTAGGTGTCAGATCTGAAATACTGAATATAGACTTTATTAACCAAATAGAGGAATTAGCAAAGAAAAGTCGTTATGTTCTCACAGTATGTACAGGGAGTGCACTGCTTGCTAAAACCGGATTGCTGGACGGACGAAAAGCGACTTCTAACAAACGTTCTTTTGATTGGGTAAAAACATCATCTGCGGAAGTGAAATGGATGGGGAAAGCTAGATGGATAGTCGATGAGAAATACTATACTTCGTCTGGTATCAGTGCAGGTATAGATATGTCGCTCGGATTTGTTCGTGATCTTTTAGGTGAAGATATCGCAGATCAGATTGCATTCAGAATAGAATACCATTGGGTAAAAGACAACGAAGATGATGACTTTTGTAAACAATAACGAGTACTGCTAAAAGGTAAAAGCTCGTGATGTAAGAAAAGAGTGTATAAAATACATCTGCCACAGATCTAAATAGTCTCTAAAACATCATCATAAATATTATAACAGATAAATACAATAATTCATGTCACAAAAAATAACCATCCAAGATGGTATACTTAATGTTCCAAACAATCCTACCATCCCCTTTATAGAAGGCGACGGAGTTGGTAAAGAAATATGGAAAAATGCACGGAATGTAATAGGTGCTGCCGTAGAAAAAGCATATAAAGGCAACCGAAAAATAGACTGGAAAGAAGTACTGGCAGGAGAAAAATCGTTCAACGAAAATGGCTCATGGTTGCCAGAAGAAACGATGAATGCTTTTCGTGAATACTTGATTGGGATAAAAGGACCGCTGACTACACCTGTTGGTGGTGGTATTCGCTCGCTAAATGTAGCCTTACGTCAGGATTTAGATCTATATGTTTGCTTACGTCCTGTTCGTTGGTTCAAAGGGGTAGTATCACCAATCAAAACTCCAGAGAAAGTGAACATGACTATTTTTCGCGAAAATACAGAAGACATATATGCTGGTATAGAATGGATGCAAGGAACTCCCGAAGCGAAAAAAGTTTTAGACTTTTTACAAAATGAGATGGGAGTAAAAAAAGTTCGTTTCCCCGAAACATCCTCTTTCGGAATTAAACCGGTATCAGTAGAAGGTACTGAACGCCTTGTACGTGCAGCTATCGACTATGCATTAACAAACAAGCTACCTTCTGTAACCATTGTCCATAAAGGTAACATTATGAAATTTACCGAAGGTGGATTTAAACAATGGGGATATGCACTTGCAGAAAGAGAATATGGTGACAAAGTTTTCACATGGCCACAATGGGAGAAAATAAAAAAAGAAGCTGGAGAAGACGAAGCTAATAAGGCTATTGACGAAGCTAAATCTAAAGGCAGATTAATTGTAAAAGATGTGATTGCGGATGCGTTTCTTCAAAATACATTATTGAAACCTGCTGAATATTCTGTGATAGCCACATTGAATCTGAATGGAGATTATGTTTCCGATCAATTGGCTGCCATGGTGGGTGGTATAGGAATTGCACCAGGAGCAAACATTAATTACAAGACAGGACATGCTATTTTTGAAGCAACTCACGGAACAGCTCCGGACATTGCGGGCAAAAATATAGTTAACCCCTCGTCTTTACTGCTTTCTGCTGTTATGATGTTAGAATATATAGGATGGAACGAAGCTGCTGAAATGATTACTAACGGATTAGAAAAACTGTATAGTAACGGTAAAGCTACTGCCGACCTAGCCCGCTTTATGGAGAAAGGAGAAAGCCTATCGACAAGCGACTTCTGCAAATTACTGACTGGCAGCATATAAATTGACCTCCAAGCTAAGAATCATAAATTAACTCTTTAAACATGTAACCAAAATGGATAGTCTTATAAAAAAAATATCAAATACCATAAAAACAACAACCCAGATTGACCCTGAACTCTTCAAAGTTTATAATGTCAAAAGAGGGCTTCGTAACGAAGATCATACGGGTGTTGTAGTTGGTCTCACCAAAGTGGGTGATGTAGTTGGTTATGAACGTAAAGAAGATGGTAGCTTAGAGGCAATTCCGGGGAAGTTAATGTATAGAGGAATCAGCTTGGAAGAGATAGTAAGAGGAGCGCAAAAAGAGGATCGATTAGGATTTGAAGAAACAGTGTTTTTGATCTTAGCTGGTTATTTACCGACAAAAGCGGAACTCACTGATTTCTCGAAATTACTAAGTCGTACAATGGCTCTAAATTCGAAGATAACAAATCACCTGCTTGATTTAGAGGGGCAAGACATTATGAATATTCTCGGGCGTTGTGTCTTGGAGCTATATACTTTTGATGAAAATCCGGATGATACATCTGAAGAAAACCTAATACGTCAGTCGCTCAATCTGGTAGCAACATTCCCTACTATTATTGCTTATGCATACAATGCATTAAGACATAATCAAGGAAAATCTTTACATATACGTCATCCTAAAGAGGGATTATCCTTAGCTGAAAATTTCTTATATATGATGAAAGGTTCCAGATATACAAAATTGGATGTAAAGATACTTGATCTTGCCCTGATGGTACATGCAGACCACGGTGGTGGTAATAACTCTACATTTACGGTCAGAGTTACCAGTTCGGCCGGAACTGACACTTATTCTTCAATAGCAGCAGGTATAGCTTCTCTGAAAGGACCGTTACATGGTGGTGCTAACTTGAGGGTGGTGGATATGTTGAAAACGATAAAAAAGAATATTAAAGATTGGACAAGTGTAGAAGAGGTAGATGCCTATCTGCAAAAAATACTGAATAAACAAGCATACAATAAAACCGGACTGATCTATGGAATCGGTCATGCCATATATACGGTATCTGATCCTCGTGCAATGCTGCTGAAAGAGATGGCTCGCGATCTGGCTATTGAAAAAGGACGTGAAGAGGAATTTAATTTCTATACATTGTTAGAGGAACGTGCTATCAAAAATTTCATGGAATTTAAAGGTAGCAGCGTCAAAAAACAGGTATGTGCAAATGTCGATTTCTATTCAGGATTTATATATGAAATGATCGGATTGCCTAAAGAGATATATACACCCCTGTTTGCTATGGCACGCATTGTGGGGTGGTCAGCTCACCGTATTGAGGAACTAAATTTTAAAGAAAAAAGAATCATACGTCCTGCATATAAAAACGCTGGAGAAGTTGGTCATTATAAGTCTTTGGAAGAGAGATAATATGCTTGGATTCAGACAATACAAAAATGCGTTCTTCATAGAGAACGCATTTTTGATATATAAGCTTTTTATTGAAGCGCAATAATCCGATCAATTTTTATCTCATTCGTGAAATGAATATCATGAGAAATAACTAATACTGTTCCTTCAAATTCTTTGATAGCGTGAGTTAGTATACCTTGACTATAAATATCCAAGTTGTTTGTTGGCTCATCAAATATCAACATATCAGGCACATCGCTGCTTATACTTAAACAACAAAGCAGTAATTTCATCCTTTCGCCTCCACTAAGCAGAGAACATTGACGATCCCAATAAGCAGATGTAAACTGATGATGGAATAATAGTTTCTTCAAATCATGTTCCGCCATACACCGATCATTAAATTGTTGGGCTTGTTCAAAAACAGTAAGATTATCTCTTATTATTGAATATTCCTGATCGACATATAAATATGTAAAATCAGCTATAAATAAATTGCCGGTTGAGGGCTGCTTATCTTGTGTTATAAGTCTGATAAGTGAAGTTTTTCCTGCTCCATTATTTCCTTTTATTTGAACTCTGTCACCAGAGTAAATATGAAAAGATTTTGGATTCTCCCATATAAGATGGTCATCATAAGCTACATTTACATCTTCGGCATTCACAAACAATTTACCTTTATGGTGTTTTGAACTTATAATACTAATTTTCAATGGTTGTTCTGCTTGTATATCTTTTTTGAGGGAACTTATCTCTAATGAGATATCATTTACTTTTTCAGTCTGGTCACTATTCATTTTAGCAGAGCTTAGTTCTGCCTTATTTTTCAATCCTCCCATAAGGATGCGAGGCATACCGGCTTTAGACTTTTGAACTTTACCTCTCGATTCTTGCTTTTGACGTTGCTGTATTATTTCTCGTGACTTTTGTTGAACCTGCTTCAGGTTCTTTTCACGATCAGCCAACTGGGTATATAGTGCATCCATTTTTAACTGTTTTTGCTGAAAATAAAAATTATAATTTCCGCCATATACTTCTACGGAATCAGGTGTCAGTTCTATCGTTTTATTTACTATATTGAGTAATTCGCGATCATGACTGACTATAAGTATAGTTTTCTTACTTTTCTCAATAAAGTCATACAAAACAGTCCTCCCCTCAAAATCCAAGTGATTAGATGGTTCATCTAACAATATGATGCTTGGTGAATGAATCGAAATGCCTGCTAAAAAGACTTTTGTTTTTTCACCTCCACTCAGAGATGACATTTGCTTCGACAAATCTACTCTATCGATCTTCCAATATTTCAATGCTATATTTACACGTTCTTCAATATCCCAATCGTCATCTAATATATCTAAATTAGATTCAGATGCATCTCCTTCAAGAATAGCATGGAGAGCCTTTATTTTTTGTTCGATCTTTAAAACTTCAAAAACAGATTGGCCATCAAACTGTCCAAAATGTTGGGGTATATAATAAGGATTCTCTGCATAAACAATCTCGCCTTTAGTTTGCGACACACAACCTGCAACTATCCGTAACAGAGTTGATTTGCCTACGCCATTATTACCAACTAACGACACTTTATCTCCGGCCGATATCGAAAAATTGATATTATCGAACAATACTTCTCCATCAGCATGGATATATGTGAGTGAATTCACTACAATACTCATATGTATTATATTATAAAATGAAAAATATAAAAAAGGGGGCAGATCAATACAGAATTGTATCAATCTACAAATAAATGAATAAAAAAAATCTAATTACATTATATCTAAGTTTGGACAAATAGGCAAATGAGTTTATGCACTTTATTTGTCTTGATTAATTATTGGATTACCAAAATGCCCGACCAAAAGGTTATTACATGATGGTATGTAACCATCTTAATTACTTAGATATTTTCATTGGAATAAGTGTTCGTGAATAATATTACAAACATATAAAATAAATGCTAAACATGAAATTTATATCTTTATTTTTCAATAGAAAAGAATAGATAAAAGCTTGAGAAAAACAGATATAGCCCGAAATATAAATCTTCTGGAATTATCAGTACTAAAATACAAGAGACCGATCACATATTGCAACCGGCCTCTGTTCTATTCTAAAATCATTACATTCTAATCTTAAAGAACAGATTCTAGCTTCACCAACTCAGACTGCAAATATCTTCCTCTAAAAAAGGAGAATGAGAGAATATATTGAGTCAGGGGTGAGAATCATTTATTTCTTTCGATAAACTCATGAGTTTTACTCAATAGAAAATCGAGGTCATTATCAAGCGTTGCCACATGATAGCTTTCGGACAAAACAACAAGCTCTTTCTGGACACTTTTCACGTGTTGATAGATATAATCCTGATTATCGGGTGGAACAATATGATCTTCTAAAGATTTAAAAACCAATAATGGGCATGTGACCTTTGGCAGATCTGAACGAACTTGTTCTGTTAGCTCAACTATTTCACCTATAGATATTTTAGGTGTGCGGTCGTAAGCCCACTCTTTCACTCCTGCCTTTTTGATATCAGAACCTATTCCTTGGATAAAACGTGGAGTATTCGGGTCTTTATATATTTCTTTAAAACTTGGAATACTTACAGCTGCATTTACTGTAATAATTCCTTTGACAGGAAAGTGAATACCACAATATAAAGTTAGAGTTCCACCCATCGAAAGTCCAAAAACAAAGACATCTTTTACTTTTGCTGCCAACTCGGTATATGCCGTCTTTACAGAATCAACCCAGTCTCTGTAAGTACAGGTTTCCATATCTTCAGGTGTTGTTCCATGACCTTTCAAGCAAGGCATACTAACAGTATATCCCCATTTGTTTAATTGATATCCTACAAGGCGCATACTTTGCGTAGAACCTGTAAATCCGTGGATAACGAGTACTCCGATGTCATTTCCTTCCAGAAATTCAGCACGTGCTTCATGATTGACTTGATTGCTCATAATGGTTAAAGTTAAATGTTAATGGTACTAGTTTAAACAGCCTCTTAAATTAAACAAAAATTTTAAGTACTCAAACTTATCTTCACAAAAAGCCCTGACACTTAACTTATAAATTACAAGTTAAGTATCAGAGCCAGAAAAAATTTATTATTATTCCCTATTGGCTTATTTAAAGTTTCTTCAATCCTTTTATTTCACTTTTATCTGCTACAGGAGATATGCTTATAGCCATTCCTCCACCCGGAGCACAATATTGTGACAATTTAGATTGGCTAGTTACAACCACTTTGCGAATATTATATGCCTGAGGATTTGTTTTGTAATGGGCATCTTTATTATCAGCATAAATAGTAGCAATATATGTTTTTCCTTTATCTAGGAAATCAAAATTAACTAGACTACTTCTTCCTTTTTCTCCATTTGTATTTCCCACAAACCAATTCTCAGAACCTTTTGCTTTTCGTGCTACTGTAACATATTCACCCGGTTCGGCTTCAAGATATTTTGATTCATCCCAGTCTAGTGCTACATCTTTGATAAACTGGAAAGCATCCATATATTTTTCGTATGTTTCAGGAAAGTCGCAAGCCATCTGAAGTGGACTTGACATCGTTACATACAAAGACAACTGGTTTACTAAAGTTGTATTTACCCACGAATCATTATTTGGATTATATTTACTGATATCATTTTCGAAAACACCGGGAGTATAATCCATAGGACCACCGATCAGACGAGTAAATGGTAATACAGTAGTATGGTTAGGTTTACTTCCACCAAAAGCCTGATATTCGGTTCCACGTGCCGATTCATTCCCAATCAGATTTGGCCAAGTACGACAAACTCCGGTCGGACGTACCGCTTCATGAGCATTTACCATTATTTTATATTCCGCCGCTTTTTCGATAGCATATTGATAATGGTTGTTTATCCACTGGCTGTAATGGTTTTCTCCACGAGGTATAATGTTTCCTACATAACCACTTTTCACTGCCGGATAATCGTATTTATTCATTAGTTTATATGAATCATCCATAAATCGTTCGTAGTTGCGGATAGATGCAGATGTTTCGTGATGCATTATCATCTTAACACCTTTACTTTTTGCATATTGATGTATTTCTTCTATATTGAAATCCGGATAAGGGGTTTGAAAATCAAAAACAAAGTCTTTAGAGTGACCAAACCAATCTTCCCAACCTATGTTCCAACCTTCTACCAATACTCCGTCAAATCCATGTTTTGCAGCAAAATCTATATACCTTTTCACATTGGCAGTAGTTGCTCCATGACGTCCGTGAGGCTTAACTTTAGAATAGTCTGTTTCACCAATCTTTACACTCGGAAGGTCGTAAGTATATGACCATTCGCTCTTTCCTGTAATCATTTCCCACCATACTCCTACATATTTCATAGGTTTGATCCATGATGTGTCTTCGATCTTATTTGGATCATTCAGATTCAATGTAATATTAGACGCTAGGATGTCACGAGCATCGTCACTGACAATTATAGTGCGCCAAGGTGTATGGCATGGTGCTTGCAAATGTCCTTTGGTTCCATTAGCATCAGGAGTCAACCACGATTGGAATACAAGATTCTTATCATCAAGGTTCAGATGCATACAAGCATAATTAATCAGAGCTGCTTCGTGCAAGTTAATGTAAATACCATCAGCAGTTTTTAATTGCAACGAAGTTTGTACACCTGTATTCGAAAATCCGGTTTGAGATAGATTTGACTGTCTTCCTTTCTCATTGATATTTCTTATTTCTGATAACTTCGAGATATTATAGTCATATTCCTGAGTATCATAGTCGCCCGGTATCCAATAAGCTGTATGGTCTCCAGTCATAGCAAACTGGGTTAACTCTTCTTTTACTGCAAAATAAGTAAGATTCTTTTGAGTAGGAAACTCGTAACGGAAACCAAGACCATCATCAAATAGACGGAAACGAAGTACCATTATTCGTTCTGTTTCTTTCTGGCTTAATGTAACTTCCAATTCATTATAGTGATTACGAATATTTTTTGTTTCGCCCCATACTGGTTGCCATGTTTCGTCAAATGTAGAATTTGCAGAATTCACGACAGTGAAGTTGTCATAAAAGGAAGGTTTATCTCCGAAAGATTCCAAACCTAATTTACTGAGATTAATAACTTTCTTACCCTTGTAAGATAATTCATATGATGGTATCCCTCCATCCTGAAGGGAAAACTTCATGATTAAATTTCCGGAAGGGGATTTTAATTCCTGAGACATACCAACTGTAACTATTAAGCAAAAGCTCAACAGAACTAATAATTTTTTCATCATTATAGTCTTTTGATTATATATTTATTTTATTATAATTTTATGTATAGCACACATCCCATTTTCTTCTGCTCTAATAATATAAAATCCGGCAGACAAGTGATCCAAATGTATAGCCTGATTGTCTGATACATTCTTTTGAGAATATACGTTCAAACCTTGTCTGTCATAAACTGATACAACAGCATTTTTAATATTACTGATTGCAAAAGCACGTTCTCCAAGAGCAACTATATTAATTTTTGATTCTGGATTTATTTTATTTTCTAAACTCCTCAACATAATATCTCCATCCTTTACTATCGAATAGTATAATGTAGATTCATTAAACAGGAAATAGTAATTGGCAGGTTCTGATACTGTAAATGTTGCATTTGCATCTCCCCCTGTTGTAATATTCATTACACCTTGCATTCCTTTTGTATTGCCCCAATCATCAAGAGACCAATCCGTTGAATTGACAAACTTAAATTCATAAATACCTTTTCCCAAATTGAGGTTTCCGCTTTTCCAGTCGTTATTACCGATATAATACATTGGATTTTGTACGGATGCCCAATTACTAAAATTTCCGGCAACATACATATTCTCGTTTATCTGTATCGGATCGATATTGTAACCCTCGCCAGCAATAAACGAATATGCAATTCCATCTTTTACTGCTATTGCCTTTATCAATGTCGATGATGTGAGCAGAATAGGTTCTTTATATAAAATAGAAGCAGGAGAAGGGTCACTTCCATCCGTAGTATAATATATCAACGCACCATCAGTGGGAGTTGTTAATGTAAGGCTTATTGCCCTGTCATAATTTCCTCCTTTTTTGCTGAACACAGGACTACTAGCCTGATAGGTATGAGGTGTGATTCTGTATATGCGGCAACCATGTGGATGTACATTCTCGGCTATATTGGAACTAAGGCCTAAATCTGTATGTGCCCATAAGTCTCTGACGTGTCCTTGCTGTATACCTAAATCATTCTGAAAATCAATAGACCTGAATTGTTCGCTACTTTCACGGTTAAAGAAACCAACAATCCATTCTCCATTAGGCATTTGCCCTTTCCATATCTGGCTTTTATGATTATTTAAATCGCGAGACAAAGGTTTTCCGCTAAATCCTTTATGGTTCAAATCCAATAGTTCAAGGTTCTGATACAACCAAACATGATTATCGATACTATTATATTGGTCTGCAACTGCAATAGGTCCTCCGGCTATTAACTGAAGAGAGATTGCCGATTTTCGTTCTTCATCATTCGAGAAAGTATTAATGCGTGTAAAATCGCCATCCGGGATTAATTTATCTGTTCCAAATCCGCTAATATCAGACCAATGAATAAATCCATCAAAAGCATTCTCGTACGTAGGCCAGATCTTATGATAATTACCTCTACTCATATCACTGAAACGATACCAGCCGGCATCACATATATCATCATTAATACGGATCATGCTGCCTCCGGCATAAGCTAATTCACTTTCTGCATGATTGTATAGGTGTGGCATAACTAAGCTTAGGGTGATGCCGTTTACATCACAAGCTTCTTTCATCCAGCGAAGAGCTGTCTGATAGTATTCTTTAGGTCTGTCGTAAGGGATACCAAAATCAGGATTGCGGTCAATGCCGTCTTCGAACCAAGAAAGAAAATCGACTCTCAGATATTTTACTCCCATATCTGCATAATACTGGATATATCCTTTCACATATTCCTCTGCTCCTTCTTTTTCAACCTGTACCCATGTAAACCATTTAGCCGGTTCATTTCGGTTAACGATATTTGACAACGGAATATTTGTTCCTTTAATTAGTTTACCTTCGGAGACTGCCTGTAAGTTTACCCATAAAGGATTATTATAGATACCTAATACCATTCCTCTATCTTTCAAATAGTCAGACCACCATGCATAATCATGTTCCCAATGACTGGAATGTTTAGTCCGATATCCATTTTCATTAAAATTGAAATCATCACCCCAACCATCTATACTAACCATATTATAACCGAATAATTTCAGGTTATCGTTCATCCAATCTATATTAGCCTTCCATACATTTTCGGGTATATACCCATCCATACCATTATTACTTACAATGTAACAGTACTCGTAAGGAGTCCAATACAGAGGAGACTTGGATGGATATGATTTTGTTTGACTATAACCAACCAAGGAAGAAAACAATACACATAATACACAAAAAACACGAACTAAATTTCTCTTTTTCATAGGCTTTAAATTTTGAAATGAGAAAAACTCATCTTTAGTGGATAACAATATTTAGATTCTTTCTTTTGTCAGGTATTTTAACCCAACACTCTTTCGTATTTTCATTCCAAGACCATCCTGTTGATGAAAAATCTTTGTCTAACTTATCTGCAAGTTGACTTTCTTCTATCATAGTAGCTGCTTTACCATCTACTGTTACGTGGCCAGGCTTATTCTCTAAATGATATACAAGGGTAATATTACGATTATTGGATTGTACAAATCCATTATCATTGGGGCTGATTACAGTTTCATAACTATTGGCAAGTGTTGTACATACAAACTGTGTTTTAGAATAGATATCTTTCAAATAATCGAGATTTTCCCCATCATCTTCGTACAATTCGAAAGATGCACTTTCGTCTTCATAATTCGGGAAAATATGGATAAAGAGTGGATAATCTTTCTTTTCGTGTATGTATTGCATAATCGGCATCATAGGAATAACTGAGCCTTTCTTTACAAAAATAGGAATCGTATTCAAAGGAGCACGATATGCAATAGTTTGTCCTCCTAGATAAATAGTCTTCTTATCATTGAAGTCAATCCATTCGCCATCGGGAAGATATACCCGTTTTACCCGTTCACCTTTTTTTAATACCGGAGCTACAAGTAGTTCTTCTCCGAAGATGAATTGGTTATCAATTTTTGCAGCTTCCATATCGTTGGGATATTGCATAAACAAACCTCTGGTGATAGGCAATCCTCTATCATGCGCTTGTCGCGAATATGTATACAGATAAGGGAATAATTGATATTTTAATTCAATGGCAGCTTTCGTATTTTTTTCTACAACATCTCCAAAAAGCCACGGTTCTACAGCATTGTCACCCTCGTGATGGGCACGACTCAACGGACAAAATACGCCAAATTGCATCCATCGGGTATATAGCTCACCCATAGCTTTGTAGTCAGTAATATCGCCACAATATCCGGATATATCTGTTGTCCAGAAAGGAATACCTCCCAGCCCAGCAGAAATACCGACTGCGACCTGATTCTCTAATTGTGCCCAACCTTCGAGAACATCATTACCATTGCCACTATCATTTGTCCACCCGAAAGTATAACGTTGAAGACCAGCATAAGCAGAACGTGTCATCTGGAATATACGACGATTAGGATTACGTTTTTCGAATTGTTCTTTTACTACTTTATCCCATGTCAACCCATACACATTATGTATCTCATCGTGCATCCCGATATGATGTTTCATATTCAGGCGGTCTACATCTTCTTCATTACTCCATGCAGGTTCACCCATATCTGTCCAAAAACCACTAATACCGTCATCAATAGGCTTTTGCTGATATGTACCCCACCAATCGGCAACTGCCGGTATAGTAAAATCTACTACGCCACAATTTCCACCCCATGGCCAAGGCATATCGTAAGATTTTCCTGTTCGGGTATCTTTTACAAGATAGTTTAGTTTATCTGCTTCTTGCCATTGTTTCTTATTTGCCTGTGATATGACAGGGTCTTGCGACACAATCATTTTAAAGCCTTGTTTTTTCAAAGTATTCAACATTCCTTTCGGATCTGTATAATTACCTTTTCGCCACTCAAAATCTTGTAAATGTTGTGTCCAACCTATATCCTGATAGATAATATCACAAGGGATTTGCCGTTTTCTAAATTCTGCAGCAACTTCCAATGCCTGAGACTGCTTGGTGTATAATCCCCGACATTGCGCAAAACCCAATGCCCACTTAGGAGGCATAATCGGCTTTCCGGTCAATGCTATATATTGTTCCTGAATATCTTTATAGTCTTTACCAAAAATAAAGTAATAAACAAAAGCACCATCCGGGGCCTCGAACGAATAGTATTCATCCGATTCGGTTCCAAACTTAAATTCTGTCTTATAAGTATTATCTAAAAATATTCCGTAACGGTAGCTACTCATAAAGAAAGGGATACTTTTAGCTAGAGGGTCTTCTGTTACACTATAACAAGGGCGATCGCTATTCCACATCTTGTAAGAATGTCCACGACGATTCAGAGTACCTGTTTTTTCTCCCAAGCCAAAGAATTGCTCATCACCGCGCAAAACCTTATAGGCCTTCACAGCCTTAGAGTCTGCAACATGTCCTTTGTCTTTGAAATCACTAAAAACAAGCTTCTGCCATTTGTCGAATATCTGTAACTGCATCGGGTTCTTATTCACCCTAATACGAAGTTTCGAAGTAAATATCTCATAACAGGCAGGTTCGTCATTGACATTGACCTCTCCTACCTCTTCCAGATTTTCATTCACGACTGCAAAAGACTCATTATTCCGCAACAGTTGTCCAGATTGGTCAAACCAAACTTTTACAACAGAGCTGCTATTTACGGTCAATGACAGCTTTGAACCATCCTTACAATTAAATATTACCTGATTCCCTTTTTTCGTATAAGAGATACATTCTCCGGCAAATACAATTGCCGGAGAAAGTATCAAACCCATTAAAAATAACCCAACTCTCCTTATCATAATTCTTCCCCTTATATCAATATTCAAGCACTACCATATCCCAATATTTAAGCGAAGGCAAAGTCAAAATAATTTCATTGCCCGATTGGGTAAATTCTATATTTCGTGCTACTCCACCATCGATATCGGGTGAAGCAAGCCACACATTTGACACAGACCTGCTTACAGGCACTTTTATCTGTATATTAGATACTAAATCAGGCTCTTTCTGTGTTCCATTTGTATCACGCCACTCCATAGAACTGGCATTAGAGAAGTTTATTAAATGAACAACATCCCTGTTTGCAAATTTCTTTCCCAATACGGCCACATCTCCTTGTGATGCAGGCCAATTAGCAAATGAGAGTCCACCATCTTGAGACTGAACTTTGATTGTAGAAAAAGAACCACCATCACGTAATAGATTCTGGTATGCTACAAGAAAATCGTAATAAGATGTCAACGCTTTTTTCGATTCGGTCTTCATCTGTAAATTTGAATTCGGGAAATATTCATTTGCTAAATAATGTTCTCCCAATTCAAGATGAGCTCCTCCAAAAGAGAAAATCACAGCATTGGCCAACAATACTCCCGGCATATTTATATACCCTCTGTTGCTCGATTTAGCATAATTCATATAAGCAGCAAGAACTGTACTTTTTGTATTATTGCTAAATGAACAATTGTCAGTAATAACCTTTGCTAGGGCTTCGAATGATTTACTTTCATCCCATATTTCTGTATATAGAAAATCTACATCAGATTTTGCAATACTACTTTGCTGTCCATATTGAGATACTGCATTCATAACCAATCGCTTGTCAGGAGAGGCTTGTTTCATGGCAGCAATAAAAGATGAATAACCGTTTTCCAGATTCACTTTATTACCATTGTAATCATAAACATCTCCTCTATTTCCTAACTGATCGATATGAAATCCATCAAATCCAAAAACATCATAAACATCTTTATGTCTGCCTGCCAGATAGCTCTGCCATTCGGTATTCGCAGGATTTGTCAGATAAATGCTGCTACGGAAAGGAGCATCAAGGTGATGATTATCTTTTTCCGAATGATTCTGATCTTTGAAAAGATACCATTCTTCTTTCACGCCATCAGATGCAGCATTGCTCAGCGCCCCAAAAGCGAGGTTGTAAAACATGGCTTTCATTCCTTTGCCATGTATTGCATCTATATACCCTCTTACGGTAGACAGATAATTTGTACGTCCCACCAGGTCAAGCCATGTGGTTGCCGGATCGGCTGGTGTTCCGGCCAATGGACGTTGATGATCGTGCATCCAATCGTAAAATTGAACTCCATTGATATGATATCTGCTTAGGTTGTTTATATTATTTTGTATAACTGCCTCCGACATTTTACCATAAGAGGAAAGAAACCCATAACGAGGGAATTTTTTCCAGTCGGAAGATACATCAACTGCAATGCTCTGATATATTTTTTCTTTTCCATCTATTGTTTCATAGATATCGACCATATATCCTTTATAATCTTCGGAAGGAGCAATCCAATTCCATGAGGTAGATGACAAGCTTTCTTCTGAAACAACCTTACCTAAATGGGTATAACGGATCTTTGCATTACCCGACGGTTTTTCTTTTAGAGAGAATTGTACGGTTTCGCCCGGTTTATAACATGCTTTATCTGTACTAAGATCCGCATTAAAATAAGTTTCGCCATATACCACAGGATCATTTTGAGTGTCGTAATAATCTTGACAACTGCTAAATAACGCCAAACATAATGCGATGGATAAATATATTTTTTTCATGATATTTCTTTCTATATGTGGTGCTGCCTGATGACAGCACCAACAACTATTAAATTATTGTTTTTTGATTTTCACAATCTGTAGCAATTGATCCAGTTCGATGGTATATGTCCCAGCTGTAGCTATTTTCCATTTATTATCAGGATTAGCACCACCTGCGCTGAATAACATTTGATCGACATCACCTGAAGGTTCTATTCCATTCTGACTAGCTAAAAACCAATCGCCACTCCAATCACTTTGTTTATCGCATGTAAATTTCAATTCACCTGTATTGAGTGTTCCTGTCCAAGTAAATTTATTAGGGTCGCTAGTTGCTGTCAGAGGTGCTGCATTACCTATATCCCATCCTCCAGGAGTAGCGTCACCAACAAGATAAATCATGGCATAAGGAGTGAATGGAACAATATCTATTTTCATACTACGGGTATCAAGAGTTATTTTATAAACACCTCCTGCAATATCCCATTTATAATCTGGATCACCAGCCCACTTATCTACGTCAAGATCTGTACCGGCTCCTTGCTTATTTGATTTAGGGCGGAAGAATACTACACTGCCATCAAAATCAGGAACAGTAGCTATTTTGAATTCTCCTCCTGCGGATAAATCTGCATTATAATGGAAAATGAATGGGTCGGCAGAGTCTACTGTCATAGATTTAAAGCTCCATCCTGTAGCATTACCGACAAACCACAATTGAGAAAATTCGGGACCTTCTCCTTTGGTAATACTAATTGCCATCGAGATGAGATTGACATTGATTGTATAAGTACCTCCTTGGGTGATTACAAATTTATTGTCAGGATCAGAGTCTGATTCGCGAAGTACTAGTTTCGTATCATTTTCTCCTTTGTTGTAAGATGGAAGGAATTCTCCTAATGTGGTTATTAACTTAAATTCTCCTTCGGAAAGAGTACCTGTCCACGAAAAAGCTTTTGGAGTATTGGTTACTGCTCTCATTTCAACAGCATCATCAACATTCCACCCATTTGGTGTTGCATCACCTACCAAGTATAATTTTTTTGTAATAGGCTGATGGGCTATAATATTTATTGTCTGAACAGGTGAGATCTGAGATTCTGCATCATCAGATGCTATTTTAGCTACAATCCGATACTGAAATGTTGCTTCAGAATTAGGGGTTACACCAAATTTCTCAATAAGCAGATCATTCAGCTCTTCATTTTTATATGACTTTTCGTATATATTGCGTCCCATATCTATGGATATTCCGTTTTCGAAATCAGCACCTTGCTTATCCAACTGAAACACATACTCTATTGCCAAACCTGAACCATTATTTGTTCCGGTTGTCCAGGTAAACTTTATAGCTTCCGAGTTAGGATTCTGAGCATCCAATTCTAACGATGCTTTTGATGCACTTACTTCTAGAGGCTGGTCTCCTTTGTTATATACGGTATTGTCCTCATCGGTACATGCCATGAAGGGCAGTATGAGCAATAATATTGTTAGTATTTTATATAATTTCATGATAATCGGAGTTAAAAATTAATACCCTGTATTTTGTTTCAAATTTGGATTCGCATCAATTTCTTTTTGTGGAATCGGGAATAACAGATGTTTCTGAGACGCATTTATCTTCCCTATGGAGTGTAAGAAATCAAGAGCATAGTTTCCATTATCCCAACGTATCATGTCGAACCAACGATGCCCTTCGAACGCTAATTCAATACGGCGTTCTTGTCTGATTTTTTCACGCATCTGATCTTGAGAAAGTCCCTCTACATCGCCACGGTTAGTTAATCCTGCTCTTTTTCTCACCTGATAAAGCGGTTCTTCGGCTTCGGATGTTTTTGCGAGCTCATTCAGAGCTTCTGCTTTCATTAGCAATATATCAGCATAACGCAATACAATAACACTTGCTGAGTTCGTATTATAATCAGGAGATACTGATAGTGATACTAGAAACTTACGAACATTATATCCGGTATTTGACATACTAGATTTGTACGCTTTACCATCAAACACAGGGCCACCTTCGTAAAGAATAGTTTTGTCTTTTCGGGAATCGCCCGGTTCATACTGAGCAACAAACTCTTGTGTCGGTTGGTTCCACCCATAGGCTCCACCTACCCAACCAGAGTTGCGTGGTCCCATATAAGTACTTAACCAGTTAGCCTGATTCTCATCACTCCAGAAATCAGCGTTTGTTAATCCGTAGTATTGTACTTCGAAAAGTGATTCTGATGTATTTTTATTTCTACCCTCTCCTCCAAAACAATCACTATAATCCGGATTTAATGTATAACCCAGACTCTCTACCTGATTGCACATGTCTAAAGCTTCACTATACATACCTAGTGTAAGATAGACTTTAGCAAGCATACCTACAGCTGCACCTTTAGATGCTCTACCAATATCACTTCCAGAATATTCTTCGCGTGTAGGAAGAAGTGTTATAGCCTCTTTGAGGTCAGGAATGATAACCTCATTGTAGATTGTCATTTTATCTGTACGGGTCGGTTTCAAATTATCGCCCGGTTTAGGAGTTGCTGTGGTTAAAGGGACATCGCCAAATAGTTGTACTAAGATGAAATAGTAATGAGCTCTTAGGAATTTAGCTTCGCCAATACATCTATTTTTTAACGTTTCATCTATATTCATTGATGGAACGTTTTCAAGAACGGTATTACAATACAAGATGCCCGGATTTGGACCACGCCAGATATCTAAAGCAGCAGCATTGTCTGTGGAGGTTACAAAATTGGCCAGATCGACAGTTTCAATTCCGTCTGTTCCACCTCCCGCTCCGACTTCACTATTTCCGGCTACAATATCAAGTGTCCAAATACGCATATTGTATAATTTAGGACGTTGTAATGGTTGGTATGCTCCATTAACTAAAGCAATAGCAGATTCTCTGTCGGTTAATGCTTCTGCACTTGGGTCTTCGTAAGAATCCTTATCTAGAAAATCTGAACAAGAACTCATTAAAGACGCAAATATTATTAAGCTTGTATATATTATTTTTTTCATGACTTTTTGCGTTTTGATATTAGAATTTGACATTTACTCCAAAACTGACAGTGCGAGTAAGCGGGTAGGTACTTAAATCTACTCCATTTGCCCCGACTTCGGGATCGAATCCTGAGTATTTAGTGAAGGTGTATAAATTCTGACAAGACATATAAAGACGTACTGTCTGTAAATAGGCTCTTTTAGAAAGATTCTCAGGCAATGTATAGCCTAATGTCAGATTCTTAATTCTCAGATAAGAGCCATCTTCTACAAAGCGGCTAGAATGGCGTGCATTCTTATTCGGATCACTATACACTGCTCTTGGTACAGAGTTACTCGTACCTTCTCCCGTCCATCTGTCTAATACTTTTGCTGTTTGATTTTGAGGAACAGCCATACCTTCCTGCCATATGCGGTTTGCATTATAAATATCATTCCCGGCTACTCCTTGTAGGAATATCTGCAAATCGAAGTTTTTGTAGGCAAAGCTATTATTTATCGAGAACGACCATTCTGGAGTCGGATTACCAATATATGTACGGTCATTATCATTAATCACTCCGCTATTGTCTAAATCTCTAAAACGAATATCGCCGGGCGATGTTCCTCCGGGAACTTGTATCGAAGCATTATTAACTTCATTCCAATTCTGGAATAAACCGTTTGTTACATATCCATAGAATGAGTTTATCGGGTTACCTTCTGCATTGACTAACACCTTTGTCATGTTAATATCGTCGCCGGTAAATAAAGGCACCCCGTCATTCATGCTGATAACTTTATTCTTATTGTACGAAACATTCAGGTCTGTATTCCATTCCAATTCTCCTGTAAGGTTTCGGGAAGATACAGTTAACTCCCATCCTGTATTACGGACTTTTCCTGCATTTACACTTGGCACAGATACATCTGAATATCCTGTTGTAATAGGCACTGCCATAGGCACAAGCATATTCGTCGTATTTTTAATATATCCATCTAAAGAGAGATTAATACGTTGGTCGATGAGTGCAAAATCAGCTCCGGCATTCCACTGCTTCACGGTTTCCCATTTCACATCTGGATTAGGCATCACCAATGGATATAATGTTGATACGGGGGTCCCGTTAAATACATATTGCCCTGTTTTCAATTTTGTGAAGTAGGCATAGTTATCAATTCCCCATTGGTTACCTGTTACCCCATAGCCGGCTCTTACTTTAATATCATTCACCCACTTATTTTTGTGATAGAAAGATTCTTCAGACAAACGCCATGCTGCTGCCAGAGATGGGAATGTTCCCCATCGGTTGTCTTTAGAGAAACGTGAAGATCCATCACGGCGCACTGTTAGAGTAAGCAGGTATCGATCTGCATAATTATAGTTGGCACGTCCCATGAAAGATAGTAGTGACCAGTCATTTTTTGTTCCTCCTACTGTCGGCTTATTTAAACCATTAGATAGTTGATTATTTTTATCGCTCAAGAAACCTTGAACGCTTGCATTCATTTTATTGTACACATTATTCTGAGCACTTGAGCCAATCATTACATTTAGATGATGGTTTTTATTGAAAGTGTCAATGTAAGTAAGTGTATTATCCCATAGATAAGTTAAGCTTTTATTAGACTCTTCGTAACGATACGATTCAGGTTGGGATATTGGCTTCCAATCATATTTAGGGTTGAAGTTGGTTTTATCCCAAAATTTAGCATCTACACCTCCTAAGGTTTTGAAAGTGAACTTATCGAGAAGATTAATTTCAGCAAAAACGTTTCCCAGCATGTTATAACCATTAGTTCTCTGGCTATTTACTTTTGCATTTCCTACCGGATTCTTAATATCTCCATACCAATATGCAGGATTCTCCGGCCCTGAATATGATCCGTTTTCGTCATAAACCGATTGGGTAGGCTGAGCAGCCATTGCATCGCGAATATTATAACTTCCTTGTTTTTTGACATCGTGGCTCAATGTTATGTTATTCCCGAATTTGAGCCAAGGCTTCACTTTCGATTCCCCATTAAATTGAATTGTATATCGTTTATATGAAGTATTGATAACAATTCCTTCTTGATCTAAGATACCAGCTGATACATAATAATTACTCTTATCAGTACCGCCTGAATAAGATATTGAATAGTTCTGAATAAGGCTTGTTCTTAATAATTCATCCATCCAATCTGTACCTTTGCCCAATGTTGTCGGATCTACAAAGTCTGGTCTTTGCATTAGGTTTTCTGTACCATTATAATTGGCAATCATGTCATTATGATAAGATGCAAACTGACTTGCATTTAGCATTTCTGGGATACTTGTAGCATTCTGAATACCCCAATTGGCACTAAATGAAACGACTCCATCACCTGATTTACCTTTTTTGGTGGTGATGAGAACGACACCATTTGCACCTCTCGATCCATAAATAGCGGTTGCAGAAGCATCTTTTAATACATCAACACTCTGCACATCTTCCATGTTAAGACTATTCAACGATAAGTCTGTAGGTACCCCATCGATAACCAATAAGGGTTCGCTATTATTAATGGTACTAATTCCTCTGATTCGTATAGAAACATTGCTACCGGGTGCACCTGAATTTATGATCTGTACTCCTGATGCTCTTCCCTGTAAGGCTTCTCCGATATTAGCAACCGGTTTGTCTTGCATCGATTTTGCATCGATAGAGGAAACAGCTCCGGTTAAGTCTTTTTTTCGCATGACCCCATATCCAACGACAACTATTTCGTTCAGCATCTCTACATTTTCTTTCATCGTAATTTGTAAAGATGATTTTCCTGCAACAGGAATCTCTTGCGATAAAAATCCAAGATAGGATACGGTTAATATATCATTTTCATTCACGTTCAACGAAAATTTACCGTCCACATCTGTTATTGTACCATTAATAGTACCTTTTACTATAACAGATGCTCCAATAACACTTTCCCCTTTCTCATCGAGGATTGTTCCCGTAATTGTTTTTTGGTTTTGAGCAGATAAGTGAAGTGTACAAAATAGGGTAAGGATAAACAAACTTATTTTATCCACATAAGTCCATTTCTTTTTTGGATTTTTTTTCATGGTCTATACGATTTATGAATTTTCAAATTGTATGGTCAACAGAGCTATTCCAAATTCCATAAGCGGAATAAGGTTTATACTCTTGGACACAAAAATATAGGGAGAAGGTTTGCAAAGGAAATAGACATGGATAAAATATAGATAACAAAATAGATTATCTATTTACATTACAAGACATTACCCATAAATAGATGATTAAAAAATATAGACATCATATGTCTTAATTCTTCTTTATTACGCCTATTTTCATAACTAAAGATTCAAATTCGTCACGAGGTACAGCAGCTTTATTACGTACTCGCGTACGATAGCTGTAAATAGTATTTGCGGAATAATGTAGAAAGCTTGCAATTTTAGAACTATCAGTGATACCTAATCTTATTAGCGCAAATATACGAAGCTCTACGTTAAGTAGTTCATTATGCTTTAGGATAAACCTTTCCTCTTTTGCTAATAATGAATTGAATTCATCGACAAAATTGGGATAAAGGTGTAGGAATATATTGTCAAAATTTACATAAAGCTCTTTCAATTCATTCTCGATCATATCTCTGGATTTTAACATCTTGTATAATTCATCCAGTTTTTTATCAACTGCTTTTTTGTTCAGTGCGTTTTGATATTTTTCGAGTTTATTAATGTATGTTGAACACAAATCAAGAAAATGGCCGATATATGCTTCTTTTATTTGATTGGCTTCAGACAATTCATTATTTACATCCGAGAGTTCTTTATTAACTGTATTGAGCTGATTTACGGTAGATTGTAAATCGGTATTGAGACTATTTAGTTTGACGTTAGTGCGGTACAGTTCTTTGCGGATACGTGCAACCCTTTTCATCTGCCTATATACATATATCACTGCTACAATAAGAAATAAGGAGAGTATACTGACAAGGATAAGAAATAGTTGTAATTCTGACTTTTGCCGATTGGCATTCTCTTGATAGGCAGAATCTATAATAGGGAATATCTGTGAAACTTCATATGTCCTCAAACGCGCATTACAAAACATTGCATCTTCCATCGACGATTTTATACAAATATAAGCTTGATCTACTTCGCCTGTTTCGTACAGAACGGATGCTAATGCCTGCATAGAAGCATTTTCCTTAATGGCATTTTTTATATCGGAGATGGCAGATACGGCATAATAATATTTTTGTTTGTCGATATTACCTTCTTTTTTGTAAATATTAGCTAGTGCGTATGCAAGAACTGCTTTTTCGTGTGTATCTGATTTTGTTTGATCTAAAAGTGATTGGAGTATTTGTTTCGCTCCATCTAATTGAGACTCATCATATAATTTTTCGGAATAAACAATTTTATAATGATTAGACTCTTTATTCAAGACATTCAATAAGGAATCTCTGTATTGATTACTCTTTTCAGCATATATAAGGGTATAGGGATTATTGCTTGAATAATAATTATATAATTGTTTATAACAATCATAATACCTAATCAATAACCAATCAGGAAGTTCCTTATTATTGATTGATTTAAGGATATCAATTGCCTCAATATACATGCCAGCAACAATATATAATGAAACTAAATCTAGTTTGGACTCATAGATCCAAACAGAATTATGCAGCTCTTGAGCAATAGTCGTATTTTCTCTTGCATAATAGATGGCAGAATCAGATATATAGGTTTTATATTCATTATAGAGTTTAAGATTAATATCGTATCGTTGCTCCTTGGTGACATTGGGAGTTTTGAGCATTCTCTTTATCTCTGATATCTTTTCTTCTTTTTCTTCCATATAGATATCCTTATGCTTCATCAGTTCATAAAGAGCATGGAATGTAGTATCTTGTGATATGTTTGGGAAGATATCACAGATGGGGAATAGTATCAGAATAAGAAGAAATATTTTTTTCATAGACAACCAACTCTTAACAGCAAAGTTAATAAAATTTAAACAAAGCGTTGTCTTCCTATTGGTATTTGGATGTATGAATTTTCTAATATCAATAGAAGAGATTTTTTATGTACAGAGAATAAAGTTTGTCGAACTCTAAAGCACAATCTATGCGTTCATTTCATCAACACAGGAATAGGAAATTATAGAAATAGAAAAACGACAAGATATCAGATTATCAATCCCTTATAAAAGTTATAGAGTTTGTTAATTCTATGGATATAGAAGAATGAAAAATATTGATATATTAGCCATGAATTATAAAATGACGATGAAAAGTTATAAATACTCATACCCTGTAGTCTTCTTTATAGTCTTAAACTCATGCCTCTCCCAAAGAGAGTTGATGACAGGAAACTCTATTTTAGAAAACGACCTTTCTATATTAGATGGGACTTATAAAAACATTGCAGTGAATAATAGAATTCCACAAGATGAATTTTCATTATATCTACTATTATTTAAAAATTATAAAGTATGGTATAAGTGTGAAAGATGAATGGGTTCCTGAGTCGAAGAAGGCTTTTCAAGACAATGATTTTATTCGAAAAGTAAATAAAGATTTATATTCTATAAAGAAAGAGTATAAAGTTGGGTTTCATAATGATTTATATTAGCATCGAACTCCAAAACACAATTCATTCATTCCTCTAATCTGCACATGAATAGCAAGTTATAAGAATAAAAAAAGCGACAAAAAGAAGAAATCTTCAATTTGTCGCTCTCAGTGCGGATGAAGGGACTCGAACCCCCACGCCTCTCGGCACCAGATCCTAAGTCTGGCGCGGCTACCAATTACGCCACATCCGCGGCTTGTTTTGCGTTAGCGAATGCAAAGATACATCTCTTTTTTAGTTTTGCAATAGTTTAGTCAAAAAAAATAAGATTCAGATTAAAAATAATAGCAATTAGAGTTTTTGTCCTAATTGCTATTATCACATAAGCAATTCAATAATCATCCCTTAAAGCCTATTTTAGCATGCGAACCATCGCAATAAGGCTTATTATTAGATGCTCCACATCTGCACAAATGGGGATTCTCTTTTACGACTGTTGTTCCATCTGGAAGTATTAATTCAACAGTCCCTTCCACTAATAAAGGTGCATTAGGAATCACCTTTATCTTTAATAAAGATTCTTTTTTTTCCATAATTGATAGTTTTCTTTGATGATATTATTGCAACAACTAATATACAAAAATAAGCACATTCTCTCACTCACTTTTTTGAGTTTTTAGTCTTGTTTTTTTGCTATATTTGTATTTTAAAATAGGAAAGAATACAGAATGGATAATTATATCGTTTCAGCTCGTAAATATCGCCCAACAACTTTTAACTCTGTTGTAGGGCAACGCGCTTTGACTACAACTCTAAAGAATGCAATAGCAACAGGCAAGTTAGCTCATGCCTATTTATTTTGCGGACCTAGAGGGGTTGGAAAGACTACTTGTGCCCGTATTTTTGGAAAAACGATTAATTGCCTATCTCCAACAGCCGATGGCGAGGCTTGCAATCAGTGTGAGTCGTGCGTTGCATTCAACGAGCAACGTTCGTTCAATATACACGAGCTGGATGCAGCATCGAACAACTCGGTTGATGACATACGTTCTCTGATAGAACAAGTCCGTATACCCCCTCAAATCGGCAAATATAAGGTGTATATTATAGATGAGGTTCATATGCTTTCGCAAGCTGCTTTTAATGCTTTCCTAAAAACATTGGAAGAACCTCCGCACCATGCTATATTTATTCTTGCCACAACGGAGAAACATAAAATATTACCGACCATTCTTTCGCGTTGCCAGATATACGATTTCAGCCGTATCACAATAAAAGACACGGTTGAGCACCTCCAATATGTAGCTTCGCAAGAAGGAGTGCATACTGAACCTGAGGCACTCAATGTGCTTGCCCAAAAGGCAGATGGAGGTATGCGTGATGCACTTTCTATATTCGACCAAGTTGTTAGTTTCACTGGAGGTAATGTTACTTACAAGGCAGTTATTGACAACTTAAACGTACTTGATTACGAATATTATTTCAAACTGACTGATTCTATCTTAACAGGGAATGTAGTTGACAGCTTACTTATCCTGAATGATATTTTGAGTAAAGGTTTTGATGGAAATAATATAATAACAGGGATAGCCTCACACTTCAGAGATTTGCTCCTTTGCAAAGATCCGAGAACGGCAGAATTGTTTGAAGTAGGAGCATCTATAAGACAACGATATATAGACACTGCAGCAAAATGTAGCAATGATTTTCTATATAGGGCAATTGCAATTGTCAACGAAAGTGATCTCAATTATCGGCTCAGCCGAAACAAGCGGCTACTGTCCGATCTCACAATTATTCGTTTATGTCAGTTGTCTTCGCCTCACGCAGGAATGGAGGACGAAAAAAAAAAAAGGTAGCAATTGAGCCTATATTTTCACAGAAAAAAGCTGAGACTGCACAAAACCAACAACCGGCTCAACCTACTTCACGACCAGCCATAGCACAGCAGCAAGAGACTGGGGCAGTACAGCAACGATCTGCAAACCCGAATCAACAAAGCAATACAGTAAAGAAAACGCTTAAAACACCGGGTGCAGGTGGTCTTGGCATATCAATCTCTGCCTTTAATCAAGAAAAAAAGGAAGAAGAAGTAAAGTCTGAAATAAAATCAGAAGTACTGACAGAGCGATTTACTCCCATACAGCTTATAAACGAATGGAAAAATTATGCTGAAGGATTGATAGAAGAGCATCATCTCAAAAATACAATGATTAACTGTTTACCAAACCTTTTGGAAAATAATACATTTGAAGTAGTAGTAAATAATCCGATGCAGGAACAACGTCTATTAGAATATAAGATGGACATTCTGGGCAAGCTAAAAACAAAACTTCGGAATACTCAAATACAAATGCAAATCCGCATAAGTGAAGATAACGAAAAGAAGCTAGCCTTTACACCAATGGAAAAATTCAATTTGATGATGGAAGAAAATGAAAGCCTACGAAAACTAAAAGATGAATTTGGCTTAGAACTATCTTAATATTTTAAATTTTTAAATAACGTCCGGCATTCACGAGCCTCATTCAGATAAAAAAGTAAGCTATCACGATCAAAATTACGATCGGAAGTTGGGGTGTATATAAACTTAAATAAAGATAGGAGCTCTTTGTCCGTAAACTGTTCCAGCAAATCATTAAACTGCTCTTTATCATCCACCTCAAAGTACAACAAAGCTAAACGTTGCTTAACTTCCATATTGTTGATATCAATGTCCAGCATCTGCTCAGTATACTCAATAGCATCGCTATAATTTTCTTTTTTGATACTAGTAACAGCAAGCATATCGAGCAAATGAAAATCATCCTGATTATCATCATAAATTTTCAAAAGACAGGTTTCTGCTTCGTCAAATAGTTCTTGCTTCAAATAGATTTCACCCAATGCTAAATTCAAATAAGAAGATGTAGGATTATCTTCTAATTCGCGGTGTATGAGAGAAAGAGCACCATCCAAGTCTCCCATCTGCGAAAAGACCTGAACTTTTATAGATATCAATCCCTCATTACTTCCTTCGAGTAATTCATATTGATCTAAGTATGCTAAAGATTCAGCATACATTTCTAACGACTGATAACATTCTGCTAACAAAAAATAAACTGAAGGGTCTTCTGTTTTATTTGCCAACAAGGTTTTAAATATACTAATTGCCTCATCCACAAGGCCTGATAATGATAGACAGTGAGCTTTCAACTTCAATACATTCTCATCTCCTTCATTTATTGTCAGAGCAAAGTCAAAGGCATCTATCGCTTTTTCAAACTCTTCTTTGAACCAATGTAGTTTACCCAGATTGAGCCATGCCTCATAGTTGTAGGGATCTATATCGAGAAGTTTATTACAAGTACTTATAGCTGATTCATGTTCTCCTTTAATCTCATAAACATACGACAAGTCTGATAATACATCAATATTATCCCCCTTATACTCTAAGCTTTTATTAAAATAGAGTATTGCTTCATCAAAATAATCTGCATCTTCATATAAGAACCCCAATTCGGCCAACGCATTATCTAATCCTGAATCTTCATTTTCCAATATTTCTTTCGTTAGCACATAGGCTTCTGCTGGAAGTCCTAATTGGAGAAAACATTCTATTTTGAGCAAATATAAGTCGAAATCGTAAGATGTAAATCCTTTCAATAGTTGGAGAGCTTCTGAATATTGAGTGTCATAAACAGCAAATTTAGCTTTCTTCAATATCAAGGAGTTACTTTCGGGATGAATTACCAAGCCAGCATTAACAGCATCGCGTGCCGATTCTATATCATCATTCGAATCATAATACTCTGCCAATTCATCGAACTCATCAGCATCCAAATAAATACTTTTGCCTGATTCCAGAGCTTCTTCGTACTTAGATACAAGTTTTGTTATATTTTCTTTTTCTGCCACCTGGTAAATAAATCAAAATTCCCTAACCTCATTATTCTATGAGGCTAGAGAATTTATTATGAAGTTATAATACAAAATATTATTTCTTTTCTTTTTCTTTAGCCCACGAATCTTTCAATGGAGCTGTGCGGTTAAATACGAGTGCACCCGTTGCAGAATCTTTGTCGACACAGAAATACCCAACACGTTGAAACTGGAATTTATCCAATACTTCAGCATCTTTTAGAAAAGATTCAACTTTACAGTTTTTCAAAACCCTCAATGAATCCGGATTCATTAATTCTCTAAAATCCCTTTCATCTGCACTTGGTTCTTCAACTGTAAAAAGGCGATCATAAAGGCGCACTTCTGCATCTAAACAATCTTCGGTAGACACCCAATGGATTGTACCTTTCACTTTCCTATTACTATCCGGCATACCACTCTTTGTGAGAGGGTCATATTCAGCATATACTTCTAATACACTACCATCTTCCGAATATTTACAGCCGGTACATTTTACAATATAGGCATTTTTCAATCGGACCTCATTGCCCGGAGTCAGACGGAAGTATTTTTTTGGTGCATCTTCCATAAAATCATCACGTTCAATATACAACTCGCGAGAGAAAGTAACATTATGGCTTCCGGCATTCTCATCTTCAGGATTATTCTGAGCTTCGAGTTGTTCGGTTTGTCCTTCCGGATAGTTTGTCAGTATTAACTTTATCGGATCTAACACAGCCGAAACACGTGTAGCCCGCTTATTCAAATCTTCCCGCACAGCATATTCCAGAAGCCCTATATCATTCAGTGCATCGTATTTTGTATAACCGATTCGATCTATAAAATTATGTATTGCTTCGGGTGTGTATCCACGACGACGATAGCCACAAATAGTCGGCATACGTGGATCATCCCAGCCTCTCACAAGTTTTTCCTGTACTAATTGAAGTAACTTACGTTTACTCATTACAGTATATGTAAGATTCAGTCGATTAAATTCATACTGATGGGGACGATATGTACTTGTAGCCAATTGATCGATAAACCAATCGTAGAGAGGGCGATGCACTTCAAATTCGAGCGTACAAATTGAGTGTGTAACTCCTTCGAAATAGTCACACTCGCCATGAGCAAAGTCATACATCGGGTAAGCCTGCCATTGCGTGCCTGTTCGGTGGTGAGGATGCTTTATTATACGATAGATGATTGGATCACGAAAATGCATATTTGATGCTGCCATATCTATTTTAGCACGGAGTACCATACTGCCTTCTTCGAACAAGCCTTCGTTCATTTTATTAAATAAATCAAGGCTTTCTTCTATCGGACGATCTCTATAAGGACTATTTGTTCCGGGTTGTGTCGGAGTTCCTTTTTGTTTGGCTATTTCTTCAGCCGACTGTTCGTCTATATAAGCTTTATTTTCTTTGATAAGTCGCACTGCAAAATCCCACAATTGAGGGAAATAGTCTGATGCATAATACATATTTGCCCAATCGTAGCCAAGCCACTGAATATCTTCCATTATAGAATCTACGTACTCTACATCTTCTTTTACCGGATTGGTATCATCAAAACGCAGATTACAAATACCTCCATATTTTTTGGCAATGCCAAAATTCATACAAATAGCTTTTGCATGTCCTATATGCAAATATCCGTTTGGCTCAGGAGGGAAACGAGTTTGTAAGCGTCCGTCATTTTTACCCTCTTTCAAGTCATTTTCAACTATTGTTTCTATAAAACTGAGACTTTTCTTAGGCTCCTCAGTATTAATCGCATTTTCAGACATAACTATTATATTTTTAGCTTTTCAGTTAGTTGGCCAATATACAAAACAATCGTGCTAACAAACTATTTTATATCAATCTTATTTTTACTCTAATAAATCAATTCTCCAAATAATTCAAATATGCTTTATAAAATTCATCGAACTTATCTGTTTCTTTATATTTGGATATTATTTTTTGAGATTCTTCATACACCTTACCGGCATCTTCCAGATTATTCTGCCTTGCATAATTCATCGATTCTTTACTCAAACGAGCAGCTTCTTCAGCATCTCCATCTAATGATGAACAAGACACCAAGCTTCCCATAAAAAAGATTAGTAAAGTAAGATATAAACCTTTATACATAAACGATAAATTATGGATGCAAAGATATACAAATTCAATTATTCTAAAGAGAAATATTTTTTTTATATAACATATAAGCTGCAAGGTAAGCGATTTGAGATATTATTAGAACCGGAACAAGAAAAATAATATTTATATTTTTATCAATCAGAAATATAACAAGATAATAATTCCGTAATAATACTTTCTATATTTTTCATACATTTGTGACTAACAAAAACACATTATAAATACGATGAAAGGAAAAATTCTTGTCACTGGTGGTGCCGGATATATAGGTTCACACACAACGGTAGAACTACAGAATGCCGGATATTCGGTTGTTATTATTGATAACTTATCTAATTCTACAGCAGACTCTATTGATGGGATAGAGCGAATTACAGGGGTAAGACCAGATTTCGAAAAAATAGATTGTAATGATATCGATGCACTTCGAAATTTATTAAAAAAGCATGAAGGAATAAAAGGTATAATCCACTTTGCGGCAAGTAAAGCTGTTGGAGAGTCGGTTCAAAAGCCATTACTATATTACCGTAACAATCTGGTTTCATTAATTAATTTACTAGAGTTGATGCCTGAATTCGGAATTGAGAATATAGTATTTTCATCATCTTGTACTGTGTATGGAGAACCAGATAAAAACCCAATAGATGAAACTGCACCAGTGAAACCCGCAGAATCACCTTATGGAAATACAAAACAAATAAATGAAGAAATAATTAAAGATACAGTACGTTCGGGCGCTAATATAAAAAGTATCTTGTTACGCTATTTCAATCCGATAGGAGCACACCCCACTGCCGAGATAGGAGAATTACCAAATGGAGTGCCTCAAAACTTAGTTCCATATATCACCCAAACTGCTATAGGAATACGTGAGCAACTAAGTGTATTTGGTGATGATTATAATACACCTGACGGTTCTTGTATCCGCGACTTTATAAATGTTGTTGATTTAGCTAAAGCTCATGTTATTGCTTTAGACAGAATGATAGGTAACAAATCGGAAGATAAGGTTGAGATATTCAATCTAGGAACAGGAATCGGAGTCTCAGTCCTTCAACTAATCAATGTGTTCGAAAAGGTATCCGGAACTAAGCTAAACTATAAAATAGTACCTCGCCGATCAGGAGATATAGAGAAAATATGGGCAGATCCAAAACATGCCAATACTGTGTTAGGCTGGACAGCCAAAGAGAATATAGAAGACACAATGGCATCAGCTTGGAAATGGCAGCTGAAATTAAGAGAGAAAGGAATTATGTAATTATAGTATCAGATAATAAAAAAGCCGATGAATATTCATCGGCTTTTTTATTTCATTATCTAAATCTCAAATATTATATTCCGAAAAAAGATAGGTTAGATATTATTTGTAGATAGACGACTGCTATAGGGATGGCTAAAATTGTACTATCGAACCGGTCTAATATACCTCCATGTCCGGGAATCATATTTCCAGAATCTTTTACTCCCAATGTACGTTTGAGAAGAGACTCTATCAAATCGCCCCATGTCCCAAATGCTACAACCAAGAGAGCAAAACCCATCCATTGAAATAGAGACAAGCCATGTGGAGATGCGAGAAGACTATAGAACGCATATGATGAAGCTGTTGCCACAATAGCTCCTCCGGCAAATCCCTCCCACGATTTTTTAGGGGATATACGTTCAAACATCCGATGCTTTCCAAAAGCCATTCCTGTAAGGTATGCAAATGAATCGTTTACCCAAATAAACACCAAAACCGCCAATATATACACATAGTTATATTCTCCTGACGAGAATGAAAGACTATTTGTCAACGTGAAAGGAAGAGCTATATATAATTGTCCTAATGCAGAATAGGCTAGAGATTTTATCGGATCTTGCCGTTTCATGTACAGTTCTCTAATGAAAAGCACAAGCAGATAGACAATATAAGGAACAAAAAACAAAAATAGTTGCTGTATAGACTGATACGCAAATCCACCTAAGAAAAGAAGCATCCCCCCTACTACATTCAGTATTTTAGACACGGGAACATTAGCTGATTTTTCAATCAGTCCATAAAATTCATAAAGGCACAAACCCGTTATCGCTGCAAAAATGACAGCAAAGGTATATTCATTAATAAGTATCCCGCCTAATAAAAGACCTACAAAAACAGCTCCGGCCAGAATACGAACTACAATATTAGGTAACTTCAAAACTTTGGTATTAGAGTAATTAATTAGAAAATTCCGATTGATTTTCTTCTGCCAACAATCCCGGAGGGTCAATCCCGTCTTTTACATCATCAGCAATTTCTTTAGATAGTCCTTCAGTCTCTTTCAACAGTTCCTCGGAACGAGATTGCCAAGGGCGTTCTCCAAATATCTTTCTTAAATCATCAGCAAAAATAACCTCTTCGGTAATCAATCTATCTGCTAATTTATTATGTCCATCTTTATATTCGCTCAACAAACGCTTAGCACGTTCATATTGTTCTTTTATCATTGCCTGCACTTCTTTATCGATCAACAAAGCAGTTTCTTCACTATAAGGTTTTGTGAAGCCATAACTTTCTCCGGTAGAGTCATAGTAACATAGATTCGGAAGTTTATCGCTCATTCCCATATACGAAATCATAGCATACGCTTGTTTCGTAACACGCTCTAAGTCATTAACTGCCCCAGACGATATGTGACCAATAAAAACTTCCTCTGCAGCACGACCTCCTAACAAAGCACACATTTCATCTAACATCTGCTCTTTGGTTGTGATCTGTCTTTCTTCGGGCAAATACCATGCTGCACCTAAAGCCTTGCCTCGTGGCACAATTGTTACTTTTACGAGTGGGTTAGCATATTGCAAGAACCAACTCAATGTCGCATGTCCGGCTTCATGGATAGCAATAGTTCTACGTTCGCCCAAAGTTGTTACTTTGTTCTTCTTCTCTAATCCTCCAATAATACGGTCTACAGCATTTGTAAAATCTTCGCGCTGTACTACTTTTTTTCCTTTACGTGCAGCAATCAAAGCCGCCTCATTACAGACATTTGCAATGTCTGCACCAGAGAAACCGGGTGTTTGACGAGCCAAAAATTCTAAATCGACAGTATCATCAATTTTAACCGGACGTAGATGAACTTTAAATATTTCTTTACGATCATTCAAATCGGGAAGATCAACATTTATCTGACGGTCGAAACGACCTGCACGGAGCAATGCTTTATCTAAAATATCAGCACGGTTAGTTGCTGCCAGAACAATGATACCACTATTAGTTCCGAAACCATCCATTTCGGTCAACAATTGGTTCAATGTATTCTCGCGTTCATCATTCGAACCCATATTCGGATTTTTACCACGAGCACGCCCTACCGCATCTATTTCATCAATAAAGATGATACAAGGAGACTTTTCTTTTGCTTGTTTAAACAAGTCCCTCACTCGCGAAGCACCGACCCCGACAAACATTTCGACAAAGTCGGAACCAGACATAGAGAAGAACGGAACGTTTGCTTCTCCGGCCACAGCCTTTGCCAACAAAGTCTTACCTGTTCCCGGAGGACCTACTAAAAGAGCTCCTTTAGGTATCTTACCCCCAATTTCTGTATATTTAGTCGGATTTTTCAAGAATTCGACAATTTCTTCAATTTCTTCTTTTGCTTCTGATAGTCCGGCAACATCCTTAAAAGTAATCTTCAAATCTGAGCCTTTATCATATAACTGGGCTTTAGACTTTCCAACACTAAAGACACCGCCTCCGCCTCCGGAACCACCTCCCGACATACGACGCATCATATAGATCCATAAACCTATAATTAAGATGAATGGTAAAAAGCTTAACAAACCTTCTACAATGCTGGTGTTGCTTTCAAAACTAACATCAATATTATAATCATGTTCAGCTTTTACCTTGTCATAAAAATCTGAGAACTTGTCTGCTGACGGTATTTTTACATATATAACCGGATTGCTACCTGCACGGTCGGCATCCTCTTTGAAGACATGCTTCACTGAATCAGCCCGTATATATGCTTTAAGCGTATTAGCTTTATTATCAACAATTATTTTACTTACACTGTTATCTTTTACATAACCCTGAAACTCTGACCAAGCAATATCCTTCGACGCACTATTATCCGTAAAGAGGAACATTCCTATTATTGCAGCCAAAATAAATGTATACAACCAAACCATATTAAATGGCAATTTAGGTCCTTTCATATTAGGCCCCTTAGATTGTTTCTTATCTCCTTTATTGTAGTTGTCCATATTCTAATTTCCGGAAACTCTATTTAATTTTGTATTTATAATTGATGAAGATATAACAAGCAGAAATAACAAATTGTTGTTAATCTAAATCTGGAATAGATTCCAGTTTTGCATCTGCCCAAAGATGTTCGATATTGTAAAATTCACGCAATTCCGGAATAAAGACATGTACAATAACCGTACCATAATCTATGCCGACCCAACGGGCTTCCCTTAAACCATCCGTTGTTATGGGACGTTCTTTCCTTTTCTTTTTTAAAGCATCAATAACTTCTTCCGATATAGCAGATACCTGTATGGGGGTATTTCCTTCACAAATAACAAAATATTGGCAAATTGTACCCGGCAGTTCGGTCATATCAACTACAACTATATTTTTGGCTTTTTTATCTTGGCATGCTGCCACAATATCGTTTACTAAGACTTTTCCTTCTTTCATCAGCGTTCCTAAGGTAGTTAAAAAAATTAGCTACAAATATAAGCCGTTTTTTTGAACTATCACATCTTATCTTAAACAAGAACAAATATTTAATAGCGAAAAAAGATCCAAATTAGATTTTCCCATCTGTCTTTTGAGTATTTTTGCAATATGAGTAAATACGATCTTATTACAATCATAGGGCCTACCGCATCGGGCAAAACAGGTTTTGCTTGCCAGCTTGCTTATACACTGGATACCGAAATTATAAGCGGAGACTCCCGACAAGTCTATCGTCAAATGGATATAGGTACGGGTAAGGATTTAGCTGATTATGCAGTAGCAGGACGGCCAATTCCATATCACCTCATAGATATTTGTGATGCGGGATATAAATATAATATATACGAATACCAACATGATTTTCAGAGAGTATATACAAATATATCCGACCGGGGTAAACTCCCGATATTATGTGGAGGTTCGGGGTTATATATTGAATCGGCATTAAAAGGTTACAATTTAGTAAATGTACCTGAAAACAAAGAGTTAAGGGAGAAGTACAAAAGCTATACCCTTCGCCAACTGGAAGATATATTGGCTTCGTATAAACTGTTGCACAACAAAACGGATATAGATACTGCCCAAAGGGCTATAAGGGCTATTGAAATAGAAGAATATAAAAAAAGCAATCCACTAGAGCAAAATGAATTTTCGGCACTAAATAGTTTAATCATAGGGATAGACATAAATAGAGATATTCGGCGCGAAAGAATATCAAAGAGGTTAAAAGACAGGTTAAAGGAGGGCATGATAGAGGAAATAAAAGGTATTCTTGATCAAGGTGTTACCCCTGATGATTTGATTTACTATGGATTGGAATATAAATTTATAACACTCTACATCCTCGGACAACTTTCCTATGAAGAAATGTTTGCTCAGCTAGAAATCGCAATCCATCAATTTGCCAAACGTCAAATGACATGGTTTAGAGGGATGGAAAGACGAGGACTCAAAATCCATTGGATAGATGGAGAGACACCTCTGGATAAAAGAATAGAATCAGTAACTAAATTGATTGGAGAATGAAAACTTTATTTTTCGAAACAGCTTCTAAGTACTCAGAAGACAGCCATTTGATAAAAAAGCTATGGGATGAAATAGAACAATCTTACTCTACCCCACACAGGTACTATCACACTTTAGAACATATCAAAGAAATCATATCCTACTTATATCCTGTAAAAGAGCAGGTCTCAGATTGGGACACTATCGTTTTCTCAACGTTCTATCATGATATTACATATGATATAAAAAGCCGTGACAATGAGGAAAACAGCTCTTTAATTGCTGAAGAAAGACTACAAGCCCTATCATACGATTCTGAGAAAATAGATAGATGTATTGCTCAAATAATAGGGACAAAAGATCATAAAAAGAGTGAAGATAGTGATACCAATTTCTTCATTGATGCCGATTTATCTATCTTGGGAGCAAGTTGGGAAAAATACATCAACTACAGCCATCAGATCAGGAAAGAATATTTCATATATCCTGACTCTGTATACAAGAAAGGACGTAAAGAAGTTTTAGAAAGAATATTAGGAATGAAATGTATTTACAAAACAGACTATTTCCATAAGAATTTAGAAGAAAAAGCACGAACTAACATAGCTAAAGAAATAGAAATAATATCTTTATAATTACAATTTATATTTTTCGATATGACACTCATATATAATGCAACAATAATAAACGAAGGACAATCATTTACAGGTTCTGTATTAATCGAAAATGATTCAATAAAAAAAATATATAAAGAGAACGTCCCCGACGAGATCCGAAACAACTCCCAAATTGTGGATGCAACAGGTTTATGGCTTATTCCGGGAGTTATTGACGATCAGGTACATTTTCGCGAACCGGGATTAACTCACAAGGGGGATATAGCTTCGGAAAGCAGGGCTGCAATAGCCGGAGGGGTAACCTCGTTTATGGAAATGCCCAATACAAAACCTCAAACAACAACAATAGAAGCACTAGAAAACAAATTTGAAATTGGTGCAGAAAAATCATTTGCGAATTATTCCTTTTACCTAGGAGCTACAAATGACAATTTGACCGAATTAAAAAAAGTAAATCCAAAAGAAGTATGTGGATTGAAAGTTTTCATGGGTTCATCAACGGGCAATATGCTCGTAGATAGCAAAAAAGCGTTGTCAGCCATTTTTGCAGAAACAGGAATGCTGATAGCTACCCATTGCGAAAAGGAAGAGATCATCAGAGAGAATTTAGCACATTACAAGGCGCAGTTCGGTGAAGATATTCCTCTTAAATACCATCCTCTGATCCGAAGTGCCGAGGCATGTTATCGTTCTTCGGCCGAAGCTGTAGAGTTAGCAGATAAATATCAGACACAACTACACATCCTGCATTTATCGACAGAAAGAGAGATAAGCTTATTTGAAAACACACCTTTGGCAGAAAAGAAAATAACAGGAGAGGTCTGTGTACACCATCTTTGGTTTTCGGATGAAGATTATGCTAAATATGGTACACGCATAAAATGGAATCCGGCGGTAAAAACAGCCAAAGACAGGGATGCATTAATGTTAGGCCTGCTAGACAATAAACTGGATGTGATAGCAACAGACCATGCGCCACACCTTTGGGAAGAAAAACAAGGAGGATGTTTACAAGCAGCATCCGGAGGACCATTAGTTCAACACTCTTTACAGATGATGTTAGATCTATCAAAAAAAGGAAAAATAACAAAAGAAAGAGTCGTAGAAAAAATGTGTCATGCTCCGGCAATTCTATATAGAGTAGAGAAGCGGGGATATATACGCGAAGGTTATTATGCCGATCTGGTTCTGGTTAACCCAAATAAACCATACACAATCAATCAAGACAACATTCTATACAAATGCAAATGGGCTCCACTAGAAGGTGAAACTATGTCTACCTCAATAGAAAAAACTTTCTTGAACGGAAAAATAGCTTTTGAAAACGGAATAGTCAATGAAATCAGAGGAATGGCTTTGCGATTTGACAGATAACAAGCCTTCCCTTCACAAACGAACAAGCTGATGGATAATATAAAAAAAATTAAACGAATAGCTCAACTTGCCACTGTATTGTCCAAATACGGCTTTGAAACCATTGTTACACAGACGGGTATCAAAAAGCTAATACCGGACAGCTACATAAAGAGGAACAAAAAAAGAAAAGAAGTATTTTCGTTATCCATTTATGAGCGTATCAGATTAGCAATAGAGGAATTAGGACCTACTTATATAAAACTGGGGCAATTACTAAGCAATAGGGAAGACTTACTGCCAGAGAAGTTGACAGACGAACTGCGCAAATTGCAAGACATGGTATCGCCTGAGTTGATTGACATAAATCAACGGTTGTCCGAAGAATTATCAATAAATACAGAAGAGGTCTTCGAATGGATAGATTCTATTCCTATTGCAGCAGCCTCTCTCTCGCAGGTATACCAAGCAGAATTAAAAAACGGAGAAAGGGTTATCCTGAAAGTAAAGAGAAAAGGAATAGAAGACTCTGTAGAGGCTGATTTACTTATAATTAAAGATTTTGCACAATCTCTTGAGAAGTACTATGATGCTGCTAAAAATCTCGGCTTATATAGTATAATCTCGGCTTTCGAAAAATCTGTTTTAGAGGAGGTTTCATTTTCTCAGGAATTTCAGAACGTAGAACGATTCAAAAATAATTTTAAGGATAATAAGGCTGCTTATGTTCCGAAAGTCTATAAAGACCTATCGAACAACAATGTCTTATGTATGGAGTATATAGACGGCATTAAAATATCGGACAAAAACAAGATCTTAGAGAATGGACTTGATCCGGAAAAAGTTGCTTCGACTGTGGTAGATCTATATATGAAACAGGTTTTTGTCTATGGTTTTTTCCATGCCGATCCTCATTCCGGTAATATATTTGTTCTCCCGGATGGTAAAATTACATTTATAGACTATGGTTCTGTAGGTAAGATGCTACCTCGGGATAAAGATAATCTGGGTGACTTAGTGATCAACATTCTACGGAAGGATATTCGCAGGGTAATCAAGACTATAAAAAAATCAGCAATAAAATATAACATTCCAAATGAGAACCAGTTAGAACGTGACTTGTCCGAGCTTATCGGAATAATAGACAGTACTTCTATCAAAGAACTCAGTCTGGAAGAAACGACAAAGAGGTTTAGTAATATCCTGAACAAGAATAGAATAATATTACCCGACTATATGTACCTGTTAGTCCGGGGAATTGTACTACTAGAGGGAATAGGACGTGAAATATGTCCTGAGCTTAATTTGATTGACAGTATCAAGCCTTATGGCATTAAATTGGTGAAAAATAGATTGACACCAAAAAATGTTATCAATAAAGGGCTTGATAAGATATATAATCTGGGCGATAAACTCGAAGAACTGCCTGACGACCTACATCTCCTTATTCAAAGAATCAACCAAGATGAATTAAGGATTACGCATGATGTTAACGGACTATCCGAAATCAGAGATACACTTGACAGACTTGTAATCGGACTTATCATTGCCGGATTAGCTATCGGGTCATCAATCCTCATTCTAGCCAATATGCCTCCCAAGCTATGGGGTGTCCCTGTATTGGGCTTGCTTGGCTTCATCTCGGCCGGCACACTCTCTTTCTTCGTTATCTTAGGTATAATAATAAAACGAGGAAGAGGTCGATAATAGCATTTTCAAAATGGATAACCAATACCAAAATGGAAAGCCATACGAGAAGTTCTTGGTTTGAAGAGTACGAAACGTTTAGATGAATCTAGACCCGGATCATAAGCTCTCATACCTAAATCGAAACGAAGAACAAGAAAATCAAGATTTATACGAAGTCCAACACCGTAAGCAACTGCTATTTCTTTATAGAAATCGGATAATGTAAGCTGTCCTCCTTGTTGACTTTCATAATCTTTTAAAGTCCATATATTTCCGGCATCTATAAATTCGGCAAATTCGAATAAATCTGTCAATTTGTGACGATTCTCTATGCTTAACTCAAGTGCAAAATCGCCGGCCTGATTAACGAAATCGCTTCCATTATTAAGCTTTTTATAAGAACCGGGACCTAATGTACGTGTACTCCAGCCCCTTATACTATTCGCCCCTCCTGCATAAAAGCGTCTTTCGAAAGGCAATATATTTGAATTTCCAAAAGGTTGGGCTATTCCCATACCAACATGATAGGCCAAAGAGTGACGCTTCGAAAAATAGAATGTACGTGCATAATCGAAGGTTGCTTTTATGTATTCAGCATACGAAACACCCAAAAGCTGGTAATGGCCATCTGCTCCTTTTTTAGATCCATTTAATGTTCTAGCCAAGCGAGGTAATGCACCGGCCAACTCTATAGATCCCCGTAAGGTGTATGTAGGGTACAACATATTGAAACGACGTCCATTGACTAGCGTTGCAGTATAAGTTGTACGGGCAATCATCTGGTCTTTATAACTTTCACGCAATAACGGGTTTTTATTATTATTTATATAAAGGGAATCAAACTCTGCCGATTTCCAAGGCATTCGGACAAATGTAACATCAATCAAATCCAGACCATGCCTTAGACGATTGTCGTACGTAGTCCATCCATAGTTGATACCCATTGTAAAAAACTCCCTTGTATATTCAGGTCTATGCTGATTGGTGAGCCCTATAGAAAACTGTGTTGTTGCTGATGGCATTTCTCTCCAGCTTTTTTTAAGCCAAGGCACAAGAAAAAGGGGAAAAGAAAGGCTAGTTTCTGTCCCGTATTCATAATAACTCTGATTTAGCAAGTCCGTACTCTTACTTCCGGTAATAAACTCATAAGCGCCTTTGAGCCGGATGCTCAATTGTTCTCCTCCATTAAAAAGATTTTGATGCTGGTAGGCAACACTTGGTGCTACACCAATATCCCCCGCAGAGTTAGTGCCATCGAGGCTTGCCTTAAACCAATGAGCATTGGCCGGACTTATAATCACGGTTGCATCCAACAAATTCAGACTATCTTTTTCGGAAGGCTTTGTTGTTATATTAACTTGCTTCACAGCACTCATCTTACTATAAGCCTCATAGGTTTTTGTCAAAGCAATATCTGAGTAATAAGCCCCTTTGCGCATATAGTTGTTACGATAGAGGCTGGTGGATCTCAAAAATTTATTTTGCCCCCTTATTATGGTTAAACCCCTATACTCTACCGAATCGGCATTTCTAAAATATGGGTTTTGCGATGTTCGTGTCCTCCTTGTAGAATCTCCTCTAGCAGTAGTGTTTCGACGTGGCCTATCGGGAGATTCAGTCGCTGTGTAACCGGATACAATAGTAATATTGTCCAATCGGTAGCGTGGATATGGCAAACTATCTTTTGCCGGATATATATTGAGATAAAGATCTACCTCATGAGAATTGAGTGTTGTATCTGCTTTGAAATAAACATATTCTTTCGAAAAATTATAATACCCGACATTACGCATTATCTTATTTACCAATATTCTTTCTTCTTCCAACATAGCCAGATCAAAGAAATCACCTTTATTCAGGAGAGGCTTAACGGGTACAACATTCATTATACGAGCCATTGTCGTATCCTCTATTGTTTTAGTATAATTCCGAATCTTATAAGGTATTCCCCCATCTATATTATAATTGACAGATATTCTTTTTCCTTTCACGATCAAGGCTGTATCTACCTTTGCATTCAAATATCCTTGATTACTTAATTCTTTTTGTAATTGTGTAGCCGATTGGCTAGCTTGCTTACTACTATATATAACAGGAGCTTGTCCCATTTTCCGAATCATCCGGTTCACCCATTTAGTAGTATCTTGCCCGGCCATATTATATATTCCGAGACGAACTTTTCCTAAAAGAGGAATACTCGAATTAGGTTGTTGTTTAACAAAAGTCTCTAAATCAGATGTAGCATTCTTTGTGTTATGGCGAACATTAATATTATCCAATAAATATTCACCTTCCGGTACATTCTTTGTGGTGCTGCATGCCCCGAAGAATAAGACGGTGAATAGATATAATATAGTACGAAATTTTCTCATATATTATTGTTAATGTATTACAAATATACAACAACCGCGGATATAAAAAAGTTAACGATTTATCTAATCTGACAAAAAAGAAATACCTTTGCCCACAATATGAGAGAATACAGGCTGACAGACTGGCTGCCAACAACTAAAAAAGAAGTTGAAATAAGAGGATGGGACGAACTTGATGTGATTCTTTTCTCGGGAGATGCATATATAGACCATCCATCTTTTGGAGCTGCTGTTATCGGACGGATATTGGAAGCTGAGGGCTTAAAAGTCGCCATTGTGCCCCAACCCAATTGGCGCGACGATTTACGTGATTTCAAGAAACTGGGCAAACCTCGTTTGTTTTTTGGAGTTACTGCCGGAGCCATGGATTCTATGATAAACCATTATACTGCGAATAAACGTCTACGATCTGATGATGCTTACACTCCGGATGGGAAAGCCGGTATGCGACCCGACAGAGCCTCCATCGTATATTGTAATATACTGAAAGACCTTTATCCGGATACCCCGATTATGTTAGGTGGTATAGAAGCATCGCTCCGCAGAGTTACTCATTACGATTATTGGGATGACAAATTAGCTAAATCTATCCTAGTTGATTCTAAAGCAGACCTACTGGTATATGGGATGGGTGAGAGCCCACTGAAATCAATAGTAAGCAGAGTTAAAGCAGGTTCTAATATAAAAGAACTAATAGATATTCCTCAAACAGCTTATTTAACAGATAAAGAAATAAAACCTGTTGATGGAAAGAGCGATATATATCTATTTTCGCACGAAGAATGTGCTAAAGACAAGCTAAAACAAGCTAAAAATTTCCGTATAGTAGAGGAGCAGTCCAATATGGTCAATGCCTCACGCATCATCCAGAAATGTGATAAAAAATCGGTTGTCATCAATCCTCCTTATCCGCCAATGAAAGAAAAGGAAATTGATGCTTCTTTCGATCTGCCTTATACACGGTTACCTCACCCTAAATATAAAAATAAAACAATTCCAGCATTTGACATGATCAAATTCTCGGTCAATATGCATAGAGGATGTTTTGGTGGTTGTGCTTTCTGCACCATATCGGCACATCAGGGTAAATTTATAGCCTCCAGATCGAAGGAGTCGATACTGAAAGAGGTAAAGCAAGTGACCGAGATGCCCGATTTCAAGGGATATATCAGTGATCTTGGTGGGCCATCTGCTAATATGTATGCTATGAAGGGGAAGGATGAGAGCATTTGTGCTAAATGTAAACGCCCATCATGTGTACATCCTAAAATTTGTAAAAATTTGAATGTTGACCATTCTGCACTTTTGGAGATATACGAAGCAGTAGATTCACTTCCTAAA
Organism: Dysgonomonas sp.; assembly: GCA_047605185.1. Lineage (GTDB taxonomy): Bacteria > Bacteroidota > Bacteroidia > Bacteroidales > Dysgonomonadaceae > Dysgonomonas. Next base: position 156,912 of record JASGGC010000008.1, read on the forward strand.
GTAAAGAAATCATTCATAGGCAGTGGCGTGCGTTATGATATGTTATTACACCGAAACGAAGATGACCGATTAAATAAAATATCAGACAGATATACGAAAGAACTTATCACAAACCACGTATCGGGAAGATTAAAAATTGCACCGGAGCATACTTCTGACGAGGTATTGTATTGTATGAGAAAACCATCGTTCGATCAGTTCTATGCATTCAAAAAAATATTTGATAAGATTAATGTCGAAAATGGCTTAAAGCAACAATTGATTCCATATTTCATTTCTTCCCATCCGGGATGCAGTGAAATTGATATGGCTGAATTGGCTATTAAGACAAAACCAATAGGTTTCAAGCTAGAGCAAGTCCAGGATTTTACGCCTTCGCCAATGACATTGGCTACTGAGATATATTATACTGGTATCCATCCGTACACTCTAGAAAAAATGTATACTGCCAGAACGAAAGAGCAGAAATTAGCACAACGGCAGTTCTTCTTTTGGTACGACAAAAACTACCGCCCTCAAATAATGAAATCGCTAAAAAAATTAGGTCGCGATGATTTACTGAAAAAACTATATTCATAATAGCATCCTAAAATCTATTCTTGTTTGTCCTATTTAAATACATTTACTACCTTTGCGATCAACTGTCTAATTAATAATGCAACCTATAACTTTAACAACAAACGACAGTCGATTAAGCCTAATACAAACATTATACTAATTATAAATTTTATCATATTTATGAAAACCAAAAGAATTATTTTGACAGTTATTACACTAGCCATTTGTACATTTTCAGCTAATGCCCAGTTTGGCAAAGTTAAGATTAATACAAAACATGTAGATGCTGTAACAAAAGGAGCAAAAGCTCTAACCCTGACAGATGCTGAAATTGCAAATTACTGTAAAGAATACGTAGATTGGACAGACAATCATAATCCGGTTTGTAAGATAGACGATAAAGATGCCGGAATGAAAGCTGTAGCAGAACGTCTGGATAAAATCGTATCTTCTATCCCAGCTGATATCACAAAAGATCTAAACTTAAACATCAAGGCATATTATGTTGTAGACGTTAATGCTTTTGCTTGTGCTGACGGAAGTGTGAGGGTTTTTGCCGGTCTAATGGAGCTAATGACAGACGACGAAATACTTGCTGTAATAGGGCATGAAATAGGGCACGTTGTAAATAAAGATTCAAAAGATGCTTTTAAGAATGCATTACTTACCTCTGCACTTAAAGATGCAGTTGGATCGACAGGAAACACTGCTGCTGCACTTACTGATAGCCAATTAGGCAGTTTAGGAGAAGCGCTGAGCAATGCACAATTTTCACAAAAACAAGAATCACAAGCAGATGATTACAGCTACAATTTTTTGATTAAATGTGGAAAAGATCCTAAAAGTATGGCATCATCGTTAGGTGTATTACTTAAACTGGAACAAGAAGCTAAAAGTAGTAATGATAGTAAAGTAAAACAATTATTTTCGAGCCATCCGGGATTAGAAAAAAGAATAGCTAATCTGGAAAAGAAGAAATAAACAAAATTTCTAAATAATAAAAACGCCTGTTACTTGAATTTGTAACAGGCGTTTTTATTATTTGTTGATTAAAATCTTATTTGAAATATAATCTTCTAATAGACCTTATTTTGTAGCGAGATACATTGAGCAAACCCCAAAAGTATAGGTCTTACAGATTGCATTACTAAAACCATTCTTTTTTAGAGTACTTACCATATCTTTTCCTTGTATAAAAGCTTCTATTGATTTAGGCAAATAAGAATATGCTGTTCTGTCTTTCGAAATAAGACGTCCTACTGTGGGGATAAATAAACGAGAATATAACCAATATCCCTGTTTCATAGGAAAATGTTGCGGTGTGGATAACTCCAATATCATTAATTCACCTCCGGGTTTTAGCACACGGTAAATTTCACGAAGTCCTTGATCCAGATCTTCAAAATTGCGTACGCCAAAAGCAACCATCGCTGCATCGAAAGAATTATCTGCCAGAGTGAGTGCTAAACAATCTTCTTTTTTAAAGTCAATTTTAGCAGAAAGTCCAGCATTAGCAACCTTCTGACGTCCAACATCCATCATACCTTCCGATATGTCAATCCCTAAAATAGATTCAGGATTCAGAATACTATATGCTTGTATAGCTAAATCGCCCGTTCCGGTAGCTATATCCAATATATTCTTAGGCTGTATTTTTTTCAACATATTGATCCCCTTCTTGCGCCAACCTTTATCAATTCCCATTGACAATGTATGGTTCAAGGTATCATAATTCTCAGCTATAGAATCAAACATACGCTCTACTTGAGCTCCTTTATTTTCGGAGCTGGAATAAGGGACTATTTTCTCTACATCGTATGTCATAAACTTTTACTTCTTAAATAATCAAATATATCTTCATCTTGCACATCCGTAATCTGTGTCCGGTTTCCTTCTGCTATAATCTGGAAAGGGTCTGTTGAATTATTTATTAGTATCCAATAGTCACTGATCGGTACAAACATTGAAAACAGGTTTTTCATCCCTGCACGATATCTACGATAAACGACCTCCTCAGGCACGTAATGTCCTCCCATGCTCACCCGTTGCTCGACACGACGAACAGCCAATTCGGGAGAATCAAGCCAAAAATATATCAAAGTAACAAAATAGCCTTCACTTTGAGCCCTCCGGATAAAATTAGCATATGACTTTGTTGCCAACGTAGTCTCTATTGCAAAGTCTTCCTTTTGGCGAAGCATCTCATTCATCCGAAATATCATTATACGTCCGGCATCTATCGCAACTTTCTCTGGTTGAAACGGAGACAAACCTTTTGCTATTTCATCTGCATTGATGAATTCTTTACAATCTAACATTTTGGGAAACATAGCATACGAAGCTGTTGTTTTTCCAGCTCCATTACACCCTGATATTACATACAGATTCGGCATTAAAAATATATAAGTTTAAGTAAAGTGTTATTATATATAATTCGCAGAAATTTATTTTTTACGATTCAGATAATCTGTAATATTCTTTTCGATGCGCAGTGCGACATCTGTTGCTTCTGCTTTTACAAACTTCTCTCCTACTATTTTTTCATATAGCTCTATATAGCGATCCGATACACTATTACAATATGCTTCAGTCATCTCAGGAACAGTCTGTCCTTCTTTGCCCTGAAAACCATTATCCATTAACCATTTACGAACAAATTCTTTAGACAATTGGCGTTGTTCTTCTCCTTTCTCAAACAAATCATTATAAGTATCTGCATAAAAATAACGAGACGAATCTGGAGTATGAATTTCATCGATCAAATAAATTTTACCGTCTTTTTTACCAAACTCATATTTAGTATCTACAAGAATTAATCCTTTTTGAGCAGCAATTTCTGTTCCTCTTTGAAATAAAGCTTGTGTATATTTTTCTAATTGTTCATACTCATCTTTACTAACAAGTCCCTGTGCTATAATTTCTTCTTTCGAAATATTTTCATCATGCCCTTCATCAGCTTTTGTTGTAGGGGTAATGAGTGGAACTGGAAATTTTTCATTTTCTCTCATTCCATCAGGCAATGGCAATCCACAAAGAGTTCTTGCTCCGGCCTTGTATTCGCGCCAAGCGCTACCAGTCAAGTATCCCCTAATCACCATCTCTACTTTATATGGCTGACACTTCAAACCCACTGTAACCATCGGATCAGGTGTAGCTACCTTCCAGTTAGGGATTATATCAGCAGTAGCATCTAAAAATTTAGCTGCTATTTGATTCAACACTTGCCCCTTATAAGGGATTCCTTGTGGCAACACAACATCGAATGCCGATATACGATCTGTGGCGATCATTACTAATGTATCACTATCTATAGAATACACATCTCTTACTTTACCATGATAAACGTTTGTCTGACCTGGGAAATTAAAATCTGTAGTAACCAATGTATGTTTCATCTTTATTATTTTATAATATGTCCCTTTATAACACTTATATGCCATCAAAGTTAAGAGAAAGTCTGTTAAAAGCAATGAAAAAATCCGAAGTATTACTCCGGATTTATATTTTCTTTTTTCTTTTTCTTATCTTCTTTTTCGTAAGCATCAACAATTCGTTGCACAAGTTTATGCCGTACAATATCCGCTTTATCAAATTCTATATGCCCTATTCCTTTTACATCTTTCAACACTCGTAGCGCATGTTTCAAACCGGACTGTTGAGAAGGTGGCAAATCTATCTGGGTCATATCACCAGTCACAATCATTTTTGCATTCATCCCCAAACGCGTCAAAAACATTTTAATTTGCTGAACCGATGTATTCTGAGCCTCATCCAATATAATAACCGCATCGCTCAGTGTACGCCCACGCATAAAAGCAAGAGGAGCTATCTGTATTATTTTATTCTCAATATAATCTTTCAACTTTGCAGGAGGAATCATATCCTCCAAAGCATCGTAAAGAGGTTGTAGATAAGGGTCTATCTTATCCTTCATATCCCCCGGTAGGAAACCTAATTTTTCTCCGGCCTCAACTGCCGGACGGCTCAATATAATCTTCTTAACTTCTTTATTTTTGAAAGCCTTAACAGCTAAGGCTATAGCAGTATATGTTTTTCCTGAGCCTGCCGGACCAACAGCAAAGACGAGATCATTTTTATTGTATGCTTCTACAAAAGATTGCTGATTGGGAGTACGTGCACTAATGGGTTTCCCATTGATTCCGAATACTATCAGATTTTCTTGTTTCACCACATTAGGTGATTTACCTTTTACAATGTCTATTATATCTTCTTCACTAAGTGTATTTCGTTCGATACAGAAGCGCTCTATTTCTCTTATCTTTTCTTCGAAAGAGGGAATATCTTCAACATTACCAATTACCTTTATCACATTTCCTCGTGCCATAATCCGCATTTTAGGAAATAGTGTTTTTATAAGCTGTATATTCGCATTGTTAGTCCCAAAAAAAATAACAGGGTCTATATTTTCTAAAATTATTATTTGTTCTATCATTCAGCTTTAGTTACTATCCTTATTTAATTTTATCGGTAATATCTATTTTGTCGGGTAAATGTAATGGTTTTTAGTTATCCAAAGATAAACATTATAGCCTAAACTAGGTAGATCAATAATTATATTCTTCAGAATATTCACTCTTTCTTAAAACACTCATTATTTTTTTAACAATAAGCAACAAACAGAAGTGATCAAACTATAAATAAAAAAAGCCTTGTAGAGCCATAAACAACTAATAATGTGGATGAAAAGCAAGAACAATATTTATGTTTTAAAACAATCAATTAGACATATTGATTCACGAATTAATACATATATTTGCAAATATTTGGATTGTATCTCGTAAAAATAACACTATTTAGTAATATCTACATTTCTAAGCCTCCAATAGGCTTAGATCAATAGAAATACTATAACTGTTGCCTAAAATACTATTACTTTGAAAATAATGCACTATTGTAAAGAAATTAATATTGCTTACACTGCTATTTTTTCTGCTGAAAATTTGGCAGTTACCGCTATTTTATTAGAGAGAGAGAGAGAGAGAGAGAGAGAGAGAGAGAGAGAGAGA
>JASGGC010000009.1:0-124656 GCA_047605185.1 Dysgonomonas sp.
GGAAACTGGGACTCAATTTGTATGATTATTCGGCTAGGCAGATGGATAATGCGGTACCTAGGTTTACATCCATTGATCCCCATGCCGAAAAATACCCGTCGATATCACCGTATGCATATTGTAATAATAATCCGCTAAGGTATATTGATCCAGATGGTAAGGATTGGATAGAAAAACTGAAAAGTTATATTAACGAACATTATTACTTTGAGACAGGCTTAACATTTCAAAACATTGTTAGAGATAAGGGAAGTGGGATGAGATTTGCTGCAAATGTAAAAGGGATGGGTATTGACATTGGTAAATCTCAGCAACATATGGGTATAGAGATTAGTGCAGATAAAAATGGAGTAGAAGTAGATACTCATGGTCAAGGTAATACTGATAAATTTACGAGTATCGGAAAACTAGGAGTTCCCATACCATGGGCAGTTGGAGATGCAGCAGGGATAGTAGGAGTTGAAGCCGGAATAAAGAAAGAAACTATAGTTAACAAACAAAACAATAAGGATCAAGCAACTATTACAGAGGGAACCATAGCCGTAACTCCTATTGCAAAACTGCCACTAGCTATAGAAGGTAGTAGAGTTGTGACAACGGAAACAGGATCTAATATCTCAACAATTCAAAATAGGGTCGGTATATCAACAGGTTTTACTTTAATTATAGGTGCGGGATTCGATATTTATTTAAATTTTGGTTTACAAGAAAAATATAAAAAAACAAAATAGATATGAAACTCAGCAAAGGGAATAAATTTCAACAAGTGATAACAATGCTATTAACTAGCCTGTTTTGGATTTTATCTTTAGGTATGTTTATTATTGACATTTCGGTTGTTACAATAATAATATTTCTATTAGTCACATTCATTGTCTTAGGAATAAACATTATACAGTCTAGATGTTACAATATATCAATATCTTCTTCAGATATTTGTCTAGAAAATATTTATAAAAATACAGTAATCAGCACAAGCTTATTTGAATCAATAACTTGCACTAAGTTTAAATTTATTCTTCCTCTTTTTTACAGAAGTCCTCCTTTCTTTTATATAAATTTAAAAGATGGAAGAAAATTTTTATTTGAATATAACACTTCGAAACTAACTAAATATTATATATCTTATCTAAATCCTTTCGGCGGAAAAAAAATAGAAAAAGAACTAAATGAAAGAATAAAGCTTATCATTCGCGATGAAAACAAATAAACAGTTGCTTTTATTTAAACTTCCAATGAGTGCAGCAACTATTATAAAAAAAATTCTCTCTCTTTTGATCATCGATCTATATATAAATAAATTAGGTAATTCTATTTTCAGTATGGCTTTTACGGATAGTACCGATCCCAATACTCAGCCTTATAAGTATAACGGTAAGAAACTAGATCGGAAGATCGGACTGCATTTGTATGATTATTCGGCAAGGAAAATGGATAATGCGGTACCGAGATTTACATCGGTTGATCCGCATACGGAAAAGTATTATTCGACCTCACCGTATGCATATGTAATGAATAATCCTCTCAAATACGTTGATCCCGATGGGAGGGATAGTTATCTTATAATTTGGTCGACAGATCGTAGAATTGGACAACAAGAAAAAAAGATAATAATGGAAATGTTTTGAAAGATAATAATGGTAATATACAATATGAAATGATTAAAGCTCGAACTGTTACTTATTTCGATTTATGGCCAGGTTATGATGGTGGGGTTGCTATTAAAAATTCCGAAGGTAATGTATCAGCACTATACAAAATGAAAGAAACGATGTTGGACAAACTTAAAACGACTGATATTACAGGTAATGAAGAAGGTAAAAATCCTGATCGTATTATTCAAATTACGACGAACTATACTACTGATAGGCAAGTAAGATCAGCGTTACAACTAGAAAAAGATATTTCTACATATAATATACGAGAAAGAAATTGTTCAGATTTTGCAAAAATAGGTGTTGAATATTCAATAGGTTTTTCAATAGATGCAAAAGAAAATATAAGAGGTAAATTATCAACAACCCTTAACATGTTATTTAAAGTAACATCCAAACAAATAAATACAACAATAATAAAGAACGCTGGAGATAAAATAAATAAAAATTTTATTAAAGGTGTCTTTGGTCTTTAAATATTAAAATATGAGAATTTTATTTATTTATTTTAATATTATCACATTGGTTGGATGTTCTCATAATACCATAGAGGATATTAATTATACAAAATTAGATAGTATAGTGATAATTGATAATAAAAGTATTTATAACCGAGAGGTTTCCATAAAAGAACCAATACTGATAAAAGAACTGTTTACGAAATATTTATTTAAATCACAATCTGCTGGATATTATAAGTTTGATGCGAATTATATTATTAAATTCATTTATAATGATTCTACTTTTATGATACCCATTAATTCCTATCGGTTCAAATTTGAAGGTAAGAGTTATGATGTTCCAGTAGAAATTGATCCTTTTATAGAAAATATACTTATTCATTATGAAGTACACTGAAATATGTCATTTTATTAATTATGTTGTTTATATCCATGGAAGCCGAAAACTATTTTTATCTGACCGACCATTTGGATAATAATAACTGAGTGGTACTGCTGTCCAAAAGAATCATTATTATCCGTTTAGGATAACTTTTGCCGAAAGTACCGATCTGGATGCTCAACCTTATAAGTATAATGGTAAGGAACAAGATCGGAAGCTAGGACTGAATTTGTATGATTATTCGGCTAGGCAGATGGATAATGCCGTGCCGAGGTTTACGAGTGTTGACCCACATGCCGAAAAGTATTATTCTACCTCACCGTATGTATACTGCGCTAATAATCCGATAAAGTATATTGATCCGACGGGAATGGAATATGGCGATTAGGATAAAGAATTAAAACATGCTTTGGGATTTGTAAGCGGATGGTATAAAGCAACAACGGGATACAGTGATGTCGCGGGATCGGTAAGTACTTATTATAATGGAGGCAAAGCTGCTGTTCAATTGGAAACCAGTTCGGAAACCCGTTCTCAAGCAGGTGCAAATCTGAATGCAGTAGCTGATAATCGAGGTAAAGCTGCTGATAGTGTTGTTAATTCGGTTATCAATGAGGTAAAAACAAATCCTAAATTTCAAGGTGAAATTGCAGGTACTGTTGCCACAATGGTTGCTACAGCTAAGTTGGGAGGTGGAAGTAAAAGTCAGTCTTATAAGGTTGATCTCTTTGGTGAGTCAAAATCTTCACTGAAAGGATATATTAATTATGATATGAAAGCAGTTCAAGGTATAGCTGATGATGTTGGAAACTTTGGGAAATATTTTAAAGATAGCTCTGTTTCAGAGGTTGTAGCTAATAATCCTCAAGCTGAATTTTTAAATACAATTGCTCCTACTGTCAAAAGTAGAGGGAATGTTACTATTAGAGGAATAATGTCAAATAAATATTTCAATATGATATGCAAAAATAAAGCGAATGGTTTAGAAAATTATAATATTCTAAACAAAACAGAGAATGTATCTAATAATGGATACAAGACTACCACAGGTAATCCCATAAGAGGACAGATAAATGAGGTAAATTTAAAAAGAAAATAATAATGAATATCTTTTTTGAAAATTTAAATGAAATAGATACTTCTGAGGCATTTTTTGGTACTATTCTATTTAATAATAACTCAATAGTTATACCATATATAAATCTAGGAATATCAAATCATATTTTAAATCTAGCAAATCATTTAAAATATGTTGATTATAGTTATTTTGTAGGTACAGATATATATTATTTAAAAATCAATCAATCAATAATCATAAATGATTTACTAAACATAGATATAGATATTTCAGAATCTACCTATTTGGGTGGAATGAGTATTGGGGAAACAGACAGCCTATATGATATCGAAATAAAAGCAAAAATAATTTTCTTACAAGTTAAAGATAATTATAGATTGACCGAAATAACAAATATGTGGATTCCTGTAGATTGCCCCAATATAAAAGCAAATATGGATCCAAATAAAGTCAATGATTTTATTAATAATAGAAATTTACCAGAAAATATAAAGAAAATAATTCTAAATTAGTCGTAGCTGAATTAGTTGGATATACTATTTAAATATTTCTAATTACAATCTCACAAATAAAACATTATAATCGCCCATCATGGACTGAAGTCAATAATTTCTTAAATAGAATGGCTAGCGCAAGAGTCTTCCTATAATTATAAATTAATAAAATGCATCGAATAGTTATCCTAAATAATTTAATTAGCTTCACACTTATCTCTTGTTCCATAGGTGGCAATAAAACAAATGTAAACGAATCAAAGAACGATAAATCAACTGACTCTATTTCTTATACAACACAATTTTTTAGTTCATCAATAATTCCTGAATCAGATATTCTCAGACTACCTCAACTAGACAGCATAGAAAATACATTGAGTCTCAAATTAAAAGTACATATAGATTCAATATTAGATTCTATAAATGTTCATTCTATTTTTGGCCAATATATAGAAAAGAAGGTTATAAGTGAAGACGATTTGGTTAAAGGTATAGATGGAGATATAGATGCTTATTGTTCATTATTAGTCAACAGTGGAAATATTATGTACAATGCATAAACAGCTACCAATTCCATTTTTATATTGCAGAAAAACGAGGCTATGTACCAGCTTACACTTCAGCTTATATATCTTTAGCTGCACAATGTATAAATGACAATAAAGAAAATTTTGAATTTGAAAAGAAATGGTCACTAGGCGAAATAATTGAAAGTGATGAATTATTCATACGGCCATCGATAGATTTTGGTATAGAACTTGATATTCTTATGTGAACTTCATGGAGGAACCTACATAAGTCAATATGAAGGTAAATCAATAGCTGACGTATTACATAAGTGGATAAGTAATTTAGATTCTAACATTTTTTCAAAAAAGATTAGAGACAAAATAGAAAAAGAATTTACAAATGATATACATATGCCTGTATTACTAGAGGGATTAGAAAATGTATGGTGTAGTAGTATCACTATGAATCGTTCATTATTACTATTAAATATAGTAGAGACTGTTTAAGTAGAGACATTAGTAATAATATTTCTACTTGACTGACCATTTAGGTAACAACTGGGTGGTAGCTGATCAGAGTGGTATTGCTATCCAAAAGAATCATTATTATCTGTTCGGGATGACTTTTACCGAGAGCATGGATTTGGATACCCAGCCTTATAAATATAATGGTAAGGAACTGGATCGTGAATTGGGACTGAATTTGTATGATTATTCCGCCAGACAGATGGATAATGCAGTACCTAGGTTTACATCCATTGATCCAATGGCCGAGAAAAAACCATGGTTATCACTCTATGTATATTGTTTTAATAATCAGTAGGATAGGATAGATCCTGATGGGAAAGATGATATTTTTAATTCAAAAGGTCTTCTTTCAAGAACGACTAATTCTGGATCTAAAATTTATGTTAACATTGGAGGAAAAGATATTCTTTTAGATAAGTTAAACCTAGCATCTAAGGAAAATCGTCAAATTGTAGCAAATGTTATTGGACACTATACAGATGATGCTGGGCTTTCCTATTATCAAAAAGGTATGATTCCTATCGGAGACAATCCAATCGGGACTGCTGGATTAAATGAAAATGGTGATCCCCTGACGCTATTGCATTTGCTCAAGGAATGAATATTTGGATAAATACGACAGGTGACAAAATAAGTGAAGTCTTAAATGACTCATATAGCTTAGTAAATACACTTGTACATGAAAACGAACATAAAAATCAAAATATTAAAAATGTTAATATGGACACTCCTAAAAGAGAAATTGAAGCAATAAATAGCCAGATGAATCATTCTTCTTACAAAGGAACAACCAAAGACTACCCAAAAAATACTTTAAGGTATCTAATCAATAATATTAAAGATTCAAGAATGAATGACAAAAACATACAAAAGATCATTGATAAAGCAAATTCATTAAATAAGAATTATAAAATCACCATTGAAAGATACGGGACATCAGGCGATTCGTATCAATTAAAAATTATAGATAAATAAAATATTATGAAAGATGAATAGGAAATTTTTTTTTTTAGTTTAATTCTTATATTATTTGCTTGTAATAATAAAACTAGATCGATAGAAGAAAAACTAAGAGGGAATAGTTATAAATATTGGCTTATATATAAATACTACCCAACTATCACAAAAGATACAATATCTTTGCTCTCAAATGAAGATTATATATACATACATTATTTTGATAAAAATGGAAAATATTTTCTTTTCTATAAAAGAGATATGAATTCAGAATTAATAAAAGATGCGGATCATAAATTTACAGATATAGTAAATAGTGATGTTTGGAGTCTAAATGGTGATAGCTCTATTATTATTAATGATATAAATTATAAAATAGAAGTACTTGAAGATGATATAATGATACTATATAGCCCATATTCCCAAACATATACAATGTATCTTACAGCTCCAAAAGCTCTGATTCCATCAAGATATCATCATATACAGTAATTATAAATAGAGTAAGTAAACCGTAAAATTTATGAAAATTATTTCTTGAAACACATATTGGTCGAAGGTGAATATATAGAACGCAATATTCATATTTCTACCTAACCAATTATTTAAGTAATAAGAGAATAGTTACTGATGTCGGCACCAAGGTTTCAGAATGTTGATCCGCTGGCTGAGAAATATCATTCGACCTCACCGTATGCATATGTAATGAATAATCCACTCAAATACATTGATCCCACAGGGATGTGGATATATCTTTATTATGGAGGTTCTTTTTATAGATATGATGATGGAAAATATACGAATGAGTATACAGCCGAAGAAGGACGTTTTCTTGCTGGTGTTACCAGTGGATTAAAAGATTTATCATCTAAATCATCAACAGGTAATTGGATATCTAATTATTTTGGCAATGATGAGAAAAATATCAACATAATGAGTCTATCTAAAGATGGAGCAAATGAGCGAGATATGGAATATGGGAATGCCTATGATTATCACAATAATATAATCTATTTAAAAGATGACATGTCAGGTACATCTATACCAACTGAACGAGGATTTCAAGATAGTCCATTTTGGCTAGATATAGGGCATGGAATTGACCAAGACATTAGAGGAGCCACTACTATGGGTCAACCTTGGAATATGATTTTATCAAATGAGTATATCCCTGATAGTGAAAAGGTAGCTACTCATTATGAGAATATGATGAGTAGTGAAGCTCTACTACCACTAAGAACTCATTATGCTAGGGCAACCTACACCATATGGACCATTATGGATTTTGTATAATAATGGAATTCGACGGTATTCAAAAATGGATTATAATGGACGGTTCAGAAAAAACATTCCAAAATAAAGGAAATGAAAGTAACTAAAGCAGTCGCAATTATATTGCTCACAATTATTCTTTTGGGTTGCCATAGTGCTAAACGACCAATAAATGTATCTGGGGATATTCTATTAGTAAGAAATAAAGAAGTACTTAAAAACTACTTTGATAATAATCGAATATCTAATGGGGAATTATTTGATGTTGAGAAGCGAAGATATAACATAATTAATTCTTTATCCCAAAATGAGCTAGAAAGTGACACCCTGATCATATATGAAACTTTCTTTACTCAAACATCTGCTAGCTACAATTGTATCGTTTATAACTCTAAATTGAAATCTATCTACTATTTTTCCGAAAAAAGTAAAGAGCGGTTAACAAAAGATGGTATAAAGCTAGAGATTAACAATCTTTCTCCCTCAATATATCTTTGTCTAGTCAATATAATAAGAGAAAAAGGTATTTATAAATGGAATAAACGAAAATTCCCCAATATTGGAAGTACTCGAAATTCTTTGTTAACTATAGCAATAAGAAATCCAGACAATATATACGAATTAGCCTCGTATCCACAAATTTATCCTCCTATAGAATGTGAGTAATTATTCTAATTTATGAATTAAGCTATTAGGTTTAGTAGTGTGAGTCCAAATGTCGAAAAATATTATTTAATCAGTCTCTTGTCTATGTGATGGATAATTTGCTTAAATATATTGATCCGATAGGAATTAATTATGATATTGTTGTACAAGGGGCAGTAAATCAGAGTAGTCTGAGAAGTCTCGCGTTACAATCTGGATTTCATATATTGTAAAATAATACTAAAAGTTTTGGACTATGGATAAAAAGGAAAAGAGAATTTTACTTGTATTCTTTTGCTTCGTATGCTGTCTTTTTGTAGGAGGTTCTTTTTACTCAAAACAAGGGAGAAAAGAGATAGAGGTATGGCTTGAATCTGTTCAAGTCCAATTTACAGGTAAGGTAATAAGTAAACACTCTATAATAAGAGGAGGACGAGGTATTACCATCTGTTGTTATCGGGTCACATATGCCAATATGGACTCGGTTACCTATTATAATAAAGAGTTATATCAGTTTCTCCAAATTAAAAATAGTGTAGCAACATACGTAATTTTTGAAAGTTCAGAAAATACAGATTCTATTGCTTTTAATATGAAAAATGATAGATTCGTTAGATACTTCAGAGAAGGGGTATTTATTAAAGAGCATCCATTATCTCTCAATTGTGCATATGCAAATGAAGATGATCTGAAAATATGTAATAAATGAAATCCCTGAATTAAAAAAAAATACAAAAGTTAGAAAGAGAAGTAAAACAATTACAACAAAAAAAAGATTTTTCAGGAAAAAATCATAGTAGAAATGCAAAAGGAAATAGATAATGAATAAATATACATTTTTATGTGAATTTCAAGGAGGGACCTATATAAGTCAATATAACGGTGAATCAATAGCTGACGTATTACATAAGTGGATAGACAATTTAGATTCTAATATTTTTTCAAAAAAGATTAGGAATAAAATAGAAAAAGAATTTACAAATGGTATACATATACCAATACTACTAAAAGGGTTAGAAAATGTATGGTGTAGTAGTATCACTATAAATCGTTCATTATTACTATTAAATATAGTAGAGACTGTTTAAGCTAAGACATTGATAATATATTTTTAACTGACCGATTATTTGGATAATAATTGGATGGTGGCAGATCAGAGTGGTGCGATTATCAGGGGAATCATTATTATCCATTCGGGATGACTTTTGCGGAGAGTACCGATCCTGATACCCAGCCTTATAAATATAATGGTAAGGAACTGGATCATAAGTTCGGACTGAATTTGTATGATTATTCAGCTAGACAGATGGATAATGCGGGACCACGGTTTACATCGGTTGACCCACTCGTGGAAAGATACCTGTCTATATCGCCTTATGCCTATGTTGAAAGTATATTGATTCGACGGGAATATGGTATGATATTGCTATTTATTTTACAATAGCCTGATGTTTTATCGCCAACAGAAATAAAAATACTATTTTTATATTTCGATAAAAACCCGTGAACCGTATTGTTGATTGCCATTCTTTTTAAATATAAGGAATTAGTTGCAATTGATTTTATCTAGTGAACACCATTATCCTAATTTTATCTGCAATCGGAGTATGAAGAGATTATTATTTATTATTGTTTTCTTGCAATTTGTTTTGGTACTATTCTCAGCCAATAAAAGATTAGACTCACTTCTGATTGTGTTAGATAAGACAGTACAAGAACGATCTGTTTTCGAAGAAACAAGGATATTTCAACTAAATAAATTGAAAAAGCAAATATCTCAAACCTTAGATCAACATCAAAAATTTATTTTATACAGGCAGTTGTTCCAAGAGTATAGGGATTTTCAAACAGACTCTGCCCTTCATGTTGCTAATAAAACGATAGAACTAGCACATAATTTGCCTGACGAAGGAGATCGTATTATGGCTAACTTGAGCCTGGCAGAAGCCCTCATGGTTGCCGGAATGTATAAAGAATCGTTAGACATTGTAAATGCACAGAACCATTCTGTGTACAATAATGCACAGAAAGCATATTCTTATCATATCAATCATTCGATATATATTCAAATGGCTGATTATTCAATCTCAGAAAAAGAAAGGAGACATTACAAAAATCTCGAGTACCAGTATAAAGATTCTATATTATCTGTCTTAAATGAAAATGAACTTGGTTATCTATTAGTCAGAAGTTCTCAGTTAGTACAAGATGGTAAGTATAATGAAGCATTGAGTGTTGCTAAAAAAAGTTATTCTACATTCAATGTAAATGACCATGATATTGCATTATCTGCATATACATTGTCCGAAATATATCATTATTTAGGAGACAAAGATCAAGAAAAAATATATTTGGCGATATCTTCAATCGAAGATCTAAAAGCAGGAGTAAAAGAATATATTTCTCTTCGCAAATTAGCTATATTGCTTTACGAGGATGGTGACATCGACAGAGCATATACTTATATAAAATGTTCGATGGAAGATGCCATATTTTGTAATGCGCGTTTACGAACACTCGAAATATCACAGATGTTGCCAATCATCAATACAA
This sequence comes from Dysgonomonas sp., assembly GCA_047605185.1. Lineage (GTDB taxonomy): Bacteria > Bacteroidota > Bacteroidia > Bacteroidales > Dysgonomonadaceae > Dysgonomonas. The sequence goes on from JASGGC010000009.1 coordinate 10,535, forward strand.
CTTACGATCTGAAAACAAAGGGAGAAAAAGATCGGTTGGTTATGCTTATTATTGTAATCTCTGTTCTTTTATGTATACTGATAGTCTCTATTATTTATATATATAAACAACTGAAAACATTGGCAAGGACGCGTCGTTCTTTAAAAGATATGAATGATAACCTAAAACAGATGAATGATGATCTGAATAATCTGAATACGGAGCTTTCGGAATCTAACCTTGTAAAAGAAGAATATATAGGTTATGTATTTAATATGTGTTCAGTTTATATCGATAAATTGGACGAATTCAGGAAAAAAGTAAATCGTAAATTAAAAGCCGGACAAGGAGAAGAACTATTTAAAATGACTAATACCTCATCCCTTGTTAATGATGAATTAAAGGAGTTCTATAAAAACTTTGACACAATATTTCTTAATTTATACCCCAATTTTGTAGACGATTTCAATTCCCTGTTAATGGATCATGAACATATCTATCCAAAAGAAGGAGAGTTATTGAGTCCCGAACTCCGTATTTATGCACTAGTCAGATTAGGTATTACGGATAGTGTGAAAATTGCAAGTTTCTTACATTATTCTACACAGACAGTATATAATTATCGACTTAAGGTCAGGAATAAAGCTAAAGTATCTAAAGACAGTTTTCCAGCTGCTGTGAAGCAAATCGGACAAATTAGAGACTAGCTATTTGTTAAAATATGGTGTTTTCTATTAGGTTATTTTATCATTACTTTGTATTTTAGGTTTACTCTGCAATCTGAAATAGCTTACTTTTATATATTCTATAAAATATATTATATATAACATAATCAAAAAGTTATATCAATTCGTTTAGGTATAATACCTTACTTTCATACCTTACTTACCTATCTGGTTTTCTTATTACCACTCTATATTTGTTCTAACTAATAAGTAGGCATTTGTGTGCTGATTTATTAATAATATAGAGTAGTTAGATAACCTTCTAATCAAAATTAAAACCATGAAAATTAAACCAAAAAAATGGAAAAGGGCATTCCTATTTTTACTTGTAGGGATATTCACTCTTTCCGGAATCTCTGCCCAAACAATTGTAATCCCTATCAAGGGTAATGTAAAAGATATCAATGGTGAAACTCTTATTGGTGTTAGTGTTGTTGTCAAAAATACAACAATAGGAACAGTCACAGATCCTGATGGGAATTTTCAGATAGAAGCTCCGTCAAACGGGATTCTTACATTCTCATATATTGGATTCTCTCCACAAGATGTTCAAGTTAATGGGAAAAATAATATTTCAGTAATACTAAAAGAGGATGCAGAATTATTGAAAGAAGTTGTTGTAATTGGTTATGGTAGTGTCAAAAAAGAAGACCTTACAGGTGCTGTAACAACTGTTTCTGCCAATTCATTGGCTAAAGGAATGGCAACATCAGCTTCCGATCTCCTTGTAGGTAAGGCTCCCGGCGTAAGTGTAGTCAGTGATGGAGGTGCTCCAGGCTCAGCTGCTTCTATACGCATACGTGGAGGCTCTTCTGTATCTGCCAGTAACGATCCTCTCATTGTGATCGATGGTGTCCCTGTCGATACCAAATCAATAGAAGGAATGGGGAATCCTTTATCGACAATTAACCCTAACGATATTGAAAGCTTTACTGTATTGAAAGATGCATCAGCTACAGCAATCTATGGCTCACGTGCATCCAATGGGGTAATCATTATCACTACCAAGAAAGGACAATCAGGTAAACCGAGGGTTACTTACGACGGTACATTCTCTATTAGTACCAAGGCCGGATCTATAGATGTGATGAATGCAAACACTTTCCGAAACTATGTTACTTCTGTATTTGGTGAAGGTAGCGATCAGGTAAAAGCTTTAGGTTCTGCTTCCACTAATTGGCAAGATGAAATATTCCATACAGCTTTCAGTACCGATCATAATGTAAGTGTCTCAGGTTCTGCTGCAATGGTTCCATACCGCGTATCAGTTGGCTATACTAACGAGAATGGTATTCTTAGAACATCCAATATGGATCGTTGGACAGGGTCTGTAAACCTAAGTCCTAAGTTCTTTGATAATCATCTGAGTGTACAACTCAATCTGAAAGGAGTTTATAATACAAATGTCTTTGCTGATAAAGCAGCTATTGGTTCAGCTGCGGAGTTTGACCCTACACAACCGGTTTATGCAGATCTTGCGCGAGGTAATGGGTATTTTATGTATCTAAAACCAAATGGTGATGCTGTTGATATTGGTCTGGCAAATCCGTTAGCAATATTAAATCAAAAACATGATGAGTCTACTGTCAAAAGAAGTATCGGTAATGTACAACTAGACTATAAAATGCATTTCTTGCCGGAATTAAGAGCAAATCTGAATTTAGGATATGATATATCAAGTAGTTCGGGAGATGTTATTATTGAGGATAATTCTCCGATGAGTTGGGTTTGGGGAAACAACAAAGCTGGCTGGGGTGAAAATCGGAGCTATGAACAGCTTAAACGGAACTTACTAATGGATTTCTATTTGAATTATGGTAAAGAAATAAATGCTCATCGCTTCGATGTAATGGGTGGTTATTCTTGGCAGAAGTTCTATACCAGTTCTTCTAATATATATCCGTATTCTAAGACAGTGGCAGAATCTAAAGGAAGTGAGTTCTATAAAGATGGTGATGCAACTAAATCAGAAAACTATTTGATTTCATTCTTTGGTAGGGCTAACTATACATACAATGACCGTTATTTGTTGACTTTCACATTACGTAACGACGGTTCATCTCGTTTCCATAAGGATAATCGCTGGGGTCTATTTCCTTCAGTTGCATTAGCTTGGAGAGTAAACGAAGAATCATTTTTGAAGAACCAAAAAGTATTGTCTGATCTGAAGTTGCGTGTAGGCTATGGAGTGACCGGACAACAAAATATCAGTGATAATGATTATCCTTATATGGGTAGATATGCATATAGTAAAGCCGGGGCAAATTATTTTTGGGGAGATGAGAAAATACAACTTCTCCGACCTGAGGCTTACGACAGAGATTTGAAATGGGAAGAAACCACAACTTACAATGCCGGAATCGATTATGGGTTTATTGGCAACCGTATCTCTGGAACATTAGATGTGTATTATAGAAAAACAAAAGATCTTATTAATCAAATTCCGATTGCAGCAGGAACAAACTTTAGTAATACACTGCTTACTAATATGGGAGAATTGGAGAACAAAGGAATCGAGTTTTCAGTAACCGCTCGTCCTATTGTTAGTAAAGACTTGAATTGGACTATAAACTATAATATCTCTTATAACAAAAATGAGATAACAAAGATTCTCGACAATGCCGACCCTAATTATATTGGAGTAGTACATGGTGGTATAGATGGTGGTATCGGAACAAATGTATTGATCCATACAGTAAATCATCCATTCAACTCGTTTTATGTGTATGAGCAGATATATGATTCTAATGGAAGACCTATAGAAGGAGCTTATGTCGATCAGAATAATGATGGTGTGATTGATACAAAAGATTTGATTCAATACAAAAAATCTTCACCTGATGTTTTCATGGGATTCTCTTCACAGTTGACATATAAAAATTGGGATTTTAATTTTGCCCTTCATGCCAATCTTGGAAACTATGCTTATAACAATATCCAATCTAACAGGGATGCTCATGGAGCTTCTATTATGTACGATCCGGCAGGATTCTTAAAAAATAGAATGAATTCAGCGAGTTATTCAAATTTTGAGGCTCCGCAATACCAATCCAGTTACTATGTGCAAAATGCTTCATTCTTACGTATGGATAATATCTCAGTTGGTTATACATTCTCAGATGTTATAAAAAATGTAAGTTCTATCCGTGTATATGGAACAGTGCAGAATCCATTTGTCATCACCTCTTACGATGGTTTAGATCCGGAATTCAACAATGAAGGTATTGATAAAAATATCTATCCTCGTCCACGTGTATATATGCTAGGATTGAGTCTTAAATTCTAATTTATAATCTAATACAATTAATCATGAATATGAAAACTATAAAATATAAATTCTTAGCAATAGCTTTATTGCTTGGAACCACAGCAATTACAACATCTTGTACTGATGATTTGGATGCACTACCGATAGATGCCAATACTGTTGTTGCTGAAACTGCATTCGGAAAAGAATTAGGAGCTTATAAATCATCTTTGGCAAAGATATATGCAGGATATACTATTTCTGGAAATAAAGCTGGCGATGACGAATCGGATGTAGCCGGAGTAGATGGTGGTAGCCAAGCTTCATTCCTCCGTGCATTATGGAATATGCAAGAATTACCTACCGATGAGGCGCATTGTTGTTGGACGGATGTTGGTATTGATAAGTTTAATTATATGACTTGGAACTCAGGGAATGTATTTATCAAGGGAATGTATTACCGTCTCTATTATCAGATCAATATGGCAAATGAGTTTTTACGCGAAACCACAGATGAAAAACTGTCATCTCGTGGTGTAGAAAGTGACGTAAAAGCAGAGATTAAAATCTATCGTGCCGATGCTCGCTTTTTAAGAGCCCTTGCATATTATTATTTACTAGATATGTTCCGCAGTGTTCCCTTTGTCACTGAAGACAATAAAATAGGAAAAGAGGCGCCGACTCAGATTGCTGTAAAAGATTTATTTACTTATGTAGAGACAGAATTACTATCATGCCAAGAAGACCTGTTAGTGCCATTTGTCGGATATGATTCACGTAATTATGGTCGTGTAACACAAGCTGCCGCATGGTCATTATTATCACGTCTCTATTTGAATGCCGAAGTATATACCGGAACACCTAAATATACAGAGTGTATTACATATAGCAACAAAGTGATAGGTATTGGTTATCAATTAGAACCAACCTATGCAGACATGTTTAAAGCAGATAATGGCAGTTCAAAAGAAATGATTTTCCCGATCCGTTACGAAGGAGCAGATACTCAAACATGGGGTGGAATGACATTCCTGATCTGTAGTACTGTCCCATCTGCGTTGCAAACAGATATAAATGCACAAGGAGCATGGCAAGGCAATAGAGCCCGTCCTGCATTGTTGGCTACATTCAAAAAACAATCTGCCTATGTAGATGACAATCGCGTTAATATGCTGAAATCGGATTTGACCGAAAACCAAAGTATTATAGACCCGACAAGCTATAAGAATGGTATACCTGTGGTTAAATATTCTAATGTCAACAAAGACGGTTCATTACCGGCAAGCAATATTGTTTATACAGATTTTCCATTATTCCGTCTTGGTGAGATTTATTTGAATTATGCAGAAGCAGTATTACGAGGAGGCACAGGAGGTAGTTCAACCACAGCCCTTACCTATGTAAATGATTTGCGTAAGAGAGCATTCAAAAGTGCACCAAATAAAGGAGTTATAGCTTCCGGTGATTTAACAATAAACTTTCTGTTAGACGAAAGAGGGCGTGAGTTGTTCTTCGAAGCACAACGCCGTACCGACTTGGTTCGCTATGGATTGTTAACTACAAATACATATTTGTGGGAATGGAAAGGTGGAAGTTTTGGTGGAAATGCTGTTGCAGACAGATTTAATTTTTACCCTATTCCTGCTGACGATATGGGATCAAATCCGAATCTTACCCAAAGCGACCCGGCTTATTAATAATGTATAAATGATAAATATAAGAAATATGAAAAATATAAATATATTATTGATTCTATCATTCTGCCTGTTTTCTTTATGGGCTTGTGATGACGAAGGAGATCATATTAAGCTAAATGATAATAATTTAGTCGCACCTGTATTGAAGCAGACTATTCCTCAGGATTTTGTATTAACAGAGAATACAGATATGAATACCGTCATTGGTTCTTGGGAATGGGATAAGGCTGAATATGGCGTTCAAACACCTCCGGTTTATGTATTAGAAGTAGATACATTAGATACATTTGAAACCCTTCAGAAATATACATCACAATCCGGTACATCCGTAGAGATTACCAATGGTGTAATAAATAAAGCAGCAATGATGTTTGTGAACAAGTCACAACCAATAACTCTCTATTTTAGGGTGAAAGCAAGTATTGGAAATGCAGAAGCCGGGCCAATTTTATATTCAGAGAAAACTGCAGTGTCTTTTACTTGTGTCTATATTCCCAATATAAAACCTGTATTGTATATAATCGGAGCAGGTCTGGTTGGTTGGAATAACGATGCATCAGCCATTGGCGCTGATTTGCAATTATTTTTTGCCGATGACAGCGAAGGTACCAATAGGATGTATACATACACCGGATTTTTCAAAGGAGGCCAAGGTCTGAAATTTCCTGCTAAGGCCGGTGATTGGACATATGGAGTAAGTGGAGCTTCAATAGTTGAGGGTGGTGCTGACTTTATAGTCTCAGGGGCAGATGGACTATATACACTCGAAGCAGACCTGAAAGCAATGACAATCAAGATGACAGCTTATACAGGAACAGCAACAGCTTATACCTCTGTTGGTATAGTTGGTGATGCTGCTGGTGGATGGCCAAGTGATGATAATGCAACAGATATAATTATGACACAAGTTGTACCACATGTTTGGGTTAGCCCAAGTGTAACATTGAAAGCCGGAGAACTAAAATTTAGAGCAAATAAAAAATGGGACACAAGTTGGGGTGCAAAAACAAAAACTGATCAACTTCCATATGGACAGACAGGTGGTGAAAATATCATAATAGATACAGCCGGAGATTATTATATTGCCATGAGTGATATAACAGGGCATTATCTGATAATTAAGAAGACTGAACTGCCTTGATAATGAAAAAAGCGAGAGAGGGTAAGTCATCTCTTACCCTCTTTGTTTTTTGAAATGACATTCGAATTAATTTATGTAACTATAAAGAAATAATAATGAGAAAATTACTTTTTTTAATATGCTTTTGCCTCTTTGCAAATCTGGTATCAGCACAAGATTTAAAATCTCCTGATGGGAATTTAACAATGACTTTTTCGGTTGCTAATGGAGGTGTTCCTACATATAGCCTTACCTATAAAGGCAAAGATATAATTAAACCAAGTAAATTGGGTTTAGAACTGAAAGCTGAAGAAGCATCGCGAGACTTCTATGATTTTTCGACAGACGAAAAGAAGGTTGACTTAAAGGATGCAAAAACATCTTTATATGATGGTTTCACCATTGCCGATATCAAAACTTCTACATTTGATGAAACTTGGCAGCCGGTGTGGGGCGAAACAAAAAATATTCGCAATCAATATAATGAATTGGCAGTAACACTCAATCAAGCAGCTACAGATCGTCAGATGATTATTCGTTTCCGCCTTTTCAACGATGGTTTAGGTTTTCGTTACGAATTTCCACAACAAAAAAATCTTATCTATTTTGTAATAAAAGAAGAGCTTTCCCAATTTGCGATGAATGGTGACCATACAGCTTTTTGGATTCCAGGCGATTATGATACTCAGGAATATGACTATACAACATCTAAATTGTCAGAAATAAGAGGCTTGATGCCAAAAGCAATAACACCAAATACATCTCAGACTCCATTCTCACCTACCGGTGTGCAAACTGCTCTGATGATGAAAACAAACGATGGATTATATATCAATCTGCATGAAGCAGCCCTTGTAAACTATTCATGTATGCATCTCGATTTGGACGATAAGAATTTTATTTTTCAATCGCATCTTACACCCGATGCCAAAGGTGATAAAGGATATATGCAAGCACCTTGTACCTCACCTTGGCGTACAGTCATGGTTAGTGATGATGCTCGCAACATATTAGCTTCTCATTTGACATTGAACTTAAATGAGCCATGCAAACTAGAAGATGTTTCTTGGATCAAGCCGGTAAAATATATCGGAGTATGGTGGGAAATGATTACCGGAAAAAGTGAATGGTCATATACAAACGATTTACCGAGTGTACAACTTGGTGTGACAGACTATGCTAAAGTGAAACCACACGGACGTCATGGTGCAACTACCCAGAATGTACGTAAATATATTGACTATGCAGCTAAACATGGTTTTGATGCTGTACTGGTTGAAGGTTGGAACGTTGGTTGGGAAGATTGGTTTGGCAAATCGAAAGATTATGTTTTCGACTTTGTAACTCCGTATCCTGACTTCGATATAAAAGGACTTAACGAGTATGCACATAGCAAAAATGTCCGTTTAATGATGCATCACGAAACATCTTCATCTGTCCGTAACTACGAACGTCATATGGATGATGCTTATAAATTGATGAATAAATATGGATACAATTCAGTGAAAAGTGGTTATGTTGGCAATATGATTCCTCGTGGAGAGCATCACTATGGACAATGGCTTGTCAATCATTATCAATATGCATTAGAAAAAGCAGCTGAATACAAAATAATGGTGAATGCACACGAAGCTGTTCGCCCTACAGGACTATCACGTACTTATCCTAATCTGATTGGTAATGAGTCGGCACGTGGAACAGAGTATCAATCTTTTGGAGGCAATAAACCAAACCATGTGACAGTCCTTCCGTTCACTCGGTTGATAGGTGGACCTATGGATTACACACCGGGTATTTTCGAAATGGATATAAATACAATAAACCCGAACAATAATTCGCATGTCAATAGCACGTTGGCTAATCAATTGGCACTTTATGTGACGATGTATAGTCCATTGCAGATGGCTGCTGATTTTCCCGAACATTACGATAAATTTCTTGATGCTTTCCAATTCATCAAAGATGTTGCGATAGATTGGGACGAAAGCAAATACCTGGAAGCAGAACCGGGTGATTATATAACTGTTGCTCGCAAAGCAAAAGGAACGAACAATTGGTTTGTTGGAAATGTTGCCGGAGAAAAGGGATTTACATCAAACATATCTTTCGACTTTTTAGATACTGGTAAAACATATGTGGCAACAATCTATAGTGATGCAAAGGATGCTCATTATAAAACGAATCCACAAGCGTACACTATTCGTAAAGTTGTGGTGACTAACAAGTCAAAATTAGCTCAAAAATCAGCGCCCGGAGGTGGTTATGCTATAAGCATTATAGAAGTGACTGACGGAGCTCAAGCTAAAGGATTAAAAAAACTATAGTGTACTAATCAGATAGTTTATGAAAAAGAAATATCTTATATTATTATTCGCTATAGTTTGTGCTCAGCTCACATATGCTATAGACATAAAAAAGGTAGAGCCTTCTTTTTGGTGGGCTGGGATGAAAAACACTGAATTGCAAGTATTGCTCTATGGTGTAAATATTGGAAAAAGTAATATTTCTATCGACTCCAAAGATGTGAAGTTAAGAGAAACAGTTCAACTTGAAAACCCGAACTATCTGCTCTTATATTTCGACTTATCAGATGTACAGCCCGAAAAATTTAATATTGTCTTGCAGCAGGGAAAAGAGAAGAAAGTTATTCCCTACGAAATCAAGCAGAGAAAAACCAACTCATCAGCTAGGGAAGGTTTTAATTCAAGTGATGTGCTGTATCTGATTATGCCTGATCGTTTTGCGAATGGTGATCCTTCTAACGATGTTGTAAAGGGTATGATAGACTCTAAAGTGGATAGAGCAGATCAGTATGCACGTCATGGAGGAGACTTTAAAGGCATTTCGGATAATATTGACTATATCTCGGATTTAGGTGTGACTACCGTTTGGTTAAATCCTGTTTTAGAAAATGATATGCCACATGGAGCATACCATGGATATGCAATAACAGACTATTATAACGTTGATCGTCGTTTTGGGTCAAATCAAGATTTTATATCATTGGTAGATAAAGCACATGCTAAAGGTTTAAAAATCGTAATGGACATGATCTTTAATCACTGTGGAAGTGAACACTTTTTCTTCACAGACCGACCTTCGAGCGATTGGTTCAATTACTCTGATGGTTATGTCCAGACATCTTACAAAACAACTGTTCAATACGATCCTTATTCTTCGGCTTACGATAAGAAACTGGCGCTTGATGGCTGGTTTGTTGAATCAATGCCTGATTTGAATCATCGGAACAGACATGTTGCTCGGTATCTGATTCAGAACAGTATATGGTGGATTGAGTATGCCGGACTGAACGGCATTCGGCAGGATACACATCCGTATGCAGATTTTGATATGATGTCGCAATGGTGTAAAGAAGTGACAGAAGAATATCCTGATTTCAATATTGTTGGTGAAACTTGGTATTATAATAGTATAGGAATTGCTTATTGGCAAAAAAATAGTAAACTGGCTGCCCCTCGAAATTCGAATCTTCGTTGTGTAATGGATTTTCCTTTGATGTTTGTCATGGAAAAAGCATTTGATGAAGAAACAGATTGGGAGAAGGGGATGACACGTATCTATGAATATTTGGGTCAGGACATTGTTTATGAAAACCCGATGGAATTGCTGGTTTTTCTGGATAATCATGATACATCACGTTTTTTCAAAACAGAAGAAAGTACAAATAATTTTAATCGTTACAAACAAGCATTAACATTCCTTCTTACAACCCGTGGAATACCTGAAATATATTATGGTACGGAAATATTAATGGCTGCCGACAAGAAAAATGGTGATGGAATGTTACGTGCCGATTTTCCCGGTGGATGGGTAGGAGATAAGCAAAATGCTTTCTCTGCTACTACCCGAACTGATAAGCAAAATGCGGCATATAACTTTACACGTCAATTGCTCAATTGGCGAAAAGGGAATGATGTTATAGCAAAAGGTTCATTAAAACATTTTGTTCCGAAAGATGGTGTATATGTATATGCACGTAGCTATAACGATAAGTCTGTAATGGTATTCTTGAATGGAACAGATAGTAAAAAGGTTGTAGATTTGGCATCTTATAAAGAAATTATACAGGATAGTGAAGCAAAAGATATACTCTCAGGAAAGGTCATAAGGTTAGATAAAGATTTGGTTATTGATAGTAGAGAGGTTATCTTATTAGAGTTTTGATTTTAAAATTCTGTTATCAAAGAAGAGGCTATTTCACTGAGATAGCCTCTTCTCAATTTTCAAAACTTGTATTATCTGCATATTCAAGCTGAAATAGGGTAAGAAAGATTTATTTTGTAGATTCTTTTGAGTATTTTCGTTCCTGTAACAAAAAATATTGATTTATGAAGTATCTTTTATTATCCTTATCCGTAGTTGCTTTATTGGTTTCTTGCCAACCGAAAGAGAAAGAGCAATTGCTTGAGAATGCAGTAAATAATAAATCTGAAATTGTCGTTGATAATATATTAACTCGTCATAGCATCCGTAAATATACTTCGCAGCAAGTTTCTCGAGAACAGTTGGATGTTATTATCAAATGTGCTATTAATGCACCCAGTGCAAAGAATAATCAACCGTGGGAAGTTCGTATTATTCAGAATCCTGATTTACTGGCTAAGATAAAGAGTTTAAATGCCGAATTTTATGGTTCACCTACTCTTATCGTGATTGCGAAAGATAAAAATAACCAATATGGTGATTTTGATTGTGGATTATTATCTCAAAATCTCATGCTTACCGCTCATTCCCTCGGTCTGGGCACTTGTGCATTAGGTTCTGTTGGTCGTATTCTATGTCTGCCCGAAGCGAAGGATATTGTTGATGCACTTGATCTTCCGGAAGGTTATGAACCTATTATTTGCCTTTCCATTGGTCACCCGGATGAAGAAGCGGTAGCAAAACCGCGTGAGATATCAAAAGTGAAATATGTAGAGTAATACTATATCCTGATATAACACAAAAGGAGTTTATCTAAACAGATAAACTCCTTTCGTGTTTAGTGACAGTTGGTCAGATCACTTTTTTGTTTGAATACCCATCTAATCGTTATGGTAGGGTATATTCTTATATTCACTTATTTCTATAATCTTGCTTTTTATCTCTTTTACATCTTTATATAAAATAGATGAAAGATCGACTTTCTGTTGTTTCTGTCCTCCGTTTACAAAAAATATGATGTAGCTGACACCTATATTTATTTTACTTACACTAGTCCAATCTATTTTAAGATTACTTTGTCCGGGTATATTTGTTTCTATGATGTTAGAATCAATTTTGAAAATTGGGGATGGAATCCATAATGTATTTGCCAATAGTAAGATTGCAGCAAGTACAAAGCCTATTAATGAACATATAAATAAGGCTTGAAAGTGATTTGCAATTCCTTCGGTGATACAAAAATATAATGAAAATATGGCGAGGTATGCTCCAATGATAATATTTAATATTTTTTTCCCTTTCGAAGGTCCGTAGTCAATAATTAATTCATTCATAGTCAATTTGTATTAAATAAGTGTTCTTTTTTATCTATTATTACAAAGATGAGAAAATATTTCAGAATCTGTTTCTAATCTTTACAAATATCTTGCATTACTAAACCTGCCAATGTAAATCCAAATATAGCTGTTGTATGTGCCAACGTTCCGTTAATTTGTGCTTTGGTAGAACACCATTCATGGTTTACCAAATTAGGGTCGCCAGGGCCTTTTTCCATTTTAGGACATAAACAATTTTCTGTTCCGCACGATTCATTTGCACCTTTATTTGCCAATACTTCTTCGCTGTATATACATAAGAATTTTTTAGATGGTCTTTCTCCCTTTTTCATTTTACGGCGCAGGGCTGCTCCTAAGGGACATCCTTTCACTTTCCAAAATTCAGCTACTTGTATTTTTGTTGGATCCATTTTCAAGGCTGCTCCCATCGATGAGTAGAAGCGTGCTTTTGTTTTAGTTGCTGTCCGGATCAGGTGTGCTTTATTTTCAAGGCTGTCAATAGCATCAATAATATAATCATAAGAATCCAGTTTGAAAGAATCAGATGTTTCAGCACCATATATTTGTTGAATAGCTGTAATTTCTGCTTTGGGATTGATTTCCAGTAAGCGTGTTTTCAATACATCTACTTTTACTTGGCCTACGGTTTTTGTTGTAGCCATTAGTTGACGATTGATATTTGTTATACATACACGGTCAGAATCAACTATTGTTAGATGCCGTACTCCTGAGCGTATAAGGCTTTCGGCGCACCAGCTACCAACTCCCCCAACGCCGAAGATTATAACACGTGACTCAGCAATTCTTTCCATCAGCGTATTTCCGACTAAGAGTTCTGTACGCTTAAATAATCCTTTTTCTATTCCCATTATAGATTTTTCAATTTTTCGGTTGCAAAAATAATAATTAAAGAGTTATTACAGTTACTCTTTTGTAAATCAGAGAGAATTATTAACAGTTTAACTATACTATAATTCATCCTACTTAATCATTTCTTAATATAAAGTTAGGGGTCTTGTAACTGTTTCTGTCTGCTTGAAATTTATCTTTGTTACAGATAAATAGTAGTTATATGAAGATTTTATTCATAGTACAAGGTGAAGGAAGAGGGCATATGACACAGGCAATTTCTTTACAAAAGAAGCTTCTTCGCGAGGGTCATCAGTTAGTCGGTGTTTTGGTTGGGAAAAGCCCTTCAAGGAATATCCCGGATTTTTTTACCAAAGCAATAAAGGCTCCGATTTATACATTTGATAGTCCTAATTTCATGCCTACAGCAAAGAATAAGAAATCTAATATTATAATGAGTATATTATTGAATATATTGCAAATACATAAATATATTCATAGCATACGGTATCTAAACCAGATAATTAAAGACTCAGAAGCTGATACAGTCATAAACTTTTATGAAATTATAACTGGATTGACATACTTGTGTTTTCGCCCGAAAGCAACAATGATTTGTATAGCCCACCAGTATTTGTTTTTGCATCCGGACTTTAAATTTCCTCCCGAAAAGAAGCTATTTGCAATTATGTCTCTGAAAATATTTACTAGAATAACAGCTTTCGGGGCATCCAAAAAACTGGCTTTATCTTTTAGAGAAATGCAAGATAATTTTGATCGAAGAATATCTGTAGTTCCACCTCTATTGAGAGACGAAGTTGTTGCTAAAACACCGATCAAAGGCGAATACATTCATGGTTATGTTGTAAATAGCGGTTTCAGTGAGGATATTATGGATTGGCATACAACGCATCCCGAAGTTCCGTTACATTTTTTCTGGGACAAGAAGAATACAACACCCGAGACTGTTGTTAGTCGTAATCTTGTTTTTCATCAACTTGATGACCAGAAATTTATTGACTATATGGTTGGTTCGAAAGCGTATGCAACCACAGCCGGGTTTGAGTCTGTTTGTGAAGCAATGTATTTAGGCAAACCAATATTGATGGTTCCTGCTCATATCGAACAAATGTGCAATGCTTATGATGCATCTATATCTGGTGCTGGTGTTATCGCAGACTCTTTCGATATGGATGTATTACTGAACTTTATGAAAAATTATACACCTGATCCGGACTTTCGGGCATGGGTTAAGTCCGCGGATCGGCTAATTCTGAAAGAGTTTGATGAAGAACCTCTTGTTGGTGCCTTTGAACGTAGCCATCCTCAGTTATTTCCAAGCCTGACTTAAATATAAAGGATGCCTTAGTTAGATTTGTATTTCATCTATCGGATTCCAAAAAATGGATTTCCAATTTCTTATTTTATTATTCGTTACTAGAATACCTTCTGATTCTAGTAGTTCTTTCATTTCGTCTTCATTCCCAAAAGCACTGGCTCCAGATAATATACCTTGACTATTAACAACTCGGTGTGCTGGAATCTTCGTTACTTTCGAATCGCATTGACTCATTATTTTTCCAACCAATCGTGACATATTTGGATAACCAACAGCTTTCGCTATAGCTCCATAACTAGTAGCTCGACCACGAGGTATTATCCTTACAATATCATATACTGCTGAAATTAATTTTTCTTTCTCGATTGTATTCATTGGAGTAATTATCTCAATTGCATTTCAAATATATATGATTATAACTAAAATAGTATTTTTGAATTGCTCTAAAATTATAATAAGTGAGGATAGAGTAATGAAGATAAATACCGAAAGTGAAATAATCACTCTTTATATTATTACCAACGAAAGGTTTTTATTATATATATGTATCGAAGCTTAGCATTGTGGGTTAAATTATTCTAAACAAAAGGTGAATTGTTACACTCTCGGATAAATCTGTTATCTTTGAAAAACAGATATTCGTAAATTTTATGTTACTGGAAAATTTTGGAATAAAAGATGTGATAGATATATTATTGGTAGCAACAGTAATGTATCAATTGTATCGTTTAGTATCAAGATCAGGTACCGGAACTATCTTTAAAGGAGTTTTGGCCTTTGTTGTTATATGGATACTTGTTTCTAAGGTTTTTGAAATGCGCCTTATGGGGGCAATTCTGGACACATTTGTCAGTATCGGTCTATTTGTCCTTATTATTATTTTTCAGGACGAGATTAGGCGATTTCTTATGTCATTAGGTTCAAGCCGTACATTTCGTTTTTTTGCACGCATCTTTAGTTCGAAGAAAGATAGTAGTGAATTATCCGATTCGGTTATTACACCTTTAGTTCTGGCTTGTATGAATATGGCTAAGACTTATACGGGTGCACTTATTGTAATAGAGCAAGAGATTAAGCTAAACAGTTTTGAAGAAACTGGTGAACTATTGGATGCCGGTATTAGTACACGTTTAATCGAAAATATATTCTTTAAAAACTCACCATTACATGATGGCGCTATGATAATAGCAGACAATAGAATTAAAGCAGCAGGTTGTATTCTTCCAATATCTCAAAACCCTGATATTCCAAAGCATTTAGGGTTAAGACATCGCGCTGCTTTGGGCATCACTCAAGAAACAGATGCTAAAGTTATTGTGATATCTGAAGAGAGAGGGAAAATTTCTTTTGTGAGTAAAGGCCATCTCCAAGCAAATGTTACTCCAGAGAAACTACAAGAACTATTAATGGGTTCGATGGGAGATGCATACAAAAATAAAAAGGATAAGAGAAAAAACAGTTGACAATAAATAAAAAAAGAAGTAAGATTTAATCTCACTTCTTTTTTTATTTATTACTGAATTCTTTTTTATTTTACAATAATACGATGCGATTCTGTGACTCCATCACAAGTAATGCGAATAACATATACTCCTTGTGTTGATGGTGCCTCAATTATATTACCAGATAATATATTCTTATATTTAGAAATTAATTGTCCGGATCCCAATATATTATATACTTCAATTGTAGCAGGAGAGCTTTGGTTTGACATATTGACTGTTAAAGCTTCTGTTGGTCTGGCTAAAGTTGGATAGACAAATGAATTTATAGCCTCCAAATTTGACTTAGCTAGACGAATAGATTTAGAGACTCCATCCCAAGTTGCCGTGTACATAACTGTTAAGTCTGGATAGAGTGCATTGGTTATACGACAACTTAGCTCTACACCGATGAGATCAGGAGAGAATGTAAACTGTCCGTTTGTAGATGTTAGTGGTGTAACTGGATAGTATCCCCAACGATTAGCATACCATTCGAAATTAGATATTGTTCCTCTGATATTATATTCGCTCGATAAGTCAATTATGCCCGATATTATTCCACCATCAATATCTGTTTGAGGATCATATCCCCAATATGTATTAGAGGAATATAAGGAGAAATCAGGAAGTGTAGAAAATCTAAAATTATTGTTATTAGAATATATCTGGAAGTTTCCAGAAGCTATAATATTTTCAGGTAATTTAACTGATGACAGCTTTTTGTTTCCAGTACAAAGGAGTTGGTCGAGATGCTCTAGTTCTGTTAGATCAAGATCAGAGAGATTTGTTTCATAAACAATAATGTCAGATAAATTTGGGCTATATTCTAATCCTGATACAAATAGTAATTTAGGAGCGATTGCCATTTCAAGTATCTCTAGTAATTTGTTGTTGAAGTTTAAAGATGTTACATCTTCGAGACCTTTAAATCTACAAATCTTAAGGTCTGCAAGCAAGGAAAAATCAATAGATTTGATGTTATCTGCTTGATATACATCGATATCAACTATTCGTTTATAATTCAATGATTCATTCCATTTAATGTATAAGCTCCACTGATTATCAAGTTTACCGATCCATTTTTCATCAGTATTCCATATTAAAGTGTCCGATGGTTGTAGATTATAATTAGATAGATTATTGTTTTGTCTTATAATATCTCTTAGGAATTCTTTATCTTCAGGATGATATTTCTCTATAGGAAGATTTGGATTCTCAAACTTGAATGTTACAATGTCATTACTATTGCTTATCTCTGTTATTGGTTTTTCTGTATTGCTACTTGTTGAAACACTACCCCCAGTATATGATAATATTGTTTTTGCAGATGGTGTGCCTTCATCTGTAAATTTGTTATAACCGTTACCAAAAACACAGCCAACTCCATCAATATCCCCATAGCTGCTTACAACTTGCGATGGAAATTGATTACTCGAAGATGCACATATTGGGTATAGTTTTTGGGGGTAACTACTATTTATATACCATGTACTTTTAGCATCCGGATGTGCTCTGTAAATTAATAAACCTCCATTAAAATAAGGCTCATTATATACATTATAATTTATTAATGCCCTATCAAATCCTTTTTTTTGTTTATTTTCCAGAATATAAAATTCACCTTCGATGTCATCTAGCGAAGTAAATGTTTTATATGTTGTTCCTTTTTGATAGATATATGCGATTGGATTTTCAGCAGAATTTACCATGCTATAGTTTCCTGTTGTATTTAATATCTGAGGTTCTACCCACCCAAGCCTGATCTTTTCATACATATTTATGTGTGCAGGACAATTACCATAGATAATTTTTGTATAGAAATTATCTGTGAGGTGGTTATGACTTCCTCCTCCCATCAAATCCCACTGACCGGTTCCTTCATATATGCCATAAATGTCGTAATAGTCTCTCGAATTAAAAAGAAGGTGTGCCAATTCATGTGTAGGAGTACCAATTGTAGATATGTACTTTTCTACCTTATTTCTCCAATTGTGCGTGAGTTCGGAAGAGCATGAATATCCTTTAAAAGTGTATGTTTTCCCATCTACTTTACTTACACAATCATAAGGATATTCGCCCGGAATTGGAGGTTCTATAGAGCCACCCCATCCAAATCCATATTGGTGTGCCCAAGCAAATCCATTTGCTATACCGGCATTTGCCTGGTCTTCTCCAGCAAAGATTATATGTGTTCTATTTATTGTTTGCGACTCATTGGCATATATAGACAAATCTAAATTAGGCTCATTTTTAATTTTATTTGCTATTAACCATTTGCCGAGTTTGCTAAGGTTTGTATTAGTATATACACCTTCAGCTTTATATTCACTCATCTTTCCGGCTCTATATGGTCCTATAAAATCAAATTGAATATCTACTTTTCCATAAGAGTTCTCTAGAAAAAAATCTCTGATACTTCCATAGGCAGGGTTATCAATTGTCCCGACATATTGCCTTTGGTTAAATAACATCTCGAATTTGGCTTTAGGATTTTCTATTGTGAAAGGTCTATCTTCAAAATCGACAAGAATACATAATACTCTGATTTTTCCGCTATATTGACTTTTCGAAGAAGACTTTAGTTTAGTTTGTGTTCTCTCTACCTCCCACATTTTATGCATTTGGTTTATCTGGGATTCACTATAGAACATCTTTTTTGTTATCGTAGACATTCTACTGTCAACGGATTTTGTAGTTGGTGTATTTCTATAAATTATTTCTGAAGGTACTAAATCTTTTTTCGCATCTTGTATTGCGTAAACTATATAGCCGGAATTGTTAATGAGCAGAGTATACCCATCAAGCGATTCCATCCAATATATTTTTTCATCACCCTTTAGATAATATTCGATCGTAGACCCATCGGGTTGTTTATCTGTTATGATTCCCGGACTTGCCGGCCCTGCTTTGATAAGTGCTGGCAGAAGAACCATACTTAGTAGTAGAAAAAGTAGTTTTCTCATGTAATTTTCTTTTTAAGTTAATAAAATATGTTAGAGTCTATAATAGATAAAGTTGTGTAATAAAAATAGGAGAGTTTTAGTTCTTCATATAACATGATATTCCTTATCTTTTTCTTGATGCCTTTTGGTAGATATCTACGGTCTGATGAAAAGTAAGTGATATGACTGATTCTTATTTCGAGACTAATTTAGTTATTTTTTATTAATTAATATTATTTTAGCTTGATTAAATACCTTTTTGTGTTAATTTTTTGATTTCATATGATTGTTGTTTTAAAAAAATAAGCGCATACATGTACATGTATGCGCTTATTTTTTTAACAGATATTTTGAAATATAATTTTATTTCTTTTTTTGTTTTTCAATTCTTTTGACCCTTGGAATTACAAGATTATCTTCAATAAAAGTATGAGCTTCCAGCTCTTCTTCAGACATGTATAACTCCATTAATATATTAACCATCAGCATCTGATCAATAGACCCGGAGACGTATTTTAATAATATTTGCTTCAAATCATTCATTTTTCCTTCAATGTCGTTATGCCGTTCTTCAAAAATATTGATTGAATATTTTTCAAGGCAATCCTCTTTTATTAAAGAATAGACATATGGAAATACAACATTGTCCTCATACTTCATATGTTCCATAACTTCTTTTGTGTAGTTATCGAAGAAATTGAGTACCATAGCTTGTAATTTTTTGTCAGACTGAGTGAATACTAATTCTAGTTTTCGGCGAATATTGGGCAGTCTTACATCCAAAAAATAACTGTGTGAACTTTTTAAGTAATGTAGAAATGGAGCAATAGGAAGCGATTCGAACACTTGTTCTATATTTGTTATCGATCTGTTAGATTGATAATTAGCTAAAAATATAAAACAATCAGTGTCAAAATTATTTTCCTTACATACAGCATCTATGCTCTTTTCTCCAAAGCCAAGAGAGAAGTTCAAGCGGTTCAGAAGAAGCAATAATCTGTAGTCGGCATCAATAAGATCCGACATCTTCATTGTTTTCTTAAATATGATAGTTATATTTTGCATGTCTAAAATATAAGTTTATCAAAATATTTCTTTTTTAATAGTAAAACGAGTGTATTTAATAAAATATTAAGCATTAATTATCCATCACTCGTCTTGATATTTTATTTCAGATATATCTACAAGTTTATTTATAATGGCATATATGGTCAACCCCGATATACTATGCACTTTTAGTTTGCGCGTAATATTTCGTCTGTGTGTAATTGCCGTATGAATTGATATACTGTGATGGTCTGCAATTTCTTTATTACTCATTCCTTTTACCACACTTATCAATATTTCTTTCTCTCTATCACTAAGTTCCTCTTGGTCTGTCTGGTTGCTCTGTTCTTTATTCAGGCATCCCAACAGGATTTCTTCTATTTTAGATTCGGAATCATTTATTTTGACTACCGCATCATAGGATCTGTAAAACTGTTCGTCAATCATATTGTACACTAACGCTATAATTGCAATTCGTTTATTCAAATTCAGCTGTTGTCGAATGTCCTGCTTTGCGTGTCCCAATAGCATGGGGTTGATAAGTAAAGCATCTGGTTGAAGTATATCAATCTGATAACTAATATCCTCCATTTCTTTCAATTCCACAACTTTCCCCACACTTGCAAATTGCGATAATACATATACCAACCCTTTACGGATGATGTACGAAGTCTCAGCAACAGCAAGTACTTTCTTCGTATTTGGCATCTTTGATAGCTTCTTATATAGAATGATTCTTTATAAGACAAAATAAAACAATTAAATTCGGATAAACAAATATTATCTCATATATAATGTATTTATAAGAGTTTTCTTTAAGCAAGATTATTGTTAATTTACACTTGAAAAAAGAGAATACATCGCTTTTTTTATTAGCATTCGGATAGATTGGCTTGCTTTTTGATGTAAGTAGATTTGAAATATAAATATACAGATTAAACAATACTAAAATTTCTTTGTTTAGAAACTACACATGAGAGATTAACTAATTAATTATATGATTAAGTTTAAACAAATAGAACTTTCCGACAAAAATGAGATAGATGCTTGTTTTGCCGGAAATGCGTATCGTGCTTGTGACTTTAGCTTTACAAACTTGTATGCATGGAATGCA
Source organism: Dysgonomonas sp. (assembly GCA_047605185.1). GTDB lineage: Bacteria > Bacteroidota > Bacteroidia > Bacteroidales > Dysgonomonadaceae > Dysgonomonas. The sequence continues at coordinate 31,579 of JASGGC010000009.1, forward strand.
AAATTTAAAACTGTATTCGCAATTGATCATAAAACTATATTTCTTCGTTTCATAGATTCTGATGGGCAGATTTACTATATGATGCCGATTGGAAAGATGCCGTTGAAAGATGCTTTTGTCAAAATGATGGATGATGCGCGGGAAAATAATATTCCTTTTCAGATGAAAGGTGTGACGGCACGTATGTGGACAAAAATAAAAGCTGAAATGTCCGGTTATTTTGATTACTTTTGTGATAGAGATAACGATGAATACATCTATTTATCTGAAAAGTTGATAAAACTATCAGGCAAAAAATTGCAAAGCAAGCGAAATCATATCAATCGTTTTAAAGCAGATAACCCGGACTGGGAATACTTCCCATTGACGAGTTATAGTGAATTGCAGGAATGCTTGAAAATGCTCGATGAATGGGAGGATGGTAATGAATCAAAAGCTCCTAAATCAATCAGATATGATTATATTGCAACAAAATTGATGCTTGAAAATTTTGATTATTTGCAATTACGAGGTGGGGCACTTCGTGTGAATGGTAAAGTTGTCGCTTTTACAATTGGCGAACCATTAACAGCCGATTCATTTGTAGTACATGTAGAAAAAGCATTTGGCGATATGAATGGTGCTTATACAACCATAAATCAGCAATTCATAGAGCATGAAGCATCAGAGTTTAAATATATTAATCGGGAAGAAGACATGGGGCTTGAATATTTACGCAAAGCAAAAATGTCTTATTACCCTGATATTTTATTACAAGAAGGAATATTAAAACCAAAAAATAGAATAGCTAACTCCATTTGGAAGGGTTGGGGAGACGGAATATGATAGAATTAGCAAATAATGACACGGAAGCAAGCGTTCGGGAGATGTGGAAAACAGTTTTCGAAGATGAGGATGATTATATAGATCTTTACTTCTCGAGAAAGTATAAAAATGAAAATACATTGATCTATTTCGAAAAAGGACTTGCTGTAGCTTCATTGCAAATGAATCCCTATACCCTCTCTTTTTACGGTAAAAAGGTGCCTTTTTATTATTTGGTTGGTTTATGTACCCTACCTGAATACCAGAAAAGAGGATATATGTCCCAACTTATTTCTAAAGCACATGAAGTGATGTGTGAACGTGGAATTCCACTATCCATACTTGTACCTGCCGAAGATTGGTTGTTTGATTATTATGAGAGATTTGGTTATGTACGTGTGTCTGATAGTACTGAGAAGCCATTGTACTCGCTCAAAGATATATTGAAACAATATCCTGATATGGAAGATTCTTATCAAGCTTTTGTCCATCATTTCCAATCTCAGGACTTTTGTATTCAGAAAGACTATCTAGACTTTGAAACTATTGTAGATGAATATAACATAGATGGCTGTCCGGATAAGTATAATTTGGCGGCGATGGCTTATATTGTCGATATAGAATATTTAATGTCGATATATGCAAAAGCCAATCATGATAAGTCTTTTATATTCAAAATAGGAGAGGAGCGGTACAAAATAGTAAAAGGAGTCTGTGAGAAAACTAAAGCTCAAGCGGCTCTTTTTAATACAGATGTTCCATCCTTGTGTCGGATGTTATTTGGCTATAAAACCAATGAGTTAGAACCAAAATATCGGGCGCTATTTCCAGAACATCAACTAGAAGTTAATTTTATGTTGGAGTAGTAGGATTAGATTAAAATTCTGCTAATCCGGAAGCTTTATAACGGCTTAAAACCTCTAATTTAACATCCTTTCCTGTAATCACACCACTGGTCTGTAATGCCAGTTCTACTTCCTTGTATGCCAGTTCCGGATGGTTATTGTCTTGGCTGAGATGGCAAAGCCAAATATTTTGTAGATTATTATTGTATATACTTGCAATAAACTCTGCGGAAAGGCGGTTACTGAGGTGTCCCATCCCTGAGGTGATACGCCTTTTGAGATAGTACGGATATTTGCCGTTTTGTAGCATTTCTTCATCATAGTTAGCCTCAATTACCAGATGTGTTGCTTGGCTTGCATGTTGTCGTATTGTATCTGTTATCCGGCCGATATCAGTGATCAGGACAAACTTTTGTTCTTCAAGCCTAATTTCATATCCGACATTTTCTAAACTATCGTGAGGAACTTCAAATGCTGTAATCTCAAAATCTTTTATCGAAAACACCTTTTCCTTTTCAATGATTCGACGGGTTGTTTGTAAACTTGCATTTAGATAAGTGTTACGCCTTATTCCGTCATGAACAGCTTCTGTTGCATATATAGGGATGTTTAATTTGTCTCCCATACAGCCGATTGTTTTGATATGGTCGGCATGATCATGAGTGACTAATACAGCTATAATCTTTTCCATAGCAATACCATATTCGCGCAAAGTTTTCTTTATCGTGCGTATCCCTATTCCGGCATCGATAAGGATACCATATTCCGAAGTGCCCAAATAGTAGCAGTTTCCACTGCTGCCACTACCAAGGCTGAAAAACTTATATTTCGTCTGCTTGAATAAATTATATTGCATTTTGTTATTTATAAAAATGGTATCCCTTGCGAGATACCATTATATTGTGAATTTGCTATTTTTTCAAGAAACAGGTTTTCAACACAATGCTTGACCCATCTATCTTACAATCCACTTCAGTGGGTTCTTCTGTAAGACGTATGCTCTTTACTTTTGTGCCGCGTTTAATAACCATTGATGATCCTTTTACTTTCAAATCTTTTATTACAGTAACAGCATCGCCGTCAAAAAGTTCAGCACCATTACTATCGCGTGGAGTTGTGTCTTCTGTTTCCACTTCATTGTCACCTGTCCATTCATGAAAGCAATCTGGACAAACAAATGATGTACCATCAAAATAGGTATTATCCATAGTACATTGTGGACAACTAGGAGTCTCTGCCATTTTTTATTTTTTTTTATTGGTTAAGATTACAAAGATATAAGATTTAAACAAGGGGTGCAAATCGGATGCTTTGATACATTTTCGCTAAATATACCATATATGTGGTATTTCATAAAATGTATTTGTGATATTCCTTTGTAGTGTCAATTAAAGTTAATTATTAGGGTTTATTTAATAAAAGAAAAAAATAATGAAAGCACTATCACAATTTCTGAAAAAACGGAGGATGTTTACTAGGCATAGTGTCTACAGTCAGACAACAGAGTACTTACTGTCTGTGCGAATGTGTATGCGATGTTGCTGATTTCCGATATCTACTCAATTACATTATTCAATCAACTTATCTAAAATTTTAAAGAAATGAAAACTATTATACGTCACACTTTACTTGCAATATTTATTTTAGGAGGTACATCTGTTTTTGCACAAGAAGCTAATACTTTATATTTGAAAGGAGCTAATTTCACTCATCCCATTCTTCAAGCTTGGATCAGTGAATATTCAAAGATCAATCCAAATGTAGATATTAAGATTGCAGACAAGAATACAAAAGAAGCAAGTAGTATAGAATTAGTAACTAATGAAGATAATAATCAGACCTCATCTTCCAATCTTATTCAGATAGCCAGATATGCCATTATTCCTGTTGTGAATAAGAATAATCCACTTTTGACAGAAATAGCTGGTAAAAGCTTGGATAAGAATAAAGTCAAAAAACTATTTTTTGAAAAAGATATTGATGATGATGGTAAATATCCATTCAAGAGTGAAGCAACTATATATTCAGGGACTCATTCTACATCTAATTCTTCTATAGTTTCAGGATATTTTGACAAAACGGCAGGACAATTGCGAGGCAAAAAAATAGCCGGTGATGATATTTATATAATTAATGCAGTGTCAAAAGATCCAAACGGAGTTGCATTCAATTATCTGTCATACATATATGATACCCAGACTCGTAAACTCAAGGATAATTTATCTATCCTTCCTTTGGATGTAAAAAAAGAACAATTACAAAGTCTGAACTCGGGTATAGATGAAACACTTAACTTGCTCGAAAATCAAAAAGTAAACCTCATTCCAATAGAATCTGTAAGTCTTTCATTAAATGCCAGCCAAAGTCCGGTATTACATGATTTTGTTGCTTGGGTTGTGACAGAAGGTCAGAAATATAATCACCAATATGGATTTTTGAATATTGATTCAAAAGAACAAAGTAATATTCAAAAACAAATAAACTTAGCTAGTTTAGGGCAGAAATAAAGCTCTATACTTATACGCTTTCCTTACCTATTTAAATATATAAACAGCAAAAGATTATGAATAAATATCTTACATCTCAATTTTTATTGAGATTAACCCTTCTTGTGCTTGTCCTGCTGGGTGGTATCTCACTACATGCACAGACTCATATACGCGTCTCACTACATGCACCGACTCGTATACACGGAACAGTATACGATAACAATAATGTTCCTGTTCCCGGAGCAACAGTTGTTTTGAAAACAGCAGCTAAAACTGCAACAGCAACAGATATAGATGGAAATTTTGAACTGAAGATCAATCAGGAACTTCCGGCAACATTAGTGTTTACCCTAGTTGGTTATAAAACTCAGGAAGTAGACGTCTATGATGCAGACGAATCAATTGTTGTGACATTGGCTGAAAATATAAATTACTTAGACGAAGTTGTTGTTACTGCTTTAGGTATTTCCAGAGAGAAAAAATCGTTGGGATATACGACTCAGGAATTGAAAAGTAATCAATTGAGCCAAACAAAGGAATCTAACTTATTGAATTCCCTTTCGGGAAAAGTAGCTGGTGTCCGTATTACTAATTCTCAAGGAGATATGGGATCGTCACGTATTATTATCCGTGGTGAAACTTCTATTGCAGGTAATAATCAACCACTATTTATTGTAGATGGTATTCCTGTCGATAACTCACAATTGAATTTTGGAGGTGCAACTCGAGACTTTCGTAATGCAATTGCAGACTTAAATCCGGAAGATATAGAATCTATGAGTGTGTTGAAAGGTCCTAATGCAGCAGCTCTATACGGCTCGCGTGCTGCTCATGGGGTTATATTGATTACAACAAAATCGGGGAAAGGTCAAAAAGGAATTGGTGTATCCGTAAATAGTGGGATTAGTTTTGCTAAAGTAGCTACCTTGCCTGATTTCCAAAATGCTTTTGGACAAGGAACAAACGGAGCTTTCAGTTTTGTTGATGGAAAAGGTGGGGGTGTGAATGATGGAGTGGATGAGAGTTGGGGACCGCGTCTGGATGGACGTCTTATTCCTCAGTTCTACTCTAATGGAGTTGCAGTTCCATTCGTTGCACATCCGAATAATGTAAAAGACTTCTTCGAAACAGGTGTCACCTTTGATAATGGAATTTCAATTGCCGGATCTGATGCCAGATATGATTTTCGTGTAGGAGTTAATCATCAAAATCAGAAAGGTACAGTGCCTAACTCGCAGATCAAGAAAACGAATTTTAATGTCAATGCCAATTATCAACTAACCAAAGCGATAAAAGTTGGAGCTACAGCAAACTATATTTCCACAGATGCGCCTGCTCTGCCGGGAGGTCCTTCGGGCAACCGTGCTGCGGGAGTTATGTTGCAGTTCTTATGGTTTGGTCGTCAGGTTGACATCAATGAACTTAAAAATAATCGAGATGTCAATTGGAATAATAGTTATTATAGTAATCCTTATTGGAATGCTTATTACAACACTACCAGCCAAAAGCGTGACAGAATTATCGGAGATGTCCATTTGGAGGCTAAAATTATAGATGGGCTTGATTTCAGATTTCGTTCAGGAACTGATTACTATAATGATAGGAGAAAATACAAAATAAAATATGGAACTAATGGTACCCCATATGGTTCGTATGCTGAGGATGCTTATACAATAAATGAAAATAATACAGAAGCAATTCTTCATTACACCAAACAGTTATCTGCTGATTTTAACTTAGATGCACTTGGTGGTTTTAATATTCGTAACAAGACATACGAGAATAACTATCAGAAAGCACCACGTTTAGCAGTCCCTGATGTATACACATTAGAAAATTCGAGAGACAATCTTACATCCTCTAATTCTTATACACGTCTAAGAGTTTACAGTGCTTATACATCTGCTCAATTAGGATATAAAAATTATGCTTATTTGAATGTTACAGCTCGTAACGACTGGTCATCGACACTTCCTCGTAGCAATAGATCATATTTCTATCCGTCTGTTAATGCCAGTTTAGTTCTTACAGATGCTTTAAATATAAAAAGTAATACACTCGACTTCTTGAAATTGAGAGGAGGGTGGTCTGAAGTGGGTAATGATGCTGAGCCATATCAGTTGGAAACAGTTTACAACTTTCAGTCACCTTACGAGGGAAATCCTATTCTTACATCCTCTAAAAAGAAACTAAACCCGGAGTTGAAGCCAGAGACAACACGTTCTACTGAATTCGGTACAGAATTGAGTTTGTTTAAAAGTAGAGTGCATTTAGATGTTGCTTATTACAATACAAATAGTATTGACCAGATATTGGAAATAAAAACATCTGCGGCCAGTGGTTATACTTCGCGAGTGATGAATGCCGGTAAAATAAATAACCAAGGAGTTGAGGTGCAATTAGGAATTGTTCCTGTTCAAACCCGGGACTTTAAATGGGATTTAGGATTGAACTATTCTTGGAATAAGAGTAAAGTAAAAATACTTGATTATGATGGTGATATTGAAAATTATGTTATCGGTTCATCTGGAGGAGTTGATGTATTAGCCTCAGTTGGTAAATCGTATGGTACACTTTATGGTACTGCTTACCTTCGGGACGATGCTGGTAATATAGTTGTAGGAGCTAATGGTCTACCTAGAGCCGACCCTGTAAAAAAAGTATTGGGGCATTATACGCCTAACTGGATTGGTGGTGTATCAAATACGTTGACATACAAGAATATTGAACTGTCTTTTCTTATTGATGCTAATGTTGGAGGAAAAATATATTCAGGAACTAATCGGACAGGAAATTATACAGGTGTCCTAGAACAAACCTTGCAGGGACGTGGTAAAGAATATGGAGGGTTGGAATATTACATTCAAAGTAATGGTACAAAAGTATTGTTGAATGGAGGTTCGGCTCCTGCTGGTGCTACAGTCTATGATGATGGGATGATATTTGAAGGAGTATATGCCGATGGTACACCTAATAACACAGTTATCAGTGCACAGCAATATTATAAAGCATCTTACAATATTAATGAAGCTTATGTGTATAGTGCTACTTATGTCAAATTTAGAGAGATTAAACTAACATACAATTTCAAAAAGAATTTGATTAAAAAAATAGGATTGGAAGGTGCTAGCATTACAGCCGTTGGACGTAACTTGTTCTTTATCTATAAAGATGCTCCTAATATTGATCCCGAAACAGCATTTAATACAGGCAATGCTCAGGGACTTGAAAGCTTGTCGTTGCCAACAACAAGAACTTTAGGATTCAACGTCAATTTGAAATTTTAAAAAATAGAAATTATGCTCAAAAATATATTATCACTTATAATTCTGGCTGTTATATTCAGTTCATGCAACGATCAGTTGGATGATATTAATCAGAATCCGAATTCGCCGACGAATGCAGACCCAGCTTATTTGTTGACAGGTTCATTAAAACAAGGAGCCGATCTTTATTGGGGTTCAGCAAATAACTATAATTCATCGTTATTGTTTGTTCAGCATTGGGCAAAGATACAATACACAGAGCCCGATCGTTACGAACTGTCAAATACTAGTTTTACCGATTTGTGGGATACAGGCTATGCTACATTAGCTACCGATTTGAATACAATCTTGAGTTATTCAGATGAAAAAGCAAATCCTAATTATAAAGGAATAGCATTAGCGCTACGCTCTTGGGTCTATCTATTGCAAACAGATGCTTATGGAGACATTCCTTACAAAGAAGTTGGGCAGCGATTGACGCCGGCTTATAATACTCAAAAAGAAGTATATACAGGCCTACTTGAAGATTTGGCTAATGCACAGTCTTTACTAAGCGCCTCTGCCGGAACAGTAAGTGGAGACCTTGTATACAATGGAGATGTTTCTAAATGGAAAAAATTCGTCAATTCGTTGCGATTGCGGATCGCATTGCGGATTGCAGATCGTGAATCTGATTTAGCTAAACAAACTATTGTAACTGTAACATCTGACGCTGCGGGCTTGATAGATAGTAATAGCAATATATTTCAATTCGTATATACCAAATCACCACAACAAAATCCATTTTCAGCATCTTTCGAAACGCGCGATGATTATCGTATTTCGAAAACCATAGTGGATAAATTGTATGAATTATCAGATCCCCGCTTGCCTATCTATGCACAGTTACCATCTGATGCCAGTGTTGGTAAATATGTAGGAGGTGGCAATGGTTTATCCAATGGTGATGCAAACAGTCAAGGATTTGCTAAAACGTCCAAGCCGGGTACTTACTTCTTAAAAGCAGAATCTCCGGCAGTCATATTCAGTTATGCAGAGGTCTTATTTGGATTGTCAGAAGCTGTTTCCAGAGGCTATATATCCGGCGATGCAGAGCAATTGTATAAAAATGCTATAACAGCATCTTTCAATCAGTTTGGGATTGCAGATGCTACTGAAATTGCAAATTATTTGGGTCAAACAAGTGTGAAATTTGATAGTGCTAATTATAAAAAATCGATAGGAGAGCAAAAATGGATTGCATTCTACGGACAAGGACTAGATGCTTTTGCCGAATGGAGACGCTTAGATTATCCTGTATTGGTAGCCGGATCGGCAACCGTATTGGATGGAAAGCTTCCTGCGCGCTTCTTTTATCCGGGAACAGAGCAATCATTAAATGGTAAAAATTATCAGGCTGCGGTTTCAAATCAAGGTGCTGACTTGCTTACGACTAAATTGTGGTTTGATGTAAATTAATAAACATTGATTCTAATTTAAATTCAGGTGAAGATAAGGATATATCTTCACCTGAATTTTTATATATAAACTTTCTAATCAAATAAATAGCTCTGAAAATAATAATAATCAGTTTGTGACAAAAAATTAACTTGTTTCTTGAAAAATCTTTTTCCTAAATACCAAAAATTTAATGTATCTTTGTGCGCATTAAAATAGTAACCTATACGTATTATTTATATGCACGAGAAAATCATTATCCTCGATTTCGGTTCACAAACCACCCAGCTTATCGGTCGCAGAGTCAGAGAGTTAAATACATACTGCGAAATAGTTCCCTACAATAAATTTCCTTTTGATGACAATACTGTAAAAGGTGTAATCCTTTCGGGTAGTCCTTTTTCGGTAAATGATGCTGACGCATTCAAGCCGGATTTAAGTAAGATAAGAGGGAAATTTCCATTATTGGGTATATGCTATGGAGCACAATATCTGGCTTCTTCTTCAGGAGGTAAAGTCGAAAAAGGAGATTCACGTGAATATGGACGTGCTCACCTTACAACTATCAAGTCAAACGAACTATTATTCGATGGTATAGCCGAAGGTTCACAGGTTTGGATGTCACATGGCGATACAATTACAGTATTACCTGACAACTTTGAAGTAATAGCCAGTACCGAAGATGTGAAGTATGCAGCATATAAGGTTGGTGGCGAAACTACATGGGCTGTACAATATCATCCCGAAGTATTTCATTCAATAGATGGCACACGTTTATTAAGTAACTTCCTTAATCTATGTGGATGCAAGCGCGACTGGTCGCCTGCTTCATTTATCGAAACAACTGTTGTCGGATTGAAAGAACAATTGGGCGATGACAAAGTGATACTAGCATTGTCTGGAGGTGTAGATTCTTCTGTGACTGCTGTATTGTTAAATCGTGCTATTGGAAAAAATCTGACATGTGTTTTTGTCGATAATGGATTACTTCGAAAAAATGAGTTTGAGAATGTTCTTAAAGACTATGCCCATCTTGGTCTGAATGTGATAGGGGTAGATGCTAAAAAGAAATTTTATACAGCGCTTGCCGGAGTGAATGATCCGGAACAAAAACGCAAAATAATAGGAAAAGGCTTTATTGAGGTTTTTGATGAAGAAGCTCATAAACTGAAAGATATAAAATGGCTTGGACAAGGTACAATCTATCCTGATATCATAGAGTCATTGTCTATTACCGGAACAACAATCAAATCACACCATAATGTAGGAGGACTGCCTAAAGAGATGAATCTCAAATTGGTAGAGCCTCTTCGACTATTGTTTAAAGATGAAGTACGCCGTGTAGGTCTCGAACTAGGTATGCAAGAGCATTTGATCAAGCGTCATCCTTTCCCAGGGCCGGGTCTTGGTATACGTATCTTAGGCGATATTACTCCGGAGAAAGTAGAGATACTCCAGAATGCAGATGATATTTATATACGTACTTTGCGCGAATTTGGTCTTTACGATCAGGTATGGCAGGCTGGTACAATATTGTTACCTGTACGATCTGTTGGAGTAATGGGAGACGAACGGACTTATGAAAATACAGTTGCGCTTCGCGCAGTTACATCAGCCGATGCTATGACTGCCGACTGGGCACATCTTCCGTACGAATTTTTAGCAAAAGTGTCTAATGAGATTATAAATAAGGTAAAAGGAGTAAACCGAGTGGTTTATGATATTTCGTCGAAGCCACCTGCGACAATAGAGTGGGAATAATCACTGGATGAAAGAATATCTGACTAACAGACCCAATAATGATAGACTCATTGATTTCTTTGATGAGTTGCCGCTATGGTCTGCGCCCTTTGGTCTCAAACTATTAGATTTTATTGACTACAAACCCGGGCTGTCTGTTTTAGATATTGGATTCGGATCAGGATTTCCACTTACCGAGATTGCTATGCGTTTGGGCGAAAGCTCCCTTGTATACGGTATAGATCCGTGGAAGGAGGCTGTTGCGAAAGTTCGCGAAAAGATAGAATTTTATAGCATTCGCAATATTGCAATCATAGAAGGAGTTGCCGAATATATACCTTTGGATGATCAATCTATTGACTTGATAACAAGTAATAATGGGCTCAATAATGTTCAGGATATAGACAAAGTATTATCTGAATGTTCTCGTTTGTTGAGGCAAGGTGGGCAGTTTGTCCAAACCATGAATACAGCGGGCAGCATGATTGAATTTTATACTGTTTTTGAACGAGTATTATCGGAGTTAGATATGCATCATGAAATTGATTTGATGCATCAGCATATTGAGGTAAAGCGCCCTCCTGTAGAGAAACTATTGAACAATATTCGCAGTCACGGATTTACATTGAAAGATTTAGAATACGATCAGTTCAATTACACGTTTGTTAATGGAACTGCTCTGTTGAACCATTACTTTATCCGTTTAGCTTTCATGGATTCATGGATCGCTTTATTGCCTAAAGATAAAGTAAAAGAGATATTTGAAAGAATAGAAACATATCTGAACGAACAATCACAATTATTGGGAAGCTTGAAGCTAAGTATCCCTTATGTGTTGATAAATATGATAAGAAGTTAATTATTTACTTATAAAATATGATATACACATGCAGATACTACAAGATCTTGTGAATACGAATGATCCGGGTTGGCCAATTGTAAAAGAATGGATCGATGCTGCAAAAAATAAAGTAGAGATATTGCCATGTAGCCGTCCGCGTGCCGAAATAGCTTTAGTAAATACGCAGGTAACAACGCGGTCATTGATGGGGGCAATAATCTATGAGACTGGTGGAATCCTTATAGATAGGGGTTGGATTCGGATTTTGGGTTCCGGATCGAAACAAATGAATCGATCTTTACCCGAATGGAACAAAGGTAAAACCTTTTCTGAATACGGAGCACCTGCACCATATCTGTTGATTGCAGATGATATTATAGGTGGATTTTATGCTATCAATGGTGGCGGTCTTGGAGCTGATGCCGGTAATATATACTATAATTCTCCTGATTCATTAGAATGGGAAGCCTTGGAAATAGATTATAGTCAGTTTCTTTTGTTCTGTTTCGAAACAGATATGAATGATTTCTATTCGAACCTCAGATGGCATGGTTGGAAAGACGAGATAATGGATGTATCACCGGATTACGGATATAGTTTTGTGCCTTTTTTGTGGACAAAAGAAGGATCTGATATAAATAAGGTGAGCCGCAAGGTTGTGCCTATTGGTGAATTGTATGATATAAACCTAAATATATAATTTATTTAAAAGAAGAATATGGAAGTCACAAGAGACGAGGCTGACGAGATTATCCAACCTATAAAAAAAACTGATCTTATTTACCAGATTGAAGATCGTCCACCATTTAAGGAGTCTATATTTGTTGCGTTGCAACACCTTTTGGCAATCTTTGTAGCCATTATTACCCCTCCACTTATTATATCCGGAGCTTTAGGATTGGATACGGAGACGACAGGTTTTCTTGTGTCGATGGCATTACTTGCTTCCGGGATTTCAACATTTATACAGTGTCGTAAGTTTGGGCCTATTGGTTGTGGTTTACTCTGTATACAGGGGACAAGCTTTTCTTTTATAGGTGCCCTTACGGCTAGTTTTGGAGGGATGGGAGCTGCTGCTTTACCCGCAATATTTGGAGTTTGTATTGCCGGAGCTCCGGTCGAAATGATTGTGAGTCGTCTCTTAAAATACACAAAAAAAATAATTACACCCTTAGTATCAGGTATTGTTGTCACAATGATAGGATTGTGCTTGATAAAAGTAGCGATAGTATCATGTGGAGGAGGCTATGGGGCAATGGAAACAGGTCAGTTCGGAAGCTATGAAAACTTAGGCCTAGCTGCATTGGTTCTTGTGTCTATCTTGATATTGAATAGTATAAAAAATAAATATATCCGGATGAGTTCTATTATAATAGGACTCGTTATTGGATACGTTATCGCCTATTTTATGGGGCGTATCGATTTCACTGCTCTAAGTGGGCTTGGAGCAATAAATATACCGACACCTTTCAAATATGGCTTGAGCTTTAACCTTTCTGCATTCATTTCTGTTGCACTTATCTACTTTATTACCTCTATCGAGGCTTATGGTGATATTACTGCTAATTCGATGATTGGAGGAGAGCCGGTAGAAGGTCCTAAATTTTTGAAACGTGCACAAGGAGGAGTTATGGCAGATGGGGTTAATTCTATTGTGGCCGGTGTTCTTAACTCTTTTCCTAATTCGATTTTTGCACAAAATAATGGGCTGATTCAGTTAACAGGTGTTGCCAGCCGTTATATTGGATATTATATTGCCGCTTTCTTAGTTATTCTAAGTGCTTTTCCATTCATTGGGGGTGTATTCTCCCTAATGCCTGAGCCGGTGTTAGGTGGTGCTACTTTGCTTATGTTTGGAACAGTTGCAGCATCAGGCGTGCGTATAATTGCTTCTCAGGATATCAATCGTAAAGCTATTCTTGTTCTAGCAGTAAGTTTTGCTTGTGGATTAGGAGTAGAATTAGTTCCCGATATTTTGAGTCAAACACCTGCATGGATCAAGGGAACTTTTTCCTCAGGTATCACTACAGGTGGCCTAGTAGCTATTATTGCTAATATTGTAATCCGGATAAAAGAATAAAAGATATGAAATTATTAAAAGACAGAATTCTAAAAGACGGAAAGAGTTTTGAAGGTGGAATTCTTAAAGTAGACAGTTTTATAAATCATCAGATGGATCCCATTTTGATGAAATCCATAGGAGTAGAGTTTGTTCGTCGTTTTGGCAACTTACCTATCAATAAGATTATAACGATAGAGGCCAGTGGCATTGCTCCCGCTATCATGCTCGGTTACCTACTCGAATTACCGGTTGTTTTTGTAAAAAAAGCAACACCTAAAACGATGGTTAATATGGTGACAACAGTTGTTCACTCATTTACTAAGGGTGTTGATTATAATGTCTGTGTTAGTAAAGATTTTCTGAACGAGAATGATAAAGTTGTTTTCATTGACGATTTCCTTGCCAATGGTAATGCTGCTGTAGGTATCTATAACTTGGTAAAAGAAGCAGGAGCAGAATTGTATGGGATGGGTTTTATTATCGAAAAGAGCTTTCAGGATGGAGGAAAGAAACTTCGTGAACTAGATATTCGTGTAGAATCTCTAGCTAGAGTGAAAGAATTAGGAGACAATAAAATTATTTTTGAAGATTAATAATTAATCATATCACCATGAACCTTACAGAAGCTACAGATAGTTTTATAGAAGTATTGTCTTCGCCATTATCATCCGACGAAGAAGTAAATACACATCTGCAAGAATGTTTTACAGCTTTGCCGGAGGCAACAGCAACGGAAGTTGATGAGTTTATGCTTCGTTTGTTTAGTGTTTTTGGTTTACCGGACTTGGAACGAGGATCGTTGGCTGCAACTATTTGTGGTTATTTAGTAGAACGTGGGTTTTCCGGAAAAGCTATCCTTATCGATTTTATTCGATTTTATGAAAGCTTATTAGATAACTCGCGCCCGTTTTTTGATATTTTTTTAGCACAGGTAGCGTCTGTCTCAGACGATGATGAAGATAGGGATCAAAAAGTAAATACTATTTTTCAGGACTTGTTGCATGATACTGATATTATTAATAGTGAAACTGCATATGCAGTAGCAGCTCTCGATAAATTTTATGCTTGTGCCATCTCTCTTTTCTCGGTGAATAGGGATAATTTTTTTGCAGCTAGACAAATATTAAAGGGAAAAGCTACTTTCCCCGCTCACTACAATCAGGGATGCTATTGGATTACTAAACTATTTACAGTTTGTTTCGATGAACCGATAGTTGTTATTGATATTGATAAAAATATTGGATTTTCCGGAAAAATAAATGGTGTTGTAGATAACTATCAACTCCAACATTTATTGATGGCGTTGCCAGCATTGAATGATGGTGAGCCTGCCATATCTGAAGAATATTATGCCATTATAAGTGGAAATAGTGATATTCAAACATCAGACAACACAATTGTCAGCAAATGGAATATGTATAATTTGGAGTTGGCACAGAAAGATGACTGGAAGCAACAGTTGAATGAAACTGATACATGGATTTGGAGTGAGGGTACTCCTGCCGACATTTCGCTGCATAATGGCTATCGTGTCATTTTGCTGGGGAAACCATCTTATTCGCGTGAGTCTCGTATACAAAGAACTTTCCGAAATTTGAAGGCAAATATTGAAATAGAAAAGCAACTCTCCGGAGAAGAAATAAAGAGATGGTTGAACAGTCATAATTAAATAGAAATGGACAATATAATTCTATATACTCCTGATATATTATCTAACCCTGAATTACCTGCAGAAGAAGCTCTGCATTGTGTGAAAGTGTTACGGATGAAAGAGGGGGATCAGGTTTTATTGACCGATGGAAAAGGTACTTTCTTTGAAGCTTCTATTGTTCAGGCTCATTTAAAGCATTGTATTGTTGATATAAAAAAAACGATAGAATATCATAGGCCCTGGAAGTTTAACCTACAAATAGCCTTTGCCCCTACCAAAAATATGGATAGAGTAGAATGGTTTGCCGAGAAGGCAACTGAAATCGGAATAGATTGTTTCTCTCCTATATTGTGCCAATTCTCCGAACGAAAAGAAATCAAATTGCCCCGTATCGAGAAGATATTGGTTTCAGCGATGAAACAGTCTCAAAAAGCAATCTTGCCTCAACTAAATCAGTTGACATCCTTCTCCGATTTTATCAAACAAGATTTTGAAGGACGTAAGTTTATAGCACATTGTTATGGTACCCCTAAAGCTGAGTTAAAAGCTACTTATCGTAAAGGAGAGAACGTGCTTATCATGATAGGGCCTGAAGGTGATTTCAGCGAAAAAGAAGTTGAAGAAGCTATTGCAGCAGGTTTTGAACCAGTATCATTAGGCCAAAGTCGTTTGCGTACAGAGACCGCAGCCCTTGTGGCATGTCATACGATTCATGTTTTGAATTGAAGATTATTATTTTTTTCTGAACCAATCTTTCAATTCTTCCAACGTAAACACTTGCCTCAATTTCTTATAGGCATATATAAGGGATAGGATAAAAAGAAAACTTCCGAGTAATAATTGATATTGATGCGATCGGATAATACAGGCGGCAATTGTAATAAAAAATAAGTTTACTAATATCATTCTCACATTTTCTTTGTCCCATTTGAAATCTGATATATTACGTCCTGCCATATAAACAATTCCCATATATACGATATAGGCGACCATGTAACCAATTCCAACGGCTGCTATACCATGTTGAGGAAGGAGTAAATAGCTAAACAATAGATATACGATAAAAAAAGCTACTTCTGATAGCAAATATACTTTTCCATTGTTTTTTGCCAATAAAATATATGCAATAGGTGAAGCAAGTACTTTAAAATAGGTTCCTATTATTTGCCACTGTAATATTGTCTGTGCCCTTGTAAATTCTGATGAATAAAGTATATATATGATATAGGATGAAAATAACAGCATCCCTATTATGATTGGTGCCGCAATGGTGAGTACAATATATGATTGTTCATTGACAAGTTTTTTTGTTTCGGTCTTATTTTCGGCTATTTTGCATAACCTAGGGAAATAGTCTGTACCCGTTGCCCCAAGTATTAAACTCGCATAAACGTTTGTGATAGCCCATGCCGCCTGAAATATACCCACTGAAACAATGTCTAAAGTGTGCGAAATATAGACACGGATCAAGAGCATACTTAGAGTATTTATTATAGTTCCTGTAGTTATAAATATTCCTAGTTTCAGGACTGATATTCCTTTGTCATATACTTCTTTTGCTGAAACTTGTATTTGTTTTACTTTCAGTTTTTTGTAGTAGTGATAAATGCATAAGTATGCAATAATACTATTGAGTATAAATACCGGTAAAATACCATCTGTTCCCCAGAAATAATAAATAGGAACGACAACTAATAATCCAAAAATACTTTCTGCAATTAGTCCCTTAGCCATAAATGAAATTTTACGCAGTCCTTGTAGTATGGACGACAGGCCTAATTTGAGAGATGTAAAAAATATAGTGATGGATAAGAGAGCAATAGGTAGGGCATAGGATGTATCGTCAAATATCCAGATACTTATCGGATAACAGAAAATAAGAGCTATTAATGTCCCTAGGATAGCAATAAAGACAAAACAATGTCTGAAAATCGTAATTGTCTTTGTCAAAGATTCATGTTCGTCACTAGTCTGTGATATATTTTTTATACTTCCTATTTCAACTCCTAGACCACTTATTGATCTTATAGTATCGATAATAGATTGATACATGCCAATAATACCAATACCCGCAGGCCCTAGTAAAATAGCTGTGATCTTAGTTCTTACAAAACCGATAAGTATGTTGATAACTTGGGAACTGCCGAATATACTTGTCGTTTTGATAATTTCGTTATATGAAGATCTATCTTTATCCAATTTTTTTATTCAGGTTTTATAAAGCAAAGTTATAATAAAACTAATGTTTTTGGTTATTATTATTAGGCTTTTAACCTATCCTTCAATAATAATAATTAATTAGTTAATCATTGTTTTTCAACAAATTCCAGAGACTCTTGTTCTTTATAATAGGATATTGTGTTTATAAAAGTTAAATTTGCAAGTGTAAATAAAATAGGAAGTTGTCAAAATGAAAATAAAATTAGTATATTTTGCTATTGTCAGTCTAGTCTTTGTATCATCTATGCAATCCTGTATTGATAAAGGATATGATTTTGATAGCCTGAACAAAAATTCGGAATTTAAGATTCCTCCTGTTCCTTTAGGCAATATAGATAGTATCAAACTTTTTGATTTACCTCCTGTTGGGGGATTGTACGAAGTCCGTCAAGATACAATAAAGGGATTATTTGGAGGAAGTGCTGTCAAGAAATTCTTCTATGATGGAGCCGATGGTGTTGCCTTGCAAGGTGTTGCAGACGTAGAATTGAAATATATAAAAGAAGGCTCTATAAACGTCGCTTTTGTTGTAATAGATAAAGATGGCTTACCCAATCAAGGAATGAAAATACCTGATGTGGAATTGAATAATAATGAAAAAGGACAACTGCTAGCGATCAAATTTCCTGCAGAGGGAATGGCATATATGGCAAATGCAAAAGACTTATTATTGACAATAACAGTCAAAGCTGGTTCTGTCTCATTTCATGCAGATGATTATATATACATCAAAGAGATTGTAATAAAAACTGGAGGGATCTATTTTGAATTCTGATATCGAGAAATGAAATTGTCCAATATAATTAAATATATATATTCTTTTTTGCCGGCATTGTTATTGGCACATCCTCTTGTGTCTCAGGTTACCCATACAGACTATTTCATGGAAACTTCGTATATGAAAAATAGTTTGAATCCGGCACTTAGACCCGATCAGGGATATTTGGTTGTTCCTCTATTGCCGAATGTTGCAGTAGCAGCACAAACTAATTCATTCAATCTGAGTAATTTTACATTCCCCCTCAATGGAGAGCGTGTGACTTTTATGCATAAAGATATTACTCCCGAGCGTTTCCTCTCCAATCTGTCTGATAAGAATTATTTGACATCTGATGTTTCAGTGCGCTTTTTAGCTTTAGGTTTCTATAAAGGGAATGCATTTTGGAATATTGATTTGACTGTGAGAGCACATGCAGATGGTAACATTCCTAAATCTGTTTTTGAAATGATTAAAACAGGTTTTGATCAAGATGGAACAACATATTATAACCTTTCTGGAATCACGGCTACCGGTCACTCTTTTACTGAGTTAGGGGTTTCATATTCTCGCCCTTTGACTGAGAATTTGACGATCGGGGTACGACCTAAGTTTCTGATTGGAATTGCCGATTTCAATTTGAATGCTACAAAACTGGACATAGCCACTAGCCCGACAGAATGGCGGGCTCTATCCCAAGTCTCTTTGCGTGGAACTGCTCCGGGTGTGATCCCAACTTATGATAAAGATGATTCATTCGATGGATTCAATTTTGGCAGTTTTAGACCTACCGGTTATGGAACAGCATTAGATCTGGGGGTTGTTTGGAATCTGAAAGATGTCTCAGAAACTTTGAATGGCTTGAAAATATCAGGAGCATTAAATGACCTGGGGTTTATATCGTGGTCAGAAGCGAATGCACTGCAACTAGTATCACCCGAAGGGGAAGTTGTGATACGTCCTAGTGATTATGAAAATACAATAGATGGCAGTACCTCCTTGAGTGATGTTTTAGACAATGCGTATAAGGATATAAAAAAAGCAATTAATCTGAAAGAACGGGAACAAGTAACGAAAGGTTATTCAACAAGATTGAGAATGAACCTAAATATTGGTCTCGAATATGAGCTTTTAAAAAATAAGCTTTCATTTGGTGCACTATACTCAAGTTATTTTGGAGAATATTTGACTACTTGGGAATATACAGTTTCTGCAAATTATCGCCCTTGCCATTGGATAGCACTTTCGGGAAGTTATTCTTTCAAATATAGTAATTTTGATACTTTTGGCTTCGCCTTTCATATTGCTCCATCTCGAGGGTTGAATCTTTTTGTTGCCAGCGATTATGCCTTACCCCATGTTTCTTCCGAATGGGTACCAACCACCAGTAAGGGTATAAATGCACAATTCGGAATAAGCATACCTATTGGGAGCAAGAGAAGTCAGATGCTTAGATAAATCTTTTATCCTGTTGTAATTGTTTCATTCTCTTTTGTTTTGTCTATCTAAACCACTTCATGGCTTCACTTATTATATAACTTCTTCTCTAAGACGAATATTAGAATATTTTTATATATTTTTGTAGCCACTTTAAATAATTTAGCATTATGTCTCGAAAAGTCAGAGTGCGGTTTGCACCCAGCCCTACAGGGCCATTACATATCGGAGGTGTCCGTACAGCATTATACAACTATCTTTTTGCTAAAAAGCAAGGAGGAGATTTCATCCTCAGAATTGAAGATACAGATTCACAACGTTTTGTTCCCGGAGCCGAGGACTATATTATAGAATCCCTTACATGGCTGGGACTTACCTTCGATGAAGGTACTCACATCGGTGGAAATTATGGACCTTATCGTCAATCGGACAGAAGGGATATCTATAAAAAATATGTAGATCTGCTTTTAGAAAAAGGGGCTGCTTACATCGCCTTTGATACACCTGAGCAATTGGATGCAAAGCGTGCTGAAGTAGCTAATTTTCAGTATGATGCTTCTACTCGTGGACAAATGTGTAACTCTCTTACTTTGTCGCACGATGAAGTTCAAAAACTGATAAACGAAGGCAATAAATATGTTGTCCGCTTCAAAATAGAACCGAATGAGGATGTGTTGGTTAATGATCTTATTCGTGGCGAAGTGAAAATTAATTCTTCTGTGTTAGACGACAAAGTTCTTTACAAGTCTGCCGATCAATTACCGACTTATCATTTGGCAAATATTGTTGACGACCATTTGATGGAGATAACACATGTTATCCGTGGCGAAGAGTGGCTTCCATCTGCTCCTTTACACGTATTGCTTTATCGTGCTTTTGGCTGGGAAGATACTATGCCTGATTTTGCACACTTGCCATTATTGCTAAAACCGGAAGGGAATGGAAAATTGAGTAAACGCGACGGAGACCGTTTAGGATTTCCTGTTTTTCCATTGGAATGGAAAGACCCGAAGACGGGCGAAATCTCATCAGGGTATCGTGAAACCGGCTATTTACCGGAGGCAGTTGTTAACTTTCTGGCACTTTTAGGTTGGAATCCGGGAAATGATAAAGAAGTAATGTCTCTGGATGAGTTAGTTGAATTATTTTCGCTTGACAGATGCAGTAAAAGTGGAGCAAAGTTCGATTATGAAAAGGGAAAATGGTTTAATCATCAATATATTCAACAAAAGAGTAATGCTCAGATAGTAGAACTTTTTCAACCGATTCTTATCGAAAAGGGAGTCAATGCTCCTATAGAATTAGTAGAAACAGTTGTCGGCCTAGTTAAAGAGCGTGTTTCATTTGTCAAAGAATTGTGGGATCAATCTTCGTTCTTTTTTCAGGCTCCCAATTCTTATGATGAAAAAGTAGTGAAAAAGCGTTGGAAAGAAGAATCTCCTGCTCAGCTTACAGAGCTTGTAGAAGTATTAAAAAGTATAGATGATTTTTCAGCGCACAATCAGGAAGAGATTGTAAAAGCATGGATAGAATCGAAAGGTTACCATCTCGGCAATATAATGAATGCATTTCGTTTAGCTATTGTTGGTGAATCGAAAGGCCCCCATATGTTCGATATTACGGCGACCATTGGCAAGGAAGAATCTATTCACCGCTTAGAGAAGGCAATCCAAACTATTAAATAGTTCTGTAGAATGTTGATTTATAACATAATCATTTATCTGTATGCTTTTGTTGTGCGTATAGCTGCTTTTTTCAATAAGAAGGCTGCAAAGATGGTAGCAGGGCATAAAGAAGTTTTCGCTAAATTGGCAGATAAAATAGATCCGAATGCTGATTATATATGGTTTCATGCGGCATCATTGGGCGAATTTGAACAAGGAAGACCTATTATTGAAGAGATAAAGAGTAATTATCCTCATTATAAAATTTTACTGACATTCTTTTCTTCATCGGGTTATGAAGTTCGGAAAGATTATCCGCTAGCAGATGTTGTTTGTTATCTGCCTTTCGATAAGAAAAGGCTTGTAAAGAAATTTATAAAACTAGCACATCCTAAAATTGCTATTTTTATAAAATATGAATTTTGGTATCACTATATTAGCCAACTACAAAAATCCGGGATTCCGACCTATATGGTATCAGCTATTTTTCGCCCTTCTCAGGTATTTTTTAAATGGTATGGCGGATTTATGCGTAATATCCTTAAAAAATATAAATGCATTTGTGTTCAGGACGAAAATTCGGCAGCTTTACTTGCCGGGATCGGTATCAAGGATACGGTGAAAATATGTGGTGATACTCGTTTTGATCGGGTTGTAGATATAAAAAATCAAGCAAAGAGCCTTAGCATTGTAGAGCGTTTTGCTCGCAAAGCAAAAGAAGAAAATGAGACTATTCTGGTAGCTGGTAGCACATGGCCAAAAGATGAAGATGTCCTTATTTCATACTTTAATATGACTACTGACTTGAAATTAATTATAGCTCCTCACGAAATTGATGAAGCTCATCTAAAATATTTGGAAAGTATCTTGCATCGTCCATATATCCGTTATTCGCAAGCTATCCCCGAAAATGTAGAAGATTACGACTGTCTTATTATAGATTGTTTTGGCTTATTGTCATCCATCTATCGATATGGCCAGATAGCCTATGTTGGAGGAGGTTTTGGTGTTGGAATCCATAATATTTTGGAGGCAGCAGTCTATAGCATTCCTGTGATTTTTGGACCAAATTTCAAAAAATTCAGAGAAGCTCAGCAAATGATTGAACAAGGAGGTGGATATTCTATTGCAGATGCAGGAGACTTTAGAGGTTTGATGGATGAATTTCTGCAATATGATGAAACGCTTAAAGCTGCTGGAGACCATGCCGGAAAGTATGTGCAATCCAATACTGGTGTTGTAGGGCGAGTGATGAAAGTATTAGAGTTATAAGTATCCTATATAAGATATATTAAAAAGCCTATAATCGGTATCCTGATTATAGGCTTTTTGCTTATATTATTTTTTGATATATCCTTGCAGGGCTTTTACATAATTGTCGAAAGCATCAATTCCATTTTTTGTTATTTTACAGACAGTACGAGGCTTTTTTCCATCAATAAATTTGCGGACTTCTATATATTGGGCTTCATTAAGCTTCTCGATTTGTACACTCAGATTTCCGGCCGTAGCTCCTGTTTTTTCTTTTATATACACAAAGTCAGCTTCCTCTACAGATAATAATAGGGACATGATGGCCAAACGGAGCTGCGAATGTAACAAAGGGTCTAGTTCTTTAAACATTTTCTTTTGCTTTACGGTTTAGAATATGACCCGGAATAACAAAACCGACAATCATACAGACTGCTAAGATAATAAATTGAATTGTCTGTGAATTGAAAATTCCGTATGCTAATGTAATTGCTAATACTGCACCTACCCAAAATACATAAGCTCCTCTAACGAATGGTGCAAATCGGGTTGCATAGCCTGATATAAATTGTCCGAATCCTGTCAAAGTTAATATTACCGGAGTGATAAGGATGGTAAAAATCCAATTGTCTGAAATAGATATTAGGCTGAAAATAGATATTAGTAATACCACTATGCAACAAGCAAAGCCAATCCATATTTTACTTATAATCCGGTCTATAGGTGTCCGCACTATTGCCGATTTATTCTTTTTGCGAGAAATGAAGCACCGTTCTATAAGAGACATTGGTATCATTAATAGCCATATCCAGAAAGAATAATAAGGTTTATCAAGAGTTTCTAGCAATATAATATTGCATATTGCTACTATGGCAACGAAATATCCACAGAAAATCATTGGGTTTGCTGCTCCTATCTGGATATTGTTTCGTGTTTGGGCTATCATTTCATTAATAACCTGTAAGCTGTCTTTTTCATTAAATTTATTGTCCATATCATTACATTTTTATTTGTTATTATTCTCTAGTATTTCTATTGTTGGCTTCTCTATGACTGTTTTTGAAGATCTTTTTTGAGAAATGTATACAAATACTTTTTGTTCTTCTGTATTAGAAATTCTTATTTCTAACCAGCTTGGTATACCTAATTGAGTAGATATAAACCCCAAAGTGATAATAGTTGTAAGTATTATATTCTTCATAATATTATTTTTTATCCTATCTGCAATGCAAATATAAACTAGTTTATTTTATAAACCAAATTATTCTATAAAATAAATATTATTCACTGTATATTTATATATCATCAATTAAGTAATTGATATTGCTGGGTGATCTATATCTATTTTATGGAGTAAATTTTATTTTGCAACAACTTATCGACACCTTTATACATTTCCTTGGCGAAGCCTTGGTGATCGAATAATAATGCTTTGAAGTTCTGATTCTTTATCAGTTCACTAAACATATCCAAATTGAGAAGAGCAATCAATGATTTAGCAATACAATCCATCAATTTTTCGGTCTGTTGGTCGTCCAACGGATGGTCTATCAGGTCGACTGTCACAATTTCGGTATATTTCCAATCAGCCGGGTATTGCAGATATTCGGGGGCAGCTGAGGTATCTATATATAGATACATGGAATGAGGTGAATCAGCTGCAATTGCAAATCGGGTAAATTGTTCGCCTTTGTGTGTATCCATAAATTGCTCCATTCCCGATTTCATTTCTTCAAAAATACGCTGTTCAAGTTTCTTGAAATTTATTTTCTTGAGCGAATAAGTTGTGTCCATTCCTCCGTGAGCATCGGTACGATGTATGAGTTGTAGTGTATCTTTTTTGTCATACAAATAATCATATTGACAATAATAGTCATGAATGACGTTCTGCTCATTCTGTATTTGATGGAGTTCACTTTTGACAATACGACCATTTTCATGATAATAGTATTCATAGAGTTTACTTTCTTTGGCATAAGTCAGATTCCGGACAAACTCCCCAATTTCAGAAAGTATAAATAGCTGATAACGGTATACACTATTGATAGTACCATATATATACTCGACGGAATCTTTGTGATAATGATATAATGAAAAATAGTAGGGAGCAGAGAGAAATTCACTCATGTTTTCTTTCAATATCAATCGTCCTTCTTGGTCGAAATGATGTATATAACAGTCATTATCCATTATTACCTCAGGTATCTGTTTGCCATTTGTTTTGTTACCATATTGTTCATTTTCAAATGGAAATACATCTATAATTTCTCCTTTGGTAATAATAGTACGCACGCTGCGCGACCGCGCGTTGTCAATCAATGATTGCCAATTCTCACAGGCATGTTTATACTTTGATTCCAGCTTTGTGAACTCTTCCCCCTCCCAGATACCCAAATTGTCGAGGTAGAGCTGATGTAATTCTTGTAGACGTTCGAGATACTTTTGTCGGATTTGGTCTATAGTGTTTTCTTTTTCTTTATTCATTGTGTGTTTGTAAAATAAATTATTCATTATCAATCGAAAGAATATACCTAATAGTATCTCATGCAATAAATAATGTAAATAAGTTCATATGCAATTACCGAAAGATATTGAAAATATGATAAACAACAGAAACTAAAATGAATTTTCTAAATCAAATACATCAAACTAGCCTATTAAAAATTGGAAGTCTATAGTAACTAACGTGCTAGAGATTATCCTTGTACTTTTGAATAAAAATATTTGATAGAGAAGATTTTGATATAAAAATGGTATATTTGAGAAGTATACAATCAATTAAAACAAGAACCCATGAGTAATTTAGTCACAGTAAAAACTGCAAATATACTGACTGAACTGTCAGTTGCAGAAACTTATTTGGAGGATAATGGAATCCATTGTTTTATAAAAGATGAATTGGCGGGACAGGTATATTCTGTAGCATCTAGTGCTCTTGGAGGCATCAAGCTTCAGGTAAGGGAAGAGGATTACGAAGAAGCGGTAAAATTGCTTGTTGAAGGGGGCTTTGCGAAAGCGGAAGATTATCAGCCGGATGAATCTACCTTGTTTATATCCAAAGTATATGAAAAGATTGTATCTTTTTTCAAGAGAAGTTGATGCAATTAATGTATTTATGAAGCATAGATAGATTTTACTTCTTATCCGAAAAACTAAAAAAGCTATATCTTTGTTGTATCTAAGAAATTATATTTAGATCCAATAAATTGATATGCCTTTAATATTTACAGGTTCGTAAATATTAAGACTTATTTTAGAAATAACAACTAAAAATTCTGCAATGAATTATTTCAATTATAAAAGACGCCTATCTTCCCAAACGCGAATCGGAAATACACCATTAGGCGGTACTAATCCGATACGTGTACAGTCGATGACCAATACAAATACAAACGATACAGAAGCCAGTGCCGAACAAGTAATCCGTATAATAGAAGCCGGAGGCGATTACGTTCGCCTGACAGCACAAGGCGTGCGCGAAGCTGAAAATTTACGTAATATAAAAGCAATAGTCAGAGAGAAAGGATATGATACTCCTTTAGTTGCTGACATCCATTTCAACCCTAGAGCAGCTGAAGCTGCAGCAAGAGTTGTAGAAAAAGTACGTGTCAATCCTGGAAACTTTGTAGATAGGGTAAAAACATTCGCAACATTCGAATATACAGATGAAGAATATGCTCAGGAAATAGAAAAAATCAGAGCCAAACTAGTTCCATTGATCGATATTTGTAAGGAACATAAAACGGCTATCCGTATTGGTGTCAATCATGGTTCATTATCCGACCGCATCATGAGCCGCTATGGAGATACACCGGAAGGTATGGTCGAATCTTGTATGGAGTTTTTACATATCTGCCTTGATGAAGGATTTACAGATATTGCCATATCGATGAAAACATCTAACACTGTATTGATGACAAAAGCCGTACGTCTGCTTATAGACCGCATGGATAAGGAGGATTTACACTTCCCTTTGCACTTGGGTGTTACTGAGGCCGGGGATGGCGAAGATGGTCGTATCAAATCAGCAGTTGGTATTGGAGCCCTTTTGTCGGATGGTATTGGGGATACAATCCGTGTCTCTCTGAGTGAAGATCCTGAGTTTGAAGTTCCAGTTGCCCGAAAATTGGTGAAATATATTGAATCTCGCGAAAATCATTCTGAAATAAAAGCAGAGATATATTCTGGTTTTTCCCCATTTTCAACAGATCGTCGTGAGACTTATGTGGTAGGAAACATTGGCGGAGATTGCCTCCCGATTGTTATATCGGATCGCTCGAATGGCAATTTTGAATTAAATCCTCATTTTTTACCCGATTACATCTATGTTGGTAAAGACCTACCTATTGCCGCACCACGCGCAATCCCATCTATCATTGATTGCTCCGGATGGAAAGGAGAAAAGAATACATATCCCCTTTTCACTGTTTCAAACTGGAAAGAGATATCAGCAAATACAGCTGATATTAAATTCTTATCGTTGACATATCCTGATTTGAATGCAGATATTATATCATTATTGAAAATAGACAAAAGTATTGTTGTTATCCTTACAACAAACCATATAAATGGAGTAGGGGAGCAGCGTGCTTTTATACATACATTACTAAATAATGGATGTGATACGCCTGTTGTTCTGAGCAGACATTATAAAGAAGATGAACCGGAAGATATTCAGATAAAAGCCGGTGCTGACTTTGGTGCATTGTATCTCGATGGGTTTGGCAACGGTATTATGATGCAGAATGAAGGGCAGATAGCACAAAAACATATAGATGCCTATATGTTTGGAATATTGCAGGCAGCTCGTGTCCGTACTAGCAAAACTGAATATATATCTTGTCCTAGTTGTGGCCGGACTCTGTTTGATTTGCAGACAACTGTTGCTCGTGTCAAAGAATCAACTGCTCACCTAAAGCATCTCAAAATAGGTGTGATGGGATGTATCGTAAATGGTCCGGGCGAAATGGCAGATGCCGATTATGGTTATGTGGGTGCTGAACGGGGAAAAATATCTCTTTATAAGAAGAAGGATTTGATTGAAAAGAATATTCCTTCCGACGAAGCTGTTGCGAAATTGGTAGAATTAATAAAAATGAATGGCGATTGGAAAGATCCTGAATGATAAATAGCTGTTCTTTAGAATGTTTTACTTTTTGTGTTTGCTCTGTCTTTGTTCGTCAAAGGCTGTTATCATCCAATATAGGGCACATATGAATGTGATCAATATTGCAGGAATGTAAAATATTTTAGATTCTAAAGCACTTTTGCCCATGTTGAAATAGATTCCGAAGCCAATAATCCCTATTATAGCATACATAACGCCAAATATAACAAACATGTTATTGAAAAGAGGCTGTGTTTGAGGTATTCTCTTCTTAGATAATGCCTCTTCTGTTTTTATCTGGTGCATAACTCTGAATTTCAGATTTTCAGAAGCTTTTATTTTACTATCCGAAAACAATTCTTTGAGCTTGTCATTCTGTTGGTTTATACTCTCTTTTTTCATATTTAATATCTATTATATTTGTAATTCTCCCTGGCGGACAAACTGTTGTATTATGTCTCCTAAGCGTTTGCGTGCCCTGTGGAGTTTTACTTTTACATTGGCTTCAGATAAGCCTACTATTTTGACAATTTCTTTAACCGGATTGTCATCAATATAGTAAAGCGATAGAAGCAAACTCTCATCTTTTGGCAACATATCCATTGCTTTACTTATGGTAGCTTTTTGTTCATTTTCCTCTATCTCGTTTATTATATCCCAGTCACTATAAGAGTCTTCAGTATCCATTTGTCGATAATCGATAAATTCTGTATTGAAAATAGATGTTTTTATTTGAGATATTGCTGTATTATATACAATGCGATAGAACCATGTCGAGAATTTACTATCCGATCTGAATGTATGTAAGTTATGGAAAGCTTTTACAAAAGCATTTTGCACAATATCTTCCGCATCTTGCCGATTGCTGCAAATACGATAAGCAATTGTGATCGCCATATCCTGATAGGTATCTACAAAATAGCTAAAGGCGGACGTATCCCCCTTCAGAATTTTTTGTATGTATAACCGCTCATTCATTCGATCTCATTATCAACTCCTTTGATGTCTCTTGTCACGAAGAAGAATAAAACATAAGCTGCGCCTAAAAAGAATAGAACCGATGAACCTATTATCAATACTCCACTATCTTCGTCAGCTCCTGTTGATAATATGACAATATATCCGATTATTAGCCCTAGTGCAATTCCAATACATAATATACCATTTCGTAACGATCTGTATTTATTCGGAATTGGCTTAGTTTGGTCTGTCGGAACAATACCTTGTCGGATAAGTTCCATACGCTCTGTATGTTTTGTGCTTATCGATTTTATTGCTATATACATCCCCATAAATATAGGAAGCCCAATACAGCACAATATGCCTAAGACCGGAACAATGTTGCTTAAAAAACTATCCATGACTTAAAGATTTATTTGTTGTTATTAATATGTTTACGAGTATATGACAAGATGCTTATAAGAAAGGTTACAAATATTTGGAATAATATTTGAAAGTTTCTGATTATGCGTGGTTAAACAGATTTTTTCTTTTTATTTAAGGTGTCTTCCAACTTGATTATCTGATCGCGAAATTGTGCAGCTTCCAGAAAATCCAACCTTTTAGAGGCAGCTCTCATTTCGGAACGTAGTTGTTCCAAAAGTTTTTTTATCTCATTTTCGTTCATATAGCCGGCTTTTCCTTCCGAGGCCATAGCTAGTGCAGCAGTTGTTTCATAGACTTTTGTATATGCTTTCGCTTCTTCTATATCTTCTCTTTTGCGGAATACAGAAGACCGTTCTTTGACGATCTGTTGAGGAGTTATACCATGGCTTTCATTATATGCTATTTGTATCTCTCGTCGCCTGTTAGTTTCATCTATGGTTTTTTGCATACTTTCAGTCATTTTATCTGCATAAAAAATAACTTTCCCGTTTACATTTCGGGCAGCACGTCCCACAGTTTGAGTTAGTGAACGATGAGACCTAAGGAATCCTTCTTTGTCAGCATCCAATATTGCGACAAGTGATACTTCGGGCAAGTCTAGTCCTTCACGTAGTAGATTGACTCCTACAAGCACATCAAATTCGCCGGCTCTGAGGTCGTCCATGATTTTGACCCGGTCTAATGTATCCACATCCGAATGGATATAGCTACATTTTATTCCATTTCCGCTTAGATAGCTGGTTAGCTCCTCGGCCATTCTTTTAGTCAAGGTAGTCACCAATGTCCGTTCATTTTTTTCAATGCGGAGTTGGATTTCTTCCATCAAATCATCAATCTGATTTAAACTTGGACGTACATCAATCGGAGGGTCGAGAAGCCCAGTCGGACGGATGAGTTGCTCTACAACTACCCCTTCACTTTTGATAAGTTCATAATCGGCTGGTGTCGCACTTACATATATTGTTTGTGGAACAAGTGATTCGAATTCTTCGAACTTGAGAGGACGGTTATCTAAAGCAGATGGCAATCTAAACCCGAATTCGACAAGATTTTCTTTTCGGGAATGGTCTCCACCATACATAGCTCTCACTTGTGGAATGGTAACATGACTTTCGTCCACAACTAATAGAAAATCTTTCGGGAAGAAGTCTAATAAGCAGAATGGACGTGTTCCCGGTTTTCTGTTGTCAAAATATCGGGAATAGTTCTCAATACCCGAACAATGCCCCACTTCCCGTATCATCTCAAGGTCGTATGTTACACGTTCGTATAAGCGTTTCCCCTCCAGTGGTCGCCCTGTCGAGTTGAAGAACTCTACCTGATGTCCTAGGTCGATTGTAATTTCGTCAATAGCCCTTAATATGCGTTCCTTGGTTGTTATGAAAAGATTGGCAGGATAGAATACATATTCTTCAAATATTTCTTCTTTAGTCCCATCTATTGGATTATAACTTTCTATACTTTCTATTTCATCGCCCCAAAATACAACTCTGACCATAAGATTGCCATATGCGAGAAATATGTCGACTGTGTCGCCTTTTACCCGAAAATTGCCGGCTTGGGGATCATTCTCATTTCTGGAGTATAGGCAATCGACCAAAGACCGTAAGAATACATCCCGTACAATCTTTTGTCCGACTCTTATCCGAATGGTCGAAGCTTCAAAGTCTTCCGGATTTCCCATCCCGTAGAGGCAAGATACGGACGAAACTACTATAATGTCACGTCGTCCCGAAAGGAGTGATGTTGTAGTTGCCAACCGTAGTTGTTCTATCTCATCATTTATAGAAAGATCTTTCTCTATATAAGTGTTTGTAGACGGTATATAAGCTTCCGGTTGATAGTAATCATAGTAGGAAACAAAATATTCAACTGCATTGTCAGGAAAAAAAGTTTTAAACTCACTGTATAGCTGTGCAGCAAGAGTTTTATTATGGCATAAAACAAGAGTAGGGCGTTTTACTTCCTGAACAACATTTGCTACGGTAAATGTTTTTCCTGAACCCGTAACCCCAAGCAGGGTTTGTGCGGGAACCCCTTGGGTGACTCCTTCAGCGAGAGAAGCGATTGCTGCAGGCTGGTCTCCCATTGGTTTATAATCGGATACTAGCTTAAATTCTTTTTTCATATTAATTTAGTATACTCAAAGATAATAAGATTTAAGGTATCAGCTTTTGTATATGAAACAAAAGAACTGATACCTTAATATTTATTAGTGAGTTTGGGTTCCTTATGAATTATTTATTACTTTCTATGTTGTGTAATTTTTGAGGAAGTGCTTCTATTGGAAAGTCTTTTTCAAGAATTACTCCGGTTGGGGATATTAATATATTATATGGCAGTTCGCGAACATAATATTGGTTAATTGTTTTGGCTGCCCAGCTCCCTTCTTCGGGTAATAGATCCCACTTGATAGAATCTTTTATTTCTTTAGTAATTTCTAGTTGTTCTGTATCGATGATAACTGTTATGAACTCTATATTTTTTTTCTCTTTTTTCAGCTCATTGTAGGTTCTTATAGCATCTTTCCGTCCTGCATTACACATTTCACAAGTTGTAGATACAAATGAGAGCAATACATATTTACCTCTGAAATCAACCAGATTGACCGTTTTTCCTTTCGTGTTTTTTGAGGTAAAGTTGGGAGCTACAGCCCCAATTTGAATTTGTTTTACTTTCGAAACAAATTGTTTTAACTCTCCGGTCATGCTAAATGTCGCAGCCTTTCCTCGGAGTAGCGCTAAATTTTCATCAAGTCGGGGAATAGATGATTCGTTTTTAAAAAAAGAGTTGATAAGCATAACACTAGCTATCTTTGTCGGGTTAGCTTTTACATACTCTGCTGCAATATTAGATAGTTCGAAATTGATATTTTTCAGTTCAACTACATAATCTTTATCTGCAATATTATCATTCGAAATCACCTTCTTTTCTGCTACTTTCAATATTTCCGCACGTTTTTTCAATAAATCTTTATTTTCTTTTTTGAAAGCTGTCAGATCATCATTTATGTCTCCGCCTTTTATTTCTATCAGATCTGGGTATAAGGCATCTCCATCTATCTTTATATCCCATCCTTTATCTGCAAAAAAGTAGGTCGATTTAGTATTTTCATTGAAAAATAGTCGGATGACACTAAGGGTATCTATATTTCCTTCGAATGAGAATTTCCCGTCTTTATCAATCAGTATAGTGTCTATTATCACAGAATCTTGTATTTCGCGAGTTGCGTAAAAGTATTCTCCCTCTACATTCTTTAATGTCCCTTTAAGTTTAAAATGTGAAGAATTGTCTTCGCATGAAAATGAGATGAAGGTGAGGAAAAGCAATGATGCTAAACCTAATATGTAGTGTTTTATTTTAGACATACTAAATAGAAATTATAATAAAATATACTTTTATAAAAAACGTACAAAGATAAGTTTTATTTTGTAACGTTTAAATTTATTAAATTGTTCTAAAAAAAGATTAATGTTTTTACATATTTAAGCAAAATAAATCTAAAAGAGCTAAGGAGATTCCTCTGATAAAAGACGATTCCATTTTTAGTTATAGTCTCTGAAGTATAAAATCATTATCTTTGCTTGATAAAAATATTTGATATGCGAATTACTGTTCAATCTATTGCTATCTTAGCCATAAGTATTTTGTCCCAGATGAATTTATTTAGCCAAAACTTGCCTCTTTCATTAGAAGACCTTATTCCCGGAGGTAAAACATATTACAAGTATCGTGCCGAATTTCCCCGACAAATCAGATGGTATGGTGATCGATTGACTTATGTGAAAGGCGACTCGATTCTCTTTTTTGCTCAAGAGAAAGGCCAGAAGCAAGAGGCATTAATTACTCTCCGTGATCTGAATGAGGGTTTAAGCTTGTCGGAGAATGATGTTCTCAGAAATATCGCAAATGTATCAACATTGTACGGAGAATCTAAAGAATGTCTTGTCTCATTACCGGGAGGTGACACCTATTTGTTTGATCTTGTTACAAAACAGCCGAAGGCAAAATATGTGATGAGTAAGCTGTGGCAAAATTCTGATTTCTCTGAAAAGGGTAAAAAGGTTGCTTATACGAAAGAAAATAACCTATATATTCAGGATGGTAGTGGGCAAGAAATTGCTGTCACTTCAGAAACAGACAAAGATATTGTTTATGGACAATCTGTACATCGTAATGAATTTGGAATAACTAAAGGTACCTTTTGGTCTCCACAAGGCAAAAGTTTGGCATTTTACAGAATGGACGAAAGCATGGTTGGCGATTACCCTTTAGTCGATATATCTGCCCGCGAAGCTGCTTTGAAAAATATAAAATACCCAATGGCAGGTATGAAAAGTCATCATGTCACAATTGGTGTATACAATACAGAAACAAACAAAACAATCTTTTTGAAAACCGGTACCCCAAAAGAGAAGTATTTGACTAACATAGCCTGGTCTCCGGATGAGAAGTCTGTTTATGTTGCCGAACTAAACCGTGGTCAGGATTCTTGTTATGTTCGTAGCTATGATGCTCAGACCGGTACATTAAAAACAACATTAATAGAAGAAACTCATCCTAAATATGTAGAACCTCAGAATCCGCCTTTATTTTTAGATAGTCGTCTGTTTGGAAAAAAATATAGTGAGGTTTTTGTCTGGCAAAGTAGGAAGGATGGTTACAATCATCTATATATTTATTCAGGCGAAGGACAGTTGATAAAACAGCTTACATCAGGGAAATGGGAGGTTACGGAAGTGCTAGGACTTGATGAGAAGAAAGAAAATCTTTTTTATATTTCTACAGAAGAAAGTCCTATCGAAAAGCATCTTTATAAGATAAATTTAAAAACAGGGAATAGGATACAATTGTCCAAAGAGGCAGGTGTTCATTTTGGTACATTAAGTAATTCAGGTAAATATATTCTCGATATATATACCTCGCAGAAAAATGCTGGAAAAGTGGCTGTTACTGATGTTAAGCAGAATAAGACTACAAATCTCCATGAAGCAAAAGATCCTTATCGTAATATTGAATTACTTGAAATAGACCTTGGTTCTATAAAGGCAGATGATGGTGTTACTGATTTGTATTATCGTTTAGTAAAACCTTTGCATTTCGACCAGAACAAGAAATATCCTGTTATTGTTTATGTATATGGAGGGCCGCATTCGCAATTAGTAGACAATTCATGGTTGGGGCAAGCGCGAGGCTGGGATATTTATATGGCAGAAAAAGGATACGTTGTATTCACTATAGATAATAGAGGTACTTCGAACCGAGGGGCTGAATTCGAGAATATAACTCACCGCCAACTCGGAGTTATTGAAACTCAAGATCAGATGCAAGGTGTTCAATTTTTGAAGTCGCAACCCTATGTCGACTCGGAACGTATTGGTGTGCATGGATGGAGTTATGGTGGATTTATGACATTAAATCTAATGCTTCGCCACCCCGAAACTTTTAAGGTCGGTGTAGCCGGAGGGCCTGTTACAGATTGGAAGTATTATGAAATAATGTATGGTGAGCGTTATATGGATTCTCCAAAAGAAAATCCGGAAGGATATACAAAGACAAGTATGGTAGAACGTGCCGGAGATTTGGAAGGACGTTTATTAATTATACATGGTGATGAAGATCCTACGGTTGTAATGCAGCATAGTATGCAATTCTTAAAATCGGCTATAAAAAAAGGGACACATCCCGATTTCTTTGTTTATCCGGGCCATGGACATAACATGGTTGGACATGACAGGGTGCACTTACACGAACATATAACTCGTTACTTCGATGATTTTCTAAAGTAACACTATTTATCAACAATTGATTATGTATAAAATAAGTAAACAATTCGCATTTTCGGCTTCACATATATTGGAGGGTTTGCAACAAGATCACCCTTGCGCGCATCTGCATGGGCATAATTATGTGATTATAGTTCACCTCAAAGGCCAGCTGCTAAATGAGGTGGGATTTGTGAAAGATTACAGAGAACTGGATGTAATAAAAAAATATATAGACAATACGCTCGATCATAGGCATCTCAATGATATATTCCCGTTCAATCCGACAGCTGAAAATATAGCAAAATATTTATACGATACATTCAAAAAGGATGTTCCCGAAATATATGCTGTCGAAGTTTGTGAAACCCCTAAAACATCTGCTATATATGAAGCTGATAGTGAATGAGATTTTTTATTCATTACAGGGTGAGGGAGGCCGAAGTGGTGAGGCATCTATCTTTATAAGACTGACAAAATGTAATCTGGCATGTGACTTCTGTGATACGGATTTTGAAACAGGAGATGAAATGTCTCTTGATGATATTCTGAATGTAATATCAACTTATCCGTGCAAGTGGATTATTTGGACAGGTGGTGAGCCAACAATACAATTGAAAGATGAATATTTAGCATTTTTCAGAGAGCATGGTTATCAACAGGCTATTGAAACAAATGGGACCCATAAAGTTCCGTCGTTGATTGATTATATAACATGTAGTCCCAAAAAGGATTATGCTACAATAAAGAGTAGGATACCTGTGGTTCATGAGATTCGTATGCCGATAAAAGTAGGGGACGAGTTGCCTGATTATTCTGTTTTCCCCAAAGCGAATAATTATTTTCTAAGTCCTATTTTCGATGATGATAAGCCTAATTACGACAATATAAACTACTGTGTGCAATTGATTAAAGCGAATCCAATCTGGAGACTGAGCCTCCAGATACATAAACTGATACATATAGAATAATCGACATGGAACGATTTGATATAAACATACTTGGTTGTGGATCTGCAACCCCCACATTGCAACATAATCCGTCATCTCAGGTTTTAAATATTAGAGAGAAGCTTTATATGATTGATTGTGGTGAAGGCACCCAACTACAATTCCGGCATAATCGTTTACGGTTTGGCCGGTTGAATCATATATTTATATCCCATTTGCATGGTGATCATTGTTTCGGATTGATAGGGTTATTATCTACTTTGGCACTATTGGGACGTAATGGAGATATTTCTATATATGCTATTGCAGATTTGGAAGATATATTAAGACCCCAGATAAACTATTTTTGTCGTGACACACCTTTCGAGATAAAGATTATTCCTTTCGACCCTACCAAGAGTGAGTTAATCTATGAAGATCGATCGGTATCGGTTAAAACAATTCCATTGAAACATCGTGTGCCATGTGCCGGATTCCTATTCGAAGAAAAACAAAAGGAAGCCCATCTGATTCCTGATATGATCAAGTTTTACAATATACCGGTAAAAGAATTGTCTAAGATAAAGAAAGGAGCTGATTTTGTCACAGAAGAAGGTGTCGTTGTTGCTAATTCAAGGTTGACACGTCCTGCCGAAAAAGCTCGTTCGTATGCATATTGTTCAGATACGGCTTATAGTGAGTCTATTGTTCCCATAATTGAAGGTGTAGATTTGCTTTATCATGAAGCAACATTTGCGGAGGATGCTGCTGCTCGTGCTCGAGAAACCGGGCACTCTACAGCTAAGCAAGCTGCCCGTATTGCAAAGATGGCAAATGTGAAAAAGTTGATGCTGGGGCATTTTTCGGCTCGGTATACCGATAACAGAATATTAAAAGACGAGGCAAAGGAAATATTTGAGAATACGATACTTGCTAACGAAGGTCTGTGTGAAAAATTGTGAATCAGCGTATTTTTTTTCTTTTTTTATTCCTTTTTATATTTTTGAATCTTTATATTTGTAGCAAGTCAGTTTGTATTATGATCAGTTTTAGAAAATACATATTTTTACTATTCTTCATGTTCGTCTCTTTTTCTGTTTATGCAGAAGGTTGGAGCGAATCATTTGCTAGTGAAACTATGACTTTGGCAAAAGATAATAATACAATGGAAATAGAGATACAAGTGAATGGTACAACTCTGTTTCAGATGGAAAATGTTCCTACTAGCGGCTATTTGGAAGTATATAGTATTTTAGGCGTAAAAGTTACCAGTTTTAGTTTGAAAAGTGCTGCCAGTGTTGGTAGTTGCTATTTCGATTTGCCTAAAGGAATCTATATCTTTAAAGCCGGAAAGGTTGCAAAGAAAGTGATAGTACGGTAAATAAATATTCGAATGAGTTTTTTTATAGCTTATATCCTTTAGGGGATGTAAGTTTTTTTATACCCTTCTGGTTAGAATATATGGATATATAAAAAAGAGCCTTGACTTAAAATCAAGGCTCTTTATATATCTAGGATTGTAGATGATTACATCATTCCACCCATTCCACCACCCATAGGAGGCATTGGAGGAGCAGGATTTTCTTCTTTCTTGTCTGCAATAATACATTCAGTAGTTAAGAACATACCTGCAATAGAAGCTGCATTCTCTAATGCTACACGAGTAACCTTAGCAGGGTCAATAACACCTGCAGCATTTAGATTTTCATACACATCTGCACGAGCATTGTAACCAAAGTCACCTTTACCTTCACGTACCTTTTGTACTACAACAGCGCCTTCTTTTCCGCAGTTGTTTACAATCTGGCGAAGAGGTTCTTCTATTGCACGTTTGATAATTTCGATACCGGTAGTTTCGTCTTCAGAGTCGCCTTTCAGAGTCTCAAGGACTTCGATAGCACGGATATAAGCTGTACCTCCACCCGGTACTGTTCCTTCTTCAATAGCAGCACGAGTTGCAGAAAGAGCATCGTCCACACGGTCTTTTTTCTCTTTCATTTCCACTTCAGATGGAGCGCCAACATAAAGGACTGCAACACCACCGGCTAGCTTAGCCAAACGTTCTTGAAGTTTTTCGCGATCGTAATCAGAAGTTGTTTTTTCGATTTGAGCCTTGATTTGTCCAATTCTGTTTGCAATACCGGTTTTATCTCCTGCACCGTTCACAATAGTTGTATTGTCTTTGTTGATAGTCACTCTATCAGCAGTACCTAACATATCGATAGTTGCTGCTTCAAGTTTGATACCTTTTTCTTCCGAAATAACGATACCACCTGTAAGGACAGCGATGTCTTCCAACATTTCTTTACGACGATCACCAAATCCCGGAGCTTTTACTGCTGCGATTTTAAGACCTGCACGAAGACGGTTAACTACAAGTGTAGTCAATGCTTCTGAATCAATGTCTTCTGCAATAATCAATAATGCACGACCTGATTTAAGAGCACTTTCTAAAATAGGGAGGATGTCTTTCAGTACAGATATTTTTTTATCATATATCAAAATATATGGATTTTCAAGGTCTGCTTCCATTTTCTCAGTGTCTGTTACAAAATATGGAGAAATGTAACCTCTGTCGAATTGCATACCTTCTACAACATCCACATATGTTTCTGTTCCTTTAGCTTCTTCTACTGTAATAACGCCTTCAGTATTTACTTTGCCCATTGCTTCTGCGATAAGCTTACCGATAGTCTCGTCTCCGTTAGCTGAAATTTTTGCAACATTCTCGATTTTTTTCAAATCATCTTCAATTGCCACAGATTGAGTTTTTAGGCTTTCTACAACTTTAGTGACAGCTTTGTCTATACCACGTTTCAGTTCCATTGGATTTGCACCCGCTGTTACATTTTTAAGACCAACGCTAATGATAGATTGTGCAAGTACTGTTGCTGTTGTAGTTCCGTCTCCTGCATCATCGTTTGTTTTAGAAGCAACCTCTTTCACTAGCTGAGCTCCCATATTCTGGAAAGGGCACTCTAGTTCTATTTCTTTAGCTACCGATACACCATCTTTTGTAATAGCCGGTGCACCAAATTTCTTTTCGATAATAACATTACGACCTTTAGGCCCAAGAGTTACTTTAACTGCATTAGCCAATGCATCAACTCCTTTTTTTAGCTCGTCGCGAGCATCTATATTAAATTTAATATCTTTTGCCATAATATTTATTGGTTAGTTTTTTTGAATAAATAATGAATATTAGCTAAAATCAGGATTAGATTATTGCCAAGATATCAGATTGACGCATAATTAAATAGTTCTCACCATCTAATTCGATCTCTGTTCCTGCATATTTGCCGTAAAGAACCTGATCTTTGGGTTTTACTACCATTTCTTCATCTTTTGTTCCATTGCCAACTGCTACAACTTCACCTTTCAATGGTTTTTCTTTAGCTGTATCAGGGATGATTATACCTCCTACAGTTTTTTCTTCTGCTGCTGCAGGCTTAACAAGTACTCTGTCTGCTAATGGTTTAATACTCATAATACTTTTAAATTTTATAGGTTGTTATTTATATATAATTTTTTGTTGTTTTAAATTTATTACACGAAATCATAAGCGAAATGTATGCCAAAAAATATTTATGCCAAAAAAGCAGAGTCGTGACATCCTGTTGCTGACAATCTGTCTTTTACTGATTTCTGTATTGTATTTATTTATTTTTATTATATAGATCATTTTTATACTTGATACTTAATAATATTCCCTTTGTTTTAAATACTTTACTTATATTTGCAACATTATTAATTATATACAATAAAACATTTCTTTAAATGAAAAAAATCACATTAATTCTGTCTATTCTTGCAGTCGTATTGGCTTCATGTAAGGATAAAAATGCATACACTATCGATGGTAGCTTTAATGCAACCTCTTATGATGGCAAAACAGTCTATCTGCAAAAATTAGAAGATATGGAACAAATGGATCCGATAGTTGTTGATTCAGCTGTGGTGAAGGATGGTAAATTTCATTTTGAAGGAGTTGCAGAAGATAAACCTTCTATCCGATTTATTTCGCTAGGCAAATTGTCTGAAATAACAGAACCGGAAGCGGATCAGCCTACTGTAGCAACATTTGTATTGGAAGCCGGTGCTATTGAAATCTCTTTTGACAAGGCATCATTATCAATAAAAGGTACTCCACGAAATGATGAGTTTAATAAAATTCACGACCTATCGAATCAAATGGTTGCACTTTATAAGGAAGCAACAGCTAGTACTCTTAGTGAAGAAGCAATGGCAGAGAAAAGAGCTAAGATGAATGATTTGATGAAGCAAATGCAAGATGTGAATTATAAATTTACAAAAGAAAATATGAATAATCCGGTTGGGGAATTTATCTTTCTTAGCTCAGTTAGATCTTTAGAGAAGGAACAAATTTCGGAATTATTAGCTCTTAGTGACTCTTCTTTTCAGAATAAACCTCAGGTGAAACAACTAAAAGAAATGCTTGAAATGCAATTACAACGTGATGCAGCAGTTCTTAATCATCCGGTTCAGGATGCTCAAGTTGCAGATCAGTCAGGCAAAAAAGTTTCGCTATCTGCTTATACAGGAAAAGGTAAGGTCGTATTATTAGATTTTTGGGCATCATGGTGTGCTCCATGTATACAAGAGATGCCTAGCTTAGTGAAAGCTTATGCAAAATATAAAGACAAAGGATTTGAAATTGTAGGAGTATCATTAGATCAAGATAAATCCGCTTGGCAAAATGCTGTGAAATCGAATAACATGACATGGATTCAGTTGATAGATGCAGAAGGTGATGCAGCCAAGGTGTTTGAAATCAGCTCTATTCCATTTACATTATTGTTAGACAAAGAAGGTAATGTGTATGCTATGAACCTGAGAGGTGATGATTTGGAAAAGAAGTTGGAAGAACTTTTTAAATAATAAATTGATAGAATAAGTGATGAAAAAGCTAATTTTATTTATCTCTGCAATTGCTCTGATATTATCATCATGTGGAGAAGAAAATGCATTTACAATAACCGGAAAATTGGCAAATAATGATTTAGATGGTAAAACTGTCTATTTGCAATCAATTGCTGACAGCTGGAAAGATCGTGTAAATACTGATACGGCAGTAATAGAGAACGGTACATTTGTTTTTAAAGGGATTGCAGAAGGAGATGCTGCTTTACGTTTTGTTGTGCTATCTGAACCGACAAATAGAATGAGTAGAGGGGCGATAGTACTTTTAGAGCCTGGGCAGATAGAATTGACATTTGACTCTATCTCGACTGTAAAAGGTACGCCAGCTAATGATAGCTTCCAGACTTTTGATTCTAAAATGAATGCATATAATGCTGAATTGAAATCTATCTATAATAAAATCAAAGCAGAGTCAGATGAAACTGCTTCAGAAGCATTAGAAGCACAATATGATGCAAAGGATGAAGAACAGAATGCAGAATTATATACATACTTGAAATCGAATATTCAAACTCAAATTGGAACATATTTATTTGTTAGTCATCAATATTCATTCTCTTTAGATCAGTTGAAAGAATTGGCACCAAAAGTTAATGCTGCTTTTAAAGAAAGTGATAAGGTAAAAAGTCTAGAAAAACGTATTTTAGCTTTAGATGCGACAACCGAAGGAAAACAGTTTGTAGACATAAAAGGGTTAACACCTGATGGCAAAGATCTAGCTCTTTCAGATTATGCAGGAAAAGGAAACTATGTACTAGTTGATTTCTGGGCATCTTGGTGTCCTCCTTGCCGCAAGGATATGCCAAACTTGGTAGAGGTATATAACAAGTATAAAAGTAAAGGTTTTGTTATTGTAGGTGTGTCTATCGATAATGATAAAGCAGCATGGGAACAAGGGATCAAAGACCTTAATATAACTTGGCC
Source organism: Dysgonomonas sp. (assembly GCA_047605185.1). Lineage (GTDB taxonomy): Bacteria > Bacteroidota > Bacteroidia > Bacteroidales > Dysgonomonadaceae > Dysgonomonas. The sequence continues at coordinate 73,095 of JASGGC010000009.1, forward strand.
TCAGGTATCTGACCTGAAAGGATGGAAAAGTGAATTGTCCGAAGCTTATGGCGTTGCCTCTATTCCTCACACAGTATTGTTAGATAAGGATGGCAAAATCATGGCAAAAGGATTGCATGGAAAAGAAGTAATGGCCAAATTGGATGAGCTATTGAAATAAAAAATAATATTTTCTGGAATATACACATAATGAGAAAAATTACATACATACTTTTATTGCTTATTGCAGGAAATATTGCAGCACAAAATCGGGAGTTTACTGTATCTGGTAAACTTCCCGATTCATCTAAAGAAGGATATACTGTTTATTTACGAGGAATATCTAACTTTAATAAAACTGATATTGAAACTCGTGATACGGCAAAAGTTATAAACGGTAAATTTACACTGACAGATTCGATTGACAGCGAGGCTGATATCCGTATTGTAAATTTAGAAGATACATCTGGTGCAACAATCGCAAGTGATTTGTTTATAGTACAGCCGGGTATCGTTAATTTAACGTTTGATAGTGTTGCTACAGTGTCAGGAACATTATTGTCCGATGAACATCAATCGTTTAGAGACAAACAAGACGTACTATCTCAGAAGATAAAAGAAATTGACAATAAAGCCAAAACTTTGTATGTCGCCAATATGTTGACGGAAGATGATGTTCAGCGATTTCAGAGCGAAATGCAAGATATTAGTAAAGAATTTGTTCAGATTGCATCTAGTTATATTCGTAAGAATATTAAGAATGGGGTAGGAGAGTTTTATTTTATTTACTATTCCAGCATACTTCCTCCGGCACAATTAAAAGAATTGTATGCTTTGTCAAATCCAACTTTTCAACAATCGGAGAGTGTCAAATTCTTGATGAATACATATAATCGTACTCCTGGAGATGATTTTAAAGTAGAACCTTTTAAAGACATTGAGTTATCGAATCTGGATGGTCAGAAGGTGAAATTAAGTGACTATGTTGGCAAAGGTAAAATTGTTTTTGTCGATTTTTGGGCTTCTTGGTGTGGTCCTTGTCGTAAGGATATGCCTTCTGTAGTAGCTTTATACAACAAATATAAAGACAAAGATTTTGAAATTGTTGGTATATCACTCGATGAGAATAAAAGTAGCTGGATTGCAGCAGTACAGGCTATGAACATGTCGTGGATTAACATTTCAGACCTAAAAGGATGGAATAGTGCAGCTGCACGTTTATACGAAGTTAATAGCATCCCTCAAAGCTTTTTGATAGATAAAGATGGTAATATCGTTGCACACAATTTAAGAGGTAATGATTTAACATCTAAAATAGATGAGCTCTTGAAAAATGAAACGGTTAATACAGATTAATCTTTACAAATTAATACTACTCTCATTTTTGACTATAAATAGATCATCATATTTGGGGTAGTCACAAGATTCAAGTTAAGAAAATACAATTTATTGAAAATGTGAATGGTATACATACATATACCATTCACATTTTTTTCTTGTGTATCTTAAGAATGAATAAAATGTCTGTGGCTGCCATATCTTTGTTTGAGAAATAAGATTTCCTATTGCATTAATTTTCGCTCGGGCAAGACTACACTTATGAAAGAATTATTCCCTGTGGATATAGTTGAATATACCACACAAAGCCATTTGGCAAAACGATATATTAAGATTAAAATAATATATATAGTTATAATATTAGTTATACTTCTGACCTTTACTTTACTACCGATTATTCATGTTGATGTTTCATCTCAAAGTAGAGGTGTTATAAAGACCTCCTTAGAGAATAATAATCTCCAATCTGCTATATATGGACAAATTAAGAAAAATGATTTGTTGGAGAACAAGTTTGTTAACAAAGGTGATACTCTTTTATGGTTTGTAACAGATGAACTAGATGAACAAATTAGTCGCTTGTTTCAGAAACAGATGGAAAATAGCCTTTTCATCCGAGATATAGATGGTTTATTGTCTTCTGGTATTACTATTCCTCATACTCCTAAGTACATTGCTGAATATGCACATTATAGATCAAAGGTATCAGAACAGACTATAACAGTCAAGCAACAAGAGCGTGAGTATATACTGTCTAAAACACTATATGAAAAGGGTGTTGAAGCGCAATATGAATATGGACAAGCCGAGACAAAGTATTATACAGCCAAATCTCAGTTGCAGTTATTGAAGGAACAGCAGCTTACAACATGGCAAGCCGAGAGGACACGACTTGAACTAGAAAATAGGGATTTGAATTCGCAGCTGATCCGTATCGAGAAACAGAAAGAACAATACACAATAATTGCTCCAATAACCGGTACTCTTGTTAAGTGTGTCGGTCTACAGTCTGGAGGATTCTTATCTCCCGGACAAGAAGTAGCTGAGATTACACCAGATGATAATTTTATTATTGAATGTTATGTGTCTCCCGCTGACATAGCTTATATTAAAGTTGGACAACCTGTCAGTTTTCAGATGGATGCCTTTAACTATCAACAATGGGGCTTGTTGAATGGAACCGTTCAGGAAATCATTTCAGATGTTGTAGAAATTGATAAACAGACTTTCTTTAGGATTAGATGTATATCTGATAGAGACTATTTGGAATTAGCTAATGGTTATAAAGGATATCTGAAAAAGGGCATGACAACAACTGCACGTTTTTTCTTAATAAGACGTAGCCTATCACAATTATTATTCGATAAAGTGGACAATTGGTTAAATCCGAAAATAATGACAAATGAAAACTAACATAAGAATAAAACAACGTGATATTACTGATTGTGGTGCTGCTTGTCTTGCTTCTGTTGGAGAGTATTATCAGTTGAGGATTCCTATTTCCCGTATCAGGCAAATTGCGGGAACCGATCAGAAAGGTACCAATGCTTTAGGGATGATAAAAGCTGCAGAGCAACTCGGATTTGAAGCAAAAGGAGTAAAGGGCAATATTGATGCTTTGTCCAAAATACCTTTACCGGCTATAGCACATATTGTAGTTAAAGATATATTACAACATTATGTCGTCATTTATTCAGTAGTAAAGGATCAGATTAAATATATGGATCCGGCTGATGGAAGGATACATAGTATTCATGTTGACGATTTTAAAAAGATGTGGACAGGTGTCCTTATCCTACTTGTTCCGGGTGGTGACTTTGAAGTCAAAAATGAAAAAGTATCTAATGTTTCACGCTTTTTTTATTTGTTAAAGCCTCATCGTAATGTTTTGATACAGTGTTTGGTTGGTGCCATTGTTTATACTGTTTTAGGTTTGTCTACCTCTATTTATATTGGAAAAATAACAGATTATGTATTAGTCGGTGGTAATGCTAATTTGCTTAATCTGATGAGTGTCGGTATGCTTATTATCCTTTTCCTACGTCTATTTTTAGGCGTTGCACAGAATTTATTTATGCTTAATACCGGACAGATGATAGATGCCCGTCTGATATTGGGTTATTATAAACATTTATTAAAACTGCCACAACGTTTTTTCGATACCATGCGTGTCGGAGAGATTATATCGAGAGTCAATGATGCTGTCAAAATCAGGGCTTTTATTAATGATACTGCTATCTCTCTCGTCGTAAATATGTTTATCGTTGTCTTTTCGTTTGGATTAATGTTTATTTATAGTTGGGAATTAGCATTGATTATGTTAATAATTATTCCTCTCTATGTACTTGTTTATTGGCTTGTGAATAAATTGAATAGAAAGTACGAACGAAAAGTAATGGAGAATTCTGCTGATCTTGAGACTCAATTGGTGGAGTCTCTCAATTCTGTAAGAACCATAAAGCAATTTGGTGTAGAGGAATTTGCAAATCTCAAAACTGAAACCAGATTTATTAAACTTCTCAATACAATATATCGTTCGGGAATAAATTCGATAGCTTCTACAGAAAGTTCTTCCTTTATTAATACATTGTTTACAATTATACTCCTTTGGGTTGGTTCTTATCTTGTGTTGGATAATGAACTTACTCCGGGTGCACTATTTTCTTTTTATGCTATTATAGGTTATTTTACAACACCCGTTTCTTCATTAATCGGAGCAAATAAGACGATCCAGAATGCACTCATTGCTGCAGATCGTCTGTTCGAAATAATGGATTTGGAGCAAGAACATACAGAAAACCAAATTGAGTTCGAAGGGCAGATGAATGGTAATATCCGTTTCGATAATATCTCATTTAGTTATGGAACTCGAAAACAAGTATTTGATAATTTTAGTTTAGAAATCCCGGTAGGAAAAATGACAGCTATTATTGGAGAAAGTGGTTCTGGTAAAACAACTCTGGCTGCCCTTCTTCAGAAACTATATCCTGTAAATAGTGGTCGGATTTATGTTGGTGATCATAATATTGATTACTTTACTAATTCCAGTATGCGCCGTAGTGTTGCTTCTGTACCCCAACAATTAGACCTCTTTGCCGGCAACATAGTAGAGAATATAGCATTAGGAGAGTTTAATCCCAATATGGAGAGGATATTAGATATTTCTCAGAAATTGGGGATCCTCCAATTCGTCGAAAATTTGCCCAATGGCTTTGCATCTTATATTGGCGAACATGGGGTGGGGTTATCCGGAGGTGAAAAACAACGGATTGCTATTGCGCGTGCCCTATATCGCCAGCCGGAAATACTGATTCTTGACGAAGCTACTTCTTCGCTCGATTCCGAATCTGAATACTTTGTTCAACAAGCCATTCTTGATTACAATAGGCAAGGTAAAACTATTATCATTATAGCTCATCGCTTGAGTACTGTTATGTCGGCAGATAAAATAGTCGTAATGGCAAAGGGGCAGTTGATAGAAGAAGGTATACATAAAGAGCTCTATCAGGAAGGAACATTATATTATAAAATGTGGAAGAAACAAATTCCTGATATGAATAACTCAACAGATATAGATTAGTTATGAAGATATTTGAAGCCCTTAATCGTTTAACTCTTTTACATGATCTGATCAAAGCAGAGAAGACCGGAAGACCGGACTATTTGTCTAAACAATTGGGTGTTAGTAGAGCTACTTTATATAATATGTTGGATGAGTTGAAGTCGTACGATGCTCCGATTTCCTATTCTAGATCTAAAGAATCTTTTTTCTATACACATTTTTTTGAGTTGGAAATAAAATGTACGATATCTGTAATTGAAAATGAGCAGGAATTGAAAAAAGTTATTGGAGGATGTGACATTTTATCTTCCGTCTTATTTTTTAGACGGAAAGGCGTTAATTTTATAAATAATAAGTTAAACCGGTTGACTTTTGAGAAATAATATTAATTTAGAAAACTAAACATTATGAAAAATTTGGATTTAACTACACTTGGTGTAGAAGAAATGACAGAAGCAGAAGTAAGAAAAGTTGAAGGTGGTTTTTGCTGTATAGTAGGAATCGGAGCTGGCATAGTTGGTGGAATATTGGGTATTGTTGGTGCTATCGGAGGTTGCATTAGTGCAATCGGAGGATGTTGCCGCCCTCATTGCTAAAAAATAAGGATTAAATTAAAGAAATAGCCTGTATTGTAATTAGTACAGGCTATTTTTTATAGTCTTTAAGGGATTTATTGGTTTATCTGGCTAACCCTATATAAAGAAATTTGTTATCTGTTTTTTCTAAATTTTATCTTCCATCTCATTTTTTTAGACGAAAAGGTGTTAATTTTACAATTAATAAGTTAAATCGGTTGACTTTTGAAAGATAATATTAATTTTAAAAACTAAACATTATGAAAGATTTGGATTTAACTACACTTGGTGTAGAAGAAATGACAGAGTTGGAAGTAAAGGAAGTTGAAGGTGGATTTGGGCTTATACCTCTAGTTATTTGTGCAATATATCGCGACGAATTTAAGAAGGGTTTCCAAGCAGGTTTATTAATGTAAAATGATATGAATATGAAAAATCAAGATATTTTAAATGTGGATTTTGATTATTTGAATATAATCGAATTAGACTCTGTAGAGCTTTATTCAGTCAATGGAGGAAGTATCGGTGGAGGTATTGCTTATCACATGGGGCGAATGACCGGAATGGCAAAGGCTTTTGTGGATGGTTTTTTAGCAGCTTTTTGAAAAATAATAAAAATAGAAACAATGAAAACAATTGAACTAAATTTGGATATAGAACTCTTGTCAGAACAAGAGATGATTGATATAGAAGGTGGAGGACATATGTATAGCTTAGGATATTCATTTGGTAAAGCCACTATTGTATGTGCTACTGTAGCAGGACTTGCAGCATTTATGGCTCTTAGCTAATATCAAAAGAGTCAGGGAGATTCTCAATCTCTCTGACTTAAATAAAATAATTTATGTCAGTAGATTATATTTTAGGATTTTTGCGAAAACCTTTTATACTTGATAAGGATATTATAAAGATTGATAGTTTATTTGAAATATTCAAAATATCTATTATCGGATATCTATTATTAATATCAATCCTTATAGTCGTTTCGATGGTAGTTCGGGTTCCTTTGGCAATGATGGGATTGATGCCGTCAGAACCTCCTATAGATATTAATCCGAGATATATTATTTTAGCTTGTTTGTTAGCGCCGATATATGAAGAATTAATATTTAGGCTTTCTCTTCGTTTTAAACCTATTTATTTGTTAATCAGCATTACACTCTTTACACTTTTGATACTTAAAAGACAAATAGGTTTACCATTTGGTTTAATAGCTTCATCTTTAGTATTATTAATTGGATCCTATTTACTGTTCGTTGATAAAAGACTGGGAATTTGTAATAAATTAGGTGTCTTTTGGCAGAATCATTATTCTATTGTTTTTTATTCTTCTGTTTTAATATTTGGTTTATTACATATCTTTAATTACCAAAATCTTACATGGAAGCATTATTTATTATCTCCTTTGATTGTCTTACCTCAAATAATAATGGGGCTATTTTGGGGCTATATTAGATTGAAATATGATAAAGGACTGTATATTAGTATTCTTATGCATTTATTTAATAATATTACATCTACAGCAATACGCTTTTTTACAATAGGAATCTTATTTTGGCCTTGATATGAATAGAAAACGAAATCCTATCGTTGGCTTAATAGCTATTATTTATATGGAGATTTGAATTTGGGGTAGATTCTTGATCTGATAATATTATTATTTAAAATTCTGTGAATTAAAGAAAACTGGCTGATCTGTTATTAATTTAAAGATAAATAATATGCTTGAAAAATATAATGCGTTTTGTATTAAGTCTGAGAGTCATCCTTTTTTGTTGTTTGTCTTTTTGTTATCACTTATATTAGTTGCTTCATATTCTATGGGCTATGTAGGAGGTAAATTAATTTGTTACTTAACTCTATAAACAATGAATAATAAGATAAATGTGACAATATCTAGACTGATTGTCTGGTCTATGTTTTTTACTGTAATGATCGGTGTGTGGTGCTTCAGTAGAGGTCGGGAATTGGTGAAAAAAGAATCTTTTCGAATCGAGATCGACCAGTAATTAACTTTAAAATAAAACTTATGAATAAAAAAGTAAAAACAGCGTTAAGTGAAGTATTGACACTTCGTAATATAATTCTGATATCTTTTTTTTTGATCTTTACCAGTTATATGCTAGGAAGAGCAATATCCTATTTTGTGCAGTAGCCTAATTTATCAGATTACTGCTTCGCTTTCTCTTCTAATTCCTTCTTGTATGTCATAGAAAGGACTATTGTGCTGTATAGTGTTAGTAGGGCAGCAACAAGTAATGTGACAACCCATTCTTTCATGTCTACAAACATCAGGTAAGCCGACACAGCCATTAGTATAGCTGCAAATACCTGTATATTAAATATACGTTTCCCTCGTAAACTTTTTCCGGGATATTTATTTGTAAATGTAGTTGCGGCAAAGCCGGCAGCCCCAATAATCATTGCATATTTAGCCACCATTGGCACAAAAGGATAAGCTATTGCAGATAAAAGAATAAGAATTGCGGATATCTGAAAAAAAATATTCTTTGCCTTCGGATTTATTTTCATATAGTAATGATCTCTTTTATTCAATGATGAAAATATCTTCATCAGGTTTTTTCATAAAATACTTTTCGCGAGAAAATTTTTCAATACTCTCTTTGTCATCCCGTAACTCCTCTAACTTTTTTCTATCTTGTTCACTTTGTTCCCGATAATATTCGATCTGACTATTCAGTTCCATTATCTTAGCATCATGACTAAAACGTGAAAATATACTACTGTCACTTATAAAAAATGCAAAAACAATAATCACCAAAATTATCAGCAATTGTACTTTCGTATATTTGCTGGTCAAATAGCGGAATATTGCTTTTAAAATTTTCATATATCTTTTTCCGACAGTTTATTTATAAAAGTAAGCCTATGTGATTAGTAAGCTATGAATTATCCACAAAGATATATATTTGTAATAATATTTGATTAAAATGATTGCGAAAGATGATGTTATAAAAAAATACAAGAACTATTTGTTGTTAGAGAAGTCTTTGTCTGCCAACTCCATAGATGCGTATATGGAAGACTTAGCTAAACTATCGGGCTTTATGGCTAATGAAGAGCTGAAAGTAGAAGATATAACGCTCGACCATCTCCAACAATTCATAGCTCAGCTATACGATTTAGGTATCAGTGCCCGATCAGTAGCCCGGATTATATCCGGAATAAAATCTTTTTTCAGTTATTTAGAATTAGACGGCTATATACAGAATAATCCTACCGAACTGCTTGATACTCCTAAGATAGGTTTAAAATTGCCAACTGTACTTTCTCTCGAAGAGATTGAGTTACTACTGTCTGTTATTGATCTTTCTATAAAAGAAGGACAGCGAAACAGGGCTATTCTCGAAGTACTCTATGGTTGTGGTTTGCGTATATCAGAATTAACAAAGCTCCGTTTTTCAGACTTGTTTTTTGATGAAGGTTTTATTAAAGTAGAAGGAAAAGGTAGCAAGCAAAGGTTAGTACCCATATCGCACACCGCAATAAATGAAATACAAAAATATCTAATATACAGAAGCCAAATAGAAGTAAAAAAAGGCTACGAGAATGCCTTGTTTCTGAGCAATAGGGGAACTCCCATATCCCGTATAATGGTATTTCATTTTATAAAGCAATATGCAATGGAGGCTGGTATAAAGAAAACGATCAGCCCTCATACATTCCGTCATTCGTTTGCTACACATCTGCTCGAAGGTGGAGCTAATATCCGGGCTATTCAATTAATGTTGGGGCATGAAAAAATAACAACAACAGAAATATACACACACATGGATAGGGAATATTTACGTCAGGAAATAATAGAGCATCATCCACGAAATAAGAAATAGATTGCACCGTTTAGATTTTTATACTCAGATTATTTATATTTGTAACGTTTTAATAGAATTGTGTTATTTTTACAATTAAATATTGATTTATGAAAAAGAAATTTATTGCAGTATCAATGATAACAGCCGTTGCCGGCAGTTTAGTATTTTCTTCGTGTATTGGGTCTTTCAATCTGTCAAGAAAGATTTTAGCTTGGAATCAAACCATTGACAATAAATTTGTGAATGAAGTTGTTTTTGTTGCTATGCATATTGTACCCGTTTATCCTGTATCTTTTCTTGCAGATATTTTGGTTATTAACTCAATCGAATTTTGGTCGGGTGACAATCCGGTAGAAGTCGGAATTGTAAAACAAGTGCAAGGTACAGATGGAGTATACACCGTTGAAACATTAGAGAATGGATACAGTATACAAAATGAAAAAGGCGAACAGGCTAATTTGGTATATGATAAGAATACAAATACATGGAGTGCTGTAGCCAATGGAGAAACTACTAAACTTATCAAATTAGAGGATGAAGGTAAGGCTATTGTATATCTTCCAAATGGAGAAGAAAAAGCAGTTGACTTAACAACAGAAGGTGTTCTTGCTTTTCGTCAGTCAGTAGAAAATGCGATCTATTTTGCTCAAAAATAATAGGGATAAACTTAAGAATAGGGGTAGGTTTTCCTACCTCTATTTTTTTGATCTTGTTTCATATAAACTCATCAACTCTTTTTTATTATTCAGTTCCATTTTGATAAAATGAGAAGATGTTTCTTTTTTCTTTTTTCGATCCTTATACACAACAGTCTTCTGTATTGGTAAAGATAAAAAGTATACCCCTTTGTTATCAAGTATTACTTCCAATGAGTCGGGCTCGAACGAATAAGTAATGTTTTTTATTTTCCGGCTTTTTAGATCACTTTCTATTGATTTTATAATTGCTTCTTTAGATTTATTTTTCAAATCAAAAAAATGAGTTAGGCTTGGAGCCATCTGTTTCTCTACATCTTTAAATTTGTTAGATGCAAGAAGTTCAAAAAAATGACTAATCTGCTTTCTGACCAAGATGAGTTCAGCACCATCCAGATTTTTTAATTCACTCAGATAATTGTATCTCTCTTCAGCTTGGCTTTTAAAATTGCCTGTCATATTTCCCAACTTTACATTTTCCAGATACGCCAGATATGATTCGGCTGTATTTGTAGCTGTTGTAGTTTGCCAACTGATGGAGTCCATCCGTAGGCGTATTTCTTTTTCGTAAGGTGTATTGGGATGATCCAAGAGGAATGAAAAATACGCATTGATATCAGTCGATTTCTGTAAATTGATCCAATCTTGTTTTTCTTTATCTTCTAATTCTGTGATTTTCTGATGAGCATCATTGCTGAACTTTCCTTTTGGGTATTGTATTAAGTACTGAGAATAAGATAGCGGTGTGTTTTCAGTAGCACATTGTTCCCAATATGCAATTTCTGCTTCTTCTGCTTTCTTTTTCTGTATATAAAAGTAAGATACAACTGCTCCAATTGCAATACATATAATTAATACAGAAATTATAAGAATAGTAGATTTTCGGCTTTTCTTGACGGTAATGTAGTCTGCTTTGCTATCGATAGCACTAATATCCGAAGTCTCTACTACTTTTTCTTGCAATATTGTTTCACTTTCTTCTACAAAATTTGTAGGGTAAGAGTAGTGTGCAATGTCTTGACAATCTTTGCAAAATTCTTCACCATCTTTTACATCTTTTCCACATAAGGGACATTTGAGATCTGACATACATTCTCTCTTTAATTTTCGTTATATAACAAATATTTTGTCCGCATTGTTTTATATTCTTTTAGTCCAAGTTGCCATCCCGATCTGATTTGCTCTTCTGTTTTTCCTTCAATTATCTGTAGGCGAAGTTGATTTGTTCCGGCGAGTAGATCCATAAATTTAGGATTTGTAAAAAATGCGGCTCCCAAACCTGATTTCTGATAAAAGGCAATCAGATATTGGAGACTAAGCCCTCCTTCAAAATTGTTTGTTCTTAGATCTATTCCATAGCATACCTTGTCTTTATTTAAGGGGTTCTTAGCCCCTTCAGTCGATCGGGGTGTAAACGTAAACTTTCCATACTTGGAAGAAGGTGCACCAACAACTTCGAATGGAGATTCAGTTCCTCGTCCGACACTCACATTTGTTGCCTCAAAAAAGCAAAGTGAAGGATATAACTTTATTGCATTACCATTAGGTAAATTGGGTGATGGTTTAATCGGTAAGATGTAAGGCTGCTTGTGTTGCCATCCAGCCATAGGGATAACTGTTAGATTGCATTTAGCCTTATTTTTTAGCCACCCTTCACCATTTATCATGTTTGCTAATTCGCCTATTGTCAGACCATGTAGTGTGGGGATTGGATGCATTCCTACAAAAGATTTATATTTAGGGTCTAAAATAGGACCATCTACATAGTCATTCGGATTTGGACGATCGAGCACAAGGAAATCCTTTCCGTTTTCGGCACAAGCTTCCAGTGCATAGTGCATAGTGCTAATATACGTGTAGAAGCGTGTTCCTACATCTTGTATGTCGAAAATGACGATATCTATATCTGATAATTGCTCGGGTGATGGCTTGTAATTTTTTCCATAAAGAGATATAACCGGGATACCTGTTTTTGTATCTTTTCCATCTATTATTTTTTCACCCGCATCAGCATTTCCTCTAAAACCATGTTCAGGAGCAAATATTTTTATTATATTAGTGTCATGAAACAATAGCGTGTCCAGTAAATGAGTTCCATTACTGAGGCATGATGTTTGATTGACGATTAAAGCTACTTTCTTATCTTTCAGTAGAGGCAATAACTGGTCAAGCCGATCAGAACCTAATTGTATATTTTGTGCACAAACTAAATTGCATAGTGTTAAACATACAATTACTAACGTTAATGACAGAAACTTTTTCATATATGTGGTGTTTAGACTAAATGTATATACAAACTTACATATTTTAAAATCAAACTCAATAATATATAGATATGAATGCACTAGCTATAATAGAAAAGTACTATAAAAAAGATTCCGATCTATATAATGTACTGATTAACCATAGTACTGATGTAATGAATAAATCGTTGGCAATAGTCCAAAATCATCCGGAGTTGGAAGCAGATGCTGCTTTTATTCAAGATGCTGCGATGTTGCACGATATTGGTATTTTCACAACAAATGCCCCTTCTATTCATTGCTTTGGAATAGCTCCTTATATTTGTCATGGATACTTAGGACGTGAAATACTTGATCATGAAGGCTATCCTCAGCACGCTTTGGTTTGTGAACGTCATACTGGGACAGGACTCTCATTAGAAGAAATTGTGACACAAAAACTTCCATTACCCCATCGGGATATGAAGCCGGTTAGTATAGAGGAACAAATTATTTGTTTTGCAGACTGTTTCTTTTCAAAAACACATTTGGGAGAAGAAAAATCTGTAGATAGTGTTCGAGATAGTCTGGCTAAATATGGAGAAGACTCTGTAAAACAATTTGATAAATGGTGTCAGATCTTTTTGTAAAGATTTCGTATCTTTTTTATTTTAAGATCAATAATTAAGATTTTTTTTCAACTTTTGTTAGTAACTTTACCCAAACGAAAATACCATAGTTCTAAAATGAGTGATATGACAAAAAAAATATTAGCTGTGTCACTGCTTGCCGCAGCAAGTAGCGTTGCTGTTTATATCTACATGCAAAAGCAGAAAAAAGCACGGAGAAAAAATGTTCCGATCAACTTTATCTAACTCAGTTCGCTAACACTTGTTATCCCGGTCCGGTTAAATAAAAGACGGTATTTTTTGTAATATGTGTCAGCATCGGATTCACATTGTACAATAAAGTACAGCGGGTACACACGTGCACCTTCAAGAGTGATAAAACCATTATCTTCATCCGGCAAATAGAGAGGTATAGATGGGTTACCCATTTTCTGAGTGAAATCCATTAAATGGAATCTGGTAATGTCATTGATTCCGGAGAGGTGATATTCCTTATACTTTTCTATTTCAGCCCTCGACAGACGTACCCATTTACGATAGAGGACTATTTTTTCATCATAAATTTCGTTTTCGGCTTCCACCAGTGGCGTTCTGTTTCTGATAGTAAGGATTTCCTCTGGAACTTTTGTTTCTTCTCTGAAATCGAATGCTTCTTTAATCCATCCTATTTCTTGTTTGCGAATACTTAGTTTTAGTTTCGAGTCAAAGTATTTTTTACTTAGTTCCGATGAAAAATAGTAGCGCATCAGGTCTTTTATCCTGTCTTTCAACATATAACTGACTACAAGTACAATAAAAAGGTCAGTGGTGAAATTTCCATATCGTTGTGTTGCAAAAAAAGAAATTACAGTTGCAAATATCATTGCTATACCTGCTGCAATGCTATAATAAAACTGTTCGGCAAATGCTCCGTCTTTCTTTTTTACAGTTTGTAGGAACAAATCGCTTTCCACAAATTTCTTTAAAATATTGCGCTGAGATATAACAATACTATTTTGCTCCTCATTCCCTTTTTCTAATGTATGGAATCCCTGTTCTTTCTTATGGTCAAGCTCTTCTTGTATCAGTTTATATAAGATTCCTTTTACAGAGTCGAAGACAGATTGTTTTTTCAGTTGCTTGATTATAGAGAAAGAATATTGTTCAATTATATTGCCAAGAAAATCATCGCCAAACAAGAATGGTTCACGTTGTTTATCATTTATCTCAGGTCTGTCGAGCATAATCCACATAGCACGATATTGTGCTGCTATGGACTTGATCTGTTCTACAAATAGCGTTGTGTGATTAATTATTTCATCATCATCCTTTAGTGCAGATATAATTAAGACCTCGCGGCGCAATGCACTTTTCAGGATGCATAATAACATTTTGACCTGATATACATAATTTTCGGTTTTAGCCTCGTTTTCAGGCGAAATATACAATTCGTCTAATGCCCTCTGAAGCCGTGGTAGTGGACCCCTTCCCTCCTTCAATATATCACTCAGTGAATATACCGGGGTAATAAGGCGTATATTATTTTTTACACTTTTATAAAATTGCTGCTTCGAATATGTGCTTCCATTAATGTCAAGGCTGTTCGGGATAAATATCCATGTGTTGATTTTGAACTCATTAATATCTTCGGGTTTATTATTTGTTATAAATCCGGTTTTGAGTTCTACAGAAAAATTATCGTGAATCTTTACTTGTGTATCAATCATACTTTACTACCACTTGGTATACGGTATTTTTCCTAATGAGGCATTGTAATAACGAAGATCACCTGTCACCTCTTTCCCCAGCCAATCTGGCTTGATAAAGCTTTCATTTTCGTTTCCGAGTTCTATTTCAGCCATAATCAGCCCTTTGTTATCGCCTCTGAACTCATCGACCTCGAACGTATGCTTCCCTTTTTTTATATAATACCTGATTTTGTCTATAATACCCGGCTCGCATAATTCGAGCAGTTCTCGTGCTTCATCTATTTCAATCTCCTTTTCCCATTCGTACCGCGATATGCCGGAATGGTCAGATTTCCCTTTAATTGTAATATATGCCTTTTCACCTTTTATTCTTATGCGCACAGTCCGTTCAGGAACAGAAGATAAATATCCTTGTACAATTTCTTCATGGTTATAGGCTTCAGCTTTAAAGTCACCAACAACAAGGAATTTTCTCTCTATTTCTAAAGGCATCTTACAATTGGTATTATTGAATAATCTGTTTTATTGCTCCTATTTCCGGATAGAAAATAACTTTGATCGGTTGTTTGTTATTTTCAAACATTTTGGGAACCAAAACTTCCTGAACTCCAAATTGTACTACATCACATTCTTTCTTCACGAAGTCTTTATTGTCATATGTAACTTGGAGGGTCGCTTTTCCCGGAATATTATAAATTATACCTTTTGCAAATTTTTCAGCTAAAGCTTTTTCTTCTTTGGGCGTCAATATAACTTCAGCCTTTGGTTCTTTGTTTTTCAAAGATAGATAGACAGGAGCTCCGGAAAGGTCATCTTCTCCAACAATTCCCAATTTTTTAGAAAAACGGAATATAATACGGTTATCTATATTTTTTTCAGAAGGAATAGAAACGAACTCGCGTGCGCCTATTTCTATAGTTTCGGTTCCTGAAAACATAGCTGTCAAAGCCTTCTCTTGCTCGTCAATCTGGTTCATTACCAGTTGATACGCATTGCCATCAGGAGGCATATTGTCTGCATCACCTGTAAGTATATTATTCCTGCTTTCGCGCAATCTGTAAATTTGTTTTGCAATCAGTTCTGCTTGTTTCGCTGTCGAACCTGCCCTCAATATTTCTTCCGACAAAAAAGTACGGGGATTAGGCAATGTTGCCGAGGCTATCCCTTTTTCGTCTGTAGTTTCTGTTTTCGGAAATGAATAATCTTCATTGATTGCACATATTAGGCCATCTTTAGTTAATGTAACAAATGGAGCAGTAGTGCCTGATCGGAATTCGACAAGATATGATTTATCCTTATCCAGAATCCCTTCTGCCGAAGCTTCTATTTTGTCTAATGAATAAATAACCTCATTTTCTATTATCGGATTAGAAATACTTAAATATCGTTCTGCATATTGATAGAATTCTCCCGCTTTACGTGTCTTTTTAGTGTATTCTGCTTTTACAACTATAGATGTTTTAGGCAGGGAATATGCAACACCATAGTCATTGGCCTTAACAGCACTCATCTTGACTGTGTTTTGTGAAAAAAGGAGAGTACTCGACAATAGGAGTGAAAATAGGCTTATATAATATTTCATAACCACATATTTATTAAAAAATAGATATTACAAAGCTAATTATTTTTTGCGAATTTACTAATTCCCAGTTTAAACAGGATTATATATTTGATGCAATAACAGGAGGCTTTTAAGGTAAAAGTTATTAAGAGTATTTTATCTAAAGATATACGAAATATAACTTACTTTGAAAGAATATATTTTTTTCAAAAAAAATCAGATTTATGTAACACTTCTTTTTTTTCTGCGTAAAAGATATTAAGAGCGCAATAAAGTAATTGATGATCAGTTTCGATTCGACTATAATAGAACTCTGTAAGAAAAATGACCGAAAGGCACAGATGCAGATGTATTCCGTTTTTTATAAACCGGTTTATAATACCTGTTTCCGTATACTTCGCGATTCGATGGAAGCAGAGGATGCTATGCAGGAAAGTTTTTTGAAAGCTTTTTCCAGTCTTGGTTTATATAAAGAATCGACTCCATTCGAAGCTTGGATCAGGCGAATTGCAATTAATACATCAATAGATAAACTGAGAAAAAATGACTTAGATGTAATTGAACTCAACGAAAACCTTCATTCTGATATGCCGGTAACAGATGATAATGAAGATTGGGAACAAGTGATAAAGAAAGTAGAACAGGTAAAAACAGCAATCGAAAAATTACCGGACAGCAGTAGATTGATTGTAAATTTATATTTGATAGAAGGGTACGATCATGAAGAGATTGCTGAAATATTAAAAATTGCTTCGGGAACTGTACGAATACAATACATGAGGGCAAAACAACGATTGATTGAACTAATAAGATAGAGAAAGGAGGCTTTTGAATGAAAGACTTAAAAGATTATATAAAAGAAAATAGAGAATTATTTGATGATCGGGAACCATCCGATGGGCATATGGCTCGGTTTGAGGCATTGTTGGATAAAAATAAAGAAGAACTGTCTGATGATGAAGTTGGACAGAAACCAAAGAAACGTATTCCGCTTATAGGGATTGTTTCTGTAGCAGCGTCTATTGCCCTTATTATTGGGTTAGCATTTCATTTTTCTGCACCTGGCACCATCGATTCGAGAGGAGTTGCCAATAGCAATGAGGAAAAGCATATTCAGATGTCGGATGAATTTAGAACGACAAATGAATATTATAATCGCCAGATGAGCCAGCAAATATCCGATATTATGTGTAAATTAGCTTATACGGATGTTGAGAATCAGGCTCAATTGACAAAAGATATACAGAAAATAATAGATAGTAACAAAGATTTTGTAAAAGACATGTCTGAAAATGAGGATGAAGGATTAGCCATTCACTTCTTGGTAAAACATTATGAAGCAAATATTCAGGTACTGGAGAATATAAATGAAAAATTAGGTAAATACACTAAATGTTGATGAAGATGAAAAAAAATATATTATTACTTATTTTATTATGTTTGGCTGTTTTCTCAACCAAGGCAGAAGTTATGCCCGAATTGCTCCAAGATTCTACAAGGCTGTTTAGAAAAAAACTGATATCGAAAACGGTATCTGAAAGCTTGAAAAGTCAAACAGTAAATTTACCTAATATTGATTTCGATATTCCCGATTTGTCAATGATTGATAGTGCAATGGAAGAGTTGGACAAAAAGATGTTGGCATTAGAAACTAATTTGGATTTGAATATATCTGCTTTAGCCGAAGCGGAAACCCAGAATGGAATGTCGGTTTCGCTTGCTATTACACAAAAAGGCGAAAGAAATCCTACTCGTGTCGAAAATAAAACATTTACTAATATTTCAGAGATAGAAATGGATCACAAGTATGGTAATATTGTGGTGCAGGAGACAAATGCGAAGCAGGTTAATTTAGAGATACAATATTTTGATACTAAAGATGAAAAAGCTTCTTGTAATATTTCTACATCCAGGGGTATTCTCTTTGTTGCAACCACATCGTCGGGCAAGAGGGCAAAAATAAATTATATTATTACAGTTCCTCGTAACGTAGCATTAAATGTATTTCAGAAGTATGGGAATATTAAGCTCGGCAACTACTCGGGCACTTTTGGAGCAGATCTTTCATATACCAATCTGGATGCTCAATCTTTTTCCGGTACTACCCCAACTATAAAAACAAAATATGGAAATGTCAATATTGGTTCTTTAAACGATATTTCTCTGACGGCATCATATTCTACAGTCAAAATAGATAAAGGATCTAATATTCAGGTGTCAGGCAATTATTCGAATTATACTTTAGGAAACATTCATTCTTTGTCTGTCAATGGTTCTTTAGCTTATGGGCAGTTCAATATCGGTACAGTGTCGTCTGTCAATACAAATTTGAAATATACGAATATGACTATTGATAATCTGGTGTCCGATATTCAGTCTGTATGTGCATATTCGGATATGCGGATTAGTTCCGTATCATCATCTAAGCTAAGTAGTATCGTGGTGAAAGGTTCCTATTCAGATTTAACTATAACACTACCGGATGATGCTGCAGCTTCTTTCTCTGCCGATCTGATTTATGGAGATTTTACAGTTTCTAAAAAGCATTCTGTTTCTTATACCGAAAATTCCACTCAAAATAACAGAGTCTCAAAAAGAGGACAGATAGGAACAAAAACACCTAAATTAAAAATAGAGGTATCGAATAAATATGCAGATATAAGAATTAGATAATATAAAGAGATTACAATTATGAAAAAGAAGAATTATGTTTTATTGTTACTGATATGTTTACTAAGTTCAGTTTCATTATCGGCCCAGACAACAACCGAGTCTCGCTCGGCCAGCCCTTTTAGGGAAATACATTTGTCAGGAGGAATAGATGTTGTTTACACTGTCGGAAACTATGCACTGAAAGTGGAGGCAGAATCGAATATAATACCGACAATAGAAACAATTGTGGAAAATGGGAATTTAATGATTAGGCCGAGAAAAGGTCAGAAAGTACGAACTCAATACAAAATGGTAGTGCATGTTTCATCTCCACAAATAGATAAAATATTACTTAATGGTGGCTCTGATTTCTATGCAGAAGAATTAAAAAACACCAAAGATATTTCAATACTCGCTTCCGGAGGATCAGATGTGAATATATCAACACTTACGGCTTCGAATGTATCTCTATTATTTTCCGGAGGATCAGATGCTGAGATTAACAATTTGACTGCAACGAATTGTATCTTATATTTTTCGGGCGGAGCCGATGCTAATGTTAATCTGGATGTTACATCTGTAGATGCTAAAGCTTCCGGTGGCTCAGATATAAAATTGACCGGAAAAACAAAAAGCATTGTTATCAATTGTAGTGGTGGATCGGACGGTAATGTGAAGAACTTGAAGTATGATACCATTACAGCGAATGCTTCTGGCAGCAGTGATATCTCGAAGTAAGATAAAATAGATAGTTTACTGAATTTAAGGCAAGAAGTTTTCATCCCATTTGGATGAAGGCTTTTTGTCTTTTTTTATATCGAATAGACTCTTAATATCTAAGATACTTTGCTGTTAATCTTTCTTTTCTTATGTCTTTAGTCTGCTCTTTTTTATGTATTTTTGTATCCCTTTACTAAGCAGGAAAACGAATGTCGGAAGAAAGAAATAATATATTAATCAAGGGTGCTCGGGTCAATAATCTAAAGAATATTGATGTTGAGATTCCCCGCAATCAATTTGTTGTAATAACCGGTCTTTCAGGATCAGGAAAATCATCCTTAGCCTTCGATACATTATATGCCGAAGGCCAGCGACGCTATGTGGAGAGTTTGTCTTCATATGCCCGTCAGTTTTTAGGACGGATGAACAAACCGGAGTGTACCTATATCAAAGGAATCCCTCCCGCCATAGCTATCGAACAGCGGGTAATGAACCGTAATCCACGTTCTACGGTGGGTACAACAACCGAAATCTATGAATACTTACGATTGTTGTTTGCCCGTATTGGCAAAACTATATCGCCGGTGTCAGGGCAGGAGGTCAAGAAACATCTGTTGAGTGACATTGTAGACAAAATGCTTTCCTATCCTCAAGGAACAAGGTTGGTTGTCCTTACTAAAATTATCCTTCGTGATGATCGTTCTCTAAAAGAACAATTGGATATACTGTCTAAAGAAGGTTATTCGCGTGTCGAAGTTAATGAACAATTGGTTCAGATTGAAGATATTGTGTCTTCTGATAAAGAGTATAATGTATCAGATATGTCTTTGTTGATAGACCGCCTTACTTGCGATGCTGATAATGCCAATATAAACCGTTTTTCGGAATCAATATCTACTGCATTTTTCGAAGGAGATGGAGACTGTTCAGTCCGTTATTATACCGAAACAGGGACAGAGACATTTGACTATTCTAAGCGTTTCGAGGCTGATGGTATCCAGTTCGAAGAGCCTAATGATATGATGTTCAGTTTCAATAGTCCATTAGGCGCGTGTCCCGTTTGTGAGGGTTTTGGCAAGGTTCTAGGCATTGATGAAAATATGGTTGTTCCGAACAAATCACTATCAGTGTATGACGATGCTGTTTTATGCTGGCGTGGAGAAAAGATGAGCGAGTGGAAAACTCAGTTTATCTTAGGTGCCGAAAAATATGGCTTTCCTATTCATCGCCCTTATATGGAATTGACCGACGAACAACGCGATTTGCTGTGGATTGGTGCTAAAGGATTACATGGTATTAATGATTTCTTCAAGATGGTTGAGGAGAATCAATATAAAATTCAATATCGGGTTATGTTGGCTCGCTACCGGGGCAAGACGACTTGTCCTTCATGTAAAGGCACACGTTTGAAACCTCAGGCACTTTATGTAAAGGTAGGGGGTAAATCTATTGGTGACCTTGTACAGATGCCGATTACGGACTTGAGAGGTTTTTTCAATGTTTTAGATCTGAACGAGTCTGATGCTGCAATTGCCCGTCGTTTGCTGACAGATATTAATAATAGAATCGGTTATTTATGTGATGTCGGATTGAGTTATTTGTCTCTCAATCGGCTATCAAATACTCTTTCGGGTGGAGAGAGCCAGCGAATCAATCTGGCTACATCTTTAGGAAGCAGCCTAGTTGGTTCTTTATATATACTGGACGAACCGAGCATCGGGCTTCATTCGCGCGATACAGATTTGTTGATAAAGGTTTTGCGTGAACTTAATGCTTTAGGAAATACTGTAGTAGTGGTAGAGCATGATGAGGAAATAATCCGTGCAGCAGACTATATAATAGATATTGGCCCTAAGGCCGGGCGTTTGGGAGGCGAGGTTGTCTATCAAGGCACGGTAGCCAATCTCGAAAAAGAATCGGATAGCTATACAGTCCGTTATCTGACAGGCGAAGAGAAAATACCGGTTCCTAATCCTCGCCGCAAATGGAATAATTATTTAGAAATAGAAGGAGCAAGAGAAAATAATCTCAAAAATATTAATGTCAAATTTCCTCTCAATGTGATGACTGTTGTTACAGGTGTCAGTGGGTCGGGTAAATCATCGTTAGTATGTGATGTGTTTTATAATGCTCTTCAACTTCATTATAAAGATAAAGGAGACCAATTGGTTCAATATAATAAACTGAGTGGTGATCTTAAGCTAATAAAAAACATTGAACTGATCGATCAGAATCCGATCGGGCAATCTTCACGATCTAATCCTGCAACTTATATCAAAGCATTTGATGAAATTCGCCGTTTGTTTTCAGAACAACAGTTGGCACAGCAGATGCATTTCAAACCGGCTCATTTTTCTTTCAATATAGAAGGCGGTCGTTGCGAAGAATGTGCCGGAGAAGGTTATATCTCAGTCGAGATGCAATTTATGGCAGATGTAGTCTTGGAGTGTGAAGAATGTAAAGGTAAACGCTACAAACAAGAGGTGCTAGATGTCGAGTATAACGGGGCAAATATCTATGATGTGCTCGAAATGACTATCGATCAGGCTATCGAATTCTTTGGAGAGGCAAAGAAGAACAATACGATAGAGAAGAAAATCATTAAGCGTCTACAGCCATTGCAAGATGTTGGACTTGGCTATATTAAGTTAGGACAATCCTCATCTTCACTATCCGGTGGTGAGAACCAGCGTGTGAAATTGGCTTTTTACCTTGCAGATGAGAAGCCAACGCCAACTTTCTTTATTTTTGACGAACCAACTACCGGACTGCATTTCCATGATATAAATACATTGTTGAAAGCATTCAATTCTTTAATTGATAGAGGTCATACTGTATTGATTATAGAACATAACATGGAAGTGATAAAATGTGCCGATCATATTATTGATATTGGACCCGAAGGAGGAAATGGGGGAGGAACTGTTGTTTGTGAAGGTACTCCTGAAGTTGTAGCTGAATGTGCGGCTTCGTATACCGGACGCTTCCTCCGTGAGAAATTAGGCTTAAACGAGAAGTGATTTTCTTCTCAGATTTTCTTCTTATATTTGAAATATAAATATTGAAACTAGTATTATTATGAAGATTGTTTCTATATGTTGTTTATTGTTATTGTCTGGTATCTCTGTACTTCAGGGGCAAACGCTCAACGAAGCAAAGGAGTTGTATCAACAAGGGCAGTTTACTCAAGCATTACCGACTATTGAGGCCGAATATAATGCAAAGCCGACAGATGCATCTCTCAATCAGTGGTATGGGGTATGTCTATTCGAAACAGGAGGTGATATGCTGAAAGCTGAAGAATGTTTGGTGTTAGCATCTAAAAAAAGGATTCAGGAAGCATTCTTCTATCTTGGGCAATTATATACCAGCCAGTATCGCTTTACAGAGGCAAACGAGGCTTACAATAAATTTGAAAGTTTGCTCAAAAAGAAAGATGAAGAAAATCATAAACGTCTCGAAGAAAAGCGGGCTGTCACATCACGTTTACACCGTATGGTGTCTAATACCGAAGATATTCAGATAATAGACAGTATCGTTGTTGACAAAGCATCTTTCTTATCTGCTTATAAAATGAGTTTGAGTACAGGTAAACTAGACTATTTCAATAATGTATTTTCTGCTAACCGAAAAGTTGAATCGACTGTTTATTTTAATGAAAAGGGAACTAAAATATATTATGGACAACCAGCCAAAGACCGTTCTTATACACTATTCTCGATGGAGAAATTGCTAGACGAATTTGGAAATGAAAAAGTGCTGTCATCTTCTAATTTTGGATTGAAAGGTGATGTAAATTATCCATTTATAATGGCTGATGGTGTTACTATTTATTTTGCAGCCAAGGATGAAGATTCGGTCGGAGGATACGATTTGTTTGCTTCCCGTTACAATCTGAATAATGATACTTATCTGACACCGGAACGGCTTAATATGCCTTTCAATTCGCAAGCAAATGACTATATGATGGTGATAGATGAGGAAAAAGGAGTAGGGTGGTTTGCTTCGGATCGGATGCAACCCGAAGGTAAGGTCTGTGTGTATACCTTCATCCCTAATGCAACAATGAAAACTATTGCTAGCGAAGACGAAGCGTTATTAGCAGGTAGGGCACGTATATCTTCTATCAAATCATCTTGGATTGCAGGTAAAGATTATAGTAAACTGATAGCATTAGCCCGGAAAACGCCAGTTGTAGAAGTGAAAGCTGCTCGTGATTTTGAGTTTGTCATCGATGATGTTCATACATATTATACACTTGAAGATTTTAAAAATAAAATGGCTCGTGATACATATTATAATGTAGTACAGTTAAGTAGTGAATTAAAATCACTTCAAGATAAATTAGAGAGCGAACGGATGGTCTACACTGATGCAGACCAAAGTAAAAGAAGGCAAATATCGGCTTCTATACTTGCTCAGGAAAAACGGGTGGAACAACTTCAGAAAGACATTCCCCTGTTGGAAGTTAAAGCTCGTAATCAGGAATTACAATCTCTGAAATAATATAAAAAGAGGGATTAGCTAATATTAGCTAATCCCTCTTTTTATATTTCAAAACTTATATATTAAACTAATTTTATCTTGGTAACCCTTCCGATTGCTTAAGGGTTTTTGATATTTCCTTCACAAATACATACCGAAACGAAGAAGTATTTGTTACTGTTGGGGTAGTTCTTTCTTTTCGTACATCAATTACATACTCAGATCCTTCTTCATACTTGAAATTCTGGATGCCATAATATAAAAAAGTCCATTGTTGACTATTCTCGGTTTTGACCATGAGACATTTTTGGGCTGCGGAACCAGCACAGTTGCCTCTTTGCGAAGCAATAGTAAGACGGACAATTTCCCCATTGCTTTCACTTATCTTAGAAGAACCGCAAGAAAGGAAGAAAAGTCCGATAGAAATAGCTAACAAAATTCTATTCATGTATTTATTTACTTATAATTATTGTATTGAGATTATTAATGTCATTCTTTTCACTTTTTCAAGATACTAGTAAATGCTCCTATTATAATAAAGCAAGTTCCTATTCCCATCAATACACTCCATTTAATAATAAAATCATCAGCATGGGATAAGTTGAAAATCATATACAGTACCGATGATAGTGCCATGATGATGCCAACCCAAAACACTGTCTTACTTATGATTGCTGTTTCACGATTCATAATTTCTTTCATAGTAGTAATAAATAAAGGATTATAATACAAATATAGTAAAATGTCTATATAAAAGAGATTAGGATAACGTTTTGTTATCCTAATCTCTTTTATTTTATGTCTTTTCTAAAGACTTTTTTCAGTTTATGTGTATCAATACTCCTCTTCGTTAAAGAATTTACATTAATTATTAATACATTCATTATCATCTTTGACTTGGATGAATCCATTTATAAACTTTCATTGTTTCATCTAATGGGGTTTTGGCTACTATGTTTGCATAAT
The DNA here is from genome assembly GCA_047605185.1 of Dysgonomonas sp. Lineage (GTDB taxonomy): Bacteria > Bacteroidota > Bacteroidia > Bacteroidales > Dysgonomonadaceae > Dysgonomonas. The sequence continues at coordinate 98,000 of JASGGC010000009.1, forward strand.
TCGCAATCGTTTTTGTTGCTATTCCACCGATTACATCAATTAAATTCTGTTCAGTATATCCTGCCTTAAAGAAGGCATTGAGTGTATCTTTCGAAATATTACCTTTATTGTTGATTAGTTCACAAGTAACCGTTCTTAATATTTCTAATTTACTATCTTTAATAGGGATACCATCCCTTAGAGAATCTATTATATCTTTGGGAACTTTGGTCATTTCCATCCCCCATGTATGTAATGCCATACAATAAGGGCTATTGTTTTCATAGCTTGTTGTCATTATAACAATCTGACCATTAAGTAAACCTAAGCTTGATTTTCCTAAAAACAAATCAAATGCTTGATTATACGCTTTGTAAGTTGTAGGAGCAGCAGCTAAAACTTTATCTTGATTAGGAATAAAACCAAATTTGGCAAGAATATTTTCAAGCATTGCTTTTGACTCTCCCTGTTGTATATTTGATGAAAATTGTGTAAACATGCCTTAAAGCTTTTTGTTTTTTGTTGTGTTATTTCATTTTCTAATTTTAAAACTTTCAATTGCAGCGCTTCTTTATCCATATTTTTTATAATTAAAGGTTAAACCATGGATATAAAAATGGTGCAAAAAAGCGATTAGGATAATCTTTGTTATCCTAATCGCCTGTGTATATGCTTTATTTTTTAGGTGTTTTGCTCTTTCTTTCCTCTAATACTCTTCTTCATTGAAGAAAAAGTCTTCCTTGCTTGGATAGTCAGGCCAGATATCCTCAATAGTATCGAAAACTTCATCATCATCTTCAATCTCTTGTAGATTTTCGATAACTTCAAGAGGTGCACCAGATCTTTGGGCATAATCAATTAACTCTTCTTTGGTTGCTGGCCAAGGAGCATCTTCTAATTTAGAAGCTAATTCGAGTGTCCAATACATAGTAGAATATTTTTATTTGTTTGTTATAATTTACTTCTGTTTTTTTGTTTTCGCAAAAATAGGATAATATTTGAAAAAAGCTAATTTAATATCAAGAAAAATTACAGAATTTCTTGATTCCAAAATATTTCTTCACCTTTCTTATTACATTCCTTTCTGGATAATAAGAAAAAGTAATCAGAAAGTCTATTTACAAATCTCATAATATTTTCATCTACAGGAAATTGCTCTTTTACTCTATATATACATCGCTCAGCTCGTCTGCATACAGTTCTACAAATGTGAGCCCTCGATGCTGATTCACTTCCTCCCGGAAGAACAAATTGTCTCACTTTGGGAAGCTCATTATCCATCCTGTCCATTTCATTTTCCAGCAGAGCAATATCCTTTTCGGTTATAATACTTGCCGCCTTAGGAGATATGGCTTCTGTTTCTGTAGCCAGATAAGACCCAACAGTAAATAATTTATGTTGAATATATGATAATACTTTCAAATCATTTTCATCATCTATTTCGCAGATCAATGAGCCTGTGAAGGCATTCAGTTCATCTATTGTTCCATAAGCATCTAACCGAACATGAGCTTTGGCTACTCTCATACCGCCCACCAGTGCTGTGGTTCCCTTATCACCTGTTTTAGTATATACAGAACTTTTTTTCATCGTTATAATGTTTAGTAAGTCGAAGATCAATCAAAAATTGTCCCCCCCAGTAGGGATATTGGTAAATCAATACTTAAATGAGGCGTTTTTTTATTAAAAACTAATTTGATAATTCCATCGATATAATTTTTTATCGAAAAACACGATCCCTATATTAAACAAATCAAGAACTGCTGTCCGTGATTCAATGTTCTTAATTCTTTTCCATAACGCTTGATGGCGCTTATTTGTTCGGATGCCTTTTATCACAATGAAAGTATTTTCGTGCGATAAATCACATAGCTTTTCTATAAAAACTTCATTCAGGTCATTATAGTTGTCCAGGTTAATAAAAATGCAATCCTGTTTCTCTGTCATATCAGATATCCTGCCAGTATATAATTTTATGTTTCGCTCCCAATTTGCAATTACCTTTTGAGCCAGTGCACTCTTTCTGGGAGAAGTTTCTATACAAATACATTCTGTAAGATTTGAAGGTGCGGTAAGGCAAATTGTATTAACCCCATTTCCGGAACCTATCTCTAATATTCGTTTTGCATCGAAATAATTAACAAGTCGAAAAGATAATAGATTAAACTTATTCAGTTGCGGTCTATTATCAAAAAAACAGTTGTCAATATGGGCTTTGATATCATCATAAGCACTATAAGGAGTCTTTTCTTCAATGACTTTGTTTATGAGGTTGAATACAAATGGAGAATGTATTCCATGCCCCCTATGATGGCGTATCTTGTATAATATTTTCAGTCCGGTACGCGATAACTGATATATCCGTGGCATAGATTAAAAAGCTTTGATGTAGTATGTCAGTTTTGCAGATATTACTCTGTTTGCCGAACGAGAGAAGTAGTCTGACTTTCGGTTGTTGAATATGTCTGCAAATCCGAAATTATACCTTCCTTCTAATGTGAAATTTCCGATTCCAGTTCTGAATTCCAGCCCCATACCTGCAGTTAAGCCATAATCGATTTTCTTTTCAGCCTTTCTGTAGTATTGGTGGGTAACCATAGATGCACTTGCATTTCCACTTGCCAGATATTCCGATAAAGCATCACTGATTGTTTCTTTATCGTTTATTAAATAGCTTAACTTGGGGCCTAAATTGATAAAGTATCTAACCTTTCGCCCAAAATAAATATGTGTGAGAATCGGTAGTTCTAAATAACTTAACTGGTGTTTATGGGCATATTCCGGATTGTCAGGGAAATCCTGTATCCACCCTTGCTGGCTATAATTCAATTCTGCTATTAATCCCAAATGATTTTCAGTAATATAGCGTACAGCTAGACCTCCATGATATTGTTGCCAATTTTTGGTTGCAAATGGAGAGCCTGACATCGAAGACCTCACGAAATCGACAGAAGAGAATGTTGGACCGAAACCTACTCCAATATTCCATTCAGGTTCAAATTTTTTTTGTCCACTCATAGTAAGAGTAAACAGTGTAGTGTACAATAGAATTAAAAATAATTTTTTATTCATTTATTGCAGTCTATTTTCTCGATCGTTGAGTTTGTTTTGTAATGAACGAAATATAGCCCATTATTTATATAGCCACCTCGATTATTTATTTGATTAAAGTGAATTGCCGATTGTAGTGTTGGTGCACTTATCGTTGAGATATTGGTCTCAAAATATCTGCCATATTGATTTAATGCTGTAAGGAAGTACAATCCGGTATCATAACCAAGGCAAGCAAATCTAGGATATGAATTAATCAAGTCTTTGTTATACCAAGTTTTGAATTGTTCGGCAAATCGTTGAGTGTTATTGTCCTGATCGATATAATAGAATATGGAATAGATATAACTATCAAAATTATGTAGGTCATTAGATAATGCCGTGTAAGTTTGCCAATCAGGATATCCGAACAATGACACTTCTGCTTGTGAAACAGATTTTAGAGCCAATGTTACTCTTCGAAGAGTAGCTTCAGACGAAGAGGTCGGTATTACTATATTTTGTTTATAGGGGTCAATTGCACTTTTTAATTCATTACCAAGGTTCGCAGAACTTCCAATAGTTTTAGATGAAATATTGTATTTCGCTAATTCCTTTTTTAGTACTGCTATAAAATCTGATTTGTTATTGTCAGAACCTACCTCAGATACAAAAATAATATTACGGTCGCCTAACTTATTTCGAAAAGCATATGCTATTTCAGCGAATAAATTAGATGGAGGGGTTGTTACCTGAAATATATTTGAATTCATGTTTATATCCTGAATCTGCGAACTGAAAGGAACGACATATTTCACACCCTTCTTTTTTGAGAATTTAGATAGTACATCAATTTGTTGTTTAGAGATTCCACCGATCACGAGGTCTATATTATTCATCTCATTTGTGGCCAGAATACTTTCTAATTTTTTAGTATCCTTTTCAGCCCCACTGTCAAATGTATAGATTTCAGCATTTAAACCCTTTTCTTTCATGTCTCTTACGGCGAGTAGAAGCCCTTCATAATATTCAATGAGTTTGTCCTGTTGCACACTCCCTTTAGTGTCAAGGAAAGGCAATAGTATTCCAATCCTGAATAAATTATCATCTTGATATGATGTAGCCGAACCTGTAATTCTTTTCTGTGGAATAATCAAGACCATACCCTCTTTCAATCCATTCTCTTTCAGAACTGGATTTAGGGCAACCAATGCTTCTTCTGATGCATCGTAGTTTTTTCCGATACGATATAGTGTATCTCCTTTTTTTACCTTATGTTCTATAATGGAACTTTTCGGTTTTTCCTCTACTTGTTGTTGCGAATTGCCATAAACCGGAATACGGATTGTTTTTCCTGATTTAAAAGAACTTTCATTCAAACCCGGATTTGCAGTGACAATATCTTCTATACTCATCGAATATAGACGAGATATACCGTATAAAGTCTCCTGAGATTTTATTGTGTGCTCGTTATAACCGACAACACTAAGCTTTACAGTTGGTATTTTAAGGGAATCTCCCGTTTTAATTCCTTTTTCAGCTTCAGGATTTAGCCTGTATATCTCTTTTACAGTTGTATTGTAAGCAGAAGCTATAGAGTATACAGTTTCTCCTCTTAATACTGTATGGAATTGGTAATCCTGATAGGTTGTAATTGTTTGTTCAGTTGTGTTGTTGGCACTGTTGTCCATAGCCTTCACTGATTGGTTAGCAAAAAGACAACCAATGACAAGAAAGGATAAAGCGGTTTTTCTAAGTGTCATTATATATAATATGTATAAATTAATTACATGTAAATTAATAGCAAAAATACGAAAAAATATCAATACAGCTTAAAATGTCAAGTGATTGATTGATTTTTAAAAATTGAAGGTAGCCTTGTATTCATGTTAAGTTAAATGTTTAATGTCTTATTTATATTTTTCCCATAATCCGGAATGTACAATTTCGTGGCATTTATTCATTAGTTCAGGAATATCATCATCAGTTAAATCTTTTGTCGGAATCGGATCATGTATAATCAGTTCCAACTTGCCAGGATTAATAAGATAGGTATGTATCTTCATTACATCAAATGGTCCGTTCACCGTTACAGGAACTACAGGAAGCTTCATTTCTTTAGCGATGATAAATGCCCCTCGTTTGAAGCGGTCCATTTTTCCGGTATAGGTTCTTGCACCTTCTGGGAAGATAGCTATCGAAGCTCCCTCTGAGAGCTGTTCTTCGGCTTTCTTGATTGTTTCAATCATTGATTTTCTACTCGATTGATCTACAAATACATGGCCAGCTATTTCCGATGCTTTCCCTACAAATGGAATTTTCCGAAGTTCTTTTTTTTGAACCCATTTTATATCTTGTCCTAAGTATCCATATATGAGAAATATGTCATATGCCCCCTGGTGGTTGGCAACAAAAATATAAGATTGGTTTGGTTCCAATTTCCCCTTTCTAATTACATTAATTTTACATAAAGCAAGCCTGCATGCCAGTTTAGACCAGTAGCGTGGAGGATAGCAGCTCCAAAACTTACGATCCCCAACTATACATCCAACCATGACAACTATTGCTGTGATGATTGTAGCAAGAATAAAGATTGGTGCAAAAATGAAAAGTTGATAAATAAAAAATATAATTTTTTTCATCCATTAATCTTTTAGTCTAGCAAAAATACAATTTTTATTAGAAGACTATTCGATTGCTTATGCAATTTAGTATCGAATCATCTTTTTCCTGTGTTTTTATGATTTATAATTGGGATAAGCCCATATTCAGAGCGGATATAGATTAGAAAAAAAGTATTTCGCCTGAATTTTTATTACATTTGTCGTGTTTAACAAATTTATACAAAATGCTTGTAAAAGTTTATGGAGCCGCCGTGCAGGGAATAGAGGCTACTCTTATAACAATAGAGGTTAATTGCTCAAAAGGCATAAAGTTTATGCTTGTAGGTCTCCCTGACGCTTCTGTAAAAGAAAGTCATGAACGAATTATATCGGCATTGCAAGTTAATGAGTATAAAATTCCTCGTCAGCAGATTGTTATAAATATGTCTCCTGCTGATATAAGGAAGGAAGGTACGGCCTACGATTTGCCATTGGCTATTGGAATATTGGCAGCTAGTGGCCAGCTCAAAAGTGATAAGTTGGAAGAATATCTTATCATGGGTGAATTGTCTTTGGATGGAACTATTTTGCCAATAAAAGGAGTATTGCCTATCGCTATCAAGGCACGTGAACAGGGTTTTAAGGGACTTATCCTACCAATTCAAAATAGTAGAGAGGCAGCCGTTGTAAACAATTTGGATGTGTATGGTGTTAGTAATATTTGTGAAGTAATAGAGTTTTTTAATGAAGAACGTCAATTAGTTCCGACAATTATAGATACAAGAGCCGAGTTCAGTAAATCTCAAGAATTATTTGAATTCGATTTTGCAGATGTCAAAGGACAAGAAAATGTGAAGCGGGCATTAGAAGTTGCAGCTGCCGGAGGGCATAATTTAATAATGATAGGTCCACCCGGGGCAGGAAAATCAATGATGGCAAAAAGAATTCCATCCATCCTTCCTCCATTCACATTACATGAAGCTTTAGAAACGACTAAAATACATAGTGTGGCTGGAAAAATAGGAAATGAAACATCGCTGATGACACAGCGCCCTTTTCGAAGCCCACACCATACTATTTCTGATGTTGCATTAGTTGGAGGAGGAGCTTTTCCTCAGCCCGGAGAGATTAGTTTAGCTCATAATGGAGTCTTATTTTTGGATGAACTTCCGGAATTTAGCCGGAGTGTATTGGAGGTAATGCGTCAGCCTTTGGAGGACAGGAAAATTAATATATCTAGGTCAAAGTTTTCAGTAGAATATCCTGCAAGCTTTATGTTAGTTTCTTCGATGAATCCATGCCCTTGTGGGTTCTATAACCATCCATCCAAAGCTTGTGTTTGTCCGAATGGAGCTGTTCAGAAATATTTAAATAAAATATCGGGTCCACTTTTGGATCGTATTGATATTCATATAGAAATAGTTCCTGTCCCTTTCGATAAAATATCTGATAGGGTTCAGGGAGAGTTTAGCAAAAGCATCCGTGAAAGAGTTGTGAAGGCTAGAGAAAAACAGGAAGAACGCTTTAAAAATGAAGATGGAATATACTGTAATGCTCAGATGTCGCCCAAAATGCTTTCTAAATATGCTGTGCCTGACGAATCAGGATTAAAATTGCTTAAAACAGCAATGGATAGGTTTAATCTTTCAGCGCGTGCTTATGATCGTATATTGAAAGTGGCACGGACAATTGCAGATTTGGATAATGCTAAAAATATTGAATCAAGGCATCTTGCTGAAGCTATAAACTATCGTAATCTGGACAGGGAGACTTGGGCTAATAAATAATAATTAATGATTATTCTAAAATAATATCTTATGAATTTTACTGTTTTAAGTAATTCCATCTTTCAAGAGTCTATCAACGACTATCATAAAACAGATAGTATAGATGCACAAATAAATAATCCATACAAAGCTCAATCTATAGAAGCTATACTTTATTTGAAAAACTGGATTGACACAGTGCAATGGCATTTGGAAGATGTGATCAGAGATCCGAATATAGATCCGGTCAGAGCTTTAGAAATAAAAAGACGCATTGATAAATCGAATCAGGAAAGAACAGATTTGGTAGAACTCATTGATAGCTATTTTTTAGATAAATATAAAGATGTGAAAGTACAATTGTCTGCAAAGATCAATACCGAGAGTCCTGCTTGGGCTATAGACCGCTTGTCTATATTGGCGCTTAAAATTTATCATATGCAACAGGAGGTTGATAGGATAGATGCAGATGTAGATCATCGCAACCAATGTAAGAAAAAATTGGATATCCTGCTTGAACAACGAAAAGATTTATCAACAGCTATTGAGGAGTTGCTCTCAGATATCGAATGTGGAGATAAGTATATGAAGGTATATAAACAGATGAAAATGTACAATGACCCATCCTTGAACCCCATTCTTTACGCAAAGAAATAAGATAAGCCCTCTACAAACCAAACTTAAGAATCAATTTATATATACAAATATGGCTAAAGTACTGATAGTCAGAATGTCCTCGTTCGGGGATGTTGCGATGTTAGTTCCTGTTGTTCATTCGGTAGCAACAAAATATCCTCAAGACCGCTTTTATGTTATGACACGTCGGGCATTTGCCCCTTTATTCGAAAGTTTAGGGTTTAATGTAAATGTCCTGATCGTAGATGTCAACGGAAAGCATAAGGGTGTATTGGGATTATTCCGGTTGGCTAGTCGTTTATTAGCAATGGGTTTTTCACACATTGCTGATGTTCATGATGTTCTGAGATCGAAGGTAATACGTGCTTTTTTTACTATTGCCGGACGAAAAGTTTCCGTTATAGATAAAGGAAGGGCTGAAAAAGCACACATGATAGCAACAAAGCAATTGGAGCCGCCATTGAAAACAACGGTAGAACGCTATCGCGAAACTTTTGATAGGCTGGGTTTTCCTGCGGATCTTACTTTTAATAGTGTTTTGGATTTTATGCCTGTTAGTTCTCCGGGTCTCCAATCTTTGCCTTTAGAAAAGAAAACAGGCAGATGGATTGGGGTTGCTCCTTTTGCAAAGCATAAGGGGAAGATATGGCCTTTAGAAAAAATGGAAAAAGTTATTTCTATATTGTCTGAAGAGCCAAACACAACTGTAATCCTTTTTGGTGCAGGTGCGGAAGAAAAAGCTATCTTGGAAGAGTGGAATGTAAAATATAAAAATACACTTAATGTTGTTGGAAAAATGAACCTGCAGCAAGAATTAGTACTTATTTCCCATATAGATGTGATGTTGACGATGGACTCTGCCAATATGCATTTGGCCTCCCTCGTTCGGACCCCTGTTGTTTCCATCTGGGGAGCCACTCATCCATCTTTAGGATTTTATGGATTTGGTCAGGATCTGCATAATGCAGTGCAGATTGATTTGGAATGTCGTCCATGTTCGGTGTATGGTGATTTGCCATGCCAGCGCGGTGATTATGCTTGCTTGATAAGAATCGATGAGCAAACAGTTATAAATAAAATCCATCAGGTATTAGCCTCAATTCCCAAAGAAGATAATAGTAATTTAAATTAGTCGATACTGAATATATTTCTAATATTCACACAACCCAAATTCAAATTAAAGCAGCTTAATTCATATTAATAGATGACTTAGTCTATATATGAGGGTATTCATCTGTACTTTATTCTTTAATAATTAATTTGTACGAATGCAAACGTTTTTACACGAATGTGATAAAAAAATACAATAAAACATAAATTAATTTCTTGGAAAGAAATACTTTTATATTTTTGCGTCCAAATTACATAATCGAAATGCAAATATATCTATATCCCTGCAAGTATATGTATATCTCTGAATGTTAGGATATCAAGTATATTTAATAACACTATCAAAAAGACAATTAAAAAATTATGTATATTCTTTTTTCATTTGTACAGTAGCTGGTACAATGATTTTTGTGTGTAAGTACGACCTATATACAAATTAGATAAAAGAAAAATATTTATAATTCCGGTTATTATTCTTATCACAAAATAAAAGTTGAATCCATTATTAAAATAAGTTATATCAATAGTTCATCTTTCAAAAACAAATTATTCAAAAACAAACCTAAACAGAACATAAGTATGAAGACAAACAAACAAGCGAAATATTATTTGCTTATTCTTACCTTTACTTTAATCTTAACTACAAATTTGACTGCACAAGTTACTATCGGTTCTTCTCAAGTACCTGATCAAGATGCTTTATTAGATATTAAGGAGAAAGAAGATAATTCTTCTACAAAGGGCTTGTTGTTACCACGTGTTGAATTAACGTCGACAACACAATCAACACCACTATCGAGACATGTTGCTGGTATGACTGTATATAATACATCAACAGTAAATGATGTAACTTCAGGTTATTATTATAATAACGGTTCTAAATGGGTAAAACTTGGCACAGAAGGAACGAGTGTAATACCTAAATTTTTCTATATGCCTTCAATCTTGCTTCCAACAGATATATCAGATACATCAGCTGCATCATATATGACATATGATCCGGGAACTCAAACTTTCAGCATCAATTTATATAAATTATATGTTGAGCAATTTGGGATGTCGTATTTAAATGCCTCGGCCAAAAGTCCAAATGCCACAACTCTTCCGATATTAGATAGCTCTGACTTTGAATTTTTTATTACCTATTATGATAATACGGTATTCCAAAATGTTGCAATAGACAATTCTGGCTATTTAACTTATAAATTACCAGCTGAACTTATTCTTACTGAAAAAACATTTATGAATATTGTATTTAAGGTTAAATAAAAAGATATTTATAAAAAATATAAATAACACTTTACAATGAAGATATTTTTTACAATAATATTTTGTTTATGTGCAATCTATGCATATCCACAGGCTTCGAATTCGCAAGACTCTGACGGCACATATGTATTCAAGAAAGCAGTACTTACTATCTATAATGCTAATACAAAAGCAGAAGTGTCTACAGAAACTATTGATAATGTAGCATCGCTAAATATGGAAGATATGCATCTCAGAAATGTACTCTTACAGGCAACTATTTATCAAGGAGTATTATCGTTTTGCATATTACCTGACAATCTGGAATATGCAGTACAGGATGGAATTCAATTAGTACCGATGAAGGTAGATGCTGAGAAGAAAACTGTCTTTAATCAATTAGAGTTAGGTAATGCACCTGAATCTATGCAGTTAAAGCCATATACCTTTACGACTAGCAATAATGTACTTACGTTAACTTCTAATTATTCATATGGAGACTCAACATTTGATTTTCCACTAGAGGGTAAATTAACAATAATGCTGACTAAACAATAATTTGAATGAAAAAGTTTATTTATATAACAATCCTCCACTTGTCTGTATTTATATTGGCCACTGAGAATATAAATGCACAGGATTGCTCTTCAGACTTTACAATAAATGCAGTATCTACACCTTCGACTTGTCAAGCTAATGGAACAGTAACTGTTACTCTTAGTGGAGATACGACTAATATATTTAACGTTCAATATGGGCTGACTTCAGCAGATGGATTTACAGTCAATCCTCAAGAACATAATGTTCTGACAAATATTCCTCCTGGAAATTATACCATAACGGTCAGAGCTTTTTGCCGTATCGATAAAGATTATAGTATAGTAAAAACTATTTCAAATATAACTGTAAGCGGTAATTATAAAGTACCGATAGCAGCATTTAATGCGGCAACCTCAAGAAAATCATATGATATATGCAATACAGGGATTATAGCCCTGAATGTTACAGATGGTAGTGGAAATTTTACATTTGCAATAACTTCTGCTCCAGCAGGAGTAACGCTTGGGAGTGTGACACCGACTAAAAGTGGGAATGTTTACATACTTCCAAACAAAAATTACCCATCAGGTGATTATGTTATACAAGTAGAAGACGGGTGTTATACAGCTTCTTGTTCCTTCACACTAGGTCAGATATCAGGATTCCCTTCGTTTGGAAGTTCTAGCTATACGGGGTTCAGACCTACTGGAAGTATTTCTACATGTAGTAGCCTAAATTTTCTTGCAGGCACAGTTAATTCCTCTAATCCGGACTATTACAGATATTATACAGATGGAATGTATGAGGTTGCTATTGCTCCTACAGCTTCTAGTCCAACAACTTGGACTGCATGGAATATGAGCACATTGCTATTAGATATATCTCCATACAATTATTCTGATTTCTATGCAACTAATAGTTTACGTATATATACCCGTCTGAAAGGATGTGACAATGCATCTACTTATTTAACTACTAATCTGAAGAAACCTACCGCCACTTATACTTCTTTGCCGAGTGGATGTAGTCAAGCGAGCTTTACGATACGCCCATGGACTGATTATGATGGAATGTTTTGCTACCCTTTATCTGCAGAGGTTAAAAAGAATAGTACAAATGAAATTGTTTGGAGTAAGTCTAATTGGCTTTTTAATGAATCAAATACACTTTCTCTTGACTACGATACAAGCTACACGGTAACAATTACAGATCAAAACGGAACAACAACAACTGCTTCCACAAATCTAAGTCTAATTCGAAGGCTTAGCTTACCTTCGGATATAACTACTTGTGACTCCTATAAAGCACAATATGCTGCTCCATATGGGACTGGATGCTGGCCTATAATACTCACAGTTAAAGATGCCTCTAATAACGTTGTGTTTACAGATTCTACTATCAATAATATGGCTGTAAGATCTACGACTCCTTTAAATTATAATGAAACATACACTTTTACCGTCACTTATCCCAATTCGACACCTGTATATTCATATTCTTTCACAAAATCGAATACTTCAGCACTTCCAACAGCATATAATATGTCATTGTCTTCAGGAAATAGTTGTATAGAAAATTACGGATATCTGTATATATACTCACAAGGTAGTAAATCCTATCCAATAGGAACAACTATTAGTATAACAGGTCCTGAAGGCTATACACCACAACAAATGACTGCCACTACTTCACAATCTTATTTTTATATGCCATCAACAACCCTACCTCCGGGAATTTATACTGCTACAATAGATCAAGGTTGTGGAACTCCTATAGTCACAACATTAAATCACAATGGTGTATATAGTGGTAAGAATTTAACTTACACAACGGAGAGAACTTGTTCCGGACTAAAAATTACTCCTTCTGGTTCTATGACATATCAGGGTAATCCGATTACTACATACTATAGATTAGTAAATGGTCCTATAGGCTATGATAAGACTGTTGTTAGTCCAGGTGGAAATTTTATGCTATCGCAACCGGGAACATATGTTTTAGGAATATTAAATACTAATAATGCAACAGGTTGTTATATTAGTACAGATACTATTGTTTACAATGGACTTCCATTAGCATTAAACCCTATACAAACAAATGCTTATGTATGTGTGGAAAGTGATAAAGGAACAATCTTGCTAGAGGCTATGAATGGTGTTGCACCTTACACTTATCAGCTATGGAATAAAGATAATACAGCTAAAATAAGTGGTATTGCCGATGTAGTATCGGACAGTTCTGCATATTTCAATTATGGAAAAGCCGATTCAACATATACTGTACGTGTTATAGACGGATGTGGAAATATGTTTAGTCAACCAATGACTTTATCTAAACTATCTTCTGCACGAATTGTTTATTCCCCGAACGACAATAAGGTTTGTACAGGAGGAACTATAGATTTGAAGTGTATCACTCTTGGAAATACCCTCTATCAATGGACTGGGCCAAACGGTTACTCATCTACAACTCAGAGTCCGTCCATAACTGATGCTCAGAGCAACATGACGGGTTGGTATAAAATCACTGTTATGCCGGAGTTTTGTGGAAGCCCTGTAACGGATAGTATCTATATTACAGTCTATCCTCCTCTTGCTCCAGAAACAGTTATTAATAGAGAGATATGTGTTCGTACCAAGACAACTTTATCTAACGAAACTACAGGGGGAAGTGGTATATATACATATCAATGGCAATCTAGCCCAGATGGTGTCTCTAACTGGACAAATATATCTGGTGCAACAGGTGCAACTTATACTCCACCAGTTCAAATAAAATCAGGGACATACTACTACCGTAAAATTACCTGGGATGCGTGTGGTACAGTAAATAGTGATGCAATAGAATTGAAATTTAAACCCTGTTATATACTAGTAAATCCAAATATTAGATCTAAAACGAAAAAATAAGCTCTATTATAAATATTTGTTTTTGATAAAAGGCCCATTCTTGGGCCTTTTATCAAAATAATATGGTGTCAGATTTATCGTTCAAATGTCTTTCAGGTTTAAAAAAAACATTCTGAATTCTATTCTGTAATTTAGTGTTTATTGTCATTTTAATGAGAACTTGAATTGAGTTGACTTTTCATATGGCTTGAATTTGTAATACTTGGTAAGAAGCTGCTTTGAGACGAAATTTCTCGTACTCTTTTTCTTAATTTTAGTATCTATTTTTGTACTTTTGATTTGAATAATGAAATTTTAGCATGTTTTTTTGCTTCATTTTGTATTTGACAATTAGAAGAAAAGGTCTATGAGAATTGCAATACTATCACCATTCTATCCCTATCGTGGGGGCTTAGCTCAATTGAATGCTCGTTTGTATACAGAGTTGTCGAAAGAAAATGAAGTGAAAGCATTTACCTTTACAACATTGTACCCGGAGTTTTTATTTCCCGGAAAAACACAATATGTGACGGAAAATGATTCGGCAACAGTAATTGATAGTGAGCGTGTTCTCAATACCATCAATCCTTTTTCATATATCCGGACTGCTAATCGGATTAACCATTTTAACCCCGATATTATAATTATTCCATACTGGATGTCTTTTCTTGCTCCGGCTTTTGGATCGGTATGTTTATTATTGAATAAAAAGATAAAAGTTGTTTCTCTTGTCCATAATGCAATCTCACATGAACGTACTTTGATAGAGAAGCCATTAGCTAAATTCTTTTTTAATAGATGTGATGCATATATTACAATGAGTGAGTTGGTGAAAAACAGTTTGTTATCTCTTCAAAAAGATGCAAATATTTTATTGCAGCCTCACCCAATTTATGACCATTATGCTGAACGTTTTGATAAAGAAAAAGCTTGTCAAGAATTAGGTATACGGGCGGATAAGAAAAACCTTTTATTTTTTGGTCTTATCAGGGATTATAAAGGTTTAGATATATTAATTGAAGCAATGGATATGCTGGATGATAGCTATCAATTGATTATTGCCGGCGAGTGCTATGGCAGTTTCGAAAAATATGAGCAATTAATAGCAAAGTCTCCATTGCGAGATAACATAATAGCCCTTGAACAGTATATTCCTGATAGTATGGTTACAACACTTTTTTCTGCTGCCGATGTCCTTGTGCTTCCTTATCGGTCGGCTACTCAGAGTGGAGTTGTAGCTTTAGCTTATCAATTAGAATTGCCGATGATTGCCACCAACGTGGGGGCTTTAGGAACTACTGTCAAGAATTCCGAAACGGGCATCGTTGTGTCGGAGGTAAGTGCATCTAAGCTATCAGCCGGAATAAAAGAATATTTTTCAGAAAATAAAGTTTCCTTTTATACGGAGAATCTTAAAAAAGAGAAGATCCGATTATCTTGGGCTAATTTTACTCAATCTATCGAATCTTTCTTTAATTCTATTTTGTAGAGCTTCTAGTTCATTCCGAACAATCCGTATTTAAGCATACAAATGAAAGCCCTTACTCCGTCTCTCCAACCTATTTTTTTCCCTTCTTCATATGTCCGCCCATAATAAGATATTCCTACCTCATATATTCTTACTTTAGGATAGCGGGCTACTTTTGCTGTCACTTCAGGTTCGAATCCGAAACGACGTTCTTTCAGTACAAGCGATTTTATTATATCTGCTCTGAATAGTTTATAGCAAGTTTCCATATCTGTCAGATTAAGATTGGTAAACATATTAGATACAAATGTTAATATCTTATTTCCTATGGAGTGCCAGAAGAAAAGTATTCGGTGAGGTTTTCCCCCCATAAATCGGGAACCGAATACAACATCGGCAAAACCATCGACAACAGGTTTCAGTAATATGTTATATTCTTCAGGATCATATTCCAAATCGGCATCTTGTATTATGATATAATCACCTGTAGCTTCTGCAATCCCTCTGTGCAAAGCTGCTCCTTTTCCCATATTTATGGGTTGCTCAAACAGTTTCATTTCAGAGCCGGGGTGAGCTGCAATATAGGCATTGACCACTTCGATCGTATTATCTTTAGAGCAATCATTTACTATAATGATTTCTTTCTCTATATTATTTATGAGGTCTACATTTCTAACCTTATCAAGAATAAGGTGAATCGTTTGCGCCTCATTATAAGCCGGTATTACAATTGATAATTTCATATCATATAATATTAAATGTAGTTCAATTAAAAAAATCTCGTTTCTGTACTTCTTTATCGTATTCTAAATCCACCTTGAAGAGTTTCTCCCCGCATTTCTATTCTGCTGTTGAAATAAGGTGTGCATGGCAGACATTGGTCAAAGCACCTTACCTCATTGTTTGGAGAATATATTATTGTCTGACCTATAGGATGTTCAGAGAAAGATGTGCCTGCTTCCTTTTTCATATAATCGATAGACTGGGGTCTCAGAAGATGTGTGTACATCGGTATTTCTTCGCTTTCTTTGAAAAAATATAAATTGCGAACGCTAAGAATAACGAAAAAACATAATATAAGCACAAATGAGTAGGAAACTATTTCCGACAATCGTTTTGTAGTCTTTTCTGTCGTGAAATTTATAAGAATATCCCCATAAACAAAGAGTGGGATGCATATACTACAAACAATGAATCCGACTGTAAATCGTAAACATGGTGCGGTAACAAACCCAAATATAGTTCCGGCATAAGCAACAATCCAAGCTATAAGATATGGGGAACGCACAAATTTTCGGACAATAGGTATTATAAGAATAGGAGAAATTAATCCTATTGTATAAGTAAAGAATACTCGATGAGGAAGGAATCCAAACCACGATTTCCATACATCGAAATAAGACATATCCAATACTTCTTGTATCGATACAGTATGGAAGGGAAGACGTGCCCACGCATAAGCTGAGTCTTTCTCCAGTTCCAGAATGTTTATTGGCATTTTCCAATCGAATGTAAATATATCTATTGCAGGTAAAGGGTAAATAAGATATCCCGACAGGATCACAAAGCGCATGCACCAAGGAACAATGATCAATATTCCTAATGTAACTATCGCTCCGATGGATTTATATTCTTTGGCTTTGATTAATCTTATCAATACGATTAATATGAATATAAAAAGAATCCCTGACGACAGTTTTAAAGTGATACAGAATATAGGTATTATCGAATATAACAGTATTTTATTATTGATTTTACCAGACTCGCAGAGTGAGCTCATAATCAAATAGACAACTAATATATTAACTAACATATCAGTAGAGGTAGAGGACAAGGATGTAAAAAATTCCAAGCCAAATAGTATATATAATACTCCCCAAGCTATTGTATGAAGGTAAGATTTGCTTCTACTTATCTGAATGATGATCCACCATGTGAAAATTAGCATACACAATCCGTTTATGGAAAAAAAACGCATCCAAGCATCAGGGTGATAATTAAATAAGGTAGAGAGAAGTAAAAAGCTGGAATTGAATGCAAGTCGTCCATGTACATTTCCCAATCCGGGAACAACACTATATTGTTCGCTCCACATCATTGATTGTAGATGGTAGAGTCCTAAGTCGTAGAATAGGGGAGTTGCTGTTGTGTAAATAAGGATAAAGAGAAAACTAATAAGGAGAGCAAATTTTACCCATATGGGTTGTGCTTTTATTTTTTCTGACAAATGACTAATCCATATTTTAAGATTTTGTCTTTTGACGAAAAGGTAAAAAATAGCAACCAAACTAATGATGGATAGTACAGATAGGTTAAGAGGTGCAACAAGTGATACAATTGTTATTACCAATGATACTGTAGCTATGCCAATCCAAAAAGTATCGGAAAAAGAATACGCGTCCTCCTTTTTCAAGATTTTGTTCCACCCATTGATAAACATATCCCCGAATGAGAATACAATGAGTGTAATACAAACCCATGATAGAAGGACTAGAAGCATTATTTTAATTTTTTGTCAAAGTAATCAATCGTTTTTATTAAGCCATCTCTCAATTTTACTTTTGGTTCCCAACCTAATTTCGATTTCGCAAGTTCTATATCAGGTTTCCTTTGTTTAGGATCATCACTTGGTAGAGGCTGGAATATTAATTTCGATTTCGAATTAGTTAGTTCTAATACCAGATTCGCAAGTTCAAGCATTGTGAACTCATCCGGATTTCCTGTATTCACAGGACCTGTAAATGAATCCTCAGTAGCCATCATCCTGATCATAGCTTCTACAAGATCGTCTACATATTGAAAACTACGAGTTTGCATCCCATCACCGTATATTGTAATATCCTCCCCTTTGAGAGCTTGTACTATAAAATTAGAAACAACTCGACCATCGTTAGGGTTCATATTAGGACCATAAGTATTGAATATTCGGATCAATTTCGACCTCACTCCGTTCTGACGATGATAATCCATGAATAAAGTTTCGGCACAACGCTTCCCTTCATCATAACAGGAACGAATACCGATTGGGTTTACATTTCCCCAATAGGATTCGGGCTGAGGGTGTACGTGTGGATCTCCATACACCTCACTGGTAGATGCTTGCAGAACTTTAGCCTTTAATCTTTTAGCAAGCCCAAGCATATTGATCGCACCCATCACCGATGTTTTGATTGTCTTTATAGCATTATATTGATAATGAATAGGTGAAGCAGGACATGCAAGATTATAGATTTCGTCTACATCTGCATGGAAAGGATGTACAACATCGTGCCGGATGAGTTCAAAATAAGGATTATCTATTAAATGTAATATGTTTTCTTTAGAACCAGTAAAGTAATTGTCTAAACATAATACTTCATGTCCTTCACTTAATAGTCTGGCACATAGGTGAGAACCTATAAATCCAGCTCCTCCGGTTACTAAAATCTTTTTGCGATTCATGTCCTAAATATTATACTGTTGAAACTTATGTAGCTTGTAATCTATTTTGCAAAGAAACAAAAAAATGAGTGTTTTTATGTAACAGATTAACAATTCTTCTCATTTTCCTGAAACTATTTTTTTTATGTCATTCAGTTTATTAAGAGCTTCCATCGGAGTTAAGTTGTTTACATCAAGAGAAGTTATTTCGTCTCTTACCTGACTCAATATGGGGTCGTCCAATTGGAAAAAACTTAATTGATAACCTTCTCTATTTTCTGTAATATCAGAAATGGGTTTAGATATACCCTGTTTCCGGTTATCAGTCTCTAATTGCTTTAAAATAGTATTGGCTCTTTTTACAATACTCTGTGGCATTCCAGCCATCTTGGCAACATGTATACCAAAACTATGTTCGCTACCGCCCTTCACTAATTTGCGCAGGAAGATCACTTTGTTGCTGACTTCTTTTACCGATACATTATAATTTTTTATCCGTTTGAATGATTTTTCCATTTCATTCAATTCGTGGTAGTGTGTCGCAAACAGAGTTTTAGCCTTTGCTTTAGGATGTTCATGGATATATTCTACAATAGACCATGCTATTGATATACCATCATAAGTACTTGTGCCTCTACCCAACTCATCAAACAGAACTAAACTGCGAGGAGATAGATTATTCAGAATGTCCGATGCTTCATTCATTTCCACCATAAAAGTAGATTCACCTACCGAAATGTTGTCCGAAGCTCCCACGCGTGTAAATATCTTATCCACAAGTCCGATTCTAGCACTTTCTGCCGGAACAAAACTTCCTGCCTGTGCCATTAGCGTGATAAGTGCTGTCTGACGAAGCAGTGCAGATTTACCCGCCATGTTGGGTCCGGTTATGATAATAATTTGTTGCGAATCGCTATCTAAGAAAACATCATTGGCTATGTACGATTCACCCAATGGCAAAAGTTTTTCTATCACGGGGTGTCGTCCACTTTTGATATTTAATTCATCAGAATCATTTATTTCAGGACGGATATATTTGTTTTCTTTGGCAGCTTTAGCAAAAGACAAAAGGCAATCAGTCTGGGCTATTAGATTCGCATTGATTTGTATAGTTGGTATATATTCAACAAGACTTAATACCAGATCATTGAAAAGGCTGGTTTCAAGTGTTAAGATCTTTTCTTCCGCACCCAGTATCTTTTCCTCATAGTCTTTCAGCTCTTGAGTTATATAACGTTCGGCATTGACAAGTGTTTGTTTTCGTATCCAATCTGCCGGAACCTTATCTTTATGGGAATTTCTGACCTCAATATAATATCCAAATACGCTATTGAAACTGATTTTTAGAGATGGTATTCCCGTTGCTTCAATTTCGCGTTGTTGTATTTTTAGTAAATAATCTTTTCCCGAAAATGCAATATCCCGTAGTTGATCTAATTCTTCATTAACTCCTTTGTTGATAACATTGCCCCTGTGTATTTGTGCCGGAGGGTCGGGATAAATCTCCTTCTCTATCCTTTCTCTTATTACAGGGCATGGGTTCAATTTTTCCCCAATCTCTTTCAGGCTGGGTTCGCTAGATGCCAGAAAAGAATTCCTTATCGGTTCTATTGCTTTCAATGCGACCTTCAATTGAACTATTTCGCGTGGGGTGATACGATTTACCGCTACTTTAGAGATAATACGTTCCAAATCTCCGATCAAAGCTAATTGTTCTTCTAATAGATCTTTTAGCTGAATGTCTTTGAAAAAATATTCTACAGCAGCTAGCCTGCTATTGATTGGCTTTATATCTTTAAGTGGGAAAACAAGCCAGCGGCGGAGCATACGCGCGCCCATTGGCGATATGGTTTTGTCTAATATATCAAGAAGGCTCTTACCTCCTTCATTCATTGTCGAAATAAGTTCAAGACTACGGACTGTAAATTTATCAAGACGGACATACTTATCTTCTTCTATTCGTGATAAAGTAGTAATGTGTCCTATCTGTGTATGTTGAGTTACATCCAGATAGTGTAGGATAGTACCGGCAGCTATGATCCCGTTTGAAAGGTGCTCTATGCCAAATCCTTTTAAATTTTTAGTTTCGAAATGCTTCAACAATCGATCTCTCGCTGTATTTTCTGTAAATACCCAGTCGTCAAGTTCGAAAATGAAAAAGCGTGAGCCGAATAATTCTTCAAAGATTTTCTTCTTACTTCTTTCCACCAGCACTTCTTTAGGCATAAAGTTAGTCAGCAATTTGTCAATATATTCACTGCTGCCTTCTGCCACGAGGTATTCTCCGGTAGAGATATCAAGAAAAGAGATACCACAATTTTTATTTTTTGCAAAATGAACGGCGCAAACAAAATTGTTTTCCTTGTGATTTAGTATGTTATCATTGATCGATACGCCGGGGGTAACAAGTTCGGTAATCCCCCTTTTTACAATATTTTTTGTGAGCTTGGGATCTTCCAACTGGTCGCAGATGGCTACCCGTTTTCCTGCACGTACCAGCTTTGGGAGATAGGTATCTAGTGCATGATGGGGAAATCCTGCTAACTCAACAAATTGTGCTGTTCCATTAGCTCTTCGGGTTAAAGTGATACCCAATATTTCGGCTGTGGCAACAGCATCGTCAGAAAAGGTTTCATAAAAATCGCCGACTCTGAATAATAAAATAGCATCAGGGTGTTTTGCCTTGATCTCAAAATATTGTTTCATCATCGGTGTTTCTGCTATCTTTTTTGCCACGTATTTAGATTTTATTTAATTAATAATATTCGAAAAACAAGAGAAACAAAGATAAAAAAATAAATGGAATCAATCTATATAACTCCTGCCTCTGAAACTCTGGTACCTTATAAAAAAGGTGTCCCTTATCAAAGGGACACCTTCCATCTACTAATAAATATTCAAAAAAATTACCACCCTTTTGTTGTTTGGGTAAGTAAAGGATTTGCAGAAAGAGCTTTTGACGGAATAGGGAATATTGTATATTCTTTATCTGTTTTATCGGCTTCCTTATCCCACCAGGCTTCACCAAAGCGATTCCAGCGAACCAGATCAGTACGTCTGCGGTGTTCTCCTAAAAACTCACGTCCCCATTCATCTATAAACTCCTGATCAGTAAGCTTACTTAGATTTGTCTCATAGCTATATTTCGACCATTCGGCAGAAGGATAGTTACGTTTGCGAACAGCATCGAGCAATTTTGCAGCCTCAGCTTTTTCTCCCTTGTTATATAAACACTCAGCAAGTGAATAATATATTTCAGCAAGACGTATTTCAGCTATCGAGTTTGCCATAAATAAGCCATGTGTATGGGATAGTGGGCCAAATTTCATAAGACGTACACCTGAATTTTCTTCGCCGGTTGTAACATGTGACCCTTCATTCCATCTGCCTCCGGGTTTTTCTGAGAAGCGTCCTACCTGGTCAACAAAAACTAGCGGTTTATCACTCCATTCTTCCGAGCCTGTTACAGGTTTACTCTTATCATATCCAAAACCTTTGGTCTTGTCGAACTCATATTGTTGTCCGATAAGGAAGAATCCTTTTGTATTTCCATTAGCATCGATTACTTCATAATTCTGTTTACGATAATCTACATCTGCATATTTTTCGTAAGGATTTCCTAATTTATAAGTATACAGATTGCCATCCAAGTCTCGCGAAGGGCTTAAATGAATACCGTTGTATCCATTCCATCCGTCAGTATCTAGTATTGAATTAGATTTGTAGTGATGGAATGCAGAGTACATCCAACCCAACTCATAAATATTTCGCTTGTGAGGCCACTCAAATATATTTTCAGGAGATCTTTTGTCTATAAAAGATTGGAAAGGGCCTTTGTAGTTATCATCTAGGGAATAGGTTCCGTATTTTCCACCAATAATATCGCGTGCCACTGTTATACAATCCCCACTACGGTCTGTTCCTGTCCATACCTTTGCATTTAGATACATCCTGACCAATAGGGCTGCGGCGCTGCCCTGTCCATGACGTCCGATGGCTGGAGTTAGGCTCAAAGATGGTATGGATTCTTTCAGTTCTTTTTCCATATAGTCAAATACCTCTTGTGGACTAGATTGAGCTTTTATTGTTGTATTGTCTTCACTGATAGGAACACTTCTGAAGAAATCTATCAGAAAAGTATAATACCATACTCTTAGAACTCTCAATTCGGCAATGTAAGATGCTTTTTCTGTATCGGTAATGATACCGGAAAAGTCTACTGTACTGAAATCATGAAGTGTATTGTTGATATACCCGATTCCTTGATATGGTCCTGTCCAACTACCGTAAATCTGATTTTGTAGGTAGTCCCAATTGTGGCGGTGCAGTCTGACCCATTGGCCTTCGTCCCAACCATGTTTCCCTTTTTGTGTCCATACAAAATGGTCACCTGTTAATTCTTGCAGATTCCAACGGTCTCCATCCCATGCACACCAATGCCCATGCTCATAAGGACGTAACACAGCTGCATCCACCGAGTTTTTGTCAGTATAATATTTGTCGGATGGGATTACACTAAATGCTTCTTCAGCTAAGTCTGTACATGATGGCATTAAAATGACAGACAATAGGAAAAGGTATAGTAATTTCAAATTTTTCATAATATCTTATTTAATGCTGTTAATAACTTATTTGAACTCCAAATGTGAAGTTTCTGGTAATAGGATATACATCAAGAGAGCTTACTCCCGGCCAAAGTCCGGAAGTGGATACTGTTGTCGGGTCCAAACCAGAATAGCTTGTCAGTGTAAATACGTTCTTAACACTTCCGTAAACTCTTAAATTCGAAATAAATTTAGATTTGATTGGAGCTGTCCACCCGATGGTGATATTATCAAGTTTGAAATAATCCCCGCTTTCGAGGAAATAGTCACAGACTTTTTTACCTCCTTTGATGTGAGCATTTTGTCCATAAGCAGAATGAAGAAGGTTAACTTCAGGTTCAGCTACTAGTCCATAATACATTTGATAAGTATTTAATATTTGGTAGTCAAATTTTCCACGGAAGAATAAACTTAGGTCGAAATTTTTGTAAGTAAATGTATTACCCCATCCTAGTTCATAGTGAGGCGATCCGTGACCAAGATATGTCCTGTCTGAATCTTGAGCATCATCTGCCAGAATTTTATCACCGCCTTCTACACCACCTTTATAAATCATGATATTGCCATT
This sequence comes from Dysgonomonas sp., assembly GCA_047605185.1. Classification (GTDB taxonomy): domain Bacteria; phylum Bacteroidota; class Bacteroidia; order Bacteroidales; family Dysgonomonadaceae; genus Dysgonomonas. The sequence goes on from JASGGC010000009.1 coordinate 121,860, forward strand.
ATCATCTACTCCGGCATACTTATATCCAAAAAACGAGCCGACTTCTTTACCATCTGCCAGACGCTGTGCCGGGCCGGGATTTCCGGGTGAAGGAAGCCCATCTCCATCTACATAACCTTTAGTGAAAGTTCCTTTCGAGAATGATTTGATTTTTGATTTTACATAAGAAGCAGTCAGGTTAGTAGAGTATGAGAAATCTTTAGAGCGTATTGCATCCCAATTTACTTGTATTTCAAGTCCTGTATCTCTGGTTGTTCCAACATTTGTAACAAGGGTCGAATAAATATATGGAGGCATTGGTGATGTGTAATCGCCAATTACATCCTGTCCATCACGGATAAATGCGTCGATGCTACCACTGAGGCGAGAATTGAATAATGTATAGTCTAACCCAAGATTATATGATATTTGTTTTTCCCATTTCAGATTGGCATTCGGATTGTTGCCGGGTCCATATACTTGTATCCATTTACCATCTACGTATGAATATGAAGCAGGAGAGTATTTTGATAAAGCGATATATTTATCAAATCCTGAACGTCCTGTTTGTCCATAAGAGAATCTTACTTTCAAATCGTCAATAAATTCAAGCTTCTCGAAAGTTGGTAGTTTCGAAAAACGCCAAGCTGCAGATGCAGCAGGGAAATACCCCCATTTATTGTCTGTCCCGAACTTAGAGTTTCCTTCGTAGCGGAGAGAGGCTGTTAATAGGAATTGGTCGTCGAAGTTGTAGTTTAAACGGCCTAAGAATGCAATTGTTTTTTCTTTATTCTTTTCAGACCACATTCCTAAACGTCCTTCAGCTCTGTTCCATGCCCCCGCATCTAAATTGTTGTAAAGGAATGCATCGCTTGGAAAATCCATATTCTCAGCTCCAAATTTTTCCCAATTGAATTCTTGGTATGAATATCCTCCCATCACTTTGAAGTCATGTTTGTCAATTTTGAACTGATAGTTGCCGAGCCATTCCAGAGTCCAGTCTACCCAATTCTGGCTTTCGAGACGTGCACGTCCTGCTCTGTCATTATCAATTGATTCTTTGTGATATTTGGTGTAATACTCTCGTTGTTTCGAATTACGCCCTTGACGTCCTAGTTTTAATTCTGTATTCAGGTCTTTAGTAATATTCAATTTGATATTAAAGTCAACCATAGAGTATTCCTTGGTTGCTCCATTTTCTCTTTCAGTCAAATACTTTATTGGATTGTATTCGTCATAACGACCTTTGAAATAGTCCATCTCATCTTTATTGACAGTTGGATTAAGTTTTACAGCTTGTTTGAATACCGCATAATCTGTATAGTCTTCTTCAGCTATTCTGTATGATATATTTCCCCCAACTTCCAATAAACCTTCGAGTGTTGTTTGTTTAAAACTTGCTCTTAGTCCATATTCTTTTCGCTTTGTTGCAATGTCAATGCCTTCTTTTGTGCGATAGTTTGCTGAAATACGGAAAATTGTTGATTCACTACCTCCGGATAATGCAACGTTATGATTCTGACCAATGTTGTTTTTGTTTAATAATGCATCATACCAATCAGTACGAGAACCCCAATCTTTGGCTCTTCCTTTTTCAACGAATTCTTCAGGAGACAGGATGTCAGGTCTTTTAGCTACTGCGTCATGTTCTAAGTACGAATCGTACGAGATAGATACTTTTCCAGCCTTTCCTTGTTTTGTTTGTACCAAAATAACACCATTGGCTGCTCGTGAACCATAAATAGCCGCCGCTGATCCATCTTTTAGAACAGTGATTGATTCTATGTCTTGCTGTGCCAGATTCCGTAAGTCTCCACCGGGCATACCATCAATTACGATAAGGGGGCTATTGCCTGCCTTCATTGATGAAGCACCACGTACTTGAATGTCTGTCGATCTGTTTGGGTCTGCACTAGCTGGGTTGGAGGCTGATAGACCGGCAACCTTTCCATCTATCATTTGCATTGGACTGTTGGAAGCTCCCTGTATAAAGTCTTTATTTTTTACACTTGTCACTGCCGTTGTCAGGTCTTTTTTTACAGCACTACCATAGCCGACCACGACTACTTCTTCCAAATTATTACTATTGTCTTTTAGTGTGATATTAAAGACAGTTTGATTTCCAATATTTATTTCTTGAGTAATATAACCTAAGAAAGAAACTTGGATGGTTGCATTAGGACTGACTGTGAGTTTGAAATTCCCATCCAGATCTGTCATAACACCATTAGTTGTTCCTTTTTCGGTAACACTTGCTCCGATAAGAGTTTCACCAATAGGGTCTTTTATGACACCCGATATTGAAATTTTTTGGCTTTGGGCAAGAATACATACACATGATAGCATGTAGAGTATGATTAGGGAAAAGCCCTTGATTTTGTTAGTTTTTTTCATCTTAAATTTTCGGTTAATTTTTAACAATAAGTTTTTCTGTGGTTCAATAGGGGATTTCAGATCTGACATAGTTATAGAGTCGATCTTTTTTTTCATAGTATATCAAATTAATAAGAGGTTAATAATTTTTCATAGTATCAATACATCAGTGGTATGTATAAATAGAATTTTCCATAGTATAGAGCATTTTGAAATAGTTAACCTGTATAGCAAAAGGAGAGGGATATTAGTCCAGATTTGTCTTGAAGTATTATTTAAACAGAAAAACCTGCCTTGGATATTAATTAATATCCAAGGCAGGTTTTTCTGCCCATAACATACATTCTATTATAATATAGAATGTATATATGCAATAATTTGTTATATTGTGCTCTCTCTCTCTCTCTCTCTCTCTCTCTCTCTCTCTCTCTCTCTCTCTCTCTCT
>JASGGC010000010.1:0-94015 GCA_047605185.1 Dysgonomonas sp.
GAATAGTTCTTAAACTTGGATGTAAAAGAATAGGCTGTAATATCAGCGTCTTTTACAGGTTTTCCTTTTTTGTCTGTTACCGAGATTTGAACATTCGCTTTTTGTCCCGGATATACAGTCGTAGGAGTCGTTACATCCAAAGTAATATTTTTCTTGGCAAAAGGCAATAAACCTTCTATTGATTTCCCGTCTCCTCCAAATAAATAAGAGAGCTGCATGCTATAACCATCCTCTCCTGTATCTTTGATCACGTAGTTTAACTGTGTTGTATAACCCCTGTCTATTTCTTTTTTCATTTTACGGATAGTATACCAAAAAGGGATATTCGCAGGATTATCAACCTTCAGATAAATAGAATCATTATTCCTATAAAATTTATAATCTAACTGCTCTGCCTTCGTATCGTCGGTTTCGAAATATTCTTTTGAATTTTGAGTTTGAATCAAAACGTTTCCGGCCCACCAAGGTATAGCCATGGTATGCGGCAGCATAACAGAATCTTGATATATATATTCATCGTTCTCTCCACTGATTATAATTTTTGCCAATGCTTGTTGTGATTTCCCCAGATAAAGTTCTTTAATAGAGAGCATACCTTTATCTAATGAAAAATCTAACGTATACTTTTTATTTATTCTTTCCAGAGATAATGATTTCACATGTTTTTCATTATCGGCACTTAGATAAGTACATCTTACTTTAAATTTTAAATCAACATTTGGAGGAAAAATAGAATCCGGAATAATTAAATCCTTTTCGGATGATCCGAATAAATCAACAGTGTGACTCCATAGCGTGTCCGGGATAAAGACAGGCTCCATTATTTTTATTTTGTTCAGGTCGAAATGTTCCGGAGTTACCAAAACTTCAACTTTTCCATCGTAAACAGCCATATCATTTTCATCTGTCACTTTCATACCCAATTTGAGAGAATCTCCCATCGCAAATTCTTTCTTATCTGATTTTAACGAAAAGTTTATGCCCTTAAGTTCATAATCTTCATATCTGAAATATCCTCTCACGACATTCGTATTTTTATCATCAGTAATCAGCGATATGGAGTAACCTTTGTCCAACATCAAATCTAGTTCGTCGGTTAGCTTAAATTCATAGCTGTACATACCTGGTCGATAGGGCTCTAATTTGGTTAAGATTGTATCAATATTAAATGGGTTATGACTACCAAGTAATCGGATCCCGACAGGCTTATCATATCTTTTTCCGTTATATTCTGATAAGTATCCTTTTAATTCTACGATTTCGCCCGGTTTGTACTTGGGCTTATTAAACACAATAAAACCGGTATATTTCTGTTTTGCAGGTCGTTCAGATGGATTAAAGATGTACTTTATTCCATTTTTTAGTCCGACCCATCTCCATTTCATTTTCGACCAGGTTGATTCAAAAAAATTATAGTTATCATGATATTGGCCTTCCTCTATTTCCAGGTAATGGAAAACTCCATTATGAGCTATTTCGATTATATCTTCATCTTTTGCTTTATTGGTGCTATATGTTTGCGTATTTCTATCATACTTTAACATTGATGAACCTTTTCTCACTTCAGCATCATTTATTATGTTGCCCAAGGAGTCGTATAAACACACGACAAATTTTTCTGAAGGTACTATTTTAGCATAAAGGTTATCTACTGTATGCTCTGTATAATTTAGCTGATTATCTATTACTTTTACTAAAACATAATTTCCCCCTGATAAGGAGGGAATATCTTCACCTGCATTATATTTCGACACAAAAGTCTTTAGCATATCTTCATCAAAACCTTCTTCTTTAAGATGTATTTTTCGTAAATCATCTTTACTTATTTTATAAATATGTACTTCAGATGAAGAGCGTGGGCTATCTGACAAGTTAGATTGTGCAAAAGAAAAAAGATGTTGCAGCAAAAAAATACAGAGTATAATAAAGCGTGTTGTTTTCATATAAGCATAAAGAAATAAGGTACTTCTATTACAAATCTACATATAATAATGAAATTCTGATTCTGATTTTTATGATATTGTCGGTTTCTGATAAAGTTTTTAATTTATATTTATGGAGCTGTTATGGAATATTATATTTAACTATATCTAATAAAAAAGACTTAGCCATGAAGAAGATTTTAATTATTTTACTCGGACTGATTACTCTATTTGCCCATGCGCAGGAGTTACCAACCATACCAGCAAAAGGGTTCTCTTTTCCTATTGGGACTAAATTCACACTGAAACTTCATCCTGTAGATTCTGTTAATTTCGATATTTCTATCATCGAATTCGAACCATTTAATGAAGTTGTTGACTCGTGGAATAATAACTACTTATTCAAAGATAAGGGGGAAGACAATACTATTATTTGTTATTTCTGCTTTGCAACTCATGGGGATACGGAGGAAGAAAAAGAGAAAAATATGAAAATTTATTTACTATTCAAGAATCAGATGTAATTCTAATGCAGGAAGTTATTCAGTCCGATACAGAAAAGAATATACTGACCGCGGAGGAAAAATATAAAATCATCAAAGCCTTATCTGTAGAGCAGAAAACTTTAATCTACCGGAACTTCCTTATGAAAAATCTTCTTAACCATACGGGGCATAACCTAGGGATGATGCTTCTGATAGAGTTCTCCAAACAGCATTTTAAGGAAAAGACACCGGATATTGTCAAGAAACACACTGATATCTATAATCAGAAATATCAGAAAATACAAAAACAAATAGAAACAATAAGTGCAAAAGCAGAAGTGCTCGTTTGACATTTGATACTATTAACGAATAAACAGGCTGGTATGAAATATACGATGGAAGTATTTTATATCAGCCTGTGATTATCAAAACAATCAAACATATCACCATGTTCTACTCTGCCGTTTTATAGCAACTTAGTTAGATTTACTTCTGGATATACTATAAATATATTCTACATAACTCCCCCATCTAAGAACCGGTCTTTGCAGATGTCCGCTTGTCGGCAAAATTATATTTGTGTTCATCACCAGTCAAATTCAGACCTTACGGTTTAACGCAGAAATCTCCGCCCTTACGGGTAGTATTTCCGGTCAAAAATTTGACGTTTCGACCACTTCATTGACCGGCCGACGGGACATAGCATGCAAAGCCAATTCCGACGCATATAGCGGGTGCCGTACAGGTAGTCGTAATTCGTAAAATGAGGTAATAACAAAGAATATCTTATCTCGAAAATACTGATTTTTTTAGGGAACAAAAGCTGCCTGCCTTAACCTCTGCATATAAATTATTTTTGATATTAACTACCTTACATACCATTGAGTTGAATTCTCCATAGTGCAAAATCGTTGCTAGTAGATTGCTAAAACAATCTTAAAAAATGAAAATCATTTTGTCTTTACCAATTCAGAGAAAATTTGATAATAAAAAATATAGCCTATATGCCTTTTTATTGTTTGCGGGACTGAAAACGACTAATGTATTTATCTTTTTTTGCTCTTGCTTTTTTAGCAGCAAGACCTCGCAAATAATATAATTTTGCCTTACGAATCTTTCCCGTTTTATTTACTGTAATATTATCGATAAGAGGAGATTCTAAAGGAAAAATCCTTTCAACTCCGGCATTGTCGGAAATTTTACGTACTGTAAAGCGTTTGTTTATACCAATCCCTCCCAATTTTATGACAACTCCACGAAATTGTCTGATAGTATCCAGCTTTTCTTCTCTATATGCTACAGTAATAGTATCTCCACTTTTGAAATAGGGATACCGTCTCCTCCTGCTTTCATATTTTTCTTTTAGTTTAGTGTATTTATCGCCGAGCATAGGCTTCTTTTCAGCAAAATGAGAAGATAAAAGAGTAAACATACCAGTGAAGTCCGTTTGCTGAGTGCTTTTTAAACAGGTTGAAATCTTAGTAAGAGAATCATAAATTCCTTCAATAGAACCAATTTTACTTTGATATTTCACCAAGTGATGTAATTCCTTTATAACTCCTGTCATATTACCATCATTCGCATGTTTTACAACACAATACTGCATGTTTTTTATTTTGTTATTTTCAATATCCGTTTTTTTAGAAAAGGCAACCTTATTAGATTTGTTCTTTTTTACAAGTTCATCTATACAAGACTGTATTTCCCGGATCTGCTTATAATCATAAGGAAAATGTTCATAAGCATAATTGTTCATTTGAAACCTGACTTTATAATAATTCAGGTTAATACCTAATTCTTTTTCAACACTTAAAACTTCTTGCTGAGTGTATTTACGTGGTTTATCTGTTTTATAAAGAATATCGCATATTTTAATAATTGCTTTATCCGCCTTGTCACAAATGAATTTATCTTCTTCCCGAGTATAAAAAAGTATGGGTGCAAAATCTCCGATATTGAAGCCTATTCGACATTTATATGGAATAAATGACGGGATATCCTTATTCATATTGTCAAAACCAGATATACAGAAATAATTATCTGTTTTATGATAATAAAGACGTTTTTTTCTGTCTGTATATATTGGAATACAAAATGAATAATCTGAAATTGGTGGAATATATCCTATAAGTTTCATTACATATCTTTTTACATTAATCCATTATTCTTTAAACATTCACAATAGCGGTCATAAATAACAGTAAAGAAATCACCAGGACTAGTCTTTATCGTTGAATATGTAATCGGCGTTTGTATATTTAGTTTTATTAGCCATTTTGAAACTTCATCATCATCCAGAAAGACTTGCGGTAGTATAATATTAAATATTGAATCTTCAGTAAGTTTAAGCTCCTGATCTAAAATAAACTCTATTGTGGCAACACGGTTATCAAATTTAGTTTCAGTATTGTCTGAAATAAGGGACAAATATGATTGGGCTTCAAAGTTCATGGAACTGATATCACCATTTTTAACTTGAACATTTTTTTCTATATAATTGGCATTTGACTGATAGAATTTTGATATTAACTTTTTTGCATTGTCAATATCCGGAATTATTTCAAAATGTTCAGCTTCCATTTCCGGATAAAAATACTTCTCTTTTATTTCTGTCATTTTTTTAAAAGCACCAGAATCAAAAGGGAATAACCGTTTCGGAGTTAAAGTATTCACATAGTTTATATTTATTATGAAGCAAACTGGGTAATAAGCATAAAGTCCTGTTGGTTTCATCCCGGCTTTACGATACGAAGGAATGCCGTAATACATATACAAATATTTTAGGTTAAAAACATCACATAGTGTAGGACTTAATTTTTGTGATTTCAAAATTTCACGAAAATGGTATGCATCACAACTGTGAAGAAAGGGCAATGTTTCTATGCCGCTAGTGGTCACTCCATTTAATATATCGGAAAAAGCCATATAAATTAATTCATCTTATTAGATATCAGTAACAAATATACTTAAATTGTTAATTTTCTTTCATTATTACCGAATTTATTTTGAAATTATCGAATCCATATATTATTTAATCTTATTGTGAGCCCAATTTCTATATTAAAGTTTCCCAATTGAAAAGTCATAACTTTTTTTCAATTAGTTGAGAAAGATCTAAAGGGGATTATAGGATTTATTCCTGTTTTTCTTCGGTAAAGATAATCCGTATTTCGTCCTATCAAGTTCCCGCCTACCGGTTTCGCTGAAAAATCTTCACCCTTCGGGTAGTATTTTTCGCAAAAAACTTGTGCGGACAAAACACGCATCTTTTTCCCACCTCGAAAAATCAGGAATAAACCCTATATCACATTATTATGGATAGAATAATTAATATCGTATATGCTAGAATATACATATCCACCCGGTATGTATACAATACCGGGGATTATTTTGGTAAATGGATGCAGTTATCAGACTATGTTTTTTAGCATTGTAACCTGAGTATTTATTCGTATTTTTGCCAAAATCCGACAAGTCAAAAAAAAGATAATGAATAGATTTGGAAATAAAATACGTGAATTGCGAGAAGCAAAAGGTATGCTATTACGGGAGGTTGCAGCTATATTAGAGACAGATACAGCACATATTAGTAAACTAGAGCGTGGTGATCGCAAAGCTAAAAGAGAACATGTAATTCTATTGACATCCTTACTTAAAACAACTACAGATGAATTATTTACTCTGTGGTTGGCTGACCAAATAGATCAATTGGTAATAAATGAATCTGTTGCCATTGAAAGCTTGAATTTAGTTTTACATGATATAAAAAATAGACTAGAGATATAAATGAAAAACGAAAAAATAAAACTCTCGCAACTAGAAGGCTTCTTAATGAAAGCGGCAGACATTTTGAGAGGTAAAATGGATGCATCAGAATATAAAGAATTCATTTTTGGAATGTTATTTCTTAAAAGAATGTCGGATGTATTTGATCAGAAAAGAGAACAATTCAAAAAAAGAGATTATAAACACCTAGATGAAGAAACTCTTCATGCTATTCTTGAAGATAAATTCACATATGGGGATACCTTTTTTGTTCCTAAAAGAGCAAGATGGCATGAAGGATTTACTGATGAGAATGGTGTTCAACAACCACCTATAAAGCATCTGCAAAACAATATTGGGCAGATGCTTAATAAAGCGTTGGATGCTATTGAAGAAGCTAACCCAGATACCCTTTCTGGTATTTTTAAGGGGAGAATCAATTTTAATAAAGAGGTTGATGGAAAACAAATTGTAAAAAATGTTGATTTAAAGAAAATGATCGACCATTTCAATGAGTTTCCTGCTTTGGTCAACGAAAATTTTGAATTTCCTGATTTACTTGGAGCTGCTTATGAATATCTACTCAAGCATTTTGCTGATGAAAGTGGTAAAAAAGGAGGACAATTTTATACACCAAACTTGGTAGTTCGGTTACTTATTCAATTGATAAAACCTCAAGCAGGAATGTCAATTTACGATCCTACAGCAGGTTCTGGAGGAATGTTAATTCAATCCTATCAATATGTAGAAGAACAAGGCCAGAATGCTGAAAATTTGGAGTTATACGGACAAGAAAATGATCCAACTGTAGTGGCTATCTCCAAAATGAATATTATACTACATAATATTTCAAAATACACGATCGAGTATGGAGATACATTAGAGGAACCTCTAAACGTGAAAGATGGAAGTATTATTCAATTTGACAGGGTCATTGCAAATCCACCTTTTTCGCAGAATTACAATAGAGCAACGATGCAATACCAAAGTCGTTTTGCTTATGGGTTTGCACCTGAAACGGGAAAGAAAGCAGATCTTATGTTTGTGCAGCACATGTTGGCAAGCTGCAAACGAACAGGTAAGGTAGTCGTAGTTATGCCACATGGAGTGTTGTTTAGAAGCGGTAAAGAAAAAGAGATTCGTGAAGGAATGCTGAAAGCCAATATACTTGAGGGTATCATTAGCTTACCTCCACAACTTTTTTATGGAACAGGTATCCCTGCTTGTATCATGATTTTTGATAAAGCTAAACCTGATCATTTGAAAGATAAAGTTTTTATTATCAATGCAGATAAGGATTTCGCAGAGGGTAAGAAACAAAACTCATTGCGCCCGGAAGATATCGAAAAGATAGATTTTGTATTCACTAATAAAATAGAAGAAGCGAACTTTTCTAAACTGGTGGATTTGGAAACCATTGAGGCTAATGATTATACGCTTAATATTCGCAGATATGTAGATAATACACCTCCACCAGAGCCTGAAGATGTAAAAGCCCATCTTATTGGAGGAGTCCCAGTTACAGAAATTGAAGCTATTCAATCTTCTCTTTGTCATAAATTTAAGTTTGATGGGAATCAACTATTTAAAAACAAGAATGAACAGTATAAAGACTTTTCTATTACTGAAAAAGTAGAAATAAAGAATAAAATAGACAATGACACAAATGTAGAGCAAACATTGGTGAAATTGGGAATGCATCTTGCTGAATGGTGGCAAGAAGCAAAAGAGGATTTCTCTACCTTGGCTCCTGAACACACAAAAGATAATCTGGTTGCAGAACCTGTGGCTAATTATTTAACACTTAGGGGTAATTTATTCCCTAAGGTACGTAAAGAGTTGCTCCAGAGTATTAAAGATAAATTTGTTCCAGTGGGCGTACTTGATAAATTTCAAGTAGCAGGAGTATTCGTTAACTGGTGGGATAATATCAAGTACGACTTGAAAACTATTATGCAAAACGGTTGGGATCCGGGATTAATTCCAGATGATTATTTGATTGAGGAATTTTTCAAAGCCGAAAAATCAGTGATTGAAAAAATAGAACTAGAACAAGTTCAATTCGAGGCTGATTTGGAAGAAGCAGTAGAGGAAGCCTTAAATTTACTAGAATATCAACCCGATGAAGAAGAGGGAGAAATTAAGCCCACTCCAACATTGGCGAAAAGCGAATTAAAGACGCAAATAGATTATCTTATCAACGAAAAGAAAAAGCCCAAAGAAGCAAAACCTTATCAAGAAGTAGAAACTAAAATAAGGCAGTTGGAAAGTTTTTTGAAAGAAAGCAAAAGTCAGATAAAAGAAGAGCGAGCAGAATTGGAGTTGAAACTTATTCTGAAACGCTACGGTTCGGATGATGAAAAAGCCGAAAGCAAAATTCTTTTGAATGCGACTAAGAAAGAATTGATAAAACTCGATAAAAGTATAGAAATACTTATTGCCGGATTTAAGACCGATTTGAAAAGTACAACTGATTATGAGTCAATTAAAAAGTCAGTAACAGCCTTAGAAAAAGAATTGAAAAAAGATAAAGTCAACGATGTTGAAACGTTACAGAAACTGGCAAGGGCATTAGAAGCAAAAAAACAGTTTAAAGAAATAACTAAAACATATAGCAGTAGAACAAAAGATAAAGCTATTTTGCAAGCCAAGCTGAATAACTTAGATAAACTATTGGCTGATATTGGTGGAATTATCAGTGAGGAGGAATGCCAGAAATTGATACTAAAAAAGCATTTTGACATCATTAACAATCATTTACAACGCTATTTGAACACCGAAAAACGTACATTAGTAGCCGCTTACGAAAATTTATATGATAAATACTTTGTCTCTGCACAACAAATCGAAAGTAAGCGAAGTGATACACTGAAAGAGCTTAATGATTTTCTTAAACAGTTAAACTATCTAAGCTAATGGAAGAAAATCAAATTAAAATTCCAGAAGGGTGGAAAGAAAAAGAGATAGGGAAACTAATCAAAGAAAGAAAAAAATCTCACTTAAAAGTTTCTGACGCAGCAAATTTTGGGCAATATCCTTTTTTTACCAGCGGAGAAGCGGTATTGTCCCATACTCATGATTTAATTGATAATGAAAACATATTTTTAGCAACGGGTGGGGTTGCTAATATTAAATACTTTAATGGCAAAGCTGCATATTCAACAGATACTTATACGATTACGACTTCTGAAGAGGTAGATACACAATATCTATTTTTTGAATTGCTGAATATTATTGAATATATTAATGTAAACTACTTTCAAGGTAGTGGTTTAAAACATCTACAAAAGAAAGATCTTAAAAAACATATTATTCTTTATCCTGAAGAAATTATTGAGCAACGCCAAATCAACAAAATCCTATCCCAAATAAATGAGACCATCAGTCAAACAGAACAACTGATATCCAAATATAATAGGATAAAAATTGGATTAATGCAAGATTTGCTGAGTAAAGGCATTGATGAAAATGGGAATATTCGTAGCGAAGCCACTCATAAATTTAAAGATAGTCCATTAGGTAGAATTCCTGAAGAATGGGAGGTTGGTAAGTTAGAAATTTATTGCGAAAGAATAGGTGATGGAACACATGCTTCTGTTCGATTTTCAGAAAATGAAGAAATTCCATTTTTGTTTGTTTCATGTATTAAACCTTTTAAAATTGATTTTGAAAAAAAAGCTTCAATTAGTAATTCTGAATACGAACTAATTTCGAAAGGAAAGGATACTACTGTTGGGACTGTTTTGTATTCACTCGTTGGCTCATATGGAAATGCTGTAACTTTAATAAATAATCAAAAATTATCATTTCAAAGACATATTGGTTTTATTGAAACAAAAAGGGAACTAATTGATCCTAGATTTTTAACATTATTTTTAAATAGTAACTTTGGTAGAAAACAAGCAAATGATTTAGCTGTTGGAAATGCTCAGAAAACTATAACTTTAAGTGCATTAAGAAATTATTGTTTTGTAAAACCAAAATTGAATGAGCAATTAAGAATAATAAATTACTATAACTCTATAGAAAACCAAATAGTTGCAATTAATAATGAATGTTCTAAATTCCATTCTCTAAAAATAGGTTTAATGCAGGATCTGTTAAGTGGTAAAGTACGGGTTAACCATCTAATAAAAGAATAAAGATATGAAACATAATCCTCGCTATATATTAAGGCATCTTTCTATTCGTGTTCCTTGGCACGACAGTGGATGGAACGGGACTATTTGCTCAAACCCAAAAGCAAATGGTGCTTGTCTGGCTCTAAAAAATTGTTCTTTGAATAGGAATGATGAACTAGAAGATGAATTAAAGGGGAAAAGTATAAAAGATTTAAATGACGATCAGTTTCCTGTATGCGTTGGAGAAAGAGCTACATTTATGGCTCCATTTGCATTTCATACAATATTAACACATCCTTATTCTGCTACATCACCAAGTACTCATGGACATCTTAAGCCCACAATCATAAAATATCCAGCATTTTCGACTTCTGCTGTACCGTATCATTGGATGCTCAGAGAGAATGCCCGTGACAAAGCAGAGGTGTTTGAACTAAATTTTGATGAAATTCGTGAGCCTTATTTAGATTGGGCTGCTAATGGAGAAACCAATTGGATACAGGAATACAATAATCAAAAAGCATTATTAAACTGCTTTTTCGAGCACTTACAAGAAGAAACATCTCTTGTATTCTTTTACGCAAAACAAACACCTTTTGTCGAAGAGTCCGGAAGGGTATTAGTTGGGGTTGGTAGGATCAATAAAATCATACCTTCAGAAGCTTATGATGGTAGTAACAGTCATTTTAGTGCAGCATACTGGGAACATATGATTATTCACTCTATCAGAAAAGAAGGAAAGCACGGATTCCTACTTCCTTATCATGAAGCAATAGAGTACCAAAAAGAAAATCCGAATTTTGATATTCAAGAATTAGCTGTACTAGTGCCTAATGATAAGCGATTCGAATTTTCCTATGCTACTGAGCATGTAAGTAATGATAGTGCTATTCGAGTATTGCTCAGCTGCTTGAAATCGCTAGAGAAAGCTGAAGAGTTAGGTATAGGCGAAAATAATCAGATTAAGATTCAATGGATACATAATGAAATTGCTGCATTAGAAAAACTGAGGGGCGTTTATCCAGGTATGGGGGCAGTACTTTGTGCCTTTGGTATAGAGAAAGGACATTTTGTCGCCGCAGAAATCATAAACCAATTGAAGGATGATACAGAAAATCCTTGGTTAATATTTGAACAAACATTGGATAATCCTATAGGAATTCTATCTGACGATATTGCTTCATTAATTCCCTATAATAGTAACAAATTATATAAGAGACTAAAGGAAAAAGCTAATCCTATTCGCATAAAATTTTTACACTTGCTTAGCAGGTTTGAATTAAGTATTGAACAAGCCAAGTTTCTATTTGTACAAGAAGAAAGGGAACAATTAGGTATTGAACGAACAGATGAAGAATATTTTAAAAATCCATACCTTATTTATGAAGATTTACGACTAAGTGCCTATCCAATAGCTTTAAGTACAATAGATCTTGGACTATATCTAAAGAATCTACCAGCAAATTTATTTCCAGAAGGAGTCTTTTATAAAGATCCATTTGAAAATTTCAGAATTAGAGCACTTACAATTCAACAATTAGAAATAGCTGCTGTGTTAGGACATACACTATTGCCCAGAAAAGAACTGATTAAGCAGATTAGAGAGTTATCCATTACTCCCACTTGTTCTATAAATAGTGATTATTTTGATTTAGCTGAAGATTATTTTGAAAGTGCTATTGTGTTGGAGGAAATGAAAGGTGGTGAAAGAGCTTATCAATTACAACGGTTCTCCAATACAAAAGCAATTATTCACAAAATAGTCTCGCAGAGAGTTAATGCTAAAAGATTAGAACTTGATATTGATTGGTTGAATCAGTTAAATGAAGCTTTATCAGCTTTTACAGACGGAAAGCCTGATGAACAAGAAATAAAAGCACGGAAGGAAAAGGCCGAGGCATTAAAAGAAATCTCAGAAAGTAGGTTTTCGGTTTTAATTGGGTCTGCTGGTACAGGAAAAACAACCCTTCTAACAATTCTGGCCAAACAAGAAGAAATAAAAAATAATGGTGTTTTGCTTTTAGCCCCAACAGGAAAAGCTAGAGTCAGGATGGAAGAGATTGCAAAAGGAATTGATGTTACAGCCAAAACATTAGCCCAATTTCTTTCACACCATAATCGATATAATGGAGAAATTCAGCAATATGTTTTTTCAGAACAATATTGTGAAGGAACATATCAAACTGTAATTTTGGATGAAGCCTCAATGCTCACTGAAGAAATGCTGGCAACAACTTTAGATTGTTTAAAGGGCGTAAAACGTTTTATCTTAGTTGGTGATCATAGACAACTTCCACCGATTGGCTCAGGTAGACCATTCTTGGATATCATCCATTATCTTAAACCAGATGGTATTGAAACAACATTTCCTCGTATAGGCAAAGGATATGCTGAGTTAACAATCAAAAGACGACAGGGTGGTACAAAACGAGAGGATATACAATTAGCTGAATGGTTTAGCGGAGAGCCTTTAGAACCAGGTGCAGATAGTATTATTAATCACATTATTTCAAATCCTGATTCCAAGTATCTTAGAGTAGAATACTGGGAGAATGAATCTGATTTTGAAAAGAAATTTGAAGATGTTCTTGTCTGTGAGTTGAATTTGAATTCCATTGATGATGTTGAAACATTTAATAAATCGTTGGGGTCAATAGATGGAAGATATTTCAACTTTAAAGAAGCTTCCAATGCTGCTGAAAATTGGCAACTGCTATCACCTGTTAGAGAAAAGGTATTTGGTGTAAGGGCGTTAAATCGAAAAATACACAAACAGTTCCGTAAAGATAAGGTTGACTACGCCAGAAATAAATACGGGAAGATACCAGCACCTATAGGATTAGAGGAAATTGTATATGGAGATAAGATCATTAATCTTTATAATACTCAAAGAAATCCCAAAGAAGTTTGGCCTGGTGGAGCTTTAAACTATGTAGCTAATGGAGAAATAGGTATGGTTATAGGTCAGTTTAAAAAGCCTAATATGACCTTTAAAGGAAGACCACAAAATACAGAAATAGAGTTTACCTCTCAAAAAGGATATAAGTACACTTTTAAAGCATGGGAGTTTTCAGAAGATGCAAATAATCCTCTGGAATTGGCTTATGCGTTAACTGTTCATAAAGCTCAAGGTAGCGAATTTGGAAAAGTATTCGTTGTAATTCCTAATCCTTGTTTTTTGTTATCTAGAGAGATGCTTTACACTGCTCTAACAAGACAAAAAAACAAGGTAATAATGCTTATTCAGGGAAAAATATTTGACATAAAAAGTTGGGCTTCTCCAACAAGATCGGATGCATTAAGAAGAATAACTAATCTTTTTGAAAAACCGGAATTGGTAGATGTTAATGGACAATATTTAGAGAAAAATCTAATACATCAGGCTAGTGATGGAACAATGTTCCGATCAAAGAGCGAATTACTCATTTACCAAAGGCTAATTGATAAAAAAATATTCCCCTTATATGAAAAAAGGTTAGCTATAAAAGGAGTAGAAAAACTGCCTGACTTTACTATCGAAAATGATGAGACAGGTGAAGTATATTATTGGGAACATTGTGGAATGCTTTATGATAAAGAGTACAAACAGAGATGGGATGATAAATACCATTGGTATATAGAAAATGAAATATTACCATTTAATGATGGTGGTGGTAAAAATGGAACTCTTATTATTACAGAAGATAAACCTTTCAGATTAGAAGATGGTACTTTACGTGGTGCTATTTCAGTGAAAGAAATTGATGAAATTATTCAAAATGTATTTAAGCTATGATATTAAGCAACGACAACAAGTATAGGGGTAATATAGGTTCTACTCTAAAGTTGGACGAATATAGTCATGTCGAACAGCCTTTTATGGAGCAGCTCAAAGCTTTGGGTTGGCACAAAGGTATGAATCAGGTAATAGAGTTAAAAACACAACAGACACCCGACCAAAGTTTTCGATCTTCGTTTTCGGAAGTTGTTTTACAACCTAAACTTCGCATAGCTCTAAAACAAATCAATCCTTTTCTAACAGAGGGGCAAATGGATGAAGTAGTACGTAAAATCTGCACCTTTGATAAAAATAGTCTTATAGAAAACAATCAAAAGGTTTTAAACTTTTTGTTGGAAAATACTACTGTTTCTCGAAATGAAGAAACAGGAGAACTAAGTCCTACCGTTCGTTATATTGATTTTGAGAATTTTGAGAATAATATATTTACTGCTATTTCTCAGTTTAAAGTAACCGTTACAGGAACTGATCATCATATTATCCCAGATATTGTACTATTTATTAATGGTTTGCCTGTTGTAGTAGTAGAAGCCAAATCATCCAAAGTAAAAGAGCCTATTCCGGAAGCGATTGATCAACTACTTCGTTATTCCGAACAAAGAGGAGATACAGGTGAAGGTAATAAAGAACTGTTTTTTTACAATCAGTTTCTTATTACAACCTGTCGCAATGAAGCTAAGTTTGGAACAATCACTACTTATACTGAAAAGCACTTCTATCGTTGGACAGACCCCTATCCTAGAACAGTCAATGATCTAGAACATAGAAAATCTTCTCCTAACGATCAGCAACGATTGGTCGCAGGTATGTTAGATCTACACAATTTGCTTGATATTATAAGGGTATTCACCGTTTTTTCAACTAATGATAAAGGGCAAAAAATAAAAATTGTAGGGCGTTATCAACAATTCAGAGCCGTAAAAATTGCAACACAACGTCTAATTGATGGAAAAAATCCGACTGAACGAGGTGGAATAATATGGCATACACAAGGTTCTGGAAAGTCGCTTACTATGATGTTTATGGTGCGTGAAATGAAACTTCGTCCAGAATTGATGCCATGGAAAATAATATTTGTTACTGATAGAACCCAATTGGAAGAACAATTGACAGAAACGGGACAGAATATTGGTTTCACCATTAAGACAGCCAATTTTATTAACCCTAAACCGATTCCTAATGGCCAAAGTTTGAAGGAACTTTTGACTAATGACAATTCGGATTTAGTGATGGCAATGATTCACAAATTTCAAGAGAATGGCGATTTAAATGGATTGGAAATTTTCCCGGAGCTAAATAAAAGTGTTCAAATTTTGATAATGACTGATGAAGCACATCGTTCTCAGTACTCACTTTTGGCAGCCAATTTAGATCGAGCCATGCCTAATGCAACACAAATTGGTTTTACAGGCACACCTACAGATAAAGCCGAAAAAAAATATAAAGACTATATTGATAAATACACCATGCGACAAGCAATAGATGATGGTGTTACTTTAGAAATAGTCTATGAGGGTTTTACACACAATGCCGAAATAGAAGATAAAAAAGGTATGGATGAGAAATTCGCCGACGTATTTAGCGAATATCAACTTACAGAACGTTTACAGATATTAGGTTTTGGATCAAGAGATGCTTATCTGGATAATATCAATACAATTCGAGATAAAGCTATCAAAATAATTGATCACTATGTTGAATATATTTTTTCGGGTGGATCTAAAGCACAGATAGTTGCAAATTCAAGAGAAGCTGCTGTACGATACAAAATGGCCATTGATGAAGCTTTAAAAATCAAAATAACTGAGTTGAAAGGCAACAACCCTATGTTAATAGATATTTCACTTTTAGAACAATTGGAATCTGCTGTTGTAATTTCAGGTAATCATAATGATGAGTTGCACATCAAAGCATATACTAATACAGATTATCATAAAAAAAGCATTAAGCGATTTAAACTCCCTTTCGATAGAATAGATGAAGAAGATAAATCTATTAATGGCAAAGTTGGGATAGTTATTGTTAATAATATGCTTATTACAGGTTTTGATGCTCCAATAGAACAAGTGCTATATCTTGACCGAGTTATTGTAGCTCATAATCTCCTACAAGCTATTGCTAGAGTAAATCGTGTTGGCCCTGAAGGAAAAGATAAAGGATTCGTGGTAGATTTTGTTGGTGTGGGGCATCACTTAAAACGAGCTTTAGATACTTATGCTGAAAAAGAACTAAAAGAAATCATAGACTGTATTTCTGACGATAAGGCTGAATTAAATGAACTTATTAAAGCACATAGAGATATTTGGGAATATTTGAAAGAATTGGGATTAGAAGATTTATCGGATTCTGATGCTTTCTTCGATGTTTTTTATGATGAAGATATACGCTTTGAATATATCAAATGCTATAATCATTTGACTTCATGTTTCAATACAGTACTTCCAAGAAAAGAAGCTTTAGACTTCTTTCAGGATTGGAAAGTATTTACAGAGATCAATGCTTTGGCTAATAAGCATTTTAGGGATGGTAGATTCAGCATGAAAGGGATACCGCCGAAATTGAGGAAAATAGCCGATGAATTCTTAATTTCAAAAGGTATTGAACAATCTGTTGCACCTATCTCAATTATTGCTGATGATTTTCAGAAAAATGTCAAAACTAAAAAGAGAGAGAAAACCAAAGCAGCAGAAGTTGAACATGCTATCCGGCATTATATCGACATCAATATTGATGAAGATCCAGAATTGTTTGCTTCATTTGCTCAAGCCTTAGAAGAGATTCTTAAAAATTTTAAGGGCAATTGGAAGGTGATATATGAAGAGTTAGAAAAGCTAAGAGAGAAAATTAAAAATAGAGAAAAGGAAGAAACTTATGGTTTAGATCGTAAAAGGCAGATGCCCTTCTTTCGTATTTTCAAAGCTGAATTATTTGATAATAGAGACTTAACAGATGATGAAATAGCTCAAAATGTTAATCTGACTCAGCATATTGTAAATTTAGTCTCAAGAGAAATCAAGCTTACAGGGTTTTGGGATAGTACGCCTGCTCAATTAAAATTAAAAGGTGAATTACAAAAATTATTACTCTCGCCAGAGTTTATAAAACTTCCGAGCATTACATTAAAGTATAAAGAGTTGATTTCAAGAATTATGGAATTAGCTAAAACCAATCATTTTAAAATTACACAAGATTGATGCAATTTGATTACAAAATAAAATATAGTAAACGAAAAACCCTAAATATCACAGTCGAACGTGATAGAAGAATTATTGTGCATGCGCCAGAAGGCCTTTCGGAAGAAAAAATTAAAGAACTTATTCAGATAAAAAAACATTGGATTAATGATAAACTAAACCATACACAAAAATATCCAGTAGTCGCTGAAACAAAAGAGTTTATTTCTGGTGAGACTCTTATGTATTTGGGTAAAAATTATCAACTATTAGTTGTTGATGAGGATATTGAAGAAGTAGATTTCGATCAACGATTCCGAATTTCAAAAAAAAATCAGACAAATGCCAATATGCTTTTCAAAAAATGGTATTTAAAGCAAGCTTTTCGAAAAATTGAACCTTTGGCTATTCAATATGCAAATAGTTTAGGTGTAAATTACAATGAACTTAAGATATCAGAAATGAAATATCGTTGGGGATCTTGTACCCCAAGCAATAATATTATCTTCAATTGGAGAATAATTAAGGCTCCTATGTATGTTGTTAGTTATTTAGTAGCACACGAATTGGTTCATTTGATTGAAAGTAATCATACTCCACGATTTTGGACAATGCTTTCTATACAAGTACCAAATTATTCAAAAGCAAAAGATTGGTTGAAAAAAAATGGATACCTATTGGAAATGGATTTTTAATAATTGTGAAATCTAACGCCATCCTAAAACATCTGCTGCCACCTTCCTGAAAACAAGGTGGTAGCTTTTTTATATCCCATACCTTTGATTTGAGACTCAAATATTTATTCTATATTAAGGTTAATACCCCGAAGCGAGTTTGGATAAGGAACTCCATTCAATACCTCGTTAGCTCTGCTGCGAGGTCGTTTATTAAAAAAGAGACTATCCTCACAAAATATTCAGTATTCAAATAAAATTGGTTGATTTACGGGTTCATACCTATCATTTGATACGCTTCCATTAATAAAGGTAGTATGATCTTTTTTTAGAATACCATACCCTTCATGGATATGCCCTGACAGATGATATTGGGGTTTGATCTTATTAATAACCGCCAATAGATCCTCACATCCGGCATGTATTCGTTCTTTTGTACAATCTAGAATACCATAAGCAGGGCCATGTGTCACCAAAATATTTGTGTCTTTGGGTATTCTATTCCAATGCTTTAATATTTCTTTACCTCTGGAACGATTGAAAGCCCAATTGAAGAATCGAGGAGTAATCGGTGATCCCCATATTTTTATTCCTTCTATCGTTACTCCGTTATCACATAAATAAAAAGTGTTTTCAGGAAGAGACTGCTGTATTAGATGCTGTTGTTTTCCTTCAAAATAGAAATCATGATTTCCGGCGATAAATATTTTATATCGGTAGTTTTCAAGATTTGAAAACCAGTTTAAGAAGTCTTTTATGGCTTCCGGCTTTCCACAATAAGAAATGTCCCCACCATGTATAATTATATCGGCTTTAGGTAGTACCGCCAAGCTGGAGTGTGCTTCATGCGTATCGGATAGAAAAAGAATTTTCATGTGTATAGTAAATATCCGGCTGATTTTATATTCGTCAATAACTGCTTAAATTTTCCTTTGATTCTAATATAAATCACGCTCTTCATCCAGAGGGAAAATTTGCCAATCTAGAGTATTTAATATTTTTTCTTCAAAGATATCATTTTCTTGATGGTAGTTGTGAACATGTGGTACAGGAAAGTCGAAAGGCTTCTCTGTATATCCATTTTTATTTAGGATTAGTTTGTAACTATCTAAGTTGCCATAAGCGTATATTACATTATGCTGATCGTATACCAATAGCCCTGAATTGTCAATGGTTCCAATCCATAAATGATGCCTCGCATCCGTTTCCAGATAAGACTTAAATTCATAAAGAAATGCCGTAAGCTCATCCTTGGTTTCAAACAATGGAGATTGATAACGCCCCAATTTATTACTCAGCCTGGAAACAACTAATACATATAGAATATAGTAGGGTGGGTTCAAACAGTTTGCCAGGTACAATAATAAATTGACCTGATCTGCATCTGCTGCGATCTTAAGCCGGTTTTCTTCATCTTCAACTATTTTCCCATATTGGAAAGGTAATTCTAAATCATTGTTTTCTAATGATTCTGTTTTTGAGAGCTTTATCATAAAAATTCTGTATGACTATTATCTTTATATAGGTATCTTGCATTTCTTTTATCGCCATCTATGATGAGGATACCTTTGTCAACAGCCTTTCTTAGGTCCAGGCTGGCAGTAGCAGTAGAAATATTATAGTATTTCATATAGTCTTTCCGAGAAAAGGGTTCTTGTATTTTCCCTTTAAGTATCTCAACACGTCCGGAAATAGGGTTGGATAAATTATAATCTGTCTCTATGCTATGAGTCAGTATAGAATCTATAACAGACAAATAAAATTCAATAAAAGGATATAATGAATTTACCTTTTTGCATTTATCAGCTAATGCATCATTATAATATTCTCCTAGTTTATCTATGGAATATTCTCTTTCTATAAGACTAGCATAAGGTAAATAAAGAATACTTCCCAATTCATTATAAAATAGGACTATCAGCCACACTTGAATTAGATCGTTGTCCGGAGTATATCCATATAATTGATGACAAAATTCTGCAAGACGAAGTACAAATGCTTTTTTCTGATTTCGTAAAGTATTTATTGCTGTTTCTAATTCATCTTTTTCCAGTTCATAATATGAGAGTATATTAGCGATCTTGAAAAATGCATTTAAATCATTGGGCTTATATTTCTTTATATTAGCATACACGCCAATAATCTTATTGATCTCTTTAAAACGTAAATTCTCGAAGTTTATTTTTACTGGAAGTTTGTGGCTTAAAGTATCCATAATGGCTTCTTCAGAATAACTGATATTTCGTAAGTTAAATATATCCTGCACATTCTTCACATTGCACTTCATATCAAAGTCAATATGCTTATGTACATTTCTGATTTCCTTTATCCTTCCTATCTTTTCAGATATTGAAGCAACGGAAGAAATTATTCGATCTGTAATAGGATATTCTAAAATCATAAAAGAGAAATTATACTATTGATAATACTATCCAAATATATAAATAATTGCTTATACTATATCGCTTAAATATGTATTATATTATGAATAATACTATTTTATATATTATTGATATTAATATAAGATAGTATTATTAATAGTATTCTATGTATTAAAAATAGGAAATTTTATATAGTTTCTCTCAGTGAAGAATTCAATGAAAAATCCGGCAATGGTCTATTAACAAAAATTAAGGTGCAAAACCGGGACATTTGATAATTCAGTCTGATTTTTCTATAGGTCTCTTCATTAAAAATACGTTCTTGTTATAAATCTTTGCGGATGTGTTAAAACTTATATCTATATCCTATTTTTTGTTCTTTCTCATTTTATTCATTTCCGACTCTATCTTCTGATTCGTAACATTCGCATAAATCATTGTGGTTCTGATGTTCGTATGTCCGAGTATTTTACTTACAGACTCCAAGGATACACCTTTATTGAGTGCCAAGGTTGCGAATGTGTGTCTGGCTAGGTGAAAGCTGATGTTCTTGTGGATACCACAAATATTAGCGATTTCTTTCAGATATTCATTAGTCTTCTGGTTACTGGACATAGAAAACAGAGGCTTGTCACAAGGATTAGTATTGAAGTTCGGGTGATACTTCTCCAGTATTTGTAAAGGAATATCCAGCAATGGTATTTGTGATATATTATCGGTTTTCTGCCTGATGATAATGAGCCAGTATTGTTTATTCCGGTATTCGATGTCAGCTACCTTTAAGTTGCAGGCATCCCTGTAAGATATACCTGTCCAACAACAAAATACAAAAACATCCCTAACCCTGTTTAATCGCTCTGTCATAAAGGTTTTGCCTGTAATCAAGTTTATCTCGTCTTCTGTCAGGTAAACGGGATATTTCTTTTCAATATGGAACCGGAAAAGTTTAAATGGATTGATCTTTAATAATCCGATCTTCTCTGCAAAATTTAGAATAGCTGCAAATCGTTTCATATACTTCATTGATGTATTATTACTACAGTGATATTGTTCTCTCAGGTAACTGTAAAAATGCTCTAGAAATATCAGATCAATATCCTGAATCATTATATCTTTTTTCTTATATTTCTTAAATAGAAACTCGTTGATACGGTTATGGGTAAGCCTGTAACAGTTTGCTGTGACATCCGATATACTTCTGCCATTTTTGGAACGAAATATTTTGACTTGTTCTTTAAACTGACGGCTAAGGAGCATTTCATCTCCGTTTCCTAAATATGCCTGCTTGAGCATGGAAGGAGATATAACCTGATGTTTGGATGACAAATCGAAGTAAAGAACTTTTATCTTACTTCTTATTTCCTCTAGAAGTTCATTGATATACAGAAAAGGACCTTCGATCGCTTTATTTTCCTTTTGAGACCAAGCGGCAGGATCAATTTCTAACTTACTGCTAAACTGAATTTGTTTTCCGCTGATTGTTATCCGGATCATAATCGTTGCTAGTCCATTGTCCTTCAGTTGATTTTTTCTAATGAAGAACAATACCCGAAACGTTTCTCGCATGTTTAATTATTGGCTTTATATAGTTTATGTAAAATCGTACCTGAGAAAGCACCTTATATTAGGAATGATTTAACGCTTATTCTAAAGAAGTTTTACTGAAATACGATGAATATAATACTATCGGAATTTAAAATATAAAATTGAATATTTAGATCTGTATCTCAGGATCATGTCTAACTTTTGTCCAACATTTTCCGCATTGATTTTCATAGTATTAAGTTAATATTTTAGTTAAATTGAAATTGCTGTAAAGTATGCAATCATAACTTGCTTATAATAAGCGTGTTATTTTTGAGTAATTTCAGAAGGTTCTAGTTCCAGGCAGCACCAGAGCCTTCAGTCCCAATATTCGCAATTAATTATTTTATAATCAGATGTTTACGACAAAACCAAAAGGCCATTTATTACTATAGATCAATGTGTTAAATACTCCTTAAATAATCGAAAATGCACTTTGATATGGGAAATGTTGAAATACAGTGAAGGCTATATTCTGAAAATATAAAATCTGCTTATGGAATTACATTCTCAATAGATATTATTAATAAAACTAAAGAGTAATAGTTCAAATCTGCCTGGAACTAAAATGAACCAAAATGCAAAAATATCATTGATTATTAGTGTGTTATAAAAATAAGAACTGAGTCACCCTGATATGGATACACAAGTACAACAAATAGAGTAGTAGTTTGGCTAAACCTTCCGATATTATCAAAATAAATTATAAATACCTGATAGATGACCTTAAATGTAAAGAAAAAATATATGTATGATTGACTTTAGATTCAGTGTAAAGTTTTTCATCAAAAGAACGAAGTTGAACTCCCAAGGTTCAACTCCTATCAACGTGCAGTTAAAGCTGGACCGTCAATCTCTTTCATTCGCATCCGGAATAAATATAGATCCGGTTCTTTGGAACTCACAGGCACAGAAAGCCATCGGGTATACAAAACTAGCCCGGAACATTAATCGTTCATTAATGTCTATTCATATTGATTTAGAAAATTTGTATTACAAATTGGCAGCCAAGGAAGATATTGTTACGATAACAAGGATAAGGAATATTTTTTTAGGTAAAGACAGTCTGGACGAAGACCATTTTCTCATGGATTCATTCGACAAACTGATTGGTCAGAAGCAGTCATTAGCGAAAAGCAAGGTAATTAAAGGAGCTTCAGCAGATAGCTATATCTGTACCGGAAGAAAAATAATTGATTTTCTGAAATCAACCTATCATGCAAAAGATATTAACCTAAAGAAGATCAATCATGAGTTTGTAGCTGGTTTTGAAGTATACCTTTTAAGTGATGGAAATTGCTCACATAATACCATGATAAGGCATATGCGCCGTCTGAAGCGGATAACTACGGATGCTTACCGGAATCGTTATATAGACAGGGATCCTTTTGCCGATACTGTGTTAAGCGTAAAAAAACCGGAAAAACAAGTCTTGAATGAGAAAGAATTACAACGAATTATAATACAGGAATTTGATAATGCATCCTTGAACAAAGTTCGGGATATGTTCTTATTTTGTTGCATGACCGGGTTATCTTATATTGATTTAAAGCACTTAAAATATTCAGATATAACAGATAACATCATTATGATGAATCGTAGTAAGACAAAAAATCCATGCTTTATCCCTTTACTGCCAATTCCTCTGGTTCTGATTGAGAAATACAGGAGTAAGAAGGAATACATTTTCCCTGTTCTAACGAACAAACAGATGAACGATCGTTTAAAACCTATCGGAGCAGCTTGCAGTATTCGGAAAACATTGACGATGCACACAGGTAGAAGAACTTTTGCCACGCTTATGATAACCAAAGGGATGCCCATCGAAAGTATTGCCAAGATGCTGGGTCATTCGGATTTGAAAACGACCCAGATATATGCCAAGATACTTGACCAGAAAATATTAGATGAAATAGATTTGGTAAAAGATAAGTTGAATAATCTTACTGAAGACTATATGAAATCTAACAAAACACCTAAAGACAAGTTGGGCAAGAAATAATTTGCATACCCCTTGCCCCAATTTAAGATTATTTCCACTTAGGAAAGTAGAGTTCCTTTAAGATATATAGTATTGCTGATTCTTTATAAAGTACCTTTCCTCCAAAATAGATATAAGGTAGTATTCCTTTTTTGCGATAGTCATTTAGTGTGCGTCGATGTACCTTCAACGTTTTTGATAATTCTTCATCCGTGATATAATGCTCTCCGTTAAACAGAGGCTTTTGCATATCTAATAAATCTTCAAGCTGTTGAGTCATACGCTCTAGAGTGTTAAAAAAATAGGAAACTCTTGCATCTGATTCTGTTATTTTCTTCATATCTGTAATTTATTAGTTAGTTACTTCGTTGTTATCTAAAAAAGTTTGAATATCACTTTTCAGATAAAAGATCTTACCTCCGATCTGAGAAAATCCTAATTTCCCGTTTTCCCGATAAATTTGCAATGTCTTTGGGGTGACACACAGGATAGAACAGACTTCTTTTGTATCGAGCCATTTAGTATCTTTGTTTGGATTATACTTATCGTATAAAACATTAACAAACCGTTCAAACTTTGCCAGACTTTCCAACATTTTATTAAAAACGTCCTTTTCAATCATGATAAATTCTTTTTCCATGCTGTTTAACTTTAAATTATATAATAAAAATGAGAAATTAAGATGTTTTTGCCAACTACTTTCTTCTATACCTACTGTACATATCTGTTTCTATTCCGGCTCTGACCTCTTCAATCGTTTTTCGTCTGCCTTTTGCGATCCATTCTATCAATTCATCTTCAAAGAAGAAAAGCTTCTTACCACGCTTATAGCTAGGCAATAGCCCCTTTCTGACTAAAGCATAAACTGTAGATTTGGCTTTCCTAATAATACAACAAGCCTCGTCGATTCCAATAGGAATCCTTTCTTTTGGAGAATCTGATCTTTTTCGATCTTCTATCAACGATTTTATCTCTGATACCGACTTAATTAGATACGCTACCGCTTCAGGCAATTTTTCAAAAGTAATTTCTGTGCATATCATAATCGAATTTTCTTAAATTACTGATTAAACAATAGTATTGTAGCACTCATAATTGGCGTTACAAGTGCAAGATGAGAATATTAAAGGGAAGAAATTTAACTTGACGTTTTTTGTCGCAGTTTGTCGTAATTTGTCGTAGCTGAAATGTCTGTCTTGTCCTGAAAATGGTTGACAATAAAAAATGTAAACCAATGGACGTACCAAAAAGAGACTTTTTCGCATCACTTTTGGCTAATAATTTAGGTAGTAAAGTAACCTATAAGAAACCCGACGGAGATCTAGATTTTTGGGTTAAATCGGTTGAAAACATCGATTTATTTCAAATGCAGGAGAAACAAATCTTAGATCTATCAGTTTCTATGCTCCCGCTATATTCAGTTTTGATGAACCAATATTAGGAATTAGATTGGGTTATGCACCTTTGTCTGAATTAGATTTGTAGAAAGGAATAAAAGTTCTAAGTAAAATATTATAAAACTCTTTTGAAATAATTATAGATCACTTTCATATCTTTCTTTAGCCCACCTAAATTTCCATCCCATAAAGTCAACTAATGATTGCGGAGATAAGATCTTTATAGTATCGGCATATCAAAAGAACTCCCTTTGTAACTCCTGATTGATAACTACATTAATTTCGAATATTTTGGAACCATCTTTGTACTCCTCCACTATTTTCTGGCTTTTATGAAAAGGCTTAGTCTGAACATAAGGCGCATTTTCTTTAGTCACCTAGAAACGGACAGGTTGGGCTCTCATTCCTACATTCTTGGTAACACCCACCAAATCGTCAAAGAAAGTCTGAGGATCGAATAAATTATTTTCTGTAAATCTTTATTTACTATTTCAATATTATGTATACGGTCGAGTGCCAGATTGATTAGATTCCCCTCCTGCGATCGAATACAAACCATCGGTGCAATATTCTTTTTGTTGTAACATTGTCTATATTGACAGAGTGCCCTTTATGTTACTTTTTAGAAGATGTAATTTTTTAGGTAAATATTTGTTTTCAAAAGTGCTCATAATAAAGGTTACATAATATTTCTACTTTTCGAGTCTTACACCTATTGCATAGTCATGTCTTTTTATGATCACTTCGAAATTTTTAATTATAAGGTTTTATATCATTTAGAGAATGGGGTAAGGTATTATTATTAAAATGTTGATAAGTTTTTATGTATATACATTTTGCTTCTTTATTCCATATAATTTTTGCATCTAATTCAATAGCTACAAGTACGCATAAATCAGGATCTTTAGTAAATAAACCAGAATTAATTTTCCCAACTATTTCTTTATTTTCTGGTAAATGTAAATCTAATATATCAGTTTTTATATGGTATGTATCATCTACAATTGGTAGATTAAGATCACTTTCACTCATGTCAAATTGTACTCTAGGAAGGCCATTCTTTTCTATAATAATATAGCTATCATTTTCTAACCCCAACATATTATAATCTAAGTTTATAACTTCAATAGTTTTATAATAATATTTTTCACCGATTTTCTTTAATGCGATAATTTCTAGATAATCTTTATAATAATCAAGATTGACTCCAAAGCATAATATAACATGCTTACTACCTTCAAGTTTTAAATGATCAATTCCATGAAAAATATTTTTCTGTTCAAGGACATAGGTCGATTTGATGAAATAATTAAAGGTAAAAGTGGACTTGTATTTATAATTCATACCAACACTCATTGCTGGAGCAGAATCAAAATTCATATACCCCATATCTTGTTCAAAAGTAAAAGCAGCTTTATCTTCAACTCTATATAAATTCAAACTAAGTGGATAAATTATTTCTTGATTAAATCTATTTTCTGAAAATATCGATTTTACTTCATTAATTGAATTTACAATAATTTCTTTCGTTATATTTTTAAATTCCTTTTTTTTGTCTACATCAATTTCTTGCTCACCTTTTCTTTGTTTATATTTTAGCTTTGTTTCATCAATTACAACATCAATAAATTCATAGGGGCTCGAAACTTTCTGTTCAGCAAACCAATTATCAGATGTCATAGGTAACTCTAATTCGTGTAATAATTCTTTATTGTCTAAGGTTTCCTTAATATATCCTTTCAATATATTCAGATTTTCAATCCATCGATTCATGTCTTCAAATGTTTCTGGCGGTGAAGGTAGGTTTAATGGATTTTTACCATAAGTCTGTGGAATAATATATTGGCGCAAAAATAAAACTGCAAGATATTTCTGAATCCACATTACAACTATACCATTCTGGTTAATGTTTGAAGTATTCGGAAATGAATATTTACTTTCAAAATAAAATGGTCGCATATAGTCATTACTGTATAGTATAAACTTTTTAATAACTTCAGATAAAGAAGACGGGACGAGAATATATTTAGGCGGTTGTTGATTAGTATATTCCACAATATGTTTTAACAATTTATATTTACCTTCTGATAATATTAATCCGCCAAAAGCATAATGAAATTCAAAGAAATCTTCCCTTTTTTTATTTTGTTTATCAACTGTATCCTGATTAAGTGTAACAAATTCATTATTTATATATCTTCTATCGAGATAGATTTCCTGTAAAAAATATTGTGGATATTGATGTGCATATGTCCAGTATGACATTATTAAATCGTTTCTGTCAAATCTTAGTTGTTGGTTTAACGTCCTCCAGATTGATTCATAGGTTGCTTCGCTTATCGTTGTATTACAATTGTTATCCATTAATAATTGCAATAAAGTATTTCCGTTTGCATATGAAATGGTTTTCTTTTTTGTCGATGATATGATTTCTGTAGCTTCGAATAACATTGTGTAAAAATCATTGTCGTAACTAACGATTTGATCTCTATTTCTCATCTGTATTTTTAATATATATTCAGCATAAAACGAATACAATTCTTTGATTAATTCCTCATCTTGTTTTTTTAATGAAAAATAAAATAATTCAGATATTGCTTTAAAAAATACTAGTCTTAATCCATTTATATTTTCAGATTCACTATTATTAGCATCAAGCTTTTTTTGTAATGAATCATAACTTTTACTAAGCCTTTTTTTCAATCTTAGAGGTATGTAATACTCACTTATTAAACCAGCATATAAGAACAAAAATATAATCAAGATGATTACAGAAATAATAGACAACCAAAATAAACAAGTATTCAGACCGGGTAATTTAGACTGTACTAATAATAATATAGTTAGTGTTATACATGAAACAAAATATATTATTATTGAGATTATTAATAAACGTTTGAACCATATACTTCTCTCTTCTAGGTTAAACGTCTCAACTATTCGTGTGGAATTATATTTATCATCTATTCTGCTAATTGTTTGTAACAGCATAGGAAAGGTTATACCTAAAATTGCGACTATAAATGGAACTGCAATAATTATCAGTTCTAATTTTATATTTTCCATATATCTACATTTAATGTTAATTATGTAAATGTATTAAATACAATTGGGGATATCGTTATTCAAAATAAAAATTGAAGAAAAAATTAATTCTTAATTATTATATTGCAAATTATTTGAATATGAATAAAATTTCTCTTGTTGGACAATCACATTAGAATTATAATATGAAGGTTTTATCGTGGGTTATTGGCAATAATAATTATCAAACTTTGTCAAAATTGGATAATGCAATAAATGATGCAGAATCTATTGTAAATAAATTTAATCGCTTAGGATTCAAAGTAATTAAGTCTTTGGATATTAAGCAAGAGATGCTTGATAAGGAGTTGGAAGCATTCATCAGTCAATTAAAATATTATGATTATAGTGTTTTTTATTATGCGGGACATGCTTTTCAATTTGAAGGTGTAAATTATTTACCAGCAATTGACTGCCCAGATCCGGATTGTAAAAGAGGGTTAAGTTATTACTCCTATGAAGTGAATGATATTTTAAATGCTGTACATAAAGCTAATAAGAACGGGAATATATTTATAATAGATGCATGCAGAACTAATCCATTCCCTGACAAAGATGGCTCAAGAGGTATGGTGAATCCATCATTGTCAACGATAAATGCACCAAAAGGGACGTTGATTGCTTATTCCACATCACCAGGAGAAACAGCTAAAGATGGAGGTATTGGAAATAATAGTATTTATACTGGTACATTATTAAAATATCTAGAACATGAATATCTGTCTGCGGAAACATTATTTAAAAATGTAAGAAAAACAGTATATGCTCTAACAGGGGGAAAACAAACGACATGGGAACATACATCATTAATCGGCGATTTCTTTTTTAACAGGGGGCAAGTTAAAAATACGGAATTACAATATAGCCAATCCGTAATAAAAGACAAAGATTATAGTTTTGATGGTTCAGAAATTGATATTATAATAGGAGAGCTTAAATCCTATGACTGGAATAGGCAAAATCCAGCGATAGAGAAATTTGAAAAGATGGATATCCCCCCTGACACGATTAATAGGGATAAGCAGTTTTTATTAGGGCGTAATATTCTCCAAGCAAGTAATTCTGCTTTCAGCGTGAACTCTTTTGTCGAAAATCTAGCGAATAAGATTTCAAAATATTCAAAAGATGGAGAAAATCATATTTTGAGTGGTATTCTATTCGAAATGTATTTTAATAGCAATGGAGAGTTTAGAGTCAATCGTTTCAAAACTTATCATATTGACTTAATATTCAAACTGCAAACTAATCCGTTATTTCAACAATCTTTTAAGTTCATACACGATGCTTTACGACCATACAGGGATCAACTTCTATATATACCGGATTGTAGTGAAAATTTGATAAATGTAGATATAAGAGTTACGGAAGAAGTCGTTAATGATTTTTTTGGAGGAAAAAAGAAAGTCCAATATGTTCAAAATATATCTTATTCAGGAAAAGATATTACTTCTGACTTTCTAAGAAAATACTGTGTAAATGGAATTCCTGAAGAAAGGTTTAAAGAAATGCTTTCGGATTACTCTCTAACACCAATATACCTCATCAATATAAATACTAATATAAAAATAACAGAACTATATGATAGAAATCAGGTGGTTTCAATTTAAAATATTGTAAACTATGATAACTGTAAACCTTGGCAATTTGAATGGTATCCCAAACGTATTCCTTAAAAAGTTAGAAAAATTTGATTCTCTTTTTTATCAAAATAATTTTCTTGAGAATTTCTGGGATAAAGAGTCTATTAATGACATTATTATCACAATCAATGAATATTGTGAGTCGAATACTATTCTAGGGATTCATTATACAAAAACTGTTCCAGAAGAAATATTTAAGACTGG
Organism: Dysgonomonas sp.; assembly: GCA_047605185.1. Taxonomy (GTDB): domain Bacteria; phylum Bacteroidota; class Bacteroidia; order Bacteroidales; family Dysgonomonadaceae; genus Dysgonomonas. The sequence goes on from JASGGC010000010.1 coordinate 30,190, forward strand.
ACTAACTTGTCGGTCTGGAGAGGAAATACGTGATACTTTTATGATTAATTATGGATACCTGTTTACAGAAGATGAGAAAGGCAAAATTATAGAGTCATGGGATGACTATTTTAATTTAGGTTTACAAAAAATAGAGATAATCGTCTATTTTTCAACTTTACAACTTATGCTTTATGTAATGGTGGTGTAGAAAGGTTTATCTAAAGGCTTGGTATTTGGAGTACTAGAAGTTGCTACCAAGGAAATCGTCTGGCAGGAAATGCCTTTCGGAGGACAGATTGTTGTCGATATGGATGCTCTGAATGTGGAAGCATTGATAGCTAAGTTGAAAAATAAGACTACCATAGGTAATCTGCTGGCAATAAAAGCTCAGGCTCAGAACATCGAAATCGTAGAAACTGAAAATGCTGATGAGACCTATACTATACAGTCGGCTATGAGCACAGCAGCTGTTACGAAGTTGCTGATTGATTAAAATAAAAACACGCTGAACTAGCGTGTTTTTTTATCTTTTATTTGTACCAAAAGAACCAAACCTAACAACAGATACCTAAATGTAGTTCATATATTAATATTTTTGCAAACTTTTCCCTTTCTGCATCGCTTTAAGAATATTCTTTCGGACGCTGTATATTGCCGGGCATAATTCCCCGTCCATCATCTCAAGAGTAGTTTTCAATTCCTGCGTTAATTCAGGAATAGTACGGCAAAGTTCGTAAGCTATTTTCATACAGAGTGACTGCACTCCCGGTAACTCTTTAGCTGAGAGCATTCGCTCCAGACAGAAATCAAGAAAATCAACCCTCGGAGGATCTGTCAACGGTTGCTTATAAAGCAAATTGAGAATAACCCTCCGTTTACCTCCATGCTCACATCTCATCACTTCGTCAATAAGCTCATCTTGCTTTTCATATAGCCACTTATTACCTTCTGAAGAAAAATGTGTAAAGATCCAAGCAGCATAATATCCGATTTTTTCATCTTCTCCAATAACTAAATCATATAATTCTTGCTTTCGTTTGTCACTTTGCTGGGTTAAACGAAGTATTTCATAGATATCATCCATCCCAATCCGTTCCGATAATTTAGCCTTGAAATTCATTGCTATTCTCATTTCTTACTATAATCCTGAAACTTCTGCCCTTCTAAAGTAAGTAATTCCTTATCTATTTTGATATTACTATCCCAAAAAGAAATATCAAAGTCAATTCCTTTCGCTTTCTTTTTCTTTTTCCAATTACCTACACCATGACCATTATATAGTATAATTGATTGAAATATTCCATAGTTATTAAACGCTTTCGGATGATGCTCTAAATCCAGCACATTAGTTCTATCCTTATAACTGATAATATACTCATCATATGCAGGCAGAAAATTAAGAGTATTGGTATCCAAAGAAGCACATTCTTTATAGTCTTTGTGAATATATAATTCGGTAGAACCGAAATGATCTTTTACCAATTCATTGTCTATTAGGCCAAAGGCATGTCTGCAATCTTTGATCGTCAACCCCGACCACCAGACAAAATCCTGTAAACTTGCAGGAGAATGACTCTGCATATATCTTTGGGCTAACTTAGCCAGTGCTTCATCCTTATGTATCTCTTTGCTTTGGGGAGCTCTTTCGTCCAGTAGGGCATATGTTTGTTTTTTCTCTTTCAATGAGCCGCTGCATATAATGCCATCAGCTTCTGCCAACATTGTAAAGAGGTATATATGTCTATCGGTGGCCCCTAACCCTTCTTGCTCGAATATTTTTGTAATTTCTTCCTTAGTCTGATGGTTATTGTCCCTAAGTGTCCTTTCTAACAGCTTATAACATTTTGTAAGTTCTTGTTCATCAACTTTCAAATCTTTTACATAATTCCATGCACCTTTAATTCGCTCTCCTGTCAATTTCAGAAGCCATCTGATATCTTCCGAAGAAACAAAATGCCAGGTTGGGCGCATGATATGGGTTCGAAGAAAATCTCCCCGGTTGAAGGCGTATTCAATATCTTGTTCTGTACATTGTTTCGATCTGATAGCGATAGCCCATTTTGCCATAGTGAAATCCTGAGCTTGCATAGCTCCCATCCACGACACCACTTCTTTTGGGGTATCAAATGTCTGCTCTGATAGCTGTTGACTCTTTAGTCGAATATTTTTTATAGTAATGTTCATATGTGGTGTTACTTTGATTTTATTCCTGATCTGATCAATTATTCTGATTTATCAGATTCACAATAACTTTTACCATAATATCTTTTTCCTCTGTACGGCTTTCCGCAATCATTAGAGTAAGAGCAACAAGCGTATTATTTTCAATAAGTCTTGTGCTGTCACTTTTATATAAAATACCATTTTTCTCTAAAAACCAAAGGAATAGGAATGCTGCAATTCGCTTATTCCCATCACTAAACGAATGATTTTTAGTCACTAAGTATAGTAACATCGCTGCTTTTTCTTCTATGCTGGGATATAATTCTTCTCCTCCAAATGTTTGATAAATGGTACTGATTGAACTTTTGAAAGACTGGTCTTTCTCATTTCCGAACAAACCTCCACTACCAAACTTATCTCTTAATACATAGATAGCTTCCATAGCATTGTTATAATTCGCTTTGAAAGGTTCATCAGTCGTTGTTTTCTCAATCTCAAGTTTTTGATAATCGTATCTATCTAAGGTATCTAAAGCATAGGTATAATCTGTTATGACACGCAGTAGTCCTACTCTTTCATTCTCTGATAGAGTATTTCCAATTTCCACTTTTCCTTTATTATTCATAGCTATTCTGGTTTAAAAGGTATTCTTCTTTTATTTTTCTAATTACTTCAACAGGGATTTTTCGCTCTGAATCAACGGTCTGTAGCCCATCGTCCATATAGAACTGGATAGGATAATTACCTACAACTTTATCTAAGTCTAGTTCTACACCTAATAGTATGGCTTCTTCTTCACTATAGAAATCCTCTCCTGATTGATATCCAATTTCTAATTTCTCAAAATCGAAAATATGTTTCTCTGTTTTAAAAGGTTTATTGACTAAAACATACTCTAGCCTATTAGAGTAAAGTATAAATATTTCTAACCCTTTTCGTTTCCACCAATAGGAAGAGAAAAAATAGAGAATTACAAAAATCTCTAAAAGTGATACGATACTATTAATTAGAATAAATTCTGGTGTAATATCAAGGATGGGAAAGATTAAAATTAGCATACCTATGTGAAAAAGAAAAAGTCCTGAAAATAATATGGTGCAGTCTAAAAACAGTAATACATTACTATTTTTAGGGCTAATCGTGAGTCTGATTACATCTGATTTTCGCTCAAGAGTATATGGATATAGTACTTTCTTTCTCATATAACCTTTTATTAATTCTTATATAATCATAAGTTTTATTATTTCAAACTTATTTTATTTGTCGGCTCTGTTATATTGAATTTATAATAATCCATCTTTCCAAGCATAGTAACATCCTTGACTGAAAAGTCTAGCAGAATTACTTTCATTGATCCAAGAATATTCTTCATTTATATATGACAGTACAATTTCTTTGAGTTGCTCCGATTCAATTCTTTTTTTCTCTAATGTTTGTTGGATAAATAAATTTATATCTTTCTGTACTTTTTTCGAGAATGAATCTAAAAAGTCTGCTTGGTTTAAACTTAGACTTGGTAGCTTAAGCATTATTCGTTCTTGTATCGGAGCCAACCAATGTTCACCCCATTCCAGAGTTAATTCAAGGCTCATATTTAATATATTTGAGTCAAAGTCCTTTATCTTCATCTGTTCTTACTTTAAACTAATTTTATTCGCCGATTCTCGTTTCTTCGAACTAACCAAATCCGCATATATCTGTGTTGTAGAGACATTTTTATGTGTAAGCATCTTGCTGACAGTATAAATATCTGTACCTAAAGCTATCTGCAAGGTAGCAAAAGTATGCCGAAAGCAATGAAATGTAATGTGTTTTGTTATTCCAGCACTAGCAACCCATGCTTTCAGAGGTTGTTGAGTCATACTTCGTTGTAGGCCTTTGAAGACTTTTCCTTTTCCTCGTTTGCCACATAAATCCAAAGCCTCGTCGCTTATTGGCAAGGTTGTTTCTGTTTCAGTCTTTTCTGTTCGCAATCGCATGCAATAGCCTCCATCCGAAGCCGGCTCTATTTCTTTCCAATCGAGTTTCAATATATCACTGATTCTCAATCCGGTCATGCAGGAGAACAAAGAAGCTGTTTTCAATATCGGGTAATCATAGCATGGGGTGTTGGCTAACAGCTTGACTTCATCCAATGTGAGATATTCTTTCTTTACATCAGTTGTTTCTATTGAATCAAGAAAGTCATTCAGGTTTTCTCTAAAAAACTTTTCTTTATAGGCGACCTTCAATAAAGCTCTGAAGGTAGAGAAATATCCGGATGCTGAATTCTGCGATATTCTATAGTTCTTGTTTTTCAATTGCCTTGCATCCTGTAAATAATCTCTAAAACGATTGCATAGATCTACAGTTACTTGTCCGAAAGTACATTTGCCTTTGACGAAGTTAGAAAAATGTAGATACACTTTCATCCATTTCTGATCCTTCTTTTCCGCCTTAGTTTTGAAGTAAATAAGAAAATCCGCCTTCGCTTTATTCTTGTCTAAAAATCCAAATTCCTCATTAATGATGGATTGTACCCTTATGCTCCTGATAGCTTCAGCTTTCATCAACATTTCGTTGTTGAATTCTTTTTCGAATTCATTTTTAGGCTTTGCATAAATGTAAATACCCAAATACTCACGCCGTGTCATCTTCATGGAGTGGGGGTCACGAATTGCAGGGTAGTAGTCTAAATAGAGGCTTATCCTTCCTCTTGTTACATCTCGTTGTCTGAGATGAACTCTCGTCAGTGTTGCCATATTATTATGTTATTTGAGGGTTAAACAATTTGTCGAGTTCGGGCTTCGATATCTTAATGTATCGACCATCCTTCACTTTGGGAATGTTGTGATACTTTATATAGTGGTATAGTGCATCACGAGTCAGTTTGTATTTTTCCATAGCCGCTTCTACAGAATAATATTCAGGTTCCTTGGGTTTTTCGTATCCCTTTGCTACATCGAAATCATGTTTGGAGTATAAAACCATCCGTCCATCCTTCTTTTTAGGTATTTGATTCTCTGAGACAAAGCTGTATATAGCATTGAGAGTCAATCCATACTTCCCCATAATATCTGCAACTGTATACCATTCTTTAATATCCTGATAATCATTGATGCCTTTCTTCTCAAAATATTTATCAATGTGTTTTTTGCTAAAATAAGATTTTCCCCGAATCAGAGTTTTGGGTATATCATTCTCTCGGGCTACTTTGAACAACCACGATTCTTTAATATTGAATTTTTCTTTAATTTCAGCTACTGTATAGAATTCGGTGAGCGGTTTTGCTTCAACACTCGGTCTGGCCTTCGATTCGTATTTTTCGGCATTGTCAAACATCGCGTCGATATCAGAACGGCGAATAAAGGTTTTGCCATCCATCCGAATTCCTTTTAATTGTCCACGATGTAGATATCGATAAACAGTGGTCCTCTCAATACTTAATAGAAAAGCTGTTTCTACCACAGACAGAAACTCCTTATCCTGAATTTCCTCGAAGCGTTCACTGATCCGCTCTATCTCCTGCATAACTGCATAGTTGAGACCCACGACCTTTCTCTTCTTCTTATCTTCTTTATAAGCCCTCGAGTTACATTGATGAGAACAATACCGGGTCGTCGTTCTCTGTGTTACGAATTTTTTTCCGCAGTACTCACATTTTTTTATGATCTCTAATTTATTGCTCATAATTCTATCCTTTAACTTCGCTAAAAATCTGTTGCCTGATGTTGCACTTTGTATCACAGCGTTGCTATATGTTGCAAATATGCATAATCTATGCCTTCAATCCAAACGAGAGTGCAGTTTTTCCGATGATCGGTACAAAAATGACATAAATATCGTCAAAACAACCATAATTATTGATTAGCAAAGATAGAATAGAGAAAAAGAAAAGCCACCATAAAATGGTGACTTTGTGATGATTGATAATTATTTTCGATTAATATTAATCACTTATCATTTGCCGATACAGAATTTACTAAATATATTACCCAATATTTCATCTGTAGAAATTTGACCTGTTATTTCACCTAAATAATACATACATTCACGAATATCTTGAGATAAGAAATCCCCTGATAATTCAAGATCTAAACCCTCATTTACACGTTCTATAGACGCCAATGCTTTTTGTAACGATTCATAATGACGAACATTTGTCACTATTATATCCTGTTCACTTATAGTTGGAATATTAGCCATTTCGACAATCTTATTCAAAAGACTATCCATCCCCTCCTCTTTTTTAGCAGAAATGAAAACTCTATTTAAAACTTCTTCTTGAAGCACATCCATATGAGTACAAAGATCTGAACCACAAGCTACTTTATCCATTTTATTGAAGACTAGAACCAATTGCTGATGTGTAATGAGAGGTAATATTTTTTCATAAAGTTCTACAATATGCCCCTCTGGCATAGCTACATCTATTACCCATAAAATAATATTAGCCTGCTCAATCTTTTTAAATGTACGCTCTATACCTATACTCTCTATCTCATCAGATGTTTCTCGAATACCGGCAGTATCTATCAACCTGAAGCTTAATCCATGTATATTAATAACATCTTCTATCACATCACGTGTTGTTCCATGTATATCAGAGACAATTGCTTTTTCTTCATGCAAAAGCAAATTCAACAAAGTTGATTTTCCGGCATTAGTCTCTCCTATTATTGCAACCGGAATACCATTCTTAACTGCATTTCCTAAAGTAAATGAATCTGATAACTTTCTAATATGTGTTTCAATATTCTCTAGCGCATTCTTCAAATGTTCTCTATTAGCAAAAACGACATCTTCCTCTGAGAAATCTAGCTCTAACTCAATAAGAGATGTAAAATTCAGCAGTTCAGTCCTGACCTTCCTCAATTCGTCACTAAAACCACCCCTCATCTGATTCATAGCCAAACGATGAGTTGATGATGAAGATGATGCAATTAAATCTGCGACAGATTCGGCTTGCGATAGATCCATTTTGCCATTAAGAAATGCTCTCTGAGTAAATTCTCCAGGTTGTGCTAAAAAAGCACCACGATCAACTAAAAGCTGGAGGATGTGCTGTTGTATATATATTGAGCCGTGACATGATATTTCAACACTTTCTTCACCTGTAAAAGAATGAGGAGCTTTAAATATGCTTACTAAAACCTCATCCAATATAGTATCATCATTTTTTATCAAACCAAAATGTATTGTATTAGCTTTTTGATCGATAAGTTTTTTTTTGTTCGGAGATTCAAAGACTGTATCTACTAGAGCAATAGCCCCTTCTCCAGATAAACGAATAAGTGCAATTCCCCCAACTCCTGGAGGAGAAGAAATAGCTGTTATTATTTTATTATTCTGCATTTTTAAATTTTCAAATAATGAAAGTCAAAGTTACAATAATATTTTCAGCGAAAATAGGTTCTCAACACAAGTAATAATCTATTTCTGAAATTCAGCGATGATATTACAGCATTCACAAAAGAAGAAAATATAGCAAGCGTATCTATTATTTTTTATTGATATAATTTTATAACTAACACCCATTTTTGAATTGTGAATTTAGCCTTCATGAAAAATTAACATTATTTTCAATTAATAACAAATTGTCAAGAAACAAATGATAACAAATTTTAATATTTTCAATATATAGTGTTCAAAAAACGCTCGATTTTCTTGCGTATTGTAAACGCATGTAAAGATATCAATATACCCTACTCAGATCTTTTTACCCAACAAAAGTACCATTATTAGTAGCGCAAATACATACATATGTAATAAAATAAGAGCGAAAAAGCCATTTTTAGATTATTAACAATACTTTTATATAAAAAATACATCATAGATATAGTATTATTACTATATTTGCAGTGTAGTTCTTCTGTGAACTACTATGTAGTTTTGTAAAGTTTGTGTTAAGGTTGGAAAGTCTACGATGAGACATCGTGGGCTTTCTTTTTTTTAATATCTATCGTATATTTATTATTGATTGGAAAAAATAAAAAGGTAATTATTCAACGTAGCATGTAAGTTGTCGAATAATAATAGTCAATAGTACCTTCTTCGATTTGAATAACAATTTCTTCGATTTTAGCATCTTTCCCATACGGGTCATATTCTGTCTTCAAGCTATTACCAAAAATTCCGGCAAAAGTATTGTAAATTCCCGCTTTAAGGCTCCCTACTAATGATTTAACAATATTATAAGAGGAAGTATTACATTCTCTATCGATAAGCTTAATCAATATTTTCCCTTGATTACGGCTCATCTTCTTCATTTTAGGCTTATAAGTATCCATCATATACTTTTGAACCTGTTCAAGATGTTTTTGTTTTGATTTTTCATCCGGTAGCGTTTCCATATATTCATATGTTTCTATAATGGAATTTGCTATTGTACGAGCATATGGGTAAGTAGCCCTAACATCCCTGACCAATTTTGTATATTCGAGTCGTTCTTTTTGGTTCTTAAACTTATATGGATTAAAAACATGAACAGGGCGCAATTGTACAACAGGAATAGTATCCCCCTCATATACAGCAGATAATTGCAGATATGTTTGAGCTTCTTGTGACTTAATATCTGTCGCAAGTAACAATAAAATACTGATAAAGAATACAATTAACCTCATGCTCAATCTTCAAGTATACGACACCAAATATACAAGAAAAGAATTTATTCAAATATCTTTAAGCAATTTATTACAATTAAAAGGATTAGTTTATGTAAGATATCTCTAAAAATTGAAAAGTTCAGAAAACAGTTTGTTTCTTTTAAAATAATAATCAACCAGAATACTTTTCTTGTAAATAGTTTTTATACTATAACACGTAGTTTTGTCCAAATTAATTTGTCTCTTCTCTAAGTAACTTTTTTTTATTCTTCTGAATTCTTTATGAGCTTTGTAAACAGCTTTAGCATTTGAAAATTTACCTGTAAATAAATATTTAAATGCAGCTAAATAGTCAAGGCACATTCGCTTGTTTAAAACCAGATATAACATTTCCTTTGGTAAATTCTTATACAACATCAATAGATTGTTCCGAAAATTAAGAAATGTCTTACGGGGACTTTCCTCTGCAAGAGTAGCCCCACCAACATGATACACAACTGACGATGAAAGGCAAACAATACGTTTACCGCGTGCATTCAATCGCCAACATAAATCAATCTCCTCCATATGGGCAAAAAAAGAAGCATCCAATCCGCCAACATCAAAGAAATCAAAAGAGCGAATCATTAGGCATGCACCGGAAGCCCAAAAAATATCTTTGATTGTATCATACTGTCCTCGATCCTGCTCTACTTCAGAAAATATGCGTCCTCTACAGAATGGATATCCATATTTATCTATAAAACCACCTGAAGCACCTGCATATTCAAAATACATCTTATTCTTTTGGGCTAGTATTTTAGGCTGGATAGCTACTACTTCTGCCTGAACATCTAAATAATTAACTAAAGGAGTAAGCCAATTATCAGTAACTTCAACATCTGAATTTAATAAAACAAAATAATCTGCTTCGATTTGCCTCAAAGCTCTGTTATACCCTTCTGCATAACCGTAGTTATCTTCAAGACAAATCAATTTTATATTCGGGTATGTTTGTGATACAAAAGAAACAGAATCGTCGTCTGAGTTATTATCTGCAATTACAATCTCAACACTCTCTGACATAGTATATTTTATGACAGACGGTAAAAATTGTTCTAATAACTTCCTTCCATTCCAATTGAGTATAACAACAGCTGTTTTGCTCATTTTTTCTGTAGTTTTTCGACTTCTTGACGTGATCTTTTCCAACGCTTATGTGTCCACAGCCAATATGCAGGATCACGAAGAATTGTTTTTTCCATTTCACGTATATATTTTTCAGTTATACTAAACTCGGGATCTTGCGAAGGTGTGCTTGAGATTAATTTGACTGTTCCTTTATAATAACCCCGTTTTACTTTTTGAATATCAAGATATGTAACCGCAAATCCAGTTTGTTTAGCAATACGTTCTACACCTGTAAAAACCGGTGTATCCTGATTCAGAAACTCCGTCCAATAATGAATATTAGCAATTGATGGTGTCTGGTCTGACATAAAACCAATAAGCATCTGCTTTTGATCCCTCTTCATTCTAACAATTGCGCGCAATGTATCATTTTTGGGTATACCAATAGACCTAAAGCGACTTCTTATTTTCAGAAATAAATCGTCAAAAGCAAGATTCTTTAAAGGCCTGTATATTTGCCCTAAAGTTATGCTATCATTAAAATGCAGATTTAAGGAAGTCACCCATTCCCAGTTACCATAATGTCCCAGAAACATCAATCCGGAATTTCCATCTTTCATCAGATCCCGAACTAATTCAACATTCTCAAACTGCATACGTTTTTTCATCTCATCATCAGATATATGCAACATCTTTAATGTTTCTACAAAATAATCGCATAAATGATGATAAAATCTTTTTTCTATAATTAAACGTTCTCTGTCTGTTTTGTCAGGAAAAGAATGTAACAAATTGAGACGAACAACTCTTTTCCGATAACGGACTATAATATATACCCAAAAGTATAGAATATCTGATAATATATACAACACACTCAAAGGCAAGAGTGCATGCAAATACATCCAGACAAACATTGAATAATATATTATATAATACGAGATTTTTTTCATCTTTCTAACAAAGCAGATTTTGTCTTATTAAAGTCTCCTAAAACAATTGATTTTATTTCATTGGCTTTACTTACATCAAACAGAGTTTCTATTTTTACATAATTTTCAGTAAAACCGTACATTACATCATCATGACGTGTATGCTCCAACAAAACTTTACGCAAAGTACCTTGTTGCGATTTGTAGAAAGATTCCAATTTTCGGTCAGACAAGTCTAACAATACCTTACAACGAGCATGCTTTGTCTTAGAGTCTACTTCATGATCTATCTTAAGAGCCTGTGTATTTGGTCTCTCGGAATAAGTAAAAACATGTAATTGTGAGAAGTCAAGACTTTCGAGAAACTGTCTGGTTTCTTCAAAACACTCATCTGTCTCGCCCCTAGTACCGACAATAACATCTACACCAATAAAAGCATCCGGTAATATAGATTTTATTTTTTCAACTTTATGTCTAAACAAAGCTGTATCATAACGACGACGCATCAGCTTAAGAACAGTATCAGAGCCCGATTGTAATGGTATATGGAAGTGAGGTGCAAATCGTTTCGATTTCGCTACAAACTCGATAATCTCATCAGTGAGAAGGTTTGGCTCAATAGAGGAGATTCTATAACGTTCTATTCCTTCAACCTCATCCAAAGCTTTTATCAAATCAAAAAACGATTCACCCGTAGTTCGTCCAAAATCACCAATATTAACCCCTGTCAAGACAATTTCTTTACCTCCTTTAGCTGCAACTTCTTTAACCTGATTGACAAGATCCGGAATAGAACCGTTACGACTTCTTCCCCGAGCGAAAGGTATTGTGCAGAATGAACAAAAATAATCACAACCATCTTGCACTTTTAAGAAATAGCGAGTTCTATCATCTTGTGAACACGAAGGTACAAAGACCTTTATGTTATTAGTCTTCGTTGTATGAACAACCCCCTTATCTTTCTTTTTAAGCTCATCAAGATAGGCAATAACATCTAGTTTTTGTTCTGACCCTAACACAATATCTACCCCCTCAATCTGAGCAATATCTTCTGGTTTCAACTGCGCATAACATCCTGTTACAATCACATATGCTCCAGGATTTTCTTTAATCATCTTCCGTACCGCCTGACGACATTTTTTATCTGCCAGTTCCGTCACAGAACATGTATTAATCACACAAATGTTGGCAGCCTCTCCTTCGCGGGCTTTGCGTACACCCACTGCAGACAGCTGTTTCCCAATAGCAGAAGTTTCTGCAAAATTGAGCTTACACCCTAATGTTAAGTAAGCAGCTAGTTTATTTTCAAATATAGAATTATCAATCATTATTATAATAAATATCAGAGGAAAACCTCTATAAGCGACCACAAAATTACGCATTTGAATCAATTTTACATAGCAAATGCTTGTAGATTCTGCTAAGACTAGCTATTTTTGCACAAATTCAACCTATTTGAGCAATATTTATGATTAAAGAAAACTTTGTAAAGTTATACGAAAATAGTTTTAAAAATAACTGGGATCTCCCAGCTCTATCAGATTATTCTGAAAAAACGCAATTATCTTATAAAGACATTGCTCACGAAATTGCGCGCATACACATATTACTACAAAAGGCGGACATCCAAAAAGGTGATAAAATTGCCCTTATCGGGAAAAATAATATTCCATGGTGTACAGTTTACCTTGCCGTTGTCAGCTATGGAGCTGTAATAGTGCCTATTCTACAAGATTTTCATGCAGACAATATCCAGCATATTATAAATCATTCCGAAGCTAAACTGCTATTTTCAAGCGACCAAATATGGGATCAGTTAGATGAAACTCAGCTACCATATATAATAGGTACACTTTCACTCACAGATTTTACGTTCAAGTGTCTTTACGAAAAAAACAATAAGGCTTTATCTACTATTTTGAATTCTTTGGATGAGGATATGAGTGAAAAATATCCAAATGGGTTTACTAAAGAAGATATAAAATATGCAGATGTAGACAATTCTGAGGTTGTATTGATCAACTATACATCAGGAACAACCGGGTTTAGTAAAGGTGTTATGCTCACAGCAAACAATTTAGCAGGAAACGTAACACATGCCCACTATCTGGAACTATTATTTAGAGGTAAGAATATCGTATCATTTTTACCTTTGGCGCATGCATATGGTTGTGCTTTCGAATTTTTATACTCACTTACCGAAGGATGCCATACAACATTGTTAGGAAAAGCGCCATCTCCCAAAATACTTACACAAGCATTTGCAGAGATTAAACCATTCCTTATTATATCTGTCCCACTTGTGATAGAAAAGATGTACAGAAAGGCTATTCTACCTCAAATAGAAAAGCCAAGTGTAAAGAGAGCATTAAAAATTCCAATTGTAAGAAATTATATATATGCCAAAATCAGGAAAAAGCTAATCGATGCACTTGGTGGTAATTTCCATGAAGTAATAATCGGAGGTGCTGCTCTAAATGGTGAAGTAGAAGCATTTTTACACAAGATAAAATTTCCATTTACAGTTGGCTATGGAATGACTGAATGTGGCCCTTTAATTTCGTACGACCACAACTATGACTTTATACCAACATCTTGTGGGAAAATACTGGACAATATCATGGAAGTCCGCATAGACTCGAGTGATCCGTACAATGTAGTAGGTGAAATCCAAGTTAGAGGAGAAAATGTAATGAAAGGCTATTACAAAAACGAAGAAGCAACTAAAGCGGCCTTTACCGAAGATGGATGGCTAAAGACCGGAGACTTGGGCACCATAGATAAAGACAATCGTATATTTATCAGAGGACGTTGTAAAACAATGTTATTAAGTGCAAATGGACAAAATATATTTCCTGAAGAAATAGAATCACGCCTTAATAATCTACCTTTTGTTTCAGAAAGTATTGTCGTATCTAGAGAAGGCAAACTTATCGCTTTAGTGTACCCTGATTATGAAGCGATGGATGAAGCAAATGTTAACCAAGATATGCTGCCAGACATTATGGATCGAAACAAAAAAACATTAAACGGAATGGTTGCCGGATATGAGAATATATCTGCAATTCAAATCTACCCATGCGAGTTTGAAAAAACTCCCAAAAAGAGTATAAAACGGTATTTGTACGAAAATTGATGAGCATTTTTATTCAAAATTGCATTAGAAATCAATAAAATAAAAAAAACATTAAAAAAAAATGTTTTATGTTATACAACATCTGATAAATATATATATATTTGCACCGTGTTATCAGAAAAATAACTCAAATATATTTTACCGTTTAAGTTAAAGAAAAGAAAAAATGAAAAAATTAGTTTTATTCGCTGTTGCTGCTGTTGCGATTTCATTCGCTTCTTGTGGTGGAAATCAAAGTGCTGCAGATGCTGAAGCTGCTGCAAAAAGAGCTGCTGATTCAATCGCTGCTGAAGCTGCTAAACTTCAAGAAGAAGCTGCTGCTAAACTTGATACTGCTGCTGCTAACACTGACTCTTTAGTACAAGAAGTTAAAGCTGAAGTAAAAAAATAATCTAGGCTGCAACAAGCTTATGGTTACAACCTGTATGATTTTTCATATAGGTTTTTTTGTGCCTATATTTATCAATTATAACAAAAATTCAGCTTTTACGGAAGCTGAATTTTTATTCATAATATCCCTTACAAAAAAAGCATTATATTTGTATTTTAGATTTTAGTCTAAAAATAACTATACAAAACATATATTGAAATATAAAATTATCATATCAAGATATAAATGGAACAAGACAAAGATTATTGGGATATAGAAATTAAACCCCGAGGGAGTAACTTTTCCCTGAATCTTAAAGAAGTTTGGCGTTATAAAGACCTATTACAGATGTACATACGCCGCGACATTGTGACAATGTATAAACAAACGATATTAGGTCCATTATGGTTTATCATACAGCCTCTTTTTACAACTATTATGTACATGTTTGTATTTGGAGGAATAGCAAATATATCGACAGACGGACTTCCCCAAATGTTATTTTACTTAGCAGGTATCTTGTGTTGGTCCTATTTTGCAGATTGTCTTGGGAGAGCATCAAGTACATTTTCTGCAAATGCAGGAGTCTTCAGCAAAGTATATTTTCCTCGCTTGGTAGTACCAATTTCGGGAACAGTATCAAACCTCATCCGTCTTGTTATACAATTAGGACTATTTCTTGTAATATATTTTTATTACATATATAATGGAGTAGACATTAAACCAAATACAACAATACTATTGTTTCCATTGTTAATATTAATGATCGGAGGCCTTGGTATGGGCTTTGGCATTATTATATCATCAATGACAACTAAATATAGAGACTTAGCTATATTATTCGGATTTATCACACAACTCTGGATGTATGCTACACCTGTTATATATCCTCTATCAGCGATTCCTGAGAGATATAGCCAAGTGAAGTGGATTATAGAGTTAAACCCACTAACTCCTATTGTAGAAGCAGTACGATATGGTTTTATGGGTGCCGGAGAATTTAGTTGGAATGGATTAATATATAGTTTCATCTTCACGATTGTTGTACTAATTGCCGGTGCTTGGGTATTCAATAAGGTTGAGAGAAGCTTCGTTGATGTAGTATAAATAAAGAATTAGTTTAAATGTCAGATATAGCTATAAAATTTGAAAACATCTCGAAACAGTATCGGCTAGGAACTGTCGGCACAGGAACAATCAGTCACGATTTGAACAGATGGTGGCATACTGTGAGAGGAAAAGATGATCCGTACCTAAAAATAGGGGAAACGAATGATAGGTCAGCTAAAGCTAAAGGTGATTATGTCTGGGCTTTGAAAGATATTACCTTTGATGTCAAGAAAGGTGATGTGCTTGGTATAATAGGGAAGAACGGAGCCGGGAAATCTACCTTATTGAAAATATTGTCGAGAGTTACCTCTCCTACTACAGGAAGTATAAAGGCCAAAGGACGAATAGCATCACTATTGGAGGTAGGAACAGGTTTTCATCCTGAAATGACTGGTCGCGAAAATATCTATATGAATGGTGCGATTATGGGTATGACTAAAGCTGAAATCACACGTAAGTTAGATGAAATAGTTGACTTTGCAGGTGTGGAAAAATACATTGACACTCCTACTAAGAGATATTCATCCGGTATGACTGTGCGTTTGGGATTTGCTATTGCAGCACATTTAGAACCTGAGATTCTGGTTGTTGATGAAGTTTTAGCGGTCGGTGATGCAGAGTTCCAAAAAAAGGCGATCGGAAAAATGCAAGATGTATCGAAAGGGGAAGGTCGGACTGTATTGTTTGTAAGTCACAATATGGCTTCGATCAAAAAATTATGCAATACAGGCATATTACTACAAAATGGGGGTATCATAGATACAGGCAGTATCGATTCTGTGACAGACCATTACCTGAAAGCATTTATGCTAGAACAAAAAAGGTCTGTAAC
The DNA here is from genome assembly GCA_047605185.1 of Dysgonomonas sp. Taxonomy (GTDB): domain Bacteria; phylum Bacteroidota; class Bacteroidia; order Bacteroidales; family Dysgonomonadaceae; genus Dysgonomonas. Next base: position 46,406 of record JASGGC010000010.1, read on the forward strand.
CTTTAGCAGTAAAAAAGAAGTTCCTCTCGAATTAAACTCCATCGAAGTTTTTTCTGATGATAAAAGTTCAGATTCAATATTCGATATTAATGATAAACTTAAAATTAGAGTTAAATATACAGTTCATGAAGATAATCTGACAGGTTCCAATATATCTTTTACTTTATACAAAGAAGGCATTCTTCTTTTTCGTACATGGGATGTAGATAATTGTCCTGAACTATTGCGTGGAAGAAAAAAGGGCAAATATGAGACTGTATTTGAATTACCCGATTTCCTTACAATGGGAAATTATTCGATAGGGTTAAATTGTGGTAGAGCAGGAGTCGGCTCTTATCAAAATTTTGATGACTGTTTGATATTCGAACTAGAAAATATAGAAACAGATGGTGCAGCCAAGAGTTTTACCAGAGGGGGCATCATCCGGTCAAATATTAATTGGAATAATAAAACTATAATATGAATAAACCTCAGATAATAGCAGAAATAGGCTGTAACCATAAAGGTGATATGGATATAGCTAAAGAAATGATTATGGTAGCTGCTTCTTTTTGTAAAGCAGATGTTGTGAAATTTCAAAAAAGATGCAATAAAGAGCTTCTCACAGAAGAAGAATATAATACACCACACCCAAATCCATCTAATGCATATGGAAATACGTATGGTGAACATCGGGAGTTTTTAGAATTAAATCTGGAACAACATAAACAATTAAAACAATGGTGTGAGGAATATGGTGTAATATATTCAACATCGGTATGGGATATAACATCTGCCAAAGAAATAATTACCCTTCATCCGAAATTGATTAAAGTTCCTTCAGCTTGTAATCTAAATAAAGAATTGCTAGAGTATTTATGTAACCATTTTGATGGTGAAATACATCTATCGTTCGGGATGACAACCCATGAAGAAGAAGAAAAAATAGTACAATTGTTCGAGTCGCATAACAGAGCGAAAGATTTAGTACTATATAGTTGTACATCGGGCTACCCGGTACCCTTTGAGGATATCTCTTTACTAGAAATCACTCGTCTGAAAAATACATTTGGCAACAGGGTGAAATCAATTGGTTTTTCGGGACACCATCTTGGCATAGCTGTAGATTCGGCAGCCGTAGCACTTGGTGCGGAATGGGTTGAACGGCACTTTACATTAGACCGGACATGGAAGGGTACGGATCATGCGGCTTCATTAGAACCAGACGGTTTAAGAAAATTAGTCCGTGACTGTAATGCAGTCTATAAAGCGCTGACTTATAAAAAAGATCCGATATTAGACATTGAAACGGTTCAACGGAACAAGCTAAAGAAGAATCAAATTAAATGGTAAAATACCCTTTTGAAAGGTTATTTCATTATACGAATCTATAAAATTGACGATATAAAAGAATAAATTATGTCAATTATCGCATTTATTCCTGTAAGAGGCGGAAGTAAATCAATTCCTCTTAAAAACATAAAATCATTTTGTGGTAAGCCTCTTGTTTGTTGGAATATAGAAGCATTAGAGTTGTGTTCGAAAGTAGATAAAATAATTGTTGCTACAGATTCTAATGAAATAGAAGAAACAATACAAAATCGCAATTATAATAAAGTAGAGATCTATCGGAGATCAGCCCAAAATGCATCTGATACAGCTAGTACAGAAAGTGTTATGCTAGAGTATATAAAACAAAGTACATTAGCTGGTGATGACTATTTTATGCTGGTTCAGGCAACATCACCATTGACTCAGGCCTCTGATTTTGAAAAAGGAATAGAAACCTTAGTCGATACACAGTCTGACTCATTACTTAGTTGTGTTAGATTCAAACGATTTCTATGGAATAAGGATGGATCATCTAAAAATTACGATTATAAGAATCGTCCGCGCCGACAAGATTTTGAAGGCGAACTAATGGAAAACGGAGCATTCTATATCAATCGTGTTAGCAATATTATTGCATCGGGCAACAGATTGTCGGGGAAAATCGCCATATACGAAATGCCCGAATACACTGCCCTTGAGATAGATGAGCCTGATGATTGGACGATTGCCGAACATTTGATGCAAAAACATATTCTAAAGAGTAAAAGCAAAGCAAAAGATATTAAATTATTCTTGACCGACGTAGATGGTGTACTTACTGATGCAGGAATGTATTATAGTGAAAGTGGGGATGAATTGAAAAAATTCAATACGCACGACGGTATGGGTCTGCAAATACTGATGAAAAATGGTATCAAAACGGGAATAATTACATCCGAAAATACCAAAATTGTTGAAAATCGAGCGAAAAAACTAAAAGTAGATTTTCTATATCAAGGAAAACGTGATGGAGGGAAATTAAGTGCCGCTAAAGAAATTTGTGAAAAAGAAGGACTTACTCTGAAAGAAGTTGCTTATATCGGCGATGATGTTAATTGCTTTGATCTGCTATCGAATGTGGGTTTAGCTGCATGTCCGGCAGATGCTGTAGCAACTATAAAATCAATTCCCAATATAAAAATACTTAACACTAAAGGTGGAGAAGGTGCTGTCAGAGAGTTTATTGAATATATACTGAATGAAATTTAAGAGACGACATGATTATGTAACTCTTATAGAGGAACTACATCAATCTGTTTTTTCTCAAATAAAGAGTAATTGGCAATTTAACTCATGGCCAATCATAAAAAATCAAGTTGGTTATTTTCTTCATATATTATACATAGGAAAAATAAAAGAGGAAGATTATGTCAATCACTCAGGAACTCCTGTTTTTGCAGCAAGACACATAAGTGATCTATTTAGATTAACTAAATATTGGATAATCTGCCAACGTCTTAAAAAAAAATGGGATTCACCATTAAAGGATAAGACTTTATTGGTATCATGGCACTCCCAAAACAATAGTCAAGGAATAAATATATATATAGATCCTTTTAGAAAATTACTAGATCAGATTTCGGAAGATAGTTTACTTCTCGAGACAGATATAGATGAAAAAGGAACACTAAGTGAGTTTTATTCCGCTTTATGCGCCTATTATTCCGTTCGCAGTCGATTGAAAAAATCTTTTTCCATAGAGATGGACAAAGCCAGATACAATTCGGATCTGGTCTTTTCTTTCTTGGAAAACAAAATGAGTTCCTACTCAAAAGTAATAAGTTCAGCTGTATTCGAAAATATTGTCTATAACGAAATATATTATTCAGCATATATAGATCTTTTGCAAACAATACAACCAAAGCTTATTTGGATGTACAATTATTATGAGAATAATCATCTGGCACTTAGCAGGGCTGCAAATAAGTTAAATATTCCGATTGTGGAGTATCAACATAGTGTTATTGCAGCAAGTCATTTTGCTTATTCAAAATGGCAGGAAATAGATCAATATGCTGAATTCTTTCCATCAAAGTTCTGGGCATGGGATACGAGTAGTAAAAATATATATAAAGAAGATTTTACAGGCTACAAATATACTCCTCAAATGATAGTGGGAGGTAACCTATATATACTCGATAAGTTAAAAAATATACCTCCTACCGCATCTGATAAGAAAAAAAATAAAATTCTTATTTGTTTACAAGGGGAGTGGATACCAGAATATATTGAAGATTTCATTGTCGAAAACAATGATTACGTCTGGTACATCAGGCTGCACCCTCGTTATCCGGATGATAAGGAAAAATTGATTGCCTTGAAAGAAAAATTTCCGGATAAAATAGAGTGCGAGATTGCGAATTCATTACCTTTATACGATCTGCTGACTAAAGTAGAATATAATCTTACCTCATTCTCCGGAACTGCACTTGAAGCATATATGCTAGGTGTAAAAAATATAATATTCGGACGAGATGGCTATGATACATATAAAAGTCAAATAGATGCAAAAATATTTGGCTATATACAAAGTAAAGAAGATTTAGTTTCATTGCTAAATGATCCACATTTCTTTAATGAAAGCAATATACTTGATATTGATACAGAAACAGCTTTAAAACAGTTATATGACTGATGGGTATAAAAAGATTAATACATAAAGCATTTAATATTTTCGGAATCCAAATATCTAAAATAGATAAGACAGTTTCTGACAAAAATTATTATATACAATATCCTGAATATATTGGTAATAATGTACAGATCATAGAAAGCCAGATATATGGAAAAGTTATCATCGGTGAATATTCGATGATACATAAGACAACAATATTATCTGATTGCCTTGTACAAATAGGTAGATATACATCTATCAATGGTATAGGCACCGAAATACAATCAATACTGAATCCTGTAACAATCGGAAATTTTTGTTCTATTGCCAGAGGTGTAACAATCCAGGAGAACAATCATGATATAGATCGTGTTACAACATATTATATAAAGAAACATATTTTCAAAGAAGGAATCCATTCCGATTCTGTAAGTAAGGGAGCTATAACTATTGAAAATGATGTTTGGATAGGTGCACAATCTGTTATTCTATCAGGTGTTACAATTGGTAATGGAGCCGTCATCGCTGCAAATAGTACAGTAACTAAGGATGTGCCCCCTTATGCTATAGTTGGAGGTAATCCGGCTAAAGTTATACGGTATCGTTTTTCGGACGAGGTAGTAGAACTGCTGACCGAGCTACGATGGTGGGACTGGGATATTGATAAGATTATCAGAAATAAATCTTTTTTTGATCAAAAACTGACAATCGATACATTTAAGAATATTATTGATTAGTAAATTTATTATCACTAATATTCATCCTTTTTGCGAACAATAATTATAAGATGAAAATACTTCATATAAATACATCAGACAGAGGTGGAGCAGCTACGGCCTGTATAAGAATCCATAAAGCATTGCTCGATGCAAATATTGATTCGAAGGTATTGGTACTTCATAAAAGGGGTCATGATCATGAAGTTTATCAATTCAATTATTGGGAAAACACTCGTTCTATCTTTCACAGTATACAGAAAAGAATAAAATTATATCTATATAAACGGAAAATGAGAAAGCTTTATCAAAGCTTACCTCCTCATACCATAGAATTCTCTTTTCCAAATACGATTTATGATATTACAGAACATCCTCTATATAAAGAAGCTGATCTGATACAATTAAATTGGATTACGGAATTTGTTGACGAACCTAGTTTTTTTACAAAAAATAAAAAACCACTTGTATGGAGAATGTCCGATCTATATGCATGTGGCGGAGGCAACCATTATGAAACAGGGTTTCCATTCGAATCTTTTAAGAAATATCTTTCCGAAAATTATAAAATAAGAGAAAAAGCACTTCAAAATCAGGATTTACATCTGGTTCCCATATCCAGATGGGCAGAACAAAAAGCGCAGGAAAGCAGTTTATTAAAGAAATACCCGACAAAGGTTATCCACAATGGGGTTGACTTGAATGTATTCAAACCCTATGACAAAGCATATAGCCGCTATCTGTGGCAGATCCCAACCGACAAAACAGTCATTCTGGTTGGTGGAGGAACAGTCAAATATCCCCGAAAAGGGATAATGCTCCTTTTAGATGTTCTCAAAAAATGGAATAGAGACGATGTCCATTTTTGCTGTTTTGGTGATAATGACTCTTTAGAAGATGATAGAGTCCAGGCTCTAGGAGGCGTACATGACGAAAGACTATTAGCAACCCTCTATTCTGCTGTAGATTTCTTCTTGATGACTTCACTCGAAGAAACATTCGGACAAGTAACGCTCGAATCCATCGCGTGTGGAACACCAGTAATATCATTCCCGAACGGAGGAAGTAGAGATATTATAAAGGACGGAATAAATGGTGTCTTAACAGAAGATTTTACTGCTGAGAGTCTTTTCGACGGAATTGAAAAAGCATTGGCACAATCTTTTGATAGGGAAGTTATCAGAAAAGATGCTGTATCACGATTTAATATTGATGATAAGGCACAAGAATATATTGATTTGTATCGACAAATACTAAATAAATGAAGCTATCAGTCATAACAATTAACTACAATAATGTGTCAGGGCTCGAAAAAACAATAAAAAGTATTGTTTCGCAAAGTTTTGCAGACTTTGAATATATAGTCGTAGACGGAGCATCGACAGACGGTAGTGTAGATATAATAAAACAGTATGCCGACAAGATAAATTATTGGGTTAGCGAACCCGACAAAGGCATATATAATGCCATGAATAAGGGAATCAAACAAGCTAAGGGAGAATACTTGATTTTTATAAATAGTGGCGACATACTTTATCATAATACTATTCTGGAAGAGGTATTTTCAAAACCTACGCATGCAGATTGGATCTATGGCGATTTAGAATTGGTTTATCCGAATGGAGATAAAGTAATTCAACATATGCCGGAAACAGTAAGCGTTGAACATATGCTAGCTGATACTATATCGCATCCATCAAGCTTTATTAGAAAAAGCCTTTTTGAAAAATACGGTTTGTATCGCGAAGATCTTAAAATTATTTCCGATTGGGCGTTTTTCTATAAACTGATCTTATTTGGCCGTGTATCTACAAAACATATACCCCTTGTCATCTCATCGTTTGCGATGGATGGTATCAGTTCTAATCCAGAAAATGATATAGTAAGAAGGGATGAAGCCGAAAAAGTGTACAAAGACACCCTTTCGGCTGAAACACACGAGATTCTATACAATTATTATAAATACAGAAACTTTTATAACAAAAGCATATTTGTCTTACTCAGACGTATTTATAAAATATGTAATCAGGCCGTACGACCTTCTTTCTGGAAGCAACTTATTTATAGGCGGCGAATGAATTCTATAATAAGGCTGACAAATAAGACTGTACGTCAACAGCGAAAAGACCCGACAACTATACCGATCTTAATAATAAGCTATAACCGATTAGCCGATTTGAAAGAATTAGTTGATTTTCTGATAGAACGCAATCATAAAAATATAGTCATTGTAGATAATATGTCTACCTATCCCCCACTTTTAGACTATTATGAAAAGATGAAGGATAGGGTCACTGTCCGTATTATGGACAAAAATTACGGGCATCTTGTATTTTGGCAAAATGAGAAGCTATACAATGAATTTTCGAAAGGATATTATATTGTAACAGATTCTGATATCATACCGAACAATAGGCTTCCTCATAATTACTTAAACCGATTAATGTCCATACTGGACAATCATAAAGAAACTACTAAAGTAGGCTTTGCCCTTCGCATAGATGATATTCCGGATACGTTCCCTCTCAAAAAAGGAGCTATTGACTGGGAAATGACATATTGGGAAAAACCGATCGAAGAGAATGTATATGATGCTGCTATAGATACAACTTTCGCGATTTATCCCCCTCAATATAAATTCTATTATCCTACTTTTTATGATGGGATTAGGGTTGCAGGTGATTTCATAGCCAAGCATGGTGGATTTTATATTGACCCCAATAATTTGACAGATGAACAAATATATTATTTCAAAACAGCATCGGACATAAGCACATGGAAAAGAGAAAATAAAGATAGTGTTGAGGCTGCTTTAAATAAGCCGGAAACAAGTTCTGACAATCAAATAAACTAAGATAAAGAGATAGTTATGCAACCTATTATATCCATAATTGTTCCTTGCTATAATCAAGCAAAGTATCTTGACGAAGCATTACAGTCTGTTCTTGATCAAGAATTTACAGAATGGGAATGCCTCATGATCAATGATGGATCGACGGATGATACGGAAGAAATAGCTTCGTATTGGACAGAGAGGGATAAGCGTTTTAAATACTTTGCTAAAGCAAATGGTGGAGTATCTGATACTCGCAATTATGGCATAAAAAAAGCATCAGGTGAATTTATTTTACCATTAGATGGCGATGACCGTATCGGAAACAAATATATAAGTGAGGCTATTACCATTTTCAGAAATAGTCCCGAAACAAAATTAGTGTATAGTAATTCATTATTGTTTGGAGCAAAAAATCAGGAAATAGTTCCACCCGATTTCTTATACGAAAATTTATTTATAGAAAATCAGATTCCTTGTTCGGCAATATTCAGAAAATCAGACTTTCTGAAAACGGAAGGTTATAATACCAATATGGTAGAGGGATTAGAAGATTGGGATTTTTGGCTATCATTTCTTCAGAAAGGAGATAAAGTTGTGAAATTAAATGATTTTCATTTCTTTTATCGTATCAAAGATATATCACGATCGACGCTGATAGATCATGATAAAAATGAGAGACTTTTACTTCAAATATTCAAGAATCATATACCTTTGTTTTTAGAGTATTTCAATCCGATGCGGGATCATATCGAAGCAGATTATTATAAAAAAGAAGTAAAGACACTACAAAATTCATGGGAATATAAAATTGGCAAGGTTATCACATATCCCTTCAGACTGATTAATAAAATATTAAAAAAACTTGGTTGAAATGAAAATCAATATCATAGTCATTACATATAATCATGCAAATTATATATGCCAAGCAATGGACAGTATAATGATGCAAGAAATTCCACATGATGTTGAGCTCATTATTGCTGACGATAATTCAACTGATGATACCTTAGCCAAGATAAAACAATATACAGACAAAAGTCCTTTTAAAATTACATTTTTGCCGAAAGAAAAAAATATTGGCTTTGTGAAAAACTATAAAAGGGCTTTTGATGCCTGCGATGGTAAATACATTGCAATCATGGAAGGAGACGATTATTGGACAAGTCCACTACACATAAAACATCATGTTGATTTTTTAGAGAATCATCCGGATTATTCCGTAAGTTTCAACCGACATATCCGTTTTTTTCAGGATCAGGACAGAACTGAAATTTTTGATTGGAACAATGCCAAAGATTTTGAAACTATAACAACAGCACAGCTTGCCCTAGGCAACCGTATAGGAAATTTATCATGCTGTGTATTCAGAACCGGATTAATAAAAAAATTAGCACCTGAATTATTTAATATTGAATTTGCTGATTGGCTTTTAGGTATGATTATGGGGCAATACGGACCTTTGGCATACCAAAAAGAAGTAACTTCGCTTTATCGAATCCATGACAATGGGCAATGGTCGCGGATGAATGAAAAAGAGCAAGGAGAAACACTCCTTGAAGCCATGAAGATATATGATAAAATATTAGATTATAAATATACTGACGAATTTGCCCAACATACCAAAAGAATTAATATAGGGTTGTATGGAGATAAATCTTTCAGAGGACGAATAAAAAGTATTACTCCTGAAAGTATCAGAAAAATATATAGAAAAATAAGAGGATAAAATTATGAACAAGAAAATATATGTTACTCAGCCGGCTCTTCCCCCTTTGGAGGAGTTTATTCCCTATCTAGAAAAAATATGGGATAATAAATGGTTGACAAATAATGGACCGTTTCATCAACAGTTCGAAAAAGAATTAGCCGATTATCTGGGAGTTAAGCATATATCTGTATTCTCTAACGGAACGTTGGCGTTAATAACTGCGTTACAAGCCCTACGGATAACAGGTGAAGTAATAACAACTCCATATAGTTTTGTTGCAACAACCCACTCTCTATGGTGGAATAATATTAAGCCTGTATTTGTCGATGTTGATGACAAACACTTCAATCTCGATCCTAAAAAAATAGAAGCTGCCATTACTCCACAGACCACAGCAATAATGCCTGTACATGTATACGGAAATCCTTGTGATGTAGAAGAAATACAACGTATTGCCGACATATACGGTCTACGCATCATTTATGATGCCGCACATGCTTTCGGTGTAAAAAAAGATGGGCAATCTGTCTTAAACTGGGGAGACTTGTCTATTCTCAGCTTCCATGCAACTAAGGTATATAATACCATAGAAGGTGGGGCAATTATATGCCAAGATGAAAAAACGAAACAACGTATTGATCTACTTAAAAACTTTGGCTTCAGAGATGAGGTTACAGTTATCGAACCCGGCATCAATGCAAAAATGAATGAGGTACAAGCTGCCTATGGTTCTCTCCAACTGAAATATGTAGATGCCTATATTGCTAAACGAAAAGAAATATATAATCTCTATTGTCAACTTCTGAAAGATACAAAAGGGATTACAACTATCAGTGAGATTGAAAATGTAGATCACACTTATGCTTATTTCCCCATATTAGTAAATACATTAGCGTATGGTATTGGTAGAGATGAGTTGTACTACAAACTGCAAGAAAATGATATTATAGGACGAAGATATTTTTATCCTTTAATAAGTGACTTCCCGACTTACAAAGGGCTTCCATCTGCTAAAGCAGATAACTTACCCGTTGCCACCAAAGTAGCAAAAGAAGTTATTTGCCTGCCAATATATCCCGAATTGGAATTAAGTGATGTAGAACGGATTTGTAATACTATCAAAAATATACAGTAAGCCCATGAGACTAGGAATAATGCAGCCTTATTTCTTCCCATACATTGGGTATTTCAGCCTGATAAAGCACACTGATCGGTTTATTTTATTCGATCCGGTTCAGTTTATCAGACATGGATGGATAGAAAGAAATAGAACCCTGAAACAGAATGAAGGTTGGCAATATATTCAGGCACCACTTGTAAAACATGATCAAGCTACTTTAATAAAGGATATTAAAATAAACAATACCACTGACTGGAAAGGCAAAATATTAGCGCAAATTCAGCATTATAAAAAAAAGTCGCCTTATTACTTTGCAACCCTGAAGGTATTGAATGAAATATTCAGTAAGGAGTATGATGATATTGTATCTTTCAATCATACTTCGTTACTAAAAGTGTGTGAATATTTGGGAATCAATACCCAAATGGATATTTTTTCAGATATGCACCTCGAAATAGAACCTGTTAATGCACCTGACGAATGGGCACTAAATATCTGCAAAGCAGTAGATGGAACTACAGAATACTGGAATCCTATTGGTGGAACTTCTTTTTTTGACAAAACTAAATATGAAAAAGCCGGATTGAATATACAATTCCAGCAAATGAATTTAGAACCATATGACCAGAATCGAGAAACTTTCGAAGCCGGACTATCTATCATTGATGTGATGATGTTTAATTCGCCGGAAGAAATAAATAAAATGTTAGATAATTATAAACTAATATGAAATATGGATTTTATGTATCAGGAAATGGTACTAGATTAAAATTATTTCTGGAATCGGAGCTATTTCAAAAAAAGAAAAATAGTCAAATTGGTTTTGTTCTAATAGATAATAAAAACAATAAAGAGCTAGAGGCATTATGTAACAGTCATAATATACCTTATTTCGAATGTTCGTACAAAGAATTAAACTTAATAGGAAAAGAACAGAATAGATATATCTCTGATAGACTTTTGGATTTATTAAACAGCACAAATTCTTCCTATTGTTTTGTCTTTGGTGGTCGAATATTATGCGGAGATTTATTAAAGAAATATCAATACAATTTGATCAACTTTCATCCATCTCTGTTACCAAGTTATAAAGGCATAAGAGCCATCGATCAGGCTTTAGCTGCCAACGCTCTACTCCTTGGTAACACAGCACACTTTATAGATGAAGAGCTAGATGCAGGGCCTATTATTATGCAAAGTATTATACCTTCAAAAAAATTTAAGGATTATGATTCTGTCTTAAATTTACAACTCCCGATGATTAGTCAAATAATTGATTGGTTGGTACAGGGGCGGATTAAAATCGTAAATAATAAAGTTGTCATTGAAAATGCCACATTCGAGCTTAGTACATTCATACCTAATATTGAATCAAAGTGATGAAAGAATGTGTTGTATCAGTATTGATGGTTACTTATGCACATGAGGAGTTTATTGCTCAGGCAATAGAAAGTATTGTGATGCAAGAAACGAATTTTGCTTTTGAACTTGTTATTGGTGAAGATTGTGGACCTGATAAAACCAGAGAAATATGTTTGTTATACCAACAAAAGTATCCTGATATTATCAAACTCAATTTCCAAGATAAAAATGTAGGACCTCAGCCAAACTTCATCAATACCTATAAATGCTGTAAAGGAAAATACATTGCTCTTTGCGAAGGTGACGATTATTGGACTGATAAACATAAATTACAAAAACAAGTCGATTTTCTGGAAACTAATCCCACCTATACAATGTGTGCCCATGCATCGGACATATTAACGGATGGTATTTTTGAATCGATGACACTCAATAAAGATACACTTACCATAGACGATATACTTGCCGAAAACTGGGGCATAATGACAGCATCAGTTATGTTCCGAAAAGATGCATTCAACATACCTGATTGGTTTGTAAAAGTAAAAAATGGTGATTTTGCACTCCAACTCCTTATGTCTGATAAAGGTAAGATTGGCTATTTGTCTGATAATATGAGTGTATATCGTCGCCATATTGGCGGCATATCATCCAGGAGCCTCACTCCGTTCAACCAAGCAGCATGGGTTATATATCTTCTTTACGAATTTGATAGGTACTCGGCAGGTAGGTATAAGAAATTAATTAACAAAAGAATACAAAAAATATTCAACAATCAGATAGGATTTGCAAAAGAATATAATTTACGAAGGGCTATTGTCAAGCTCAAATTCTACCAGTTACTAAGTCCAATCGCTCCTTTTTTAATCAAGAATTCGAGAATATAACAGATGAAGCTATCCATTATCACAATCAACTTAAATGACAAAGTCGGTCTTCAAAAGACAATAGACAGTGTCCTGAATCAAACATATACCGATTATGAATTTATTGTCATAGATGGTATGTCAGATGATGGTAGTGTAGATATTATTAAAGCAAATGAGACAAAAATCTCTTATTGGATAAGCGAAAAGGACAAGGGAATCTACAACGCTATGAATAAGGGCATCCGACAGGCAAAGGGTGAATACTGCCACTTTCTGAATGCTGGAGATACTTATACCTCTGAAAATGTACTGCAACAAATATTCGAAGGAAATCCTAACGAAAGTTTTATATGCGGCAATTTCCTGACCAAGAAAGGAGACATCGTTAGAGAAGAACAACCTTATAAAAACAGGGACTGGGCTTTTTCTCTTTATGATATCTATTCAGGTGACCTCTGTCATCAAGCTTTCTTTATCAAAAAAGATAATTTCACAAAGTACGAATTATACAACGAGAAACTTCGTATAACTTCCGATTGGCGTCTATTTTTTATAGCAATAGGTATCCATCACGAGTCGGTGTTGTATCGCGATGTAGATGTAGTTGTTTATGACTTAGAGGGATTGAGTTCACAGATTGGAGGGAAAATAATTCACGAAGAACGAAAACTGACAGCAGAAGAAGTATTACCAATAGAAACAGCTAAAAAACTGGAAAGACTGTACTACTTGGAACAAAACTCGTATGTTACAGATATAATATTATCCAATCGCTTTTTCTCAATCTGTTTTCGAGGATTTTGCAAAATAGGCAGAATATTGGGTTTACTAAAATCATAATATTTGCACCTCATCCACAGGGATATTATTCGAGCGGATTCGCCATTCCTGAGGATAAAGGTTATTTGCTCTATTCCCTATATTTTTGACAAAACCAAGAGGGATATCCCTATAAACTAGTAGGATATATCCCCGTGGCATTTCTGACAAATCCAGTACTTCCTTTTTCAGATAAGATATCGCAGTTTTCCAATCCAGTTCAGCAACAGGAAACATATCTTTATTAAAATCATTACTTAAAGCAAGTGACTGATCGGGAATAAAATCCTTTCCTTTTTGTGTCCCGATGCAGACTCCCGAATACACAATATTGAGATTTGCAGTTATTATTGCCAGTTCATTCTTTAAGCAATCAGGAAAAGCTGACACCACATCATTTTCGAGCGAATAGATAAAATTATCTTCATTCCTCAGATAATTTTTGATATCATCCGATACTATTTGCTTTGTATTCTTCCTCCCATTTTTGTCCCTCGGCTTAGAAATAGTCCGACATTCTTCATTTTCATGTTTACGAAGAAGAGCGAAGAAAAAGCCTTCACCTTTCGTTTTGTGAGGAAAGAAATGATAAGCAGACAAAGTATCTGTATAAGATGGGGCTATCCCCCACTCCTTATTTATATCAATTGATAAAATATCCGCACCTAGATTTTCTGTAATCCATTGCACATTTTCTTCATTTTCTTCTCTATTGTATGTACAAGTACTATACAATAAGAAGCCTCCGGGTTTCAAAGCATTCCACACATCTGCTAATATGCGTTGTTGCCTTTCTTTACATAACTGGACATTGGCAACCGACCATTCTTCAATAGCTCTGGTATCTTTACGGAACATGCCTTCTCCTGAACATGGAGCATCGACCAAAATTGCATCAAAAAAATGTTTTACCTCTCCTATTTGGGCGGGATCATTGCTTGTTACGATTACATTAGAATAACCACATTTTGTTATATTTTCTGCTAAAATATTAGCTCTCGACTTTATTACTTCATTAGAAACTAATAACCCTTTGCCTGATAACCAATCAGCAATTAAAGTAGATTTACCACCGGGAGCAGCACATAGATCAAGAAAACAGGCATCTTTGTCAACATACTGTTCTAATGCTTGTTCTATAAACATAGAAGAGGCTTCCTGAACATAGTAGCAACCAGCATGAAATAAAGGATCGAAAGTGAATTGAGGACGTTGATCTAAATAATAGCCATTCCGGCACCACAGAACAGAATCGCTATCCAAAACAAAGTTTTGAGCTTTTGTGCTGTTCAATCGAATGCTTGTCGGAGGGGTATCATTCAATGATTCAACAAAAGAATCCCATTCTTTATTCAATAAAGATTTAGTCCGTTCAATAAACTCTATAGGTAGATGCATGTACTTACAAATATTTTTCAAGTACAAATGTAGAAAAATTATAACTTATGAATTTTAATTAAATGCTTTATCTCAAACTTATTTTTTATCTACCTTTGAGTCTTATTATCAATATATCAATAAAAGCCATCAAATGAAGCAAGACTCAATAAGTGACAGATATATTTTTATTATGCTATTTCTTTATACGTTTGTGTTATTGTTTTTCACAACAAAACTGTCGCCTCTATACCCTTCGAATGAGTGGTCTGATCTGAATCTCTATTTCAATATTGGCAAAGGTATATTAAACGGCAGGACATTATATACTGAAATATTTGATCACAAAGGTCCTTTTATCTTTTTTCTATATGGGTTCGGATATTTAATATCGAATACATCATTTTTTGGTGTATATCTACTGTTTTCACTATTCTGGGTAGCAGCTGTATTTGCTGCATACCGTACAGCGAGATTGTTTTTGAATCAGATATATTCATTTCTTGTGGCACTAGCCTTTCCTGTTCTATCCTTATCACATACGATGAGTGGAGGTTCTGCCGATGAATTAATCGCTCTTTTAGCTGCTGTTAGTCTATACTATTTCGTCTTATATTTCAAAGAAAAGAACAATGCTCAGCACAACCCATATCATATGCTCATACACGGCATTATGTGTGGAATTGTACTTATGACCAAACTAAACCTACTGGTATTCTGGTTCTTTCCACTGATAGCTATATTAATTACCATCTTACGAAACAAAGAATACCAGAATCTGTGGAAAAATATAATTGCATATATTGTCGGACTACTAATTATTGTTTTGCCAATATGCTTATACTTATTGTTTAACAATGCCTTAAAAGAGGGATATGAAATTTATATAACATTAAATAGTAAATACTCCGGATTGAATACAATGAGTGAAGCGATGGGGTATCTCGCAATTCGTTTTTACCAACGTCTCCGGTTCGATACTATTGAGTTTATTATAATCCTCATCGGAGCAATTTATTTCCCGATCAGATTTATAAAAAACAGGATTGGAGGTATCAGCCTTATACTCTCATTTATTGCCTTATATATAATGATATTCATGGCAAAGTATTTTCATTATTATTCCGTACCATATTATATTTTTACAATACCGGGATTGATTGTAATAGGGAACTATCTACGAAAATATATAGAAATCAAATATGCAATTCCGATCTGCCTGTTTTTCTGCCTTATAGGTATCGGGATTGGAATACAATATAAAAATTACTTCGGTCTGGATACAGAAGAACTTTTCAGACGAAAAGAAGTCGTAAATGTAGAAACTCAATTCAGAAAAAAAATACTAGCAGAAAAAGCAAACCCGACTCTTGTTGTACTTGGGCTAAATACTGCGGTCGGAATATTTACTTATGCAGATATTACACCAAATATCAAATACTTTGCAGCTCCGAATCTGAGCTCCGATTTCTATCCGGAAATGCGTGACGAACAGTCAAAATATATAGAGAATAAAGAAGTTGATTTTGTGGTTTTGACTGATTATTCTTTCGACTATGACTATTTTAAAGATTATGCACCACTTATTAATAACTATACTCTCATAGATACTTTCTTAGAAGATAATTTTAAGACCTATTACCTGTTTGAAAGAAACGACTTATTGAAATAAAATATGCAACCATCATTATATCTTATTCCTGTTACCCTAGGGGAAACTGCTATAGAGCAAGTAGTACCATCTTATAACAAAGAAATCATTCTACAAATAAAATACTTCATAGTAGAAAATATACGCACAGCCCGCCGTTTCCTCAAAAAGGTAGATACCAATATCAATATTGATGAACTCACTTTTTTTGAACTGAATAAGCACACGAATCTGGAACAGATCGAAAATTACTTATTGCCAATAACCAATGGATTCCATATTGGCATTATATCTGAGGCCGGATGTCCCGCTATTGCAGATCCGGGGAGTGACATCGTAGCAATTGCACAACGAAAAGATTATAGCATTGTACCTCTCGTTGGCCCTTCCTCCATTCTTCTATCACTTATGGCTTCGGGATTTAATGGACAAAGTTTTGCCTTCCTTGGGTATCTGCCTGTAGATGGTTCGGAACGAATCAGAAAGATAAAACAAATAGAACAACGTGTTTATCACGAAGATCAAACTCAAATTTTCATAGAAACACCATACCGAAACCAGAAATTGGTTGAAGACCTAATAAAGAACTGCAATCAGACAACAAAGCTCTGTATAGCATTGAATATCACTTGTGAAGATGAGTACATTAAGACTAAAACAATAAAACAATGGACTAAGACTCTACCGGATATGAGTAAAAAACCTTGTATTTTTTTACTCTATAAATAATCAGTTAAAATTACAATAACTCTTACAAGCAGCTATCTTTAAATAGCTGCTTTTTTTATTATACTCTCATCTGTTACAACATCAATATTAAAATCATTTTGACAGACAAACCAATCAAATTCAGGTCACAATGTTATTAAATATTTTTATTTTAAAACAATTAGATATTTTATTTTGCAAATAAAAATATTTTGACATATTTTTGCATTAAATAAGATCAAAATAAAACCATAGTATCATATCTAATATCATAATACAAATAGAAACTGATTATTAACATCAATAAACATTTGCATTATGAAGAGAGTAAGCCTTAAGAGTAAGATAATTACAGGAATTATCACATTATCAATACTGTGTATAAACACATCTCGTGCGCAAGAAAAAATAAGTGCCAGCTTTGGAGGTGATTTTGTCAGTTCATATGTTTGGAGAGGCATAAAACAAGCAGGGGCAAGCATACAACCATCATTAAATATCGGATATAAGAATTTTTCATTAGGATCATGGGCATCAACAGATATAGCTAGTGCCGGAGCTAAAGAAGTGGACTTTACGGCTTCATACGAAAATAGTGGAATAAAAGTAGCGGTTACAGACTATTGGTGGGATGGTGAAGGTGCATTCCGATATCTAAGTTACCCCGATGATAGCTATAACGGTCATTATTTAGAGACTGCAATATCTTATACTTTAGGCAACTCGTTTCCCCTCAGCATTTCATGGAATACATTTGTATTAGGCAAAGGAAATAAAAAAACAGATGGTAAGAACTCTTATTCCACCTATATCGAATTAGGCTATCCATTCACAATTGGAGGATTAGATATGGGTATTTCAACAGGTTTTACTCCTTGGACAAGTACTGTATACAATACTGATGGATTCAAATTCACATCTATCCAAATCAACTCATCAAAAAATATAAGAGTGTCAGATTCAATATCATTCCCGATATGGGGAAGTATAATTGCAAATCCAGCTCACGAGGATATCCATTTCGTATTAGGAGTATCTATCAAATAAAAATTGTCACAACTATAATATTAAACAAGATGAAAAAAATTGAAGCTATCATTCGTAAATCTAAATTCAACGAAGTACGCAAAGCTCTGCATGAAGCAGATATAGAATTTCTGTCATGGTGGGATGTAAAAGGTCAGGGAAGTGCACGTCAGGGACTTATATTCAGAGGGATTGCCTATGATGTAAATGCAATAGACCGTATTTTTATTTCTTTCGTGGTAAGGAATATCAATGTAGAAAAATCAATAGAGGCAATTCTAAAAGCTGCATACACAGGAGAAAGTGGAGATGGACGCATTTTTGTATCGAGCATAGAACAATCCATCAGGATTCGCACTGGTGATCATGGAGATGAATCATTATATGATAAAGAACCAGAAAAATAGAAGCTGTCTCATCATGTCAGTAAAATAAAGATTAGTTAGATATCAAAAATACATTGAATATGAAACGTTTTTTTTATAAATACATAATAGCGCTATTATTAGCATTTCTTGCATTACCATCTATAGTAATGGCTCAGGATTCTATTATAGCAAGTCCAGATAGCCTCTCCACAACCGAAGCTATAGTAACAACTGTTGAGGCAACAGTTATACCTGAAGTGACTGAGTTAGATTCAGGAAATACTGCTTGGATCATAGTGGCAACAATATTAGTCCTAATGATGACAATTCCCGGCCTTGCACTTTTTTATGGTGGTTTGGTACGTCAAAAGAATGTATTGAGCATTATCATGCAATGCCTTATTCTGACAGGAGTAATCAGTATTTTATGGATCTCGTTCGGATATAGTTGGGTATTCGGAACCAGTTTTATGGAATCAGGGAATCCCTTAAGCTTCATCATAGGGGGATTTGATAAAGTATTCTTAAAAGGAATCACCCTCGAAACTTATGTAGATGGTGTAGGAATCCCCGAGGCTTTGTTTGCTTTATTTCAATGTATGTTTGCTGTTATCACACCGGCACTTATTATTGGTGCATTTGCTGAAAGGATCAAATTCTCAGGTTTTCTTGTTTTCTCAATTCTTTGGGCAATATTAGTATACAATCCTATGGCGCACTGGGTATGGGGCGGAGGATGGTTAGGTCCTAATGGAATAGATGCTATCGACTTTGCCGGAGGAACAGTTGTACATATCAATGCCGGTATATCGGCATTAGTGATGGCAATCATGCTGGGCCGGCGTAAAGGTTATAGAACACAAGGACATCCTGTTACACCACACAATATACCATTCGTATTTATTGGTACTGCCTTGTTATGGCTTGGATGGTTCGGATTCAATGCCGGTAGTGGACTTGCTGCTGATGGGTTAGCTGCTAATGCATTTCTTGTTACACACTTGGCAACAGCAGTAGCTGCTACTGTCTGGATGGCTTTAGAATGGATACTTTATAAAAAACCAACGATTGTTGGCTTCTGTACGGGAGCTGTAGCCGGATTAGTGGCAATTACACCTGCTGCTGGAACGGCTGATGTATTAGGAGCTTTCGGTATCGGCGGTGTTTCTGCATTAGTCTGTTTCTTCATGGTAGCTTATGTAAAACCTAAATTAAAATATGACGATTCGCTTGATGCTTTCGGTGTCCACGGCGTTGGTGGTATTATCGGGTCAATCCTTACCGGGGTGTTTGCAACTCAGGCTGTGACAGGCGAGGGTGGCCAGCAAGGTGCTCTATATGGTGACTGGCATCAGCTATGGGTACAGATAGAAGCTACCGGAATCACCATCGTTTATAGTGCAGTATTAACCTTCATCATATTCTTTGTAGTAAATAAAACCATTGGTTTAAGAGTAACAAAAGATGAAGAATCTGTAGGTTTGGATATTTCACAACATGGTGAAATAGCTTATAGTGAAGACGAATAATAATATCTAATGCTATATACTATAAAAACACTTAGTTAAAAAGGAAGTTGTCTATATAGACAACTTCCTTTTGTTCTTATAAATATCATTCGATAGATCACATTTCTTATCTCTTGCTGTAAAATATCAAAGATGCTTTTTGAATTGTATGCTGGTGTAAATAAAATGCAACCATTGCAGCTGAAGCATCTTTATCCAACTCTATCTTGTCAATATCTAATGCATAAACCGTGATAATATATTGATGTGGACTATCTCCTTGAGGAGGACAAGGTCCACCATAGCCATAGGTTCCAAAATCAGTTATACTTTGTATTGCTTCTTGAGGAGCTATATTTTTCTCTATATTACCTGCATCCGCCACTAATTCTGTTACATTTGAAGGAATATTGAATACAACCCAATGCCACCATCCACTTACTGTTGGAGCATCAGGATCGTGAATAGTAATCGCAAAACTTTTAGTATTTTCAGGAATGCCTTCCCATGACAACTGAGGGGATATATTGCCACCTACACATCCCATACCATTAAATATTAAATCATTTTCAGCTTGTCCTTTCAGCGAATTACTTTTCAGTGTAAAATTCTGTGCTGATATCAAATTACAGGAAATTATCAAAAGAATAAGTATCGATCTTTTCATCATTTTTCTTTGTTTTATTAATGTAATACAAAGGTAAATTTAGAAAATGGATGTATAGTTATCCCCAAAGTTCAATTATTTATCTCAATCACTCAAATTGAAACCTAACTTTTCTTTAAATAATCTTTTGGTGAAACACCAAAGTGTTTTTTAAATTCTCTACTAAATGCAGGCAGGTTTTTATATCCAAGCTCCTCACTTATATCTGACACACTTGTCTGATTCAATAGTAATCGACAAGCTTTTTGCATTTTACTGTCAATAAAATATCTTTGGGGACTAATGGAATATATTTCCTGAAATTTTCTTTTAAATGTTGATATACTCATATTGCATAAAAAAGAAAGTTCTTTCATTGTTATATTTATATACTTATGCTGTTCAATTATCTTTCTGAAAGAAGTCTGCTCATTATTTTGTAAACAAGAAAATATAAAATTAATCAGACGGTCAGGTTGAGTCAGCAGCAGATAATTAAATATTTCGTTCAATTTTATTTTCTTGAATTCTACATTGTTAAGGTATTCACTATCAACTATCAATAAAGAATGTGCATAATTGAGTATAAAATTATCTTTTTTGAATACGAAAATATCTGCGATATATTTCAAAATATTGCCTTTTAAACTTATTTTATTTGTCAAACAAAACTCAATAAGAAAATCGTTAGAAAAAAATAATAAAATAGACTGATACTGATTATTCTTGGCTCTATCGACCATCACAGTTTTTCCGGACTGTAATAAAAAGCACTGAGAATCATCTATCTGTTTATTAAAATTAGTATGAGATATTTCCTTTTTACCCTTCATTAATAAACATAACATGTTCTGAGAGAATTCGACTCTGCTCCGGTTTAAAGAAATATGACTTGTATAAATAGAAATATTGATACTATCAGTCTGTTTTATAAAGTCTTCAGGCAATTTAACAATACTTGTCATATTTAATTGAGTATATTTAATTTTAAAGGAACAAAGTGTTTGTTTGCTATAGACGAAATACAAATCTAATCAACATTATACTTCTATTCAACCTAAGGACTACTAATTTACAAATTTTGTAATTTGGCAATAAGGCTATCACCTAATTTTGTTTTCTGATCAATATGCTCCACGACAGCCTGAACAAAAGCATTTTCCTCAAAGATTCCACGAACTTGTTCAAAATCATTCTTTTGAATTTGTCTATTTCCATCAACTCCAAAACTGATACGTGATGTAAGTGAAAATTCTTTTTTAGCATCTTCATAAATCATGTTGTCTAGGTCTACAACTACTTTTTTCCACTGTTCTATAATCTCTATTATATCTTTAGCTGTAATTGTATCCAACGATAATTTGAAATATTCTTGTATCTTACTCCAAGCCCATGTCCATTCCAATGAATAATATGCACTATGTAATTTCTCAAAAATAGAATTAACTTCTGCCGTATCAGATATAACATCTGTTTCAATATCATTTATCAGACGGTCAACTTCTGTTCGGGGAATAAGCAACCCGGACAAATCTCTCCAATCTTGTAGCCCAATCTCTGTATCCGGGTTAAGACATACTTTTATTTCATCATTCGTATGGCAATCACAATTATTTAAACGAGAAATTATAGAATTTCCAAGAAATTTGACAATTGCCATATTATATAGTAAAATACCTTTCTTTAGAGATGATCGTTTTATCTTGCAACTTTGATATATGTAGAAACTTGAAGTTTCGCCACAGGTATCCAGCAATTCGTGCAACACCTCAAGTCCTTTAAACATTTTTTGAACTGTATATGGGCTCAGTAAATTAAAGTTGATCTGATCTAATTTCTGTGAATCTGTCCGTCTGTCTCGCTTCGGAAACTTTTGAGCATCCCTGATAGTGCCAACACTACGCAAATTTATACCCGGCACTAAAACAGATTCTCCTTTATCTTCTATAAGATATGAAAATGGCATCTTGGATGTATCTGAATTCTGATAGTGTCGACCCATAATAAGAGAAAAGGCTCCTATTTTTGCCGGCCAAAGAATATAGGAATCACTTGTTGTTTTTCCTCCCCTTTCTACAACTCCTTGATGAATAGGTCCAAGTTTGTACATATGATTACTCTGATTTGAACCTGAGCCTGCATTCATAAAAGAAAACATCCCTGCTATCAATAATGTAGATTTGTGATGGGTAACCGTATAAGGGCCCGCAAAAATAGCACACGCTTCGCCATTCTCACCCTGACAATTACTAAAAAATAAAGAGTCGCTAGCTGAATAGGTATGGCCTAATTGGCATGCCTGCCCCACAAAACAACGGGTAAGCATAGTCCCATCTTCGACTGATGAACCTGAACAGATTATAAAATCATTTGCAATGACACTATATCCTATATGTATCGGAGCTAATTGATTACTATTGACACTCCCATTTTCGAGATGGCGTGCTCCTTCTATGGTTGCATTATCTCCAATACGAACATTTTTTATTGCCCCTGCATTTACGATTGTCACATTATCACCTATTGTACCAAAATCAGACGTTACACTTAACATATATCTTTTGACCATATCCTGCATTTTTTTTATCAGTAATGGTCTGTGCCGATAGAATGAAAATATATAAGCAAAATGTGCACTGAGCTTATCATATATCATCACTTCGCGTCCTCCGGTTTCATTCAAAACAGAAACCTCAACCCCATTTCCAAATGAAGATTCCCCTTCTACATACATTAAATGTACGTTCTGGATAATAACATTATTTCCTATACGATAATTCGCTATATAATTTTGTATATTCTCTATCAAAACATTATTTCCCAATTCACAATTATGGAGTGTTGCATTATTAATACCGGAATGCTTTTTCAATCCTCCTGCCAAAACGATCTCTTTGTCGAAACATCCTAGTTTAATGTCACCACTAAAAGTCGTATTTCGAACATATTTAGGATTAAATTCATTATTTACCAATACATTACCCCAATTATCTGCTATACAATTTTGCTGATTCAATTGTTCAATTTCTGATTCTAATAGTTTTCTATAGCTCATATTACTTCTTTTTATAAAGAACAAAGCTAACACATCAATATCAATTAGATGTCAAGAAATTGATAATTATTGTTCTATTTTGATTAATAAAATTAATTAAGAATAACATAAAGATAGTTCTATGCATAAGTATAAAATTAATGATCAAATTGGTTACATTTTATATTTATCATAAAATCAGATATAATTAAGAGTGAAAACTAAAGCATATTCATCTTCTAAAAGATAAATATTTATTAACTTTGTTCCTCATTTTTTAAGTATACAATAATAATGCATAAACATGATCTGTGTTGCGTTGGACATATAACTTTGGATAAAGTCGTAACGCCTCAAAAAACAGTACATATGCCGGGAGGCACTTCTTTTTACTTGTCACATGCACTTCGGAATCTTAACGATATCGATTATATATTAGTAACTGCATTGGCTGAGTCTGAAATAGATGTTGTTAATGACCTCCGTTCTAAAGGAATTGACGTCAAAGTGATGCCTAGCCAACATTCTGTATATTTCGAGAATATATATGGTGAGAATCAAGACAATCGTACTCAACGTGTTTTGGCTAAAGCTGATCCATTTAATATAGAAATCCTTCAAGATATTGATGCTAAAATTTTCCATCTGGGGGCATTGTTAGCTGATGACTTCTCGACTGAACTGGTTAAAGAGATATCAAAGAAAGGATTAGTTTCTGTCGATTCGCAAGGATATTTGCGTGAAGTCAGAGATCAAAATGTATATGCAATAGATTGGGCTGACAAATGTGAAGTCTTGCAATACATCCATATATTGAAGGCAAATGAGCACGAGATGGAGATCCTTACCGGCTATAATGATATAAAAAAGGCAGCACAAACACTTTATGATTGGGGTGTTAAAGAGGTCTTAATCACTTTAGGAAGTATGGGTTCTGTAATATATGATGGAAAAGACT
Source organism: Dysgonomonas sp. (assembly GCA_047605185.1). Lineage (GTDB taxonomy): Bacteria > Bacteroidota > Bacteroidia > Bacteroidales > Dysgonomonadaceae > Dysgonomonas. The sequence goes on from JASGGC010000010.1 coordinate 71,076, forward strand.
TCTATCAGATTCCGGCATATAAACCATCTGCTGTAGTTGATGCTACCGGATGCGGAGATACATATATGACAGGATATTTATATCAGAGAGCAAAAGGAGTAAGTATTCCTGACGCTGGGCGTTTTGCTGCTGCAATGGCTACAATAAAAATAGAAGCATCCGGACCTTTCAACAAAAAGAAAGAGGATGTTTATAACTTAATGAATAGCGGTGAACAAATCATTCCAAGCATATAAAGTTGGTTGAATGCCCGCGATAATAAAATAAACCTCATATAAATATTTATATGAGGTTTACTTACCACAAAATCGAGTAATAAAAATAAAGAAGAATGTTGAAGTACCTCTCTTTTCTTTTATTATTTTTCTGCCAAAGTTAAATCTACAATCGCAGCTTCAGGTGCATTCTTTTTTACAGAGGCAATGCCATTGTCACGAGTTGCTTCTGATGCATACATCTGACTTGTTCCTATAATTTGCCCATTAGTTGCTTTCAAATTGAAATAAGATTTGCCATTTGAGGCCTCCTTCTTCTCAAAACGTGCATCTATAGCACTATTCTTTTTTACAGATTCTATACCATTTTTGCAATTTTCTTTTGTAGTATAGCCTTCACTTGTCAAAATCACTTCACCATTACCTGCTTTCAGATTGAACTGATATTCTTCACTTTTTCTTTTGGTTATTTCAAACTTGCCCATAATTAATCGTTTAAATAATTTGCATATATAAGAATAAACATATATACATCTTATAAAGTTTTGGATAAGCACATCAATTTTATATTCATCATACAATAAAAAAATCCTGCAATATAAATTGCAGGATAATATTTTATGTAGAGAATTGGATAAAGAATTACAAGATATTTTCCAAGTAACCAGCCATTTCTATTTGTATCTTTTTTGCTTCAGCAGCAGCAGCATATGCAAATTCACTTGTATTATCGGCATAGATAACCCCTCTTGAAGAGTTAACTAGTAAACCACATTCTTTATTCATTCCATATTTTACAACGTCGGCCAAGCTTCCTCCCTGTGCACCAACACCGGGAACTAGTAAGAAGTGATTAGGAGCATATTTGCGTATATCTAAAAACATTTCACCTTGTGTGGCACCCACTACATACATCAACTGCTCATCAGTAGCCCATTCCTGAGATTTTTTCAAAACTTTTTCGAATAGACGCTCACCATTTCCATCCGCTGTCAATTGAAAATCATGTGAACCTTTATTCGACGTTAAAGCTAAAAGAATAACCCATTTATTCGGATATTTCAAAAACGGTTTTACACTATCTTCTCCCATATAAGGAGCAACTGTTATAGCTGTCGACTTCATATGTTCAAAAGCAGATGCCGCATACATTTCGGATGTATTTCCTATATCGCCACGTTTAGCATCCAAAATAATAAATTGATCCGGATATTTTAAGCTTATATATTCTATTGTTTTTTCAAGAGATATAATGCCTTTTACTCCTTGACTTTCATAAAATGCTGTATTTGGCTTATAGGCAACACAATATTTTGCTGTTGCATCTATAATTGCTTTATTAAAAGTGTAAATAGGGTCTTCTTCTTCGAGTAAGTGGCTTGGGATTTTTTTTAGATCAGTATCTAATCCAACACATAAAAAAGATTTCTTTTTCTTTATGTTTTCGAATAACTCTTGCTTTGTCATATCTATATTTTTTACATTTCACTCTCTTTCAATCTCTCTGCATTCTCTGCTATAATCAATTGATCTATTATGGATTGAATATCTCCATCTACAATAGCAGAAAGATTATACATCGTCAGATTGATTCGATGATCGGTAACACGTCCTTGCGGATAGTTATAAGTTCGTATTTTTGCAGACCTATCACCTGTCGAAACCATCGTTTTCCGTTTAGAGGCTATTGCCTCATGGTATTTCGACAATTCAATGTCATATAATTTGGTACGAAGCATCTGCATAGCTAATTCCCTATTAGCTAGCTGCGAACGTGATTGCTGACATACAACAACCAATCCTGAAGGCTTATGGGTCAATTGCACTTTAGTTTCCACCTTATTGACATTTTGCCCTCCTGCCCCACTCGATCTTGCTGTCTGCATCTCTACATCAGCTGGATTTATCTCAACGTCTACTTCTTCTGCTTCAGGGAGTACTGCTACTGTAGCAGCTGATGTATGCACACGACCTTGTGTCTCTGTAGCAGGTACACGTTGAACCCGATGAACGCCTGATTCATATTTCAGGATACCATAAACACCATCACCTGTTACTGTAAATATAATTTCTTTGAATCCTCCGGAAGTACCTTCTGTAAAATTAGTAATCTCCGTCTTCCATCCTTTTGATTCACAGTATTTTGTATACATACGATACAAATCTCCTGCAAATATAGCCGCTTCATCTCCACCTGTTCCTCCTCGTATTTCGACAATTGCGTTCTTAGAGTCCTCCGGATCGGATGGTATAAGCAACAACTTTATTTCTTCTTCCAGTATAGGTAAACGGGTTTGTGATGCATCCAATTCTTCTCTAGCAATTTCGCGAAGCTCTGAATCACTTTCGTTTTCTAATATTTGTTTTGCTTCATCAATTGTATTCAATGCTTGCTGATACTCTTTACGGGCATCAGATATTTTTTCAAGATCGCGATATTCTTTAGTTAGTTTCACATAACGTTTCATATCCGCTATAACATTCGGGTCAGTTATCAACTTTCCTATTTCTTCGAAACGGATAACTAAAGCATCCAATTTATCTAACAACGATTGAGCCATTAATTAAATTCTTTTTATTTTGAGTGCAAAGATACTCAAAAAGGTTTAAAAATAACTGATATGAGATAGTCCGGTAAAACTATATTGGTAAAAAAAGAATAATTTTTATAGGAGTATATACAAAAGAAAAGCCCGCGAAATCCTTCGCAGACTTTCCAACCTTAACACAAACTTTACAAAACTACACAATAGAGTTGATTGCAGCCTGATAGTCCGGTTCAACCGTAATTTCAGGTACCAACTCTGTGTACGATATATTTCCTTCTGGGTTAATGATGATTACCGCACGAGCTAAAAGTCCTTTCAACGGTCCATCAAGCATTAACACACCATATTTTTTAGCAAATTCTGTATCTCTAAATACTGAAACTGGAACTACATTTTCAATTCCTTCTGCTGTACAGAAACGTCCACTAGCAAAAGGTAAATCAGCAGATACAGCCAGTACAATTGTATTTTTTAAATTTGCTGCTTCTTTATTAAATTTTCTAACTGATGCTGCGCACACACCGGTATCAAGACTTGGGAAAATATTTAAAACAACATATTTACCCTTTAATTCTGACAAAGATAATTCTGATAAATCATCTTTTACTAAAGTAAACGCTGGAGCAACTGAAGCTACTTTTGGTAATTCACCACTAGTTTTAACGCTTCCGCCTTTAAAAGTTATTGATGCCATCTTATTTTATTTAGTATGTTACAAATATAATATATTAATTGATTAAATCTATCTCGTTAATGCGTTTTTTGTGTTCTTTTACACATTTTCACAAACTAAAATTCAATTCTTCTTTTAAATATTCAGCCGTGAAACTATTTTTAATCTTTACAACTTGCTCTGGAGTTCCACATCCAACTAATGTGCCACCTCCTGTTCCACCATCAGGCCCCATATCTATTATATAGTCTGCACTTTTTATAACGTCCTGATTATGTTCTATTACAATAATAGTATTGCCTTTTTCTACTAATTTATTTAAAACACCCAACAAGACTCGAATATCTTCAAAATGCAATCCTGTAGTAGGCTCGTCTAAGATATACATTGTACGCCCAGTATCTGTTCTTGCTAATTCTGTTGCTAACTTAACTCTTTGAGCCTCTCCCCCCGAAAGAGTTGTTGAAGGCTGTCCAAGTTTAATATATCCTAAACCAACTTCTTGTAAAACTTTTATTTTATTTAATATGGTCGGTACATTTTCAAAAAACTCCACAGCCATATTAATCGTCATGTCTAAAACATCTGCTATCGATTTACCCTTAAACCGAACTTCTAATGTTTCGCGATTGTATCGCTTCCCATGACATTCCTCACATGGAACAAGCACATCCGGCAAAAAGTTCATTGCAATTACTTTGTACCCGTTTCCGGAACAGACTTCGCACCGCCCTTCTTTCACATTAAAAGAAAAACGCCCCGGTTTATAACCTCTGATTTTAGACTCAGGCAAGTTAACAAACAAATTACGAATATCTGCAAATACTCCTGTATAAGTTGCAGGGTTTGATCGTGGAGTACGCCCGATTGGTGATTGATCGACACTTATTATTTTATCAACATTATCAATCCCGACTATACTTTTGTATGGTAAAGGATCTTCTAACGAACGATAAAAATGTTGGCTCAATATTGGTCTCAAAGTGCCATTTATCAAGCTTGACTTTCCACTACCGGAAACACCGGTAACACAAATAAGCGTATTTAATGGAAAAGATACTGTTACTCCTTTTAAATTATTACCGGTAGCTCCTTTTAATTTTATAGATAATCCATTTCCTTTACGCCTTACTTTAGGTATTTCTATCGCCCGGCGTCCATTAAGATAATCGGAAGTTAGAGTATTTGCTTTAAGCATTTCTTGGGGAGTACCTGCAAAAACAATATTTCCACCTCTACGCCCGGCATATGGCCCTAAATCTATTACATAATCTGCTTCGAGCATTATATCTTTATCATGCTCTACGACAACCACAGAATTGCCTGTATCCCTCAATTTTTTAAGAGAATCTATCAGTTTTCGATTATCTCTTTGATGTAGTCCAATGCTTGGTTCATCTAATATATAAAGAACATTTACTAATTGTGACCCTATCTGAGTTGCTAAACGAATACGCTGACTTTCGCCTCCGGACAATGTTACTGACGAGCGATTTAAAGATAAATAATTTAACCCAACATCTAATAAGAAAGATAGGCGTGAAACTATTTCTTTGATAATCTCAGCAGCTACTATTCGTTGGCGATTCGAGAAATTGGCATCCAGATTTTCTATCCAATCGTAGAGTTTCTGAATATCCATTTCTGCTAACTCTGCTATATTTTTATCATTTATTTTGTAATGTAATGCTTCTCTATTCAATCGTTGCCCATTACACTCGGGACAAATCCCTGTTTTAACAAATTGTTCTGCCCATTTATTTGCAGCAGCCGATGTTTCATTTTCCTGCTGCATGGAAATAAATTTGGCAACACCTTCGAATGATAGAGTATAATTAGATGCTCCGCCTAAAGATTCACTTTTTATTTGTAACCGTTCATCTGTTCCGAATACGATATCATTCATCGCCTCTTCGGGAATATCTTTTATTGGAGTTTTTATGGTTACTCCATACTTTTCACAGATAGCTTCTATTTGCCAAAAGAAAAGAATATTTTTATATTTTCCCAATGGAGCTATCCCTCCTGCATGAATACTTAATTTAGGATCAGGAACTATCTTTTCCATATCCATAAGGTTGACTATGCCAAAACCTTTACACTTTGGACATGCACCAAATGGAGAGTTAAAAGAGAATGTATGTGGTGACGGTTCACTATATGACAATCCGGTAGTAGGACACATAAGCTGACGACTAAAGTGCCTTACTTCATCTGTCTCAGCATCCTGAATCATAACTAATCCATCGCCAAGCTTCATAGCTGTACGAAGGCTAGACTTCAAATTCTTTTCTGATCGGGATGACACTTGCATTTTATCAACAAGAACTTCGATACTATGTAGTTTATAACGATCTACACGCATACCGGGTAGGATATCTTTTATGACACCATCGACACGAACGGTCAAATATCCTTTTTTGCTAATCTGATCGAATAGTTCTTTATAATGTCCTTTCCTATTGCGAACAAGTGGAGCTAAAACATATATTTTCTTATTATCGTATCGATCCAAAATAAGATCCAAAACCTGATCTTCTGTATATTTCACCATCTTCTCGCCAGTCAGGTACGAAAAAGCTTCGCCTGCCCGCGCATATAATAGCCGAAGAAAATCATATATCTCCGTTATAGTACCAACTGTAGACCGAGGGTTACGATTTGTCGTTTTCTGCTCGATAGAGATAACAGGACTCAATCCAGTTATTTTATCAACATCAGGACGTTCCAAGTTTCCCAGAAAACTCCGTGCATATGCCGAAAAAGTTTCTATATATCGTCGCTGACCTTCTGCAAAAATGGTATCGAAAGCTAATGATGATTTTCCACTTCCACTCAATCCTGTTATTACAACTAAAGAATCGCGGGGAATATCTACATCAATATTTTTCAGATTATGAACACGTGCCCCATACACGTTTATTTTTTCCTTTTCGTCTAATTCTTGTTTTTTCATCAAAAATGAATAGAGAACATTTTATTTATCTATATCAATTATTAGTAACCCATGCTCGATTATGTACTTTTACAGATTCTCCTTTTTTATAATAAAGAGATTCTTGTAATGGTATCAAAATTGTATATGAGCTTTGACTTTTAGGAGAGATTGTCAGTTTACGATCTCTTAACCATGAATTGAAGTCTTTTAGTTGAGCATAAGAAATTCCTTGATCTTTAGCAAAAGCAGCTAAATCGGGAATAGACTGAGTTACTTCAACTTTTTTGAATTCGATTGGCTTATACAATTGTGTATCAGACAAAACGAATCCATATTTATATGGATTTTCAAATATCTGTTTGATTGCTACCATTCTAAAATAATATCTAGAAGTTTCTTCTACCAACCACAGATCCAGACTGTCTTCTGCTTGTTGTTTATCAAGTTCTCCACTGATACGTCCTTGTCCGGCATTGTAAGAAAGGGCAACACTAGCCCAATCGCCATATTTATTATATGCCTGTTTCAGATATTTACATGCTGCTTCTGTTGATTTCTCGATTGAATATCTTTCGTCTACTTCCGAGCCTACTTCTAACCCATAAGCCGGTGCTGTTTTAGGCATAAATTGCCACAACCCAGCAGCTTTGGCCGGCGATACTATACGATGATTTAGATTACTCTCGATAACTGCTAAGTACTTAAAATCGTCAGGAATACCATTTTGTTTAAGTATGGGCTCTATGATAGGAAAATATCGGTTTGCTTTCTTTATAAGAAGTAGAGTTGAAGAATGCAAGTATGTAAAGCTATTAATTTCGCGATCGTAACGTTCATGAAGGTCATAACGATCTAATGTAAGTTTTTCTCCTGCAAATTCAACACTTTGGGGAACATCGATAGAACGTGTCATAGCCAATACTGAAGGAGACTTTGCTTCAACTTCAACTTGACTATTATTGGATAAAAGGAAAAATCCCAATACACAAATACTAATTGCAGGAACAATAAACAATAAAACTTTTTTCATTCAGATATTAATTCGTGTTTAGATAATCTACCAAAGATACGGCTTTATTTTTATTTATAAAACGAATAGAATCTGATTATACCATAGATTTTATAAATGATATAAATATATGGTAAGAACTATAAAATAGTCAAATTTGAGGTAAAAGGTCTATTTATTCTCAATCCAAACATATGGTGCTAATGCCTTCAAAGATTCTTCATCACTGATTCCTTTAAATATACCAAACACCGAAGAGCCTGAACCTGTCATTGATGCATATAGTGCACCTAAATGATACAAACGATCTTTTACGACTCCAATTTCCGGAAATTTATGAAATACACTTTTTTCAAAATCATTTACCATTAAATTTCGCCATTCCTCAATTGGTTGTTTAATAATTTCGGTCAAAGGCAATTGTGGCTTTGTGGGTTTTATTAATGAAAAAGCATCTTTTGTAGACACATGTATATCAGGCTTGATGAGAACAAAAGTGTAATTATCTAATGATAGATCTATGTCTTCAAATATTTCTCCTATACCAGTTGCAAAAACAGGACGATTATAAATAAAGAACGGACAATCGGCTCCTAACTGTACAGCGATGGTTGCCAACTCGTTATCTGATGCTCCTAACGAAAAAGTATTATTTAATAACTTTAGCATAAATGAAGCATCAGCAGACCCACCTCCTAGACCTGCACCAAAAGGTATTGTTTTTAACAGATGAACTTCCACTGTCGGAAAATCATACTTTGAACGCATTAACATCAATGCTTTCATTACCAAATTAGAATCAGGATCGCTATCTATTTTTATTCCTGATTCGATAAATGTATCTTTCGGTTGATTCTCTTTTACAATTATTTCTAATGCATCTTCAATTTGTATCGGATAAAAAATAGTTTCCAAATTATGATAACCATCCTCTCTCTTTGATACAATATTCAAACCTAAGTTTATTTTAGCGTTGGGAAAACAAATCATCTTTTCATATATTCTTTGTAAGCAAAGGTAATGTTTTTATTATTTTCTATGATTTACTGATACGTAAAACCTCCTAATATAATTAAAGCCGGAAATAGATTATATCTGACATCCGGCTTTTAGAATTATTGTAAACCAAGTATGCTTATACTAATTTCTTAATTAAAGCTTCTTTGTCACCATAAATATAATCTATAATGGGTACTTCTATCATAGTATATGCTCCCGGTCTTTGCTTCATGGTAGCGCGTGCCGAAGCCACAAGCACCTGAGCTGTTAATGCCGGATTATTAATTTTCATATTGAATTCTAACAACTGATTTTGAGTATCACCCGACACTCCTTTACGAACCATATTGACACCATGACCCATATCTTTCAAATTGTCAACACAATCGACTTGTGTTACATGAGTCTCATCGTGAGCAAAATAATCATCTGTTTTGATTGCTTTAGCTACATCGTCAAATTTATATCCTTCTTCTATTTCGACATAAACCATGCGGCGGTGAATGCTTGTTCCTAACGGGATAGTCATAGATAAAGCTGCTTTCACACCTTTTATTGCCTTCACCGCTACTGTATGTCCCATACTCATACCCGGACCAAAGTTTGTATATGTAACACCTTTGGGAGCCATAAACTCGAACATAGAACGAACCATAGAATCTGTACCCGGATCCCATCCTGCTGATATTATTGATACGGTATTATTAGCTGTAGCTACTGTGTTTAATTCTTTTCGGAGATTTACGATACCACCATGTATATCGTAACTATCTACTGTATTGATACCTGATGCAAGACATTCTTTTGCATATTCTTCTACACTGCGTGTAGGAGTACAAAGTACAGCAACATCTACATCTTTTAATTCTTTGACAGACTTTACTATCGGATATTCTTTAATTTCACTCGGTGCATTATTCGGATCACGGCGAACAATACCTGCCACTTCGAAATCGGGCGATGCCAGAAGTGCCTCTAATACATAATGACCGATGTTTCCATAACCAATAATAGCTGCTCTGATTTTTTTCATTGTATTTTTTTATTTATAATTTATGGTAAGTAATATATTTATTGAAGTTCTACACTCTCTTTCAAGAAATTATAGAACCACTTTAAAGCTTCAAAGTCTTCTCGTATCTTATCTGATAATTTTACAGAAAAAGCTTCCTCTCCGATCGGTACAGTCTTACCGACCCAGATACCCTTACGTTGTATCCATGGTTGAAAATAATCGGGAAGGCTGCTTGCAATGGGACGTTTATACTCTTCACCCATTACCTCAAATCCTCTATCTAATATAGTTTTTTGGGTGATATGCTGAAACTCGTCCATATTGTACGATATTTCCTCTCTGTAAATATCCATTGTTTTTTTCTTCGGCATAAAGAGCCCCATACCGATAGTATATGCATCTGCTGTTATTTCCATAAAATAACCCGGATAATCCTTCCATTCTTCACGCGACATTGGTATCTGAAATGTCAACCACATACAGTTTTTATATGGCTCTTTGTTTTTTGAAAAGCGTGTATCACGGTATATGCGAGATACTGCACGATGAGGACGCAGTTCGAAATTAGGATCAATATTATGCATTGTTGGAGAAAGGTTCACAACTAATGCTTTTAATGGTGTTAATACGCTTTCTTCATAGATATGCTTATGAGCATCAAACCATTCTTTATTATTATTCTCTTTTATATCTCTGAAAAATTGAAAAGTTTCTGCGGTGAAGCCGCTAAATGATATTTCCTTTTTTGCCATATTTTAGATTTTAATCAGTTTGCTACGACTGACAACTAATTACTGTATACTGTTTCTAACAAATCGGATTCAAAAATTGCTGCCGGAGAGATAACTGTTTCTTCTAAAGGTATTCTATTTCCATATCTCTCTACAAGTTTTTGTTTCACAATATCACTTGTTAAATCAAAATCACCTAATTTCTGAAGCTTCCCAATTTCAAGACCTGTTGCTCGCTTATATATTTTCCAAATCAATTCTGAGCAATATATTTTATCGTCAGACCACTCGAAAGTTAGATCATAATTTTTTCCATAAAATAGCTTTGCTTGCTCTTCCATTTTTGTAATATTATCAGGAGTCAATATCTCATCTGCATTTATCAGTCGTTTTACAACATAATGCTGATCTTTTCCTCTTTTTATCCATTCATCTAAGGTAATCACACTTACTGGTTGAATAGCCTCATAAACATAATACACATTGTTATGTTTATAAATTATTCCACAATGAGAATACTTTGAATGTGTAGCAGCCTTTACGGCCTTACATTGGCTAGATTGAGATTCCTGAAAAACCAAATCTCCATTTCTTAGTACAGCAGTGTTTGTTGTATATTTGTTGGAACAGGCTGTTCCTACAAATAATAAAAGAAATAGTATAGATACTAAAGTTTGCTTTTTCATTATTTTTTGATGCTAAAATACAAAAAAAAGGCAATTTTTAGAAAAAAAATCACCTTTTTGCATACTATATTATAGATTATCTCTATTTAGCTAATGACCTAATCACCTCCATTACTTCACCTCCAATACTTTGTGCTTCTTCCTCGGTATGAGCTTCCGAATAAACTCGTATGATGGGTTCTGTATTAGATTTACGAAGGTGTACCCATTTATCGGGAAAATCAATTTTAACACCATCAATATCCGTAATATCATACGAAGCATATTTTTCTTTTACAGATTCTAATATCGCATCAACATCAATATTCGGTGTCAATTCTACTTTCTGTTTTGCCATAAAGTATTGCGGATATGTGGCTCTTAATTCACTAACCTTCTTTTTTTCTTTTGCCAAGTGTGTCAAAAACAAAGCTATACCAACTAATGAATCCCGTCCATAGTGGCTTGCCGGATATATAATTCCACCATTGCCTTCGCCTCCTATCACAGCATTAGTTTCTTTCATTTTTGCTGTAACATTAACTTCTCCGACTGCGGAAGCATTATATTCGCAACCATATTTGCGGGTTACATCACGCAAAGCACGGCTCGAACTAAGGTTCGAAACTGTATTGCCTGGCGTATGTTTCAATACATAATCAGCTACAGCAACTAAAGTATATTCTTCTCCGAACATTTCTCCATCTTCACACATTATTGCAAGACGGTCTACATCCGGATCAACAACAAAGCCTACTTGAGAATCTGTTGTTTTCATCAATACTGAAATATCTTCTAAATGTTCTTTCAGTGGCTCCGGATTGTGAGGAAACTGTCCATTAGGTGTACAATATAATTCATTAATTTTATTGACACCAAGTGCTCTGAGCAGCTTAGGAATAACAATTCCCCCAACTGAATTAACACAATCTATACCAACTTCAAAATCAGCTGCTTTTATGGCTTCTACATCAACTAGAGACAAATCCAACACGGATTGTATATGTTTATCTGTATAGTCTTTCTCCACAACAGAGCCCAAGTGGTCAACGTCTGCGTACACAAAATCTTCAGCTTCAGCAATACGAAGTACCTCTTCTCCTTCACAAGCATTCAAAAACTCACCGTCTTGGTTCAATAATTTGAGTGCATTCCATTGTTTTGGATTGTGACTGGCTGTAAGTATAATACCTCCACAGGCACGTTCCATAGCTACAGCTAGTTCGGTGGTTGGAGTTGTTGCCAAACCAATATTCACAACATCAAAACCAACTCCCATCAATGTACCTACAACAAGCTGCTCCATCATTTTACCTGATATACGGGCATCACGTCCAACTACAATTTTGTTGGAATCAATTTCCCGATTTCTTTTTATAAATGTAGCATATGCCGATACAAATTTAACTGTATCAAGGGGATTTAATCCATCTCCGACTCTTCCGCCAATGGTACCTCTAATTCCTGATATAGATTTTATAAGTGTCATTTTATGATGATCTAACAGTTATTTATTTTAATATGTATATCTCAGTAAACCATAATAATAAGGTTGATAATAAGCCTTCTGGTACGTAGAACCACTTGCGTAAGGAATAATCAAGCTAACCTCACCTCCATTGGCAACATACTTTAATGGTAAAACACAACCGGCTGACAAATTGTAATATTCTAGATAAGAACTACTTGTTGCAGTATATGTATCTGATTCCCCATATTTAAACTGCATATATCTGGTTCCATTATCTTGTCCGATAATACTCTGTTTTGTTGTATCACTAGACCCTATATAACGTAAATCATCATAACGGGCATACACCAATGTTTTTTTAGTAGTACTAGCTTTTTCACCTGTCCCTTTACTGATTACTCGAATATATATGCCTGTATCAGGATCTTTATAATATACTTTCGGTGGAAATATTGTATCAGCAGGAAATTTATTTGTAACAATAATTCCTTCCGAATCAATAAAACGATTAATTGCTTTTCTCTCATTAGCCATCTTATCTGCTAAAGTGTCTCCGCCACAAGCCGTAAATAGTATAACAAGTGCGAAAAAAGCAAATATAAATCCAATAATCTTTCTCATCTAACTGATTACATTTAAGTTATTTATTAATCATTTTTCTTCAATAAGCTAACATATTCGGGAAGCGTTTTTTCAAAGACAGCAATTGCTTCTTCTAATGTACCATAAAATTCACCTCCTGATGCATTTAAATGCCCTCCTCCATTATAGCATTGGGCTGCAAATTTGTTGCAAGGAAAATCTCCTTGAGAACGTAACGAGATTTTTACCATTTCATTGTCTTCTCTGATGAAAACTGCAAAAATTATATTCGAAATATTCAAAGGCAGATTAGCAAACCCTTCGGTGTCTCCTTTTTTGGCATGAAACCGTTCTTGTTCTTCTACACTCAGAGATATGAGGGCCGCATTATATTCATTATACACTTTCATCTTTTGCGACAGAGCATAGCCTAACATACGATAACGATCTTCCGAATAGTTATGATATACATTAGAGTATATTTGGTCTTTATTAATCCCTTTTTTCAACAACTCGCCTATGATATAATATATTTCTTCATTGTTAGAATTATAAGTAAAGGCTCCTGTATCGGTCATCATCCCTGTATATATAGCTTCTGCACAGGTTTTGCTCATCACTTCAAAATCTCCCATCCGGCATATCAAACGGAAAATCAGCTCACTGGTAGAAGAAATTTGAGGATATGAAATAGTTACATCACAAAAATCGGATGGATCAGGGTGATGGTCTACCATTACTTTTTTTCCTTTAGCAGCTTCGATAAAAGGACCTACGGCAGATGCTCTCTTTGGTAGATTAAAGTCTAAACAGAAAATCAACTCTGCTTCCGAAATCAACTTCTGAGCATATTCCGGATACTTTTCATAAACTAATATATCTTTAGAATCTTTTATCCATTTCAGAAAGTCAGGGAAAGAATTTGGAACAATCACCGTCACCTCATTTCCCAAGTCATTAAGATAATGATATAAAGCCATTGATGAACCAATAGCATCACCATCGGGTGAAACATGTGTTATTATCACAATTTTTTCATACTGATTCAGTAATTCCTCTACCTGAGTTATTTTTTGAGCATCTATTATTTTCGATATCATTGATCTTATAAATCTTTTCTTTATATAATTATGGAAACACAAAAATACTAAAAAATAAGAGTATATGCACCATTTTGTGAAACATCATAACACGGAATATTGAGTTTTTGACACTCTAATATGAGACGGCGGGTAGTAATAGAAGACAATGATGCATCCAGAATCACTTGTTCAACATTCAATATCCCAGTTAACGGAAACAAAGAGAGGGTATTATCTTGGGTCAACACTAAATAATTGATATTAAATTTTTTATCTGAATATTTACGTTTCCATTTATCAGATGAAATAACTAACATATTCTGATCTTCCAATTCAACCATTTTATAACCATCTACTAAGGATTCATTGGTAAGAATATAATTTTCATCAGCAATTTTCCATCGTATTTCTGTAGATTTTGGTCGGTTATAAATAATCAAAGAATCAGGTGCTTCTTTCAAATTCATAAATATATGAAATGTAAAGAGAACTAATATTGATGCAAGACTCACTATTAAAGATTTTGGCTTTTTATAAATTATAAATATCAAAATAGTGATTATAAATGTAGTTATCAGCAACAGATCAAAAAGAGAGATTTTAGCATTTTCGATTAAAGCAAATGGAAGATTTTCAAAGAAATGAAGCAGTGTAGTCATTGTATCTACCAGAAATTTCAATATAAATACAGGTATTGCAAAAAAATAAGATATCATATCAGGATTGATGAGACTTAGTAATTTGGCTATACCTATACCTGCCATCGAATAGGTTATTAATGATACGAGTGGCACTATAATCATATTGGCGGCAAAGAAATAGGTAGGAAAAGTTCCAAAATAGTATAAACACAAAGGGAAAGTTCCTAGTTGGGCAACTAGCGAAAGCGAAAACATCTGCCAGATTTTCTTTAGATATTTATTTTCGATAGTTAATGCTCCAGATATTTTAGGATGTAGATATAATATAGCCACAACAGATATGCAACTTAACTGAAATCCGATATCGAAAAGATAGAATGGCTTTATCAGTAACATAAAGAATGCCGATATATAAAGTGCATGGATAGGATTACTCCTTTTTGTGAAAAAATTTGCAACACAATATACTGTCAACATCATGCTCGCTCTGACTACTGAAGGGGGAAGACCTGTTATAAAAGAATAAAACCATAATAATAGAATAATGAGTATAGGCTTTATTTTAGAAAATCTGGAGCGAGAAGGGATAAAACTCAACAAGAAAGTAATCATAACATAGATGATGCCAACATGCAAGCCACTGACCGATAAGACATGGACTGTTCCTGTAGTACGAAACGATTGCTTCACTTCTGGCGACAAATCATTCTGATATCCTAAAATCAAGGCTGATAATATAGCATATTGGTCATCATCAAACCCAAGAGATTTATAAAAACTCATGATTTGTTGTCTACAATTCAAAGCCTTAGTTTTCAGCGAAGAATATACATTTCCTGTTGGTAGCCAATATCCTGTACGTAGATATACTGAACCCGAAAAGCCTTGGTTATACATGTAACGTACATAATCAAAATCGTCAGGGTTCCCTTTATTTCTGAATGGTTGTATTTCGCCCAAAAACAGAAATTCATCTCCCGGGCTTAATCTTGCTTTATCACTTTTCTGAAAATAACAAATGATTCGTTTATCTGTGTTATGTAACTTTGCCTGATACGCCAAAGAATTTGGTTTTTCCTGTGGGATATCTAAAACTATGGCTCTATACACTTCCTTCTCATCTGAAAAAATAAATGAAGATTGTTGCTGACTTACAGATGTAGAAATTATAGCAATCCCGATAATGGATAGATTGGCTCCTGCACCAAATAGCCAACGTAAGCGAAACTGCTGTTTTTCGGGAATGAAATAAGAAAGGAGCATAGCTATTATACCCAATAGAATAATAGCTATGCTCCAATCCTGTATTTGAAAAAAATATTGTAAAACAATACCGATTATTAAAGGAATCAGTAATAATAAAAATGGTGTTTTAGATAAAGGATTGAGCATTGTCTGTTATGCTTATCTACCAATCTTTTTATCTAATACTTTTCAATTTATGAATCATTCCTTTCGGATCAGGGTCAGAGAAGACAGAACTTCCTGCCACCAGAATATCTGCTCCGGCATCAACTAAAAGCTTTCCTGTCTCTAAGTTTACACCACCATCCACTTCTATCAGTGTAGATAAATTACGAGCTAAGATCATTTCTTTCAGACGAGCTATTTTTTCTAACGTACGTTCTATAAACTTCTGCCCACCAAAACCTGGATTAACAGACATAAGTAACACCATATCGACATCCTGAAGAATATCTTCGAGTAACGAGACTGGGGTATGCGGATTCAATGTAACTCCGGCTTTCATGCCGGCATCATGAATAGCACTTACTGTTCGGTGCAAATGGGTACAAGCTTCATAATGAACATTCATTAAATAAGCTCCTGCATCTTTAACCTCTGTTATGTATTTGTCGGGATTAACAATCATTAGATGAACGTCTAATGGTTTCTTCGCCGTTTTACTTATCTGTTTTATTATGGGAAATCCGAACGATATATTAGGGACAAAGGTTCCATCCATAACATCGCAATGAAACCAATCAGCATCACTATTGTTGATCATATCAATATCAGCCTGCAAATTTAAGAAATCGGCCGAGAGTAATGATGGGGCTACTTTATGACTCATAGTTCTGAATTATATCTATTAGTTAATATAAACAAATGTAATAAAAAGAGAACAATCTTTATTATGGTGAGCTTAAAATATCGTATTTATATTGTAGTAGAGTCAGTATTAGCTAAAAAAATAAAAAGTACAGAAATATTAAACTTCTGTACTTTTTCTATTCTTTAATCAATTGAGATTAATTAACACACACTTCATTCAGAGAAGTAGGCAATGTTTTTTCGACATAATAACTTCTTGCAAATGCTCTCAAGAAATCCAATGTTCTGGATGAAGGTACGACAACCAATTCCTCTTTTTCATCCAAATTGCCATGTTGTTTAGTAGTAATAGTTTTTTTCATAGGCGTAGTGATATTTCCGTTTACATCCTATGAAACGCCAATGAAAATATATTATTGTAACCAATATCCTTTTTAACACTTACAAAATTCAGCTCATCCGATTCTTATAATCTTCATAATCAAATTGTCGATAAATATCCAATTGATTATCTTTTGTCCACAATGCCATAGCGGGATGTGATATTCCATTAAACATTGTTGTTTTTACTGTGGTATAATGGATCATATCTTCAAAGATAATTTTATCTCCAATTTTGAGCGGCTCATCGAAAGACCAATCACCGACAAAATCTCCACTCAAACAACTATTCCCCCCCATTCTATAAGTTGGTTTACCATCTATAGGATCATGATGCGCTCCTCTTATTTTAGGCTTATATGGCATCTCCAGACAATCAGGCATATGGCAAGCAAATGAAACATCTAAAATAGCTGTCTTTATACCTCTGTTTTCAACAATATCCAATACTGTAGACACCAGAACCCCAGTTTGCCAGACAAAAGCACTTCCGGGTTCTAATGTTATTTCAAGATTGGGATATTTAGCCTTAAAGTTCAATAATATTTTTATCAAGTGCTCTACGTCATAATCGGCACGTGTCATTAAATGCCCACCTCCACAATTAAGCCATTTAACCTGAGTTAATAAATGCCCGAATTTAATATCAACCTGCTCTAATGTTTTTTCCAGATCGAAAGAAGATGATTCACACAATGTATGAAAATGTAATCCTTCAATTCCTTCCGGTAAATGATCTGTCAATTGATCAGCAGTGACACCAAACCGAGATCCGGGAGCACATGGATTGTAAAGATCTGTATCTACTTCCGAATATTCAGGATTGATACGTAATCCACATGATACTTTCTTCCTATATTTTTTAGTTTCCGGATAAAAGGTTTCGAACTGAGTTAACGAATTAAATGTTATATGGCTACTATATCTATGAAAAACAGGAAAATTATCATGGGTATATCCCGGAGAAAAGGTATGTGCAAGACTTCCCATCTCTTCGTATGCCAATTGAGCCTCATTTACAGAACTTGCAGTAGAATAAGGTATATATTCACGTATGATAGGAAAAGATCGCCACATTGCAAAAGCTTTAAAAGCTAATATAATATTAACCCCGGCTCTATCTTTTACTGACTTAATCAAAGATAGGTTTTTTCTTAAAAGGTCTTCTTCCATCACATAACAAGGGGATGGAATTTTATTTATTTCTATCATTTACTTATTCTTTTTTTATTTTTAGATGCTAAAGGTATCAATTAATTTTAATTTTGTAATCAAATTCAATCCGGCATAAAACAATGAGAAAATATAATTTACCCTCAATAAATAAATCTGTAGAGACTGTAATATTAGCCAATGGCGAATTTCCCTCACATCCACTTCCTTTATCGATATTAAATAATTGTGAATATCTTATTTGCTGTGATGGTGCTATAAACAATCTGGTTGAAAAAAATATACAACCCAATATTATTGTTGGGGACTGTGATTCTCTATCAGCCGAAAACTTGAAGCGATTTGACAATATAATCCACCGTATATCAGAACAAGATACTAATGATCTAACAAAATCCGTAAATTATAGTTTAAGCCAAAATCGAAAAAAGATTACAATACTTGGAGCTACAGGTAAAAGGGAAGACCATACAATTGGCAATATAAGTTTACTTTGCGACTACATGAAATATGCAGATGTAGAAATGATTACCGACTATGGTATATTTATTGGAATCGAAACCACATCGGCTTTCGAAAGTCATAGAGGGCAACAAGTGTCTTTATTTTCTTTAGATAATTCACCTATCACCACCCACAATCTAAAATATTCTGTTCAAAACCATATATTTACATCATGGTGGCAAGCAACCCTAAATGAGTCTACAGATAAAGAATTTATCATAGAAACTCATGGTCGGGTCATTGTCTACAGAGTATTTTGATATATATTATTGATTTTTAGCTTTAAAAGCCATTGCATAGAATCGAATTTGCTTAATCATAGAGACCAACCCATTAGAGCGTGTAGGGGATAGATGTTCTTTCAATCCGATCCGTTCAACAAAATAAAGATCAGTATTAATTATTTCATCCGGAGTCCTATTTGATAATACTTTTATTAATAAAGCTATTATTCCTTTTACTATAACAGCATCACTCTCAGCCTTAAATACAATCTTACCATCTACATAATCGGCGTGTAGCCAAACACGACTTTGACAGCCCTCAATAAGATTATTTTCTACTTTATATTTTTCATCAAGTTTATCTAAAGAATTTCCAAGTTCTATTAACAATCCGTAACGATCCATCCAATCGTCAAACATTGAAAACTCTTCTATTATTTCGTCTTGTACTTCGTTTATTGTTGCCATTTTTATTATAACTATTCTTTCTCCTTATAGATAACCTCCAAGACAGTTTGTCCTACAGCTTTCAATGTTTCTTTATCAATATTTGTCATATTATCGTCCTGCGTATGCCAATAGTGTCCGAAGTTATAATTTCGCTTTGCATCCAGATGAATTATATCGATACTAGGAATCTGTATATACATATTTACATATAAATGATCATCTGTAACACCACCTTCTTTCTTATCTATGAAAAAAGCTCCATAACTCAAATCCCGAGCTGTACTCCATACTTTTTCAACTATATCAGGTGCATAATGCATCGACGTTTGCTCTTTATAGAAAGTAGCGCCCGGAGCTCCAAC
This sequence comes from Dysgonomonas sp., assembly GCA_047605185.1. Lineage (GTDB taxonomy): Bacteria > Bacteroidota > Bacteroidia > Bacteroidales > Dysgonomonadaceae > Dysgonomonas. Next base: position 90,795 of record JASGGC010000010.1, read on the forward strand.
CATATCCAGTAAAATTCCAAACTTTGCCTTATAATTAGCTACATGAGGATTTTTTGCCCAATATTGCGAACCGAGACACCACCAATCACCAGGTTTATCATCCTCGAATGCAGGAGGTCCATAGTCTTCCGAGTCAAAAAATATAATATCAATACCAACATCAGGGGAGTTAGCTTGTATGGCACGTGCCACCTCTAACAATACACCAACGCCACTAGCAGCATCATTAGCCCCTAAAATAGGCTTATGATAGTTTTCCGGATTCGAATCATGATCTGAATATGGGCGAGTATCCCAATGAGCGAATAAAAGCACTCTCGTTTTTTTATCAAGGTTGTACGAACCTATAATATTTCTTGAGTTAAGCTTAGTTCCATTATAAGCTGTGACAATCATCTTTTGTTCAGTCACTGTTGCTCCAAAGCGTTCTAACTCATGTACCAGATAATCACCACAAGCAATATGCTGAGGGGTATTAGGAACACGAGGCCCAAACGAAACTTGCTTATCAATATATGTGTATGCACTATCTGAATTAAATTCAGGAGATTTTTTTTCATAAGACTGTGATTGAACAGTAGCTGTGCTTGTTTTATTAGTACAACTGCAAGCCACTAAACACAGAAAAAAAACAACCAATGAAATATTTTTAATTGCCATCAAAATTAAAAATTAAAATTTAGGCATAAAGATACAAAATGATATTCAAATCCTATAAATAAAGAATTAATAATAGATCTGGCCTACCAATAAATGATATCTATATTCCATTGTCAAAAAGTAATTATTTATGTCCTCAATATTTAAAATACGTGCAAAGTAGATAATAGAATGAAAGTAAAACTTAAAAATACGGGCAAAATATCTGCGTATATAATACTCACTATATCTTTGCAATCATAAGAAAAAGATAACACATTCTATTATATATAAGAGTGAAATAAATATTACTTCACTTCCTGTTAAAAAAGAAAGGTCGTATTAAAATACGACCTTTATAATTTTTAATTGAAATAATATTAAGCATCAATTTTTGCATATGTTGCATTTTCTTCTATAAATTCTCTGCGAGGAGCAACTTCCTCTCCCATCAACATGGAAAATATATGATCTGCTTCAGCAGCATTATCAATTGAAACTTGTCTCAATGTTCGATGTTCAGGATTCATTGTCGTATCCCAAAGTTGAGAAGCATTCATTTCTCCCAAACCTTTATATCGTTGAGTATGGATTGCATTTTCATCTCCATCTCCATACTTATCTATAAAATTCCGACGTTGACGATCATCCCAACAATACTCCTCAGTCTTACCTTTTTTACATAAATACAAAGGAGGCGTTGCTATATATACATAACCTTTCTCCAATAAAGGTTTCATATGCCGAAAGAAGAAAGTAAGAATCAGAGTAGCAATATGGCTACCATCAACATCCGCATCGGTCATTATAACAACCTTTTGGTAACGCAACCTATCTAGATTCAATTCCTTTGAATCTTCTTCTGTACCAATAGTTACACCTAGAGCTGTATATATATTTTTAATTTCTTCACTTTCCAACACTTTATGCTGCATCGCTTTCTCAACATTCAAGATTTTACCTCTTAAAGGCAAAATAGCCTGAAAGCCACGATCTCGACCTTGCTTGGCTGTTCCACCAGCAGAATCCCCTTCGACTAAGAATATCTCACAAATCTTAGGATCTTTGCTTGAACAATCAGCCAACTTGCCAGGCAATCCACCTCCAGACAAAGGAGATTTACGCTGTACCATTTCACGGGCTTTACGTGCAGCTGCACGAGCTGTAGCAGCCAGAATAACCTTTTCTACAATTATCTTGGCCTCTTTCGGATGCTCTTCAAGATAGTACCCCAAAGCCTCTCCAACTGCCTGATCAACAGCACCTATAACTTCATTATTACCTAGTTTAGTTTTTGTTTGACCTTCAAATTGAGGCTCTGCAACTTTAATGGAAACAACCGCAGTTAAACCCTCTCTAAAGTCATCACCACTAATTTCAACCTTTACTTTATCTAGCATCTTCATATCATCAGCATACTTCTTTAAAGTACGTGACAAACCTCTCCTAAATCCAGTCAAGTGAGTACCACCTTCTATCGTATGAATATTATTTACATACGAATAAACATTCTCATTATAGGTTGTATTATATGTCATTGCAACTTCAACCGGAACGCCTTGTTTTTCTGTAATAATATGTATTACGTCATCAATCAAAGCTTCTTTAGAAGCATCAATATATCGGACAAATTCTTCTAAGCCTTTTTCTGAATAAAAAATATCTGAACGGTAAGTGCCATCTTCTTTCTTATGACGTAAATCTGTTAAAGATAAACGAACCCCAGCATTCAAAAAAGCCAGTTCACGTAGGCGAGAAGCCAAAGTATCATATTTATATTCTACTGTAGTAAAAATAGAATCATCAGGCTTAAATGTAATGATAGTTCCCGTATCATCTGCCGTTCCTATCACTTCAACACCGTGTAGAGGCTTACCACATGAGAATTCTTGCATATGCATTTTACCATCTCGATGTATTTCAGCCCTAAAATAAGTTGATAAAGCATTTACACATGAAACTCCAACTCCATGAAGCCCTCCTGAAACCTTATATGTACCTTTATCGAACTTACCACCAGCGTGTAAAACAGTCAGTACAACTTCCAATGCTGACTTTTTTTCCTTAGCCATTATATCTACAGGAATACCACGGCCATTATCTCTTACTGTAATAGAATTATCTTCATTAATAGAAACCTGTATATCTGAACAATATCCTGCTAATGCTTCATCGATCGAGTTGTCTACAACTTCATAAACAAGATGGTGTAATCCTTTTTCACTTATATCCCCAATATACATTGCCGGACGCTTTCTTACCGCTTCTAATCCTTCTAATACTTGAATGTTTTCTGCGGAATATGATCCGTTTGGTTTTATTTCTTCAGCCATAATTATCTTATATATAACAAATATATTTTTATCGATTTTTCATATCCTAAAATCTAACAAATATACAAATTTTCTTTGTCTTAATCATGAATAAAAGCACACTTTTTCAACTACAAAGTTTAAAGAATCCCATCTTCATTATTATATTATGAGAGTAAAATTATAGTAAGGAGAGTTTAGTTATGTAATAAATAGTATAAGAGGTATAATAGGATTATGAGTTTATCCGTCTTTCAGTCTTTCAGATAA
>JASGGC010000011.1:0-85003 GCA_047605185.1 Dysgonomonas sp.
TGATTTTTCATTATAAGAAGTTGCTTTTTGAGAGTTTTGCATAATATAATCGCTCAATTTCATTGTATCAGAATTGAAGCCTTTAATTAGACAACTCTCTGTATTATGCTGATTATTTGCTTTCTGAAAAGTCATGATATTTACATCCACAGTAGCTTCATCAAACACCTTTATACCTGCAAAATCAATCAATAAGACAGGATTCGTTTGCTCCACAAAATATCTGCGCATACTTTCTCCATATCCTGCACGCATCCATTTATTAGACGTAATGAATGATAAAAAGCAGTTTTTTCGAAGAATTTTATTTCCTAATTCATAAAATAAACAATAGATATCTCCTGTTCGTTCAAAAGTTTCAAACTCCATTTTTTTATAGACGTCTGTTATCTCTCCCATTGACTGAAGCTGAATATAAGGCGGATTTCCAATAATGGCATCAAATCCAATAAAATCACCATCTTCATCTAAAACCTCAGGAAATTCAATACGCCATTCAAATGCATTTTGAAATATTTTATTGTTTTTGATTTCTTCAATAATAGCAGAGTATTTCCCAACAGCTTTTTGAGCTAAATCTATTTTCTTTTGTAAAGCTTTTTTCTCTTTGGGTGTTCGCTCAAATAAATCTGGTGCTGTTAAATCGGATAATTCTTTTTTTGCTTTAAACAAGGCCTTACTATTCTTATCGTTTTTGCTAATTTCAGTTTTTAGATTAGTTTTAATCTCTTTGATAAATTGTTCTAAACGTTTTTTATCTTGCTTATTGTGAGCATTCCTATAATTATTAACAGCTTCTTTATATTCTAAAATCGATATATTCAGCCCTCGAAGAATAGGTTTCAAATTTTCGTCTAAGCCGAAACGACTAATTAATGAATTTCCACATTTGATATTAATATCAATATTAGGTAGAGTTTCTAACCTACTTGTCTTAGCTATGTAATAAGTATGTTTCAAAAGTTCGATCCATAAGCGAAGTTGGCAGATCTTTACAGAATTTGGATTAAGGTCAACACCAAATAGGCAGTTTTCAATTATGGTTTGCTTCTCATGAAATAGAGTCTCTTGTACACGCTGACTCTCGTGATGGTGAGGGTTGTACTTGAATATACCATATTCATTATCGCTGACTATCAACTCATCATTCTCTACACTAATCTTATAGCCTCTTAATAATTTCCCCTCTCTATCTGTTAATATTCCTAGTTCAGACTTTAGATATATCATTTCATTTAGACTTGACACTAAGAAATGACCTGATCCCACAGCAGGGTCACACAGGCGAATGCTGTTAAATATTTCATTCGCCTCCTTAACATCAGATATCTTATTATGTAGATCTATTACTGTTTTACAATCCCAATCTTTAGTCTCATTAAATTTTTGTATGATTGTGCGAGTTATCGTATCTCGACACATAAACATAGTAATAAAGCTTGGAGTGAAGAAAGATCCGTCTTTGTATCCATTTATCTTCTCAAAGATCAATCCAAGAACAGAAGCTGAAATCAAAGCTTTATCTTCTTCTTGTATATCCTCCGAACTTTCGCTACTAAAATCATAGGCATCAAGAAATTTCAATAAATATTCTAAAGGAGTAAGTGTCTTCTCTATCTGACTTTTATTTTTTAGAACAGATTTAGAGTATAGACTTATATGAGCATTGTTGTCAAGCCCATTTATTGAAATCGTTTCATGTTCGAGGTCAGTTTGCTCAAACAAAGAACTATTTAGGTAAGGGACATATTGAAATCTTTCTTTCAAATAATCATCAGTTCTATTCTCTTCTTTAACAGCTAGGATACTGAAGAATAGACCATCTAAAACATCATAATCGTTAAGCTTATCAAAAGACAGGAATGAGTAATCTTTATTTCCTCTATGATATTTTACAATCTGAGCTTCCAGGAGTTTCAAAAACAGGACTCGGTTTATCCATGTAATACTTAAATCAAGAGCTACATTGTATAACTGTTCTTCGTAGGTATAACCATATTGTTTTGGACTAGATAGACGATATATTTTATCTTTAGAGTCCAATTTGTTTATGGCATTCTCAATAATTGAACCATTATCTCTTTTTCCATTAGGCTTTCGAACAATAAATTTTTGAGACTTCTCTTTGACCTCTTCTAAGCCGAGTATATGTAAAAGCTCTGCATAAAACTCTTTGTTTAACTCATTATGATCTTTGGCAAAGGGTAATTTGAGTAAATGAATTGGAGATAAGAACTTATAAAGAGCAATTAGTTTTCGGTCGTCCTCCTTATCCTTATTACGCATAATTTTATCATAATCCCTAATATCAAAATGAGTATATGGGATTTGATCTTTTACTTTTTCTATTTGAGGGAATGCGATCTCCTTGTAAAAGTGGTTTGTAGATAAATCATCCGAACGTTTATCGTGGAATTGTTCAAATAAGTCTACAAATTTTTTATCATCATAGAATAGCTTTTTGAAATCTTGTGCATCAAAAATAAACCATTCATTAATATTCGTAATAATTAAATATCGGAGTTCTAAATTCTTATTAGACTTACGTTCTCTGAGATAATAGAGAACCAATTCCTGAAATGCTTTAGCATTGAGATTTTCTTTGCTGATCATTTCACTCTTGTTGGTTGGCTTCTTTACTTCAATCAAGACGCCAACAGGAGATGCCATATCCTTTGTATTATGGATAACTAAATCTGTTCTTCCATATGTATTTATGTAGTGATTGTTCTTATAATAGACCGAATTAAGAAAATCAATGATTAGGTTTTTATGAAACTCTTCCGATTCAGTATCATTTATTTTATCCAACAGAGAAATAAACTCTTGTTTAAACAATTCTATTTCTTTGCGATCCGGTTTTTGTTTTAAAAAAGCTGGATTTAAAGCTTGTTTAGGAGTTTTCATAATATTGTATGATATATAGATACGTTTTTATTAGACACAAAAATATAACATATAAAATGTAAAGCATCCTTTTTGTTTAGAAATATATAATGTGATTGATGAATAATTCCCCTCGTTTTGTATACAACTTTCCTCATTTTGTATAATTACTAATTTGCTGGATACCAGTAAATTTGTCGTTAAACAAAAAAAGATAAAAATGGAAAATAAAATAATCTTAATAACAGGGGCTTCTGATGGTATTGGAAAAGAGACAGCAAAAGCATTAGCTAAACAAGGGCATACCTTAATCATCCATGGCAGAAACCCTCAAAAGACAAAAGAGGCATACGAAAATATCAAAGCAGAGACGGGCAATAATAGAATCGAATACCTTACTGCCGATTTTCTGTCTTTTGCTGAAATAAAGTCTTTTGCTGAAGAGATCAAGAAGAAGTATGATCATCTGGATGTGCTGATAAATAATGCCGGGGCACAATTCGGATTAAAAAGAGAAATAACTATTGATGGACATGAAAAAACAATGGAAATTAATGTTTTCGCTCCGTTTCTTTTGACAAACCTGTTGTTGGATTTATTGAAGAAAAGCAAATCGGCTCGAGTAATAGCCGTCTCTTCTGCCTCACACTCAATGGGTGGAAAGCCGAATTTGAACGATATCGAAATAGAGAATAATTACTCAATGGCAAAAGCTTATGGCTCTTCGAAATTGTATGTAATTTGGATAATGAGACATTTCGTCTCTGAAATGAAGAAAGCTGGGATCGATAACATCACTTTCAACACGGTACATCCTGCATCAGCAAAGTCTAGTCTTGGACGTGAATCAACCAAATCATTAGGCCCCAGAATAATATATTTTCTTTGGCGACCCATGATGAAAACAACAGCTGAAGGAGCAGCCAGTAGTATTTATGCAGCTTCTTCACCCGAAATGGAAGGTGTTACAGGCAAATATTATGGTTTGAAAGGAGAGGAAAAACCAAACGATAAATACTACTCTTTAGAAAATGAAAAGATAGTTTGGGATTATTGTAAGAATGTCACCCAAAAGTATTTATGAAAATAACAATCATCATATTATCTACTCTATTGGTAGCCTTGCTAATTCCAGTCGTGATTTATGCTCCTTGGATTTTTTTCGGAAAACAACAGAAGCAGAATTACGCCAATACATATGCAATACAAAATGTTAGTACAGGCAAAGACATAAGAGTGAAGGATGTAGGCGTTAAAGATGAGTCAGAGATTATTCTATACACTCATAATGAGTGGGAATGTCTTACATGGGAATTTATACAGTTGGAAAATAATACATATCTACTCAAAAATCTCTGTACACAAAAAACATTTGCACCTTCATCGTCTCCGAAGCAGGGAGTAGATCTATGGCAACAATCACTAGGAGGAAGTCATTTACAATATTGGGAATTTATAAAACAATCCAATGGAACTTGCCTGATACGATTAAAGGATACAGAGCTATATCTTACCGCAACATCGAATGAAGATAACTCTCCAATTATTCTTATGTCGAAACAGAATTCAGATAAACAATTATGGAAATTGATTAAGCAAAATCCTATATATAAATAATATCTTCAAATGAAAATAACGTTAATCTCTTTATTAATTGTTTTGACATTATTTGTTCTTGTTTTAGGTTTGTATATTTACAAAGACCTCAAAAAAAAGCAGAATTATGCTAATACATATGCAATACAGAATGTCGCAACAAATAAGTGTATTCGTCCTTATAATGCAGGAAATGCAGACAGTACAAAGGTTATTTCATACAGTCTTCATAACTGGGAGTGTATCACGTGGCAGTTGATTGAGTTGGAGGATAATGCATATCTTCTTAAAAACCTGTATACTCAAAAATCATTTGAACCAGCCTCTACTCCTGTTGACGGAACCGGTTTATGGCAACAAACATTAGGAGGAAGCCGTTTTCAATATTGGGAATTTATAAAGCAAGATGACGAAACATATATAATACGATTAAAGGGTACGGAGCTTTATCTTACCACTATTTCTGATGAGAATAACTCAGCCATTATCATCTCAGTTAAAGATGATTCAAAGAATCAGTTATGGAGATTGATAAGACAAAACCCTATTATTTAGTAAAATGTTATATTTGTGTATATCACTTGAAATAAACAGATTATAGAAATGAAATTTAAAGGAATCATTAAAATAAATACAATTGAGGAATATACAATGACCCTTGGATGTCCATCTGCTAATCATCCTTTAATAAGTATCTGCCGTTTATCAGATGTAAGAGATTATATACCTCTGGGCAAACCAGTACAGCTTAATCTGTATTCTATCGTTATGAAAGACGGGGCTAATTGCACCACAAAATATGGATGGCGGGAATATGATTTTACTAAAGGGTTTATGAACTTTTTTGCTTCGGGCCAGATACATTCATGGGATGATAAAACAGAAAATACAGGTAGATGGGGCTGGATCTTGACATTCCATCCAAATTTTATTCGTAAATATCCATTAGGATTGAAAATTGGCAAATTGAAGTTGTTTTCATACGAAACTAGTGAGGCTTTACATATGTCTGATGCTGAAAAATCTATAATCGAAGGCATAATGGAGAATATCTATAATGAAGATCTTCGAAGCATTGACGGACATAGTCAGGATATTATCGTATCTCAACTCGACGTATTATTAAATTATGCAGAACGCTTTTATACCCGTCAATTTAGAACAAGAAACAGTGTTGAATCAGATATACAGACCCGTTTTCAAGAGATTCTACACAAATATTTTGAGAGTGAAACGGATAAGCTGATTACAGCTTCTGATATAGCCTCTGAACTGTCTATGTCTACTTCATATTTGAGTGACCTTCTTCGCAATCTTACTGGTATGAATACCCAGCAACATATTCATACCTATCTAATTGAAAGAGCAAAAGGATTATTGATGACTACAGAGCTTTCAGTTAGTGAAATTGCTTATTCACTTGGATTTGAGTATCCGCAATATTTTAACCGATTATTTAAAACTAAAACAGGGCAAACTCCTGTTGAGTTTCGAAACATGAATTAATAAAATATAATGAAGTATATTGCTATTGTGTTATTTCTTATGCTCATCCTTGCCTTATTGGCTGGTGCAATAATTTATGTATCGAGTAGGTGTGCAATCTTTTTTCCATCCATACCTAAAAAGACATGGATATATGGATTTGTGGGTTTGTTCATTATCACTTTTCTTAGCATGAGTGTATTTGCAACAACAGCAAGTCCTGTCGGTAAAGCCATATTTATCTTCGGAGGACTTATAGTGTCTTTATTTATACTCTTTTTATTTTCAATCGTATTAACCGATATATTTAATCTGGTTTTCAAAATCTCACCTTTTCTCAGAGGTTTTATTTCTATAGGCTTAGCATTATTACTTACAACCTACAGTATATGGAATGCTTATACTATACAGGTAAAAAAAATAGAAGTTCCAATAAAAGGGTTAACACAAGAAATCAGGGCTGTGCACCTCACAGATGTCCATTTAGGGAATTTTCGAGGAAAAGGAGAAGTGGACAAGATTGTCCAGAAGATGAAAGAACTTAATCCTGATGTCATATTCAATACCGGTGACATGTTTGATAGCAAAACACATTTTAGCGAGGGTAAAGATGTATTATCCGCATTTCGGACTTTAAATATATCTCATTATTTTGTATATGGTAATCACGATGAACAAGTTGGAGTCGAGAATGTAATAAAACAAATGAAAGAGTCAAATGCAACAGTTTTGTTGAACGAAGTTGCTTATTTGGGGGAATTGCAAATTATCGGACTGAATAATATGATTCCCGACCAGAACTCTTTTGATATGCATGCTACAGCAGATTCAGAAACAATAGAAAATACGTTGAAAAAATTGGAAATAAAAGAAAATCATCCAACAATAGTATTACATCATCGTCCGGATGGAGTGAAATATATGCAAGAAAAAGGAGCTGATTTATTACTCGCTGGACATACTCATGCTAGACAAATATTCCCTTTTATATTGATAGCTAAACTTATGTTTGGATACAATAGCGGGCTTTACAAATATAACACCATGGATATTCTTGTATCAGAAGGCTCTGGTACAATCTTCACACCAATTCGCCTGGGGACAAGCAGCCAAATTATATTAATTAAATTAGTACCAAAGATATAATTTAAGTTTTTAAAATTCAATCAAATATTTAAATCCCTTATAAATAAATTTTCTCTTTTTCTCTGCTCTTGAGAAGTACCCATATTATAAAAAAGTTTATATCAAAAAGCCAATTAATAATGCTATGGAACAATTTATATGTAATATAAAAGAGAAGATAAATAAAGAAATTCAGATTATAGAACTGGAGGAAAATAATATTTTCCAAAAATCGATTAGTATTATTTCTCTTTTAGAGGCTGCTTTCGACAAGTTAAAAGAATTTGTTTCAAATTATTCTTTCGAATCTCAATCTGAAGAAATTACTTTTTTCAAGGAAACAAAGCCTCAACTATTTAGCATATTGATCTATCATCGAAAGGTCTATAACCTTGAGATGAGAATGCCTACTGGAAGTCATATCGATAAGAATAATTATTTAAAGGGTATGCTTGCCAGAATTAAATATTTCTTTGATACAAATGCTGATTTTTATCAATATTACCGTTCCGGAAGTACACATCTTGATCGATATTATTTTTTAAGAGGGAAACCAGATATTCAGTTAATTTTAGATTGTTTCTATTTTGAGAGAGACTCTAAGTTTTCTACAAGCTTTGATTTTAAGGTTGCTAAGATGATTGCCAATGAGAGATTAACAGTTTACATAAATAACAAACTCTTAAATACAAATAATGCAGAGTATAATATTTCGGAAAGTGTAAGTTTTCCTAAGATAAGACTTACATGGACTGCGAAAAAAGCAGAACTTGTAGAACAAATATATGCTTGGGATAGTGCAGGCTGCTTCAATAATGGCACTACAAATATAAAAGAGCTAGCGGAATATATTGAAACTGTTTTCAATATCAATTTAGGAGATTTCTATCATACATTCCTTGAAATTCGGGAACGTAAAGGTAGCCGCACTTTATTTTTAGATAAATTGATCAAGCTTCTTGAGGAAAGAATAGATGGACTGGACAATAAATAATAGGAGACTAGACTTTCAGTAAAATATACTAGTGAAGAAATTTGGATTAGATAAATAATACCTATATTTGGACTTAGAAGTTAGGCTTACAGCGGTTTGCCAAAACAAGACAAAAGGACATTGCTTTAATCGTTACGAATTCGTTACAGATGTACCTTTTGAAAACTTTAAACAATTGATTATTATATCTATTACGAGATAAAAAAGCCCTCCCAGCGGGATCACTAGCAAATGAAAAGTCGTCAATTTGACGACTTTTTTTGTTTTAAATTGATTTTATGATAGTAAATCCGTATAGATACAGATTTCTCAAATTGAATAATACGAAACTTGAAAGATAAATAGTTAAGGATTTTATGTTAAAATACCTTGTTTATTCATGTTTGTAATCTATAAATTGCCTTAAATAAATTAGCTATATCTCAGATCGTAAAAGAAATAGACATATAAATAAATTCCGAGATTATTACTTTAATAATCTCGGAATTTATCGTTTTTATAATATTCTTTTATTTTCTTACTGCATACTTTTCTGTACGAGCATCTTTTATAACCCCTTGCCAGTTGAGTCCATAAGCAAAATCATAAATATGCCCTTCACTGTCCTTATGACATTCCATATCGAAAGGAACATCCTCATATTGTTTTTCTACGGTTGCCATATTAGCAGGCATTTGTACAGGCAGAAGTCCCGAAGGTTCAACCTTGCCTGATATAATATCTAATATTGCCTGTTCCCCAATGCCAAAACGGGCTACAATGGCATCTACACGGCCCTCAAATTCACTAAATATCATTGGACGGGCAATATTCAAGGCTACAATAACTGGCTTATCTCCCATCTGATTGCGGGTTGTAAGTATGGTTGCTAAATCCATCGTATTAGAAGCTGTAACCGTTTTATCTTTATAAGAACGGTTGGTAATGGTTGGATCTATTACTTTGTCTCCCGCAGCAATACTTTCAGAACGGGCTTCCGTTGCTGTGTATGCCCCGTACTGCAATGAGATCGGTACATAGCCATTGCCACCCCCTTTACGATCATTTATATCATATCCACCTCCATCGTTATTGATGTAAGGACTAGATGCGAACACAATAGCAAAATCTGCTTCTTGCGGATTTTCGGTAACATTATAGTATTTTTTTACCAAGTCTATATTTATTGGATATTCTAATGATGGTTGAGACCAATTACCCCACCAACTTTTAGTAGAAGGGAAATACATTTTAGGTATATAAACTGTTTTTTTATCCTTTATAGGGAGTATATCTCCTTTATTTTTCAACATAACTACAGACTTAACCTGGGCGTTGTATCCAGCTTGCATAAAGTCAGGATTACCTACAATCTTACTGCTTTCAATTGGATCAAGATATGGATTCTCAAATAAACCTAACCGGAATATATTGCGAAGTAAGCGTACAGCAGATTGCTCGAAACGATTGCGCATAAATGATTTACCATGTTCTTTAACTCCCATTTTATACGCTTCTACGATAGGTACTATTTCATTATTTCCTCCAAACTGATCTATGCCTGCCATTAGGGCGATATAATGACGCTCATTTACTGATTTATCCTCTACACCCCATGGCTTTCCCATAAATGTATCAGGAGTGGCACCTTCATTGTGCGTAACCATCCAGTCGGTACATACTACACCATCGTAACCATATTTTTCGCGGAGAAGGTCTGTTATAATATATTTATTAAAGCCATTCGCATAGTTAGATCCATCTTTAGATTGATTGTAAGATATTGTATAATAAGGCATAACTGCTGATGCCATTCTAGTTTTTCCTTCTAGTTTAAATGCTCCTTGGGTGAATGGCTTTAAATGAGTTTCAAAATTATTGCCCGGATATACAGCAAACTTACCAAACGCCCAGTGTCCATCACGTCCACCTTCTTCCGATCCACCACTAGGCCAATGTTTTACCATTGCATTTACACTATTGTATCCCCAGCCATCTTTAATCTCGGCTGTGCCGGTCGATGTTTGAAAACCGTCAATATATGCACGAGCCATATCTGTAGCCAGTTCAGGGCTTTCTCCAAAAGTCATTGAAATACGATACCAACGAGGTTCTGTGCCTAGATCAATTTGCGGAGATAATGCTGTCCCTATCCCTAAGGCGCGGTATTCCTTTGCTGCTATTTCACCAAACTGTTTGGTTATAGATGGGTCGAATGTTGCAGCCATCGCTAGTCCGTCAGGCCATACTGAAATTGTACCTCCTGCTCCGGCATTGAATTCAGCCCGTGTGTTTCCGGTAGCTTGACCGGAGTGTCGAGGATCAGAACTTGTATTACTTGGTATCCCGAAACCAATTCCTTCTACATATGCTTGCATTTCATTATTCCATCGGGCTGCTACTTCAGGGCTTTCGACACCGACAATTAGGACATGGCGAAGATTATCATCTTTCAAAAAGATTTTCTGAGCATCAGACAAATTCCATGCATGGGCTCCACTTTCTGAAAAAATCTTTCCGTTATAAGTTCCTGCCCCGAAGCCCGATTCTGCCGATGGCAATGTCTGGTGACCACTATATAACATCAGCCCGGCAATCTCTTCGACAGATAGTCTTTTTGCTAAATCTTTTGCTCGTTCATCAATCGGTAGTCGCCAATCTTCATATTTGTCTAATTTACCATTCTTATTTAGGTCTTTGAATTTAAGTCCATTGACAGTTAATATTTTTATTCCGGATGTAGGGGAATACCCTAAATGCGGACCTTTGTCGTTTTCTATAATTTTATAACCTTCTGGGCTTTGAGAGAAACTGGTTATTGAAATGAAACCAAATCCGATTATTAAAAATAATTTTTTCATGCTATGATTTATTTTATTAAACTGCGTTTTTATGACGCAAATATGGTCTGTTTTTTTGAAAGACTAGGGACGATTTTGATAAAATATACACATATATGTTATGAAACATGGAAATATGGTCTGAGGCTATAAGGTTTTTAGCTTATTTGCCAACAATTGATATCTATTTGTACTAAAACTTTGAGTCAAGAAGCGAATTTTAGATCATTTTTTAGATCATTTAGAACTTGAATCAATAGTAAATTAATTCAAACTTTGCAGCAAAAAAATGATGAAGAACCCACTTAAAGTATTGATAGTATATTCTCTTATGTGTGTTGTATCTCTCAATATATCAGCACAAATTGATAATATGGCTGTTAATGACAGCGTAAAAGAAATCTTAGAAAAAGGGATTGATGAGACTGCTATTTTCGAGAGGAAACAGTTTGAAGTAACAGAAGAACAGTTCCGAAAAGGGTTGGATAGATTGCCTTCTTTTGCAGTATATAAAGATATATTTTTTACCACTGGAATCCCTTTGAATGAAGGCATCACTCGTAATACAGCAGATGCTTTATTTCAAATAAGCATTAGGCAACGATTAACAAAAAGTTACCTTCCTTTTAATACTTTTGCTTATTTGACTTATACACAGAAGTCTTTTTGGGATGTGTATGCGGAATCAGCTCCTTTTAAGGATAATAACTATAATCCTGCACTTGGGGTTGGAAAGTATATTATTCGGAATAACAAGCTGATGGGAGGAGGGTTTATCCAGTTAGAGCATGAGTCGAATGGGAAAGACGGAGCGGATTCTCGAAGTTGGAACTATTTGAGTGCATCTGTAAAATATTTTTATAATCCACGTTTGAACTTAGGTATTAAAATGTGGCTACCATTTGTGGATGGAGAAGAAAATAAGGATTTGTTAGATTATAAGGGGTTAGCAACTTTGTCCGGAAACTATATTACTAAAAAGAGTATGTGGTGGTTATCGGCAGAAGTAACGCCTCGGAAAGGGTGGGGTAATGCTAATACTATAATTACTATTGCATATCGGGTTTCTAAAAGTCAGAACCAATATTTATTCGGACGTTTTTATAATGGAAAGGGCGATAGCCTTCTGGATTATGACAAATACGAGATGAATTTCAGGGTTGGTATATGCATAAAGCCTGATTTTTATAGCATTTATTGATGTCTATAATTTGATGTGAATGAGTTGAAATGTCGATTTCCCTAGAAAAATTATGTCAGATCTAATCAAAATAAAGAAACTAGTTGTTTCCAATTAGAAAAATCAGTTATTACCATGCGGCTATAATCTTTCAATTCATCTTCAGGCAAAGATGTAGAAAGACTTATGATAGGCATAAAAGAGTAAGCAGCAGCTTTGATACCGACAAGTGAATCTTCAAAAACAACACATTCCGTCACTTTTGATACTAAGTTTGTCCGAGCGTAAGTATATCCCATCGAATCCGGTTTACCGTTTTTGATTGTATCGGAAGTTACAATAATGTCAAAATCATTCTCTAAAGATAATTGTTCGAGAACAAGCCTTGTTTTTTCAGAAGAAGAGTTTGTTACAATGCCCGTTTTATAGTCGTTTGCTCTCAGATGTTTTATAAAATCGATAGCTCCATCAATTACAATATCCTTATAATTAATTGTTTCACTAAATTCTTTATAAGCTTTACGGATGGCTTGTTTTTCTTCTGTTGTGGTTATATTAAAATATAGATCAATAATCGAGTTTAATGTCATCCCTTTTACGGTAGCTGCAAAATTGTCTATTTTCAGATTTGACTTCTGGGCTGTATTATTCCAAAATGTATCGAAATAGGATTCTGTATTAACGATAACTCCGTCTAAACCGAATAGTACTGTTGTTACTTTATTGAGTGCCATTTATGGATGATTAGATTGATAAATCAATATTTAGATTTTTCAAATTACGTTACTTTATCTGTAACAAAAAATGATATATATCAGATTTTTATTCTTCATAATTTTTCTCTATTTATAAAATACCTGCTCTAACTCTGCTCAATGATTCGGGAGTCATTAATAAATAAGATGCAATATGGTTTACTGATGCTCTTTTTGCAGCTTCGGGATATTCTTTTATAAAACGGTCATATCTTTCCCTTGCTGTTTCGAACCGCCACGAGTCTGCTTTTTGTTGCGATATTATCAAAGACCATTCTAAAATCCTCCTGATCAGATGAAACAAATCAGTGCACTGGTCGGCGAGGTCTAAAAGTGCATTGTATGGAATATTGTATATGGTGCTTGGCTCTAAAGATTCTACCATCAGGTGAGTCGGTTCTTTATTAAAAACACTGATAATGCAGAAAGTCATAGCACCTTCGCATGTGAAATGTTCTGTTATATCTCGTCCATTCTTGTAGTAGAATTGCCTGAGCAAACCTTTTCCAAGATATATAAGATGCTGGCTAATTTGTCCTTCGGATAAGAATATTTCCCCTTTTTTTAATTCTTGGCGTTCAATAATAGAAGCTAATAGCTTCAGTCCTTTGTCTGATAGGGGGTAGTATTTCGAAGCAATACGTTTTGCGATAAGAAGTTCTGTTTCCATAATTATATATTCAGAATTGTAATGACAAATTTAATGATAATCATTTTTCTGACCTATATCATTTTTTATTTCTTAAAGTATTCCCATTTTTGTTAAATAAATTATTAACAGATTTGGTTATGCTACAAGTATTAGTTGATATGGATGGGGTACTTGCTGACACTTATTCACAGTTTCTAAGAATGGAGCTTGACGAAACAGGACGGCACATACCGGCAGAAGAATTATTAGGAAAGCTGGAAGAAGAGGCTTTTCCTAATTTCGAAAAGCATGTTCATTCGAAAGGATTTTTCAGGACTGCTCCTCAGATAGAGGGAAGTGTAGATGGATTGAAGTATTTGAATGACAAATATAAACTTCTCATCGTGTCTTCGGCTACTGAGTTTCCACAAAGCCTTACCGAAAAGGTAGAATGGCTGAAGGAATATTATCCGTTTATCTCATGGCAGCAGATTATACTTTGTGGTGATAAGAGTTCTGTTAAGGGTGATTTGATGATAGATGATCATATTAAAAATTTAGATTATTTCGAAGGTGACAAGATTCTATTCAGTCAACCGCATAATGTCTATATAAAGAATGATAATTATAAGCGTGTCAATGGTTGGACAGAAGTAATGGACATTTTATAATATAGTCACAACATAGGTTTATTCAATTGGTTTTTTTTAGGTTAGAAAAAGGGATATAAATAATATCCCTTTTTTCTTTTATAAAATAATTTGGCAGTGCTCTACTCGATAGAAGCACTGCCAAACTGTATGTTGCAATAATTTATTTATAAATTTCTTTTTTGCCTGCTAATAAAGTATTCTTCATTAATGATATGATAGTCATTGGCCCGACTCCACCGGGTACAGGAGTGATATAGGATGCCTTTGCTGATACTTCATCAAAAGCGACATCTCCCTTGAGGCGAAAGCCTGATTTTGTTTCGGCAGATGGGACACGGGTTGTACCAACATCTATTACAACAACACCTTCTTTTACCATATCTCCTTTCAGAAATTCAGGTACACCCAATGCTGCAATAATAATATCGGCACTTAGACATATTTCTTTTATATTGGGTGTCCGGCTGTGGCATACTGTTACTGTAGCATCGCCGGGATAGCTTTTCTGCATCATCAAGCTGGCTACCGGTTTTCCTACAATATTGCTACGTCCTAATACAACGCAATGTTTTCCTTGTGTTGGAATTTCATACCGTCTTAGTAATTCGATGATGCCCGCAGGAGTTGCCGATAGAAAGCATGGCAATCCGATACTCATACGTCCCACATTGATCGGGTGAAACCCGTCCACATCTTTGCGGTAGTCTATTGCTTCAATAATCTTATCTTCTGATATATGTTTTGGTAATGGTAGCTGTACAATAAATCCATCTACATCATTATCTTTATTTAGTTTGTCAACACAGTGTAGCAACTCTTCCTCTGTTACATCATTCTCGTAACGAATCAGTGTGGATTTGAACCCTACTTCTTCGCAGGTTTTGCACTTGCTGGCAACGTAGGTTTCGCTACCGCCATCGTGACCAACTAATACAGCTACAAGGTGAGGTGTCTTTCCTCCTGATGCTTTGATCTGTGCAACTTCTGCTGCTATTTCTTTTTTTATTTGAGCGGATATTGCTTTGCCATCTATTATTTGCATAATTCTTTGTTTGAGGTTATAAACAAAAATATATTATTCTCGTATAAAAAATAAAAGAAGGAATTTCTTTTTTTCCTTCTTCTATTTCATTATTATTTTATCGTCTCATTTTCGGCATTTTTCCACCTTTCATCTGAGTCATCATCTTCATCATTTTGCGCGTTTCGTCAAATTGCTTAAGTAGCTTGTTGACATCCTGAATTGATGTGCCGCTTCCTTGTGCTATTCGTTGCCTGCGACTACCGTTTAATATTTCAGGATTAGTCCGTTCCTTAGGTGTCATAGAGTGGATTATTGCTTCAATGCCTTTAAACGCATTGTCGTCGATATCCAGATCCTTAATGGCTTTTCCAACACCGGGAATCATGGCAGCAAGGTCTTTCAGATTACCCATCTTTTTGATCTGCTGTATTTGGCCGATGAAGTCATTGAAATCAAATTGATTCTTTGCAATTTTCTTCTGTAGTCTTCTTGCTTCTTCTTCGTCGTATTGTTCTTGGGCTCTTTCAACGAGTGATACGATATCACCCATTCCCAAAATACGGTCGGCCATACGTTCAGGGTGGAAAACATCAAGTGCATCCATTTTTTCTCCTGTACCTACAAATTTGATCGGTTTATCTACAACAGAACGGATCGAAAGTGCAGCTCCACCACGAGTATCACCATCTAATTTAGTAAGTATTACCCCATCAAAGTTTAATCGGTCATTAAATTCTTTAGCGGTATTTACAGCATCTTGCCCGGTCATAGAGTCTACAACGAAAAGAATTTCTGTCGGTTTCACAGCTTCTTTTATGGCTGTGATCTCTTTCATCATTTCTTCGTCTATAGCCAATCGTCCGGCAGTATCTATAATAACAACATCGTTACCGTTTTGCTTAGCTTGTTTGATTGCATTCTGAGCAATTTCAACAGGATTTTTATTTCCCTCTTCCGAGTATACGGGAACTTCTATCTGGGTACCTAGTACTTTTAACTGTTCAATAGCAGCAGGGCGATATATGTCGTCGGCTACAAGAAGTGGATTTTTACCTTTTTTTGATTTCAGTAATTTTGCAAGTTTTCCGGAAAAAGTAGTTTTACCTGATCCTTGAAGACCTGACATTAATATGATAGCCGGGGAGCCTTTAAGATTGATATCTATAGCTGTTCCTCCCATTAATTCGGCCAACTCATCATGTACTATTTTTACAAGTAATTGTTCCGGCTTTACAGCTGTGAGAACATCCTGACCGAGTGCTTTTTCTTTTACAGTTTCCGTAAACTGTTTTGCAGTTTTAAAGTTAACGTCAGCATCAAGTAATGCACGACGAACATCTTTGAGGGTTTCGGCAACATTTATCTCTGTGATTTTACCTTCACCTTTTAAGATCTTAAACGAACGTTCTAATCTACTACTTAGACTTTCAAACATATTGTATATTTGTTATTTATATTCTTTATTTTCAGGGATTGCAAAGATATAAACTTTTAATAGAAAGAGAAAATGTATGTCATAATTTTGTATTACAAGTATTTTCTATAAACTATGTTATCCGATCCGATTTCTGCCAACTTTCTTTTGAGAAGGTATTACTTTGTTGTCTCTATATTGGCAGTGAGTTTAATAAGAATAAGTTAGCTTTATTCTTGCTCTTTTATTGTTGCCGGTTGCTTTTCTATAGGTGCAATAGAATCTGTCGGTAAAGGTGATTCTGCTCTTTGCTGTATAGATTGTGTATTGTTATTTGTATCCCGATTACGCCTTCTCCTTTTGAATGATTGGAACAATCGTTTAAGGGTTCTTGCTTCTTTCGTGTAAACAATACCAACTCCTTGTGTTGTCGGAGCTTGCCTGTAAAATTTATCATTGGTATGACTGTAGGCTTTTAGTGTCCAGATTGAATTTAACTGATATTCTACATCAAAATCTCCAATCACAGAATTGTCTGTTGTAGAAGCATCTGTCCGATAACCAAGATTTGTATTTATCCGTAATTTGTCATCTAAAAATTTACGGGATACATTGACACTCATATCCATATCGGAGAGTGAACCGTCATTCGATTCTATGTTTGTCCCTATTTCCCACTTGTCTCCTAAAATGTTTCTAAATGCAGAGTTAAGTACGCTTGATAGGCTTCCGGATGCCATGCTGGTCCACATACCATCAGTAAAGTTAGCCCCACTACTACCTGTATTTGAGTAGAATGATCCTGAAACAATCAGATAAGCAAACTGTCTGACTTTCTGTTCTTGTGTACTTATCAAACTATTTACTTTGCGTTGTACATCATCATTAGCATCTGGCAGGCTTATATCATAAGTTACATCCATTTTGTCTAAATTACCTTTGATACCTAAATCGCAATCTACCTGAACTCTGGTCGAAGTACCATCGCTTTCAAAACTAGCATCAAGTGTCTTTAGATCTGCTTTTACTCTACGATAGGCATTGATGTCGAATGTTGTTTTCATCGGATCTCCAATGAAAGTTAACCGACTTCCATCTTTTATCTTGAAATTTAGCTTTGATATATTTTGTAAATTCAGTTTTACATTTCCGTCTGATACTGTATAGTCTCCAAAAGTTGTCATATTTTCGGTGACCATATCGTATGAGAAATTTATTGTACCATTTCCTTTTACATCCATCGAGTTACCTGTTGTTGGGTCTATTATTACCCCTAGTTTAAGGTCTTGTGTGACACTTAATGCGACTTTAAGTTTTATCGGCAGGGCATCCTGATTGCGGATACTTGTTTGTGATTTAGCGGAGTCCTTTAATTTTTCTTCAGGTACATTAATAAACACGACGCTCTGATAATCTGAGGCTTCTGATGTACTTGGTATTACAATATTGAGATTCGAGTTCTTCCCATTTCTCACTGTCATATCAATATTCGTGTTTTTTTCATCCCCATCAATCCGTACAGTCCCCGATGCAAATACTCGCCCATAGAAAAGACTGTCAGTTCTGTTTTCGGTATTTAGTACCATCAGGTTATTAAGATTCATATTCAATGAATACTTGATATCGTTAAAGTTTTTATGAGTAACTGTTGCATTCACTTTAGCCGTATTGCCATTGCTATCTTTTAAAGTGAGGTTGTTAAAGCCTATTTTTTGAGGACTTACTTCTATTGTATCTGATATTGAATAGGTCACATTTGTATATGCTACACCAATGGAAGTATCATTGAATCCAAAGAAGCCCGTTACAATAGGAGCTTTCATTGATCCGGTAATAGTCAATCCGGTACTTATACTTCCCGATAGTTTATTTAGCATATCTGCAGCAAAAGGTTGTGCCCACTTCAAAGGAAACCTGTCTAAGTCTACTTTTAGATCTAAAGAATCTTTCGAGGTATATACCATCCCATTAATTTGAGCTTCTAGTTTATCTTTGTTCTTCAGGGCTGCATTTAATTTCAGCCCACCCAGGTCATCACTCCAAAGACTTTCAAGATTCATTGTGCCAATTGTATCTCCAAAAATAATTATATCAGATACATTAAATTTTTCTGTATATAATTCCGGCTTGTCAAGTAGATTTTTGAACATGATATCACCGTCTATATTTGCAAATATATTTTTGACACCAAAAGCTCCCAATACATCTCCAATTTGAGCATTGTCGAAATAAACGCTTAAAATATCCGATTCTTCTTTCGAAATAATTCCTTCTGCGCCTAAATATCGTTTTTCATTGATCATTATGCCCAAATCCTTTATCGTTGTCCGGTCTTCGATATTCATTATCTGAGCAGGCATAAGAGTCATATCTAAATCACCTACTGATAGGGTATTTGGTATGACTTCGAAATGTGTGATTAATTTATTCTTTTCATCCCTGCTAAATTCTACTAAACTTTCGATATGCCCTTCTATATTTATATCTGTGCTATCGCTTATGATATCGACAAAAGTTTGTACTGTGCTACCGGCACCATTCATCCCTAGAGAAATATCATATAGTCCCTTCTCCATAAATAAGTTAGACCCGAGTTTGATACTGAAAGCAGAATCAATATTTACTATGTTTAGATGTGTATTCCTGATGTTTATATCTCCGAATTTTAGATGTGGAATATCTCCTTTTACATTAATTCTCCGGCTAATAGTACTCACACGCCCACCCAATGTTGCAGGCGCAATAATATCGACAGGCAATCCAAAAATGTCTCCAATCTGTTCAGTATTATTAGCAGTCATACTGAATACAAAATTGTTATATTCTCTTTTTAGATGTTTCTTTTCTTGGAAAATATTTGGGACATAATCATGTAGCATATTAGAGAATTCATCCCCTAGTGTTGTTAATTTATAGTCTCCTTTTATTGTTGCAGAAAGGATAGATGAAGTTAGTGTGATTGATTTATCGTCGTCGGCTATTTTATTTAATTCTAGAACAAAGGGTCCGGGACGTAGTTGAAATAGAGAGTCTCTGAAATTGAGGCTGTCAATTTGAATTTTCCCGATTATGTTGTCAACATCTAATCCTTTCAGGTGCCCATTGAGGCAAAATGTAAGTTTGGGATCTACCCATGCTTCATCTTTATAAAAATAATTTGTTTGCAGATCTTTTATGTCCAGGTCAAAATTAATATCAGGGACTTTGGCTTGTGTCATATCTGCTTCGATAAAGATAGAACCGATTGCCGTTTGTGCATTTGTTTTTATTCCCATCTTCTCAGGATTATAAAATGCTTCGACAGGAATATTCTTAATTGTGTTTTCCTTATATCCGATCCCTTCTATTAGGCCGGTGGCAGTGGCAGATAGTTTATTATTTGTTTGTTTGGCATTTAGAGAGAGGTGTGCAGATAATTTGCCTAATCCGGTATCAGCTCCTAATAATTTGCTAAGATTGAAATTCTGAGTTTCTATTTTACTGTTAATCGAGAAATCGGAGAATGTACTATCAGCCCCACCATTAGCTAGTAATACAATGGCTCCTTGACGGCACCATGCTTCAGCATTTACTTTGAATTTGCTGAGTTTCCCTCCTATATTTCCTTTAAGATATACGTCTCCGACAGTTTTTAATATGTCAGGTGCTATAAATGTTGAATCTCCTACACGGGCGAATGATGTAATTGCATTCGGTGATATCCTAAATCTGTCAATAGACAGGTCTATATCTGCATCACCGTAGTGCGCATAATCAGATATAGAAGCTTTTGCATTAATGACAGCTTCTTCACCATAGGTTACCGCAAACTCGTTAATAGTTATATTAGGAAGAGTTCCTGTTATATCTGTATTTAATGTGATTTTATTAGTCAGATGTTTCAACCCCGGGAGGATAGCTGTTAGATCATTTGCATCAAGTTCAGTATCTTGTGTGCCAATACTAAATTCAGAATTTCCTAAGTCGTACTGCGCTTTGTTTGTTATCAGGTGGGAATTTGGTAAAGAAAGAGCAAGACCTTCTATCCAAAGTTTGGTTTTGTTTGAATAGAAATGTCCTTTAAGAGACTTTATCTCTAAGCCTGATTTTTCCTGTACAGCCAATTTATTCAATTCAATATCGAACCTGTCGGGGTCGATAGAATTAATGTCAAGATTTGCTTGTAAGTTATATAGTGAAATGTGAGAAGCATTAAATAGTCCGGGAGTTTGAGGGGCTGAAAGGATATCATAATTGAGCCTTCCCCTTTTAATATCTATGTCTTCAATTACAATCAGAAGAGAACTCTTTGTGGTATCTGTTTGGGTCGTATCCTTACTGGCGAAAGCATCTATTATGAATTGAAAATTAAAATTACTGATACTATCTTGTTGGTTTACATTGATTACAAAATCATCAAGAGTAATACTTGTAATTGCAAGTTTACCATTCTTTATTAATTCTAATGGGCTAAGACTTGCTTCCAGTGATTGAGCATATAGCAATGTATCTTTCGATTGATCTTCAAGATAAACTCCTTTTAGAGAAACATGGTTGAACAGGCTTAACCGAAGTTCATCTATAGCTATTTCTGTCTTTAGTTTTGTCTTTAACTCTTTGACGGCAAAATCAGTTACTTTCTCTTGGACAAAAGGAATGGATAATAAAATATAAAGGAACAAGTTGAGGCCTACTATCACAAGAATGATATATAGGAATACCTTTAAGATTCGTTTAACGATACCTTTGTTCGGTTTTTTATTAATGTTGTCTTTTTTATCCAGCTCCATAAAGAGGTATTATTTCTTTAACTTATCTCTCCATTCAGTTTCATTAAACCCTACTAATACATCATGATCTGTAACTACAATCGGACGTTTTACAACCATTCCATTCGAAGCCAGAATATCTATTAGAGTGTCATCACTCGCAGTTTTTACTACTTCTTTCAAATTCTGTTCCTTATATATTTTACCGGATGTATTAAAGAACTTGGAAATAGGAAGCCCACTCTTTTTTATCCAGACAGATAGTTCCTCTTTTGTTGGATTTTCGATAGTTATATCTCTAGACTGTACATCGATATTATTTTCTTTCAACCATTTGTTTGCTTTTTGGCAAGTCCCGCATTTGGGGTATTGGATAAATAGAGTTTTGTTCGGCATGATTTTTAATTAAAATTACATTTAGAATACAAAAATACCTAATTAAGATAAATGATTAACGTGTTTTCTGTATTTAAAGTTTTATTTTTTACTAAATAAGCTTATTTATTTATGTATTTTTGTAAGCAAAAATAGAATAAGATGATACAATCAATGACAGGTTTTGGTAAAGCTACGGCTGAACTTAATAAGCGTAAGGTTACTGTGGAGGTAAAATCTCTGAATAGTAAACAACTTGATCTTTCTGTAAGAATGCCTAATTTATATAAAGAAAATGAAATGGGCATCCGAAACCTGTTATCACGAACATTAGAACGTGGTAAAGTCGACTTTCTTATATTTGTCGAAAATATAGGTAATGAAACAACAACACAGATCAATCAAGGAGTCGTTGAAGCATATCATTCTCAAATTACAGAGTCGGCAAAAAAACTAGGTGTAAGTGTCCCTGCAGACTGGTTTCAGGTGCTAGTTCGTATGCCTGATGTTTTGAAATATGAAGCTCAAGAAGCAGATGTTGAAGAATGGGAGGCTGTAATGAAAGTTGTGAACGAGGCCTTGAAACAAATGCAGGATTTCCGTAAACAAGAAGGAGCCATGCTTCAAAAATTGTTCGAAGAAAAAATTGGAAATATTTCAAGCTTGTTATCAGAAATAGAACCTTACGAGGCAGAACGTGTGGATAAAGTAAAAGCACGTATAATGGAAGCTTTACAAAAAATAGAGGGTTTCGACTATGACAAGAACCGTTTTGAACAGGAGATGATTTATTACATAGAAAAACTCGATATAAACGAAGAAAAAAGCCGTTTGACTAACCATCTGAAGTATTTTTTGGAAACAATAAAATCCGGATCTGGTCAAGGAAAAAAGCTTGGCTTTATAACTCAGGAAATTGGACGGGAAATAAATACCATGGGCTCAAAATCGAATAATGCTGATATGCAACAGATTGTGGTGCGTATGAAAGATGAATTAGAGCAAATAAAAGAACAAGTATTGAATGTCCTTTAATACTTGATCAACCTTATACACTTACTAACAATTATGTAAATGGGTTTTTGAATGGAGCTAATTATAATTCCAATCATTTTTGTACTTATAATTATTGGTGGATTCTTTGTTTTTCGTTCCTTTAGGATGGAAGCTGGGCTGTCACTCCCTTTTATTGTGCTCGAATATATCTGTTTTGTTGTTTTTGGCGTTTCATTTTTTATTTTTCTTTTATTTCAGTTAGATCGAGAAGATTATTATACAGCTATCGATCCCATTGACATTGGCTACACTGCCTTTGCTTCAAAACATATATTGACTCTTGGTGTCTTTCTAATTTTATCTATTATATCCCTTTTGGCAATTTGGCTACGTGGACGCAAGTTACCACCTTTACTATTGGTTCTTTCTTTGACTTTCGTTATAATTGGGATGGCAATTAGTGTCTTTGTTATAATGCAATTGTCCGAAAATACTGATGATTTTATGGGAGATGGTCGTTTCGGGCTTCCAGCTCCGATTGTTTATCTGATTGTCTCTGTTTTGCTTATCCTTAAACTGGTTTTGGAAGAAATAGACCATTCACAAGAACGGAATTTGCAGGGCGAAAAGTTAAATAAATTAAACCGCTGTCTGGCTAATGGAGCTTTACTTCCTGTTTGGGTAATAATCTCAATACTACCTGTGTTTTGTATTATAGTTATAATCCTTACTCTATTTGGTCAGGAAACAGATTCTATTGTTGAAGTATTTACTGAAACAACAACTTGGCATTTCTCTGAAATGGAACATCCTCCTTATTTAGAACATAATGGTCATTATCTTTGCACGGTGGCTGCTTGTGGACATCCGGCTTTAGTAAAACCATTGAGATATGGAACACGGCATAGTATTCACAAAATTGTGGTGAATCGGCAATTGCAAGTTGCAAATGCTTTTGAAGAACGTATAATGGAATTATTTCCCCGTTTTCATCGGCTTATTCGTGCCATTTATGATAAATATGGCTATCCATTGTCGAAACATATAACTACACCCTTGAAATCTGATATCGTATATATACTAATGAAACCATTAGAATATATGTTTGTTATTGTGTTATATTTGCTTGATATAAAACCAGAGGCCCGCATTGCCCGACAATATAAATTAAAAGAATAATATTCAAGAAATGGGACATTTAGTCATATTTTCTGCTCCATCAGGAGCCGGTAAATCAACGATAGTAAATTATTTGCTATCTCAAAACCTGAATCTGCAATTTTCTATATCAGCCACAAGTCGCTTGCCTCGAGGGACAGAAAAGCATGGTGTTGAATATTATTTTCATACACCGGAGGAATTTCGTAATAAAATTGCAAATGAAGAGTTTCTTGAATACGAAGAAGTTTATAAAGATAAATTCTATGGAACATTGAAATCTGAAATTGAGCGGATTGTCAATTCGGGAGGCAATGTAATATTCGATGTTGATGTAGTGGGAGGATGCAATATCAAAAAATATTACGGAGAAGAAGCATTGTCTGTTTTTATTTTACCTCCATCCATAGATGTGCTTCGTGATCGGTTGGTGTCAAGAGGTACAGATACACCTGATGTTATAGAGTCACGTATTGCAAAAGCAGAATATGAGATGACCTTTGCTCCTCAGTTTGATGTAATAATAAAAAACGATGATTTAGAGGTCGCTAAATCAGAGGCGTTAGAAATTGTTCGTAATTTTCTAGGAAAATGAATATAGGTATTTTTTCCGGTTCATTTAATCCCATACATATAGGGCACCTTATGCTGGCAAACTATATTGTAGAATTTACTGAAATTGATGAGGTTTGGTTTTTGGTAAGTCCACAGAATCCATTGAAGGATGATGCTGACTTGTTAGATGAAAATGAGCGTTTCAGAATGGTAAAGCTTGCATTAGAGAAATATTCCAAACTCCAAGCTAGTGATTTTGAGTTTCAGATGCCTCGCCCATCATATACGATTAATACTTTAGAAGCTCTCACCCAAACTTATCCCGATGATGAGTTTACCTTGATTATTGGTGCAGATAACTGGAGAGATTTTGAAAAGTGGAAAGACTATGATCGCATAGCAAAGGAATATAAAATTAAAGTCTATCCCCGTCTCGATTTTCGTGTCTCTATCCCATCCAGATACAAAACTAAAGTAGAAGCATTAGATTCTCCTATTGTTGAGGTTTCATCGACTTTCATTCGGGAAAGCATCCTCTTAGATAAAAATATAAGAGCTTTCCTCCCCGAAGAAGTCTATAACTATATAGAAGAAAATAAATTATATCGTTAATTTATTTTCCTTCATGGTCATTGCTGTTCTTTTTTATCCATTCTTGGATCAGATAGCATCCCGGAGTGTAGACTGTATTGTGGTCGAATCCTTCTATTTCATACAATGTCACATTGGCATTTCCCAACGATTTTAGTATTGCCTCCAAATGAAGGTTTTCTTCATAGCGGGCTGTCATTTCTAACTTTCGGTCGCCTGTGATGAGGAGGGTAGGGGGTATTCCTTTTCTAGACTGATTCAACGGTGAAAACGAGTCTACTAATGGAATCTCCATTGGTATGCCTCTTTCTTTACGTATTGTATAGTGTGTATTTGTTTGTCCACTGATTGGCAATAGTCCCTTTATGCTATCTGCATCTATACCATGTTTTTGTAAGTAGCTTTTGTCTAGTCCCACCATAAGTACTAAATATCCTCCTGCTGAGTGTCCAGCTAAGAAAATCTGGCTGGGATCTCCTCCATAAGATGCAATGTGTTGGAAAGCCCATGCCACAGATGCAGCGGCATCTTCTATATATGCAGGATTTTTAGCCTTAGGACTTAGTCTGTAATTGACTCCTATTACTGCAAAGCCCTGTTTTTGTAATCCTTCGGGAATATGTTTTTCGCCACCTTCCAATCCCCCTCCATGAAACCAAATCACAGTAGCAAAGCTTTTTTTGTTTGTTGGATAATAAATGTCAAGCTTGCATCTTTCTTTGCGGTAAGTATCTTGTTCTGATTGGTCAACATAAGAAATATCTTTGATTGTCTTGTATTCTGTCTTATTTTGTGAATAAGTAATAAGAGAACAGGATAGGAATAAAAGCAGTAATAAGTTTTTCATGAGTATTTTTAATAAATTAATAGTAAAACAAAAATAAGAATTTTCAGATAGAATCCTTACACACATTTTCAGATAGTAATATAAATATTCTGGAGCACATGTTTTCTATCCGATTTCTTTTTTTGTAAATTTGACATATAATAAACTGCAATATCAAAATGAATAATCAAGAAGCATTATTAAAAGATTTAGAACTTCGTACACATCGTCTCCAAAAAGTTATGCAAGCTATGGATATCGAAGCATGTGTATTGACTACGAGTGTAAATGTATTTTATCTGGCCGGATGTATTTATAGTGGATATTTCTATCTGCCGGCTGAAGGGAAACCATTTCATTTTGTAAAAAGACCAGAAGGAATATCTTTTGATAATACTATTTATATTCGGAAGCCTGAGCAAATCAAAGAAGAATTACAATCAAGAGGAATTATTGTTCCTAAAAAAGTTTTGATCGAAACAGATGTACTTTCTTTTAGTGAATGTAATCGATTGATGAAAGCTTTGGGGATTGACGAACCTAGTAATGCTTCCTATTTACTCCGACGCTTGAGGAGCGAAAAGACAGATTTTGAGATAGAGCAAATCAGGCACTGTGCACATAAGCATGAGGCTGTATATAAATTAATTCCTTCTGTATACAAACGAGGAATGACAGATATAGAACTACAAGTCGAAATAGAGCGTCTTATGCGTCTTCATGGGTCACTAGGTATCTTCCGTAGCTATGGAGAAAATATGGATATATATATGGGGAGCTTACTTGCTGGAGAAAATGCAGAAGCAGCTTCACCTTTCGACTATGCCCTAGGAGGTGCGGGTACTAGCCCAATGTTGCCATTAGGCGCATGTGGTGCAAAAATAGAAGAAGGGCAGGTTATTATGGTAGATATGGCAGGAAACTATTCTCCGTGGATGACAGATATGACACGTGTTTTCTCTGTAGGTAAAACGCTAGATATTGCTTATCGTGCCCATCAGGTATCGATAGAGATAAACAATCTGGCAATGGATATAACAAAGCCCGATGTTGCGTGTGCAGATCTTTATAATCTGGCAATGGATATTGTAAAGAAGAATGAGCTAGAACCTTACTTTATGGGAACAAAGCAACAGGCTAAATTTGTTGGTCATGGTGTTGGGTTAGAGATAAATGAATTGCCAGTGCTGACTCCACGCTCGAAAGAAATTTTTGTTCCGAATACAGTATTTGCATTCGAACCTAAATTTGTTATACCTCAGGTTGGGGCAGTGGGTATCGAAAATACATATTTAGTGACAGATACCGGAGTTGAGAAACTTACAATATTAGAAGAAGAAATCATAGAATTATAATCGATTCTCTCTAATTTTTCAGAATGAAAACAATTAACATAAAAGGGGAACTTTTAGACTTGTCGCAATCTCTCGTGATGGGTATTCTAAATGTAACACCCGACTCGTTTTATGAAGGCAGTCGTAAACAAAGCGAGTTGCAAATTATAGAACGTGTAAGTGAAATAATTAGCCAAGGAGGAACGATTGTTGATATTGGGGCTCAGTCATCCAATCCAAAGTCTGATTTTCTGACAGCTGAAGTCGAGATAGAACGTTTACGGTTTGCACTTAGAATTATAAACCGGGAATTTCCCGACGCAATACTATCAGTCGATACTTTTTATGGAGATGTTGCCCGTTTTTGTGTTGAGGAACATGGAGTAGCTATCATTAATGATATTTCCGGAGGTCAGATAGACAAGACAATGTTTCGTACTGTTGCTGACCTGTCTGTACCTTATATTCTGATGCATATGAGAGGTACTCCACAAACAATGCAACAACTGACCGATTATGGCAATCTGTTGCAAGATATATTTTATTACTTTTCTCAGAAAATATCAGAGTTGCACTCTTTAGGAGTAAATGATATAATCATAGATCCCGGATTTGGTTTCAGCAAAACAATAGATCAGAATTACGAATTGATGGCGGCTTTATCGGGTTTCCATGTATTTGAATTGCCTTTACTTGTAGGTATATCAAGAAAATCGATGATTTATAGATATTTGGATATAACCTCCCATAAAAGTCAGAATGGAACGACAGTTTTAAATACCTTTGCGTTACAAAATGGAGCCGATATATTACGTGTGCATGATGTGAAAGAGGCTGTTGAAGCTATACAAATGATAGACAAACTAAAAACCTATGGCTTCTAGTTATTTATCGTTTTTCTTTTTTCCTATCTCATCTCTTAAGATAGAGGCCAGTTCGTAGTCTTCACCATTTATAGCATCTTCAAGTAAAGACTCCAATTCATCGGGGTTCAGTAAAGAATAATCAAGGGCTATGTTATCTCTCTCGTCCTCACTGTCGTCTTCTGTCGCAGATGCGGTATCATCAAAGATGACTCCCAACTCTTGCATTATAGCTTCTGTTGTGAAAATAGGAGATTTTGTTCTCAATGCAATATTGACCGCATCGGATGTACGGGACTCTATTGTTAGAATTTCATCTCCTTGTTTGAACAGAAGTTGAGAATAGAATATCCCTTCCTCATATTTATATATATCCACTTCTTGCAATGTAATTTTGAAGTTGGTCATAATGGTATATATTAAATCGTGAGTTAGTGGACGTGGAGGCTTCGACCCTTGTAGTTTGAAAGCGATAGACTGTGCTTCAGGAGTGCCCACAATGACCATTAGTCTTCTCAGCCCATCTTCCTCAGCCAAAACAAGCCCATATGTCCCGGTTTGAGTTTGATTAAAAGAAAACCCTAATATTGATAATCTGACTTTATTCTCCATATTGTTCATAGCCATTCCTTTATACTATAAGAATCAAATATAGGTAATTAATTTTTCTTTTAATAGTTTTAAATGGCTCTTTTTTCATCTTCAAAGATTCAAATTTTAGAGTAGTGTTTCCAAAGTATTCAGAATAAACTGTATATTTGTTTCCTAAATTTGAGCCGAGCTAACATGAATAAAACTCATTTTCTCCAAACTTTATATTTGCAGAAGCCTCTTGTACTGATCCTTCTGATAGCTACTCTTTCCACTTTGCCGTGGTTAGGGCTTGGAGATTTTTATACAAAGGGTGAACCTCGTGAGGCGGTTTTAGCAATTTCCATGATAGAAAAAGGAGAGTGGATTATACCATCCAGCTATGCAGATGAATTTGCATACAAACCTCCGTTAAATCATTGGTTAATTTCAGCTTTTTCTTTAGCGTTCAATAATGGAGAAGTGACAACTTTCACTTCCCGTCTGCCTTCAGCTTTAGCTTTCATTGCTATGATTGGGGTTTGTTTTATGTTTTTTGCTCGTCGTCGCCCTGTTTTGGAGGCATTTGTATCTTGCCTTATTGTCATTACCTGTTTTGAAATTCATCGGGCAGCTATGACTACTCGGGTAGATATGTTGCTTACCTTTTTTATGGTGGCAGGAATTGTCCAGCTCTTCACATGGTATGAAAAACGACGGATCGGGCAACTTATATCAGTCTGGCTATTATTGAGTTTGGCCACTTTGGTAAAAGGACCTGTTGGCATTTTATTACCTTGTCTTATCTTTGGGACATACTTATTGACTCAACGGGTAAATTTTTTCAAAGCAATGCTTCGGTGTATTGTTGCCGGTCTTCCGGCTTTAATCATTCCTCTCTTTTGGTATTATGCAGCATACCAGATACAAGGCGATGATTTCTTAATTAAGGTTTTTGCTGAAAACTTTGGACGTTTTCTTCGTATTGGAACAGAAGCTTTAGGAACAGATTATAATTTGGGAGTTGAAAATCCATGGTATTATTATCCAATATCCTTATTGGCCGGCTTTCTACCTTGGACAATTCTTCTTATCGTTTCTTTGTTTTATATCAAATATTCTAAACCTCAAGGTAGTGTTAAGTCTATATGTATAAGAGCCTTTAATAAAATTATGGGGTTGGACAAAGTCTTGTTATATAGCTTTATCATAATTCTGATTACATTACTATTTTTCACGATTCCGGCTTCTAAACGCAGTACATATATAATGCTTATCTATCCATTTATCGGCATATTTATGGCTCGTTTCTTCCTTTACTTAGCAGAGATGAAACCCAAAGCAATTCGTATATCTACATCTATCTTGGTTGGTATAGGAATAGTCGTATTTTTGGTTGTCGGATTGGCGTATATGGGAATTATTGATGTAGAAGCTTTGTCTCATAGTTTCTCAAAACGAGAAAGAACATTGAATGATATTAAAATATTCTCAGATCTGTTTAAGAATCCTGGTCTATGGGGACTTTTTGCTTCTCTGGTGCTGCTAATTGCTATTGTAAATTGTATTTATCTTCTACGTAAGAAGATGAATGTTAAAGTGCTAATGGCTGGTTTCGGCATAATGTTGGCTTTAAATATTTATATGGATTCATTCCTTTTGCCGGCATTCAAAAATGCATATTCTACACGTACTTTTGCAAAACAAATTTCAGATAAATATGAATTGGAAAATAACACTTATGTTTTAAATAACTTACTTAAATATAAAAATTTATATAATTTAAACTTTTATCTACATAATAATTTTAGGAATTTTGAGAAAGAACTACCCAATCAGGGCTTTTTTATTGTTTTGTCAGGAGTGGCAGATCAAGTAAAGCAAGAGTATGGTGACCAGTATGAATTTATTCAACTGGAAGCCAGTGACAAGTTTAATGAAAACAGAGAACAAATGCTCTTGTTTAGAGTAAAAAAGAAGCAGCCTTAGATGCAAGACAAAACTATAAATGAATAAAGGTGTTAAAAAAATAGCCAAAAGTAACTCATTTAGACAATTGATTAAATATGGAATTGTCGGGGCTATAGGCTTTGTTGTCGATTTTGGTATTTTTTACATATTGGTAAAAATCTTTTCGGTTCACTATCCATTTTCACAATTAATAAGTGATATTTTAGGTGGAAATGTATCAGTGAATATGATTGATACGGATATATCTCATTTAATCGGATCGGTCATTGCTATTACAAACAATTTTATACTTAATAGTTATTTTACATTTAAGGTAACGGACAAAAAAATAAAGCGCTTCCTTTCTTTTGTCGGTGTTGCTATTCCAGGGTTAGTTTTAAGTACATTTCTTATAACATTATTTATTGGTGTGTTAGGTATGAATGATTTTGTATCTAAAATATTGGCAACTGGAATTGTGGCTTTGATTCAATTTGTTATTAATAAATTTGTAACATTTAGACAAAGATAATTAGCTGCATAAACTCTGTGAATATGAATACTGGCGCTGAAAAGAACAATATTTATATTTTGTTTGTTTATATGATTGAAAACGCAAGTGACCCTAATCTCTCTTTAAATGATTTTTTATAATATACTTGCTCCTATCTTTAATAAAATAACATTTTTGACTTATGCTTAATGTAGGTATAAGAAAGTATATATCCACACCCATTCTCGGATTACTTCCTTTCATTCTTTATTTAGTATTACATGTTTTTAAAATAAAAGATCAATATGCTTTGATTGCATCTTTGATGTTCTCTCTTATTAGCGAAATAGGTACACGTCGCTTTTTGAAAAGTCGTATTTTCTCCCTTACATTCTATGTGTCTAGTACAGCATTGTTGATGACACTTATATTTTGGTTTTTTGTACATGATTATCTTGAACGAATCACTATTTATCCTATTTTTTGCGAAATAACTGTTGTTTGTTTATTCATAGTCATCAGAGTCAGTCGGACATATATATCGACAATATATCTCAGAAAAAAAGGAGCTTTACAAAAAGCATTTTTCAACGAATTTTATCATATAGCTGCTTTGTTACAGTATGCTTTGACAATACATATTTTTACCATACTAATCTATCGGCAATTTAGGATGTCTAAAGAAATTTATGACATTTATGATATTGTATTTATTATATTAGTTCCTGTCATAATAATCGTATCTGTTGGTATATACCAAATGTTTAGAACGCGTTCTATAGCATTGAAATTAAGAATGGAAGAATGGTTGCCTATTGTTACTGATACAGGAGCGGTAACCGGAAAAATTTCGAAGAAAGTTTCATTTAATATGAAGAATAAATTCTTGCATCCGGTGGTAAGAGTTGCCTTGACTTGTAAAGGAAAAGTGTTTTTACAAGAAAGGCCTGCTGATGATATTTTGAATCCTCGTAAATTAGATTACCCTTTCGAGAAATATTTATTGTTCAATCATGAAATCAACTTAGCGGCACGTAATAGTATCAGAAGAATGATTGGTGATGCAGTAGCTGATATCCCTCTAAAATTTGTTCTTAAATATGTATTTGATAATGAAGAAACCAAGCGGCTTATATTCTTGTTTGTTATCGAAGTTGAGAATGAAGATCTTATCAGAAGAACATCAAAAATGACAGGTAAGTTCTGGTCTATAAAACAAATTGAGGAAGGTTTCCAAGATGAGGTGTTTGCTGAAAATTTTGAGTTGGAATTCGAGTATATGAAAAATATGATCTTATCTCCCGTTAGTGAAGGTATGGTACCTAATACTGAAGCTTAATTTACAGGCTCTTTCTCCTGCGCCATACCTGATAGGAATTTACTATATTTTGCCAAAGTACATAACTTCCCGGACCTATTGATGATACTGGATTCAAATAGGTTTGCGCCATCCAGATAGCCAGAATGGTATTTTTTTGTCCGAGTCCTTGTCCCCCGGCTATGGTATCATCGAATTTACTCCCAAGATACCTCCCTACCAAAAACTGACTGATGCATATCACCAAAGCACATAAAGCTGTCACTATCTCAATCAAGTATCCACTTCTGTCTTGCTCTGTTATGAATAGAACAATTTTTCCTGTAATAAGCACCAAAGCAAATGTCCACAAATAGAAAGATAATCCTTGTGATTTTAGGATTACATGATGTACTCTGGGTAAAAAACGCCGCAAAATAATAGCTCCTATAAAAGGTAATAGCAGTAATAAAAATACTTTCTCCGAAATGATAATAACAGATTGGACAAAAGAATTTGCATCAATTTCTCCAACCAATGAGAATAGTATTGGAGCTAGTATAGCCACTGTAATATTACTAAGTAAACTATAAGAAGTCAGACTAGCCGTATTCCCTCCTAACATACTTGTAATCACTGGTGCTGATGTAGCCGTAGGAGCAAAAACACATATCATTGCACCTTGTGCTATGATGGGGTGTATAGGCAATAATAGGTAATAAATTACACTTGCTCCAACTATCTGGATAATGAGTAATAGAATGTGTAACTTCGAAAAGCGGATGTCATGGAATGATATACTGCAATATGTGATAAATAGCATAACCCCGATTAGAAAAGGTGTGAGGAATGAAATTGTGGATACATACTTATAAAGAATACCTCCCAATAGCATAGCAAGAGGCATCATGTATGGCTTTATTTTCTTTAGTAACATAGTGTTTCGATTGCAAAACAAAGGTAAATATTTAATATGTGACGATGAGGCTAATATGTCATATTATTTTAATTAAATACATCATCTTCTCTATATATGAGAAATGCTTTTTACAATCAATATAGTATTACCTTTGTATCTCTTTATAAAGCATTAGGTATGGAAAAGACAAAAGGTATTATTGCAGCACTCATTTCTTCATCTACATTTGGGTTGATTGCTTTTTTCTCAATTCCCTTATTAAAAGCAGGCATGCATATACCTTCCATCTTGTTTTATAGAAGCCTATTCGCAATGATTCTGATTGGGAGTATATGTGTCCTTCGAAAAAGGAATCTGAGAGTTTCTCCGAAAGTTGCTATGTTGCTATTCTGTTTTGGGATGTTATATACAACTACCGCAATGGGACTGATCTATTCATACAACTATATATCGAGTGGAGTAGCTACAACACTACATTTCCTTTATCCGGTAGTTGTAGCTTGCCTAATGATCGTTTTCTATAAAGAGAAGAAATCCATGACATTGCTTATGGCTGCAATACTTTCCCTTTTGGGTGTTGGATTGCTATGCTGGAGTGACAATGGATTTATAAATACACGGGGGCTATTAGCCATATTAGGAATTGTCTTTACCTATTCGGCTTACATTGTTGGTTTGAATAAGCCTTCTTTAAAAAATATTGAACCAGAAGTCCTCACTTTTTATATAATGCTTTTTGGTGCATTTATTTTTTCTGTATTTGCCTCCGGTACCACAGGGCTAGATTCTATTCCGGATCTTCATGCATGTCTTAATCTATTGGGCTTGTCTGTGTTTGCAACTGTAGTTTCTAATTTGACATTAGTGTATGCTGTAAAGAATGCCGGGTCTACCATTACATCCATTCTTGGTTCGATGGAACCCGTAGTGGCAACTATGGTCGGTATTTTTTATTTTAAAGAATCCTTTGGCTGGAATACCTTTCTCGGACTTATAATTATTATATCTGCTGTTATAATGGTTGTTATGATGAATGAACGAAATAATAGAAAACCTTCATAAAAAGCCTGATGGCTTAGGAACCGGATAAATTTATAGATGAATTATAATAGATATTGCACATTTTTACTATTTTTGTGCTATCAACTTATAGAGAATTATTAAATAACAAATATAGAATTATGAGTTATAATTTATTAAAAGGCAAGAGAGGGATTATCTTCGGAGCATTGAATGATAAATCTATCGCTTGGAAAGTAGCTGAAAAAGCTGTAGAGCAAGGTGCTACAATCACACTATCTAATACTGCTATGGCACTTAGAATGGGTGAAATAAACGGATTGAGCGAAAAATTGAATGCTAAAGTGATTGCTGCTGATGCTACCAATGTAGAAGAGTTGTCAGAAGTATTCAGACAATCAATGGAAATATTAGGTGGTAAAATAGACTTCGTACTTCACTCTATAGGTATGTCTCCAAATGTTCGTAAAGGACGTGCTTATGACGATTTAGATTACGGTTACTTAGATAAAACATTAGATATCTCAGCAATTTCTTTCCACAAGATGATGCAAGCTGCTAAAAAAATAGATGCTATCGCCGATGGTGGTTCTATCTTAGCTTTGACTCATATTGCTGCACAACGTACCTTTACAGGTTATAACGATATGGCAGATGCTAAATCATTATTAGAATCTATAGGACGTAGCTTCGGTTATGTTTACGGGCGTGACAATGGAGTACGTGTGAATACAATTTCACAATCTCCGACATTGACTACTGCCGGACAAGGTATTGGAGGAATGGATGCATTCTTCGATTTTGCAGAAAAGATGTCTCCATTAGGTAATGCCAATGCAGAAGAATGTGCTGACTATTGTGTTGTCATGTTCTCAGACCTTACACGTAAGGTGACAATGCAAAACTTGTTCCATGATGGGGGATTCTCTAATATGGGATTAACTCAGGCAATTGTAGAAGATTATATAGAGAAAAAATAAATTATCTCCATAAATTTAAGAAACAGCTCATAAATAATTATTTATGAGCTGTTTCTCTTTTTAATAGAATAATTCATTAATTTTGACAAAACAAATAGATCTACATGTTTATAAAAATATATCCGGACAATCCGAACGAAAAAGAGATAGAAAGAGTTGTCAAAATACTACGAGATGGAGGATTAGTTATTTATCCTACCGATACTGTATATGCTATTGGGTGTGATGCCTTGAATGTGAGAGCAGTAGAGCAAATATGCAAGATGAAAGGGATTAACCCAAATAAAAGTAATCTGTCGATAATTTGTTACGATTTGAGCAATATAAGTGAATATGCTAAAGTTGACAATTCTATATTCAAGGTAATGAAAAAGAATCTACCCGGTGCTTTTACTTTTATCCTTAATACAACATCTACTCTTCCTAAAATTTATAAAAATAAGAAAACCGTAGGTATTCGTGTACCCGACAATAATATAATTCGGGAATTAGTACGTGCATTGGGTAATCCTATCTTAACTACCTCTATAAAAGATGATGATGAAGTGGTTGAATACACGACCGATCCGGAATTGATTTATGAGAAATATGAAAATATTGTTGATGTAGTTATCGATGGGGGATATGGAGGTATAGAAGGATCTACTATTGTCGACTGCACAAGTAATGAACCCGAAATCATGCGTCAAGGTAAAGGAGAATTGATCTTGTAATTCATAATATTCATACAACTTTTACAATCTGCAAATAAAATAGCTAATTTATTTTTCTTTAGTCAGTTTCTAAATTCATATATTTGTAAAAAGTCATGTTTTACAACATCTTTTAGTGCTTCTTATCATATCAGTTATTAGAATATTTACATTATGAAAACAAAATTATTTTGCTTCCTGATTCTTTCTCTCTGCCTTTTCTCCATCTCTTCATGTAAGGATAGTGATGATAATACGTCTACGAGAGGGCAACAAACAGTAGGTGATGATGAATATGTAAATAATTGGATAATGGATAGTATGTCTACATATTATTTGTGGAATGACCATTTGCCGAATAGGACATCGCTAGACTTTTCTACAAAGCCGAATGATTTTTTTAAAAGCTTGTTATCATACGAAGCTGAATTACTAAATAAGGGGGGGCATGTTTTTTCTAATATAGACTTGACACATGCCAATATACCCAAATCGTCAAGCATATCAGACCTTGGTTTTGAGTTTGTCACTATTCGTTTTATGAATCAAGCTGGCGTAACTCTCTATTATAGATACATCGTAACCTATGTAAAGAAAGGTACAGATGCTGAGAAGCAAGGATTGAAAAGAGGTTATTTGATAAGTGAAGTTAATGGAACTGCTGTTGCAGAAGATACTTGGTCTAGTCTTCTCTTTAACAACGAGAGTAGTTATAAACTCAAATGTGCCACCAATGAGGCTAACAATGCTAATGGTATTTATATAGAAAAGACAATCAATACGACACCTAATTATACTGATTCTCCTATCTTTCTTGATAGTATCTATACCGAAGGCTCTCGTAAGATAGGTTATGTAGTTTATAATTCGTTCGAAGCCGGAGGCGAATCTACTCTTCCGTACGATGTTCAGTTATCTGAAATATTTACAAAATTCAAGCAGCAGAATGTCACAGATCTGGTTGTTGACTTACGGTATAATGGCGGTGGATTAGTACGTAGTGCGAAATTCATAACAAGTGCATTGGTTCCGAATAGGGATACAAAAAATATTTTTGAAGTAAAGACTTATAACACAGAGATACAGACATGGTTGAATGGGTTAGATAACAATAGCCGTACAAAGCAAAGTTGGATGTACGAATACTTTACAGATAATATTCAAAATACAAATGGTAATGTACTGGCATCCATCCCTCGTCTTGGTGATCAGCTCAATAGCATTTGTTTTATAGTTACTGGTTATACTGCATCTTCTAGTGAGATGACTATCAATACATTGAAACCTTATATGGATGATGCTGGAAAGAATTTGTATCTGATAGGTGAGCGAACAGTTGGTAAAAATGTCGGTTCGTGGGCAATATATGAAAATAACAATAGTAAAAATACATATGTAATATGGCCTATTACATTCCAGTCTCATAATAAACTATATCCTTCAGACCAATCCTCTGCCTATGGAAGCGGATTTACACCTACCGAAGAAGTTGATGATTTTGATATGCTATCAGTAGGCTTAAAAGATTTGGGAGACAAAGAGGAGACTATGTTGAAGGCTTCCATTGCAAAAATAATGGGGTATAGTACCCTTAGTCAGAAAAGTACGTCCAATACCATTCTAAAAATAAGTTCATCGCTCGACCGTAAACATAAGCTTACAGGGGGTATGTATATAGATGAAAATGAACTTAAAAAGGTGAATATTAACACGCTAAATTCTTCAAAAGCAAAATAATAAACTTGTAATGAAAGTAATGAAATTTGGAGGAACTTCAATTGGTTCTGCAGCTAACATCTACAATGTAAAAAAAATAATAAGCTCGGTAAATGAGCCTACAGTAATAGTCGTTTCAGCTTTTGGAGGAATTACGGACAAACTACTACGGACATCATCTTTGGCTGCTGCCGGAAATATACTCTACGAAAAAGAATTTAGTGAGATAGTTGCAACCCACCTGACTATAATTGAAGACTTGAATCTTGATGTTCAGGTAAAGTCTAAACTTAATGTTCAGGTCAATATTTTACTTGAAGAGTTAAGTAACATCTTTAAAGGAGTATTCCTTATCAATGACTTATCCTCCAAAACATCAGATAAGATTGTTAGCTATGGAGAACGGTTGTCGTCTCTCATTGTCAGTCAGGTTTATACGGACTATCAGTTGTTGGATGTAACTAAGCTTATAAAAACAGATTCAGCATTCAATAAACACACGCCTGATATAGAGCTTACAAATCAGTTGATAAAAAATGCTTTCAAGATATCGACACAAAAAATATTAGTTGCCGGATTTATATCTACCTGCAAAACGACAGGTGAATATACAAATCTGGGACGAGGAGGGTCAGATTATACAGCAGCTTTGTTTGCTTCTGCATTAGATGCACGTATTCTCGAAATTTGGTCAAATGTAGACGGTTTCATGTCTGCCGATCCCGACGTAATTACTAGTGCACATGTTATCGATAATCTTACATTTACAGAAGCTACCGAGTTGTGTAACTATGGAGCAAAAATTATATATCCCCCGACATTGTTTCCGGTATATCATAAGAATATCCCGATTCGGATAAAGAACACATTCAACCCCGAAGCACCCGGTACCTATATATCGCACGATGGTGGCGAAAAGCAAGGTAAAGCCCTGATTAAAGGCATATCATCGATAGACGATACTTGCTTAATTACAGTTCTGGGGCTCGGTATGGTAGGTATTATTGGTGTCAATTATCGCATATTTAAAGCCTTGGCCGAAAATGGAATCAGTGCATTTTTTGTTTCGCAAGCATCCTCTGAGAATAGTACTTCTATCGGTGTCGGTTCTGTTGATGCACAATTGGCAGTACATGTTCTTGAAGAAGAATTTGCAAATGAAATAGCCTTAGGTAGCATCAATCGTGTACAGCTAGAGCAAGAATTGGCAACGGTGGCAATTGTTGGAGAAAATATGAAGTACACACCCGGAATTGCCGGACGCTTGTTCGAGACCTTAGGCAAGAGCGGAATTAGCGTGATCGCTTGTGCACAAGGAGCATCTGAAGTAAATATTTCATTTGTTATCCGTAAGAAATATTTGCGTAAGGCATTGAATTCGATACATGATTCTTTCTTCTTGTCAGAATATAAAGTTCTCAATCTATTTATAGTCGGTATCGGAACCGTCGGTAGTAATCTTATAGATCAGATAAGGCAGCAACAGCCTAAGTTGATGCACCAATATTCCCTCAAATTGAATGTTGTTGGCATTGCACGTGGGCGCAAAGCTCTCTTTTGTCGCGATGGGATTGATTTGGATATCTATAAGAACGAATTGAATAATAAAGGGATTGAAAGCTCTCCCGAGATTCTTTGCGAACGGATTATTGATATGAATATATTCAATGCTGTATTTGTCGATTGTACAGCCAGTGATTCCGTTGCAAAAATATATCAGGATTTGATGTCTCATAACGTTTCTGTAGTGACGGCCAACAAGGTTGCTGCATCCTCTAGTTACGAGAATTATATTAATCTCAAAAATACGGCTCGTGAGCGAAATGTCAAATTCCTGTTCGAAACCAATGTCGGGGCGGGACTTCCTATCATAAACACAATGAACTCCCTGACTAACTCAGGCGATAAAATTATCAAAATAGAGGCTGTTCTTTCTGGAACTCTCAATTTCATATTTAATACGATAAGTAAAGATATTCCATTTAGTAAAACCATTCTTTTGGCAAAAGAAAAAGGATATGCAGAGCCAGATCCGCGTATAGATTTAAGTGGAATGGATGTTGTTCGTAAACTCGTGATTCTGACACGTGAAGCCGGTTATAGAGTGGAACAGACTGATGTGAAAAAGAATTTGTTTATTCCTCAAAAATATTTTGATGGAACTCTTGATGAATTCTGGCAAACTATTGCCGAGATGGACACCAGTTTCGAAGAGCGTCGCCTCCAAATGGAAAAGGAAAATAAGCACCTTCGGTTTGTTGCCAAGTATGAAAATGGGCAATGTGAGGTTGGCTTGCAAGAGGTAGCTCTAAACCATCCATTTTACGATCTGGAAGGTAGTAATAATATAATTCAGATAACGACAGAGCGGTATAACGAATATCCGATGATAATAAAAGGATATGGGGCAGGGGCAAGCGTTACAGCTGCTGGTGTCTTTTCCGATATCATCAGTATAGCTAATATTCGATAATATATTTTACAGACACATAAAGGAAATTAGATTTTTGCCTTCTAAAAAATAGCTTATGAAAACAATAATAATTTTAGCAGATGGAGCTGCTGATGAACCAATAGCTTCATTGGGTAACAAAACTCCCCTACAGGCCGCAAAGAAACCATATATAGATATGTTGGCAGCTAAAGGGAAGAGTGGAGAATTAGATACAATTCCTGTCGGTTTTAAACCGGGAAGTGAGATTGCTAACCTTTCTGTTATGGGGTATGATGTGCCTAAAGTATTTGAGGGGCGTGGTTCGCTTGAGGCTGCTAGTATGGGGATAGATATATTGCCCGGAGAAATGGCAATGCGTTGCAACCTGATTTGTATAGAAGATGGAAAAATAAAGAATCATTCAGCAGGACATATTTCAAGTAAAGAAGCTGCCGAATTGATTCTTTTTTTAGATAAAGAATTGAATGATGGGAAAGTAAGCTTTTATCCGGGAGTTTCCTATCGTCATTTATTAAAGTTGAAAGGAGGAAATAAAAATTTAGATTGCACTCCTCCACATGATGTTATAGGTACACCTTTCGAACAGGTAATGATTAAGCCCACTAATAGTGAAGCTCAGGAAACTGCGGATTACCTGAATCAACTCATTCTTAGATCGCAAGAGTTATTGAAAGATCATCCTATAAACAAAAAACGTATAGCAGAGGGTAAAGATCCGGCTAATAGTATATGGCCGTGGTCGCCGGGCTATCGTCCACAGATGGAAACCCTTCATGCACTTTTTGGAATCAATAGCGGTTCTGTTATTTCTGCTGTTGATCTTATTATGGGTATTGGTGTATATGCCGGTTTGAAGGTAATAGAAGTAGAAGGTGCAACAGGTCTTTATGATACCAATTATGAAGGTAAAGCCCAGGCTGCTATTGATGCTCTCAAACACGATGACTTTGTTTATCTGCACATAGAGGCTAGTGATGAAGCAGGCCATGATGGAAACGCCGAACTGAAGACCAAAACAATAGAATATCTAGACAATCGTGTTGTCCGTCTTATATATGAAGCTACTAAAGATTGGGATGAACCAATAACAATTGCAATCTTGCCAGATCATCCAACACCTTGTGCAATCAGAACACATACGAATAAGCCTGTGCCATTCTTTATTTATCGTTCCAATGGTGATGCTGATAGTGTGCAGGTTTATGATGAATTTGAATCTCCAAAAGGGGCTTATGGTCTTTTACG
Source organism: Dysgonomonas sp. (assembly GCA_047605185.1). Lineage (GTDB taxonomy): Bacteria > Bacteroidota > Bacteroidia > Bacteroidales > Dysgonomonadaceae > Dysgonomonas. Next base: position 41,346 of record JASGGC010000011.1, read on the forward strand.
AGGACGTGAATTTATGGAAACATTATTCAGTTTATAAAATAGCATTAATATATTTTTTTATCCCATTTGATAAACTTATCAAATGGGATATTTTTTAGGGTTTTTTGTAATTAATATTTTAATATTTATTCCTATTGTGTTAAAATAAAATTTTTTATTTAATTTTTTAAAATTAGTTTAGTTAAATTTTATCGCTTTTTTAAGATTATTTTTCCGATATTTGTACTTGCAAGACTTATTCTAACCTTTCTTTACTAAAACGTCATTTTATGAAACTACTTCACGAAAAAATTATTGTGTTTTTAGGTATCTTGTTTATTAGTATACCTGCTGCTTCACAAGTAACAGTTGGTTCTGTAGAACCACCAGTCAAAGGCGCTTTGCTTCAGCTGAAAGAGATTGAAAATGCTCCTGATGGAGATATCAACAGTACCAAAGGTTTAGCACTACCTCGTGTTAAGCTTATACAAAAGAGGAATGCTGATATATCTGTCACTATTGATGGAGTTGCCCCGAATGCATATTCTGGAGATGACCATACAGGGCTTGTGGTTTATAATACGAACCAATGCTTCGATAATATGGGGGATGATAAGGGAGTTTATGTGTGGAATGGTTCAGAGTGGGAATTTCTTTTTCCTTTTTTAGGTTCAACGTCTTATCAATTTGTAGACTCTAGAGATGGTGAAGTGTATTTTGCCGGAAGTTTTGGAACTGCTGGGGATTGGATGCTCGAAAACTTACGCTATGTCCCTAATAATACGGATACTGGATTTACAGGCTTTGTGCATAGCATAGAGACTTCTCCAAATGGTACATATAGTAAGCATTATGCCTATCCGGATGGTGAAGGAAACAATGCTTCATATGTTCCTGCTAATCACCCTTCTGCTAGTTGGCCTCTAAGGAAGAAAAATGGAATATTGTATAATTGGTATGCTGCGACCAATAATGAGAATAATTCAACTGCAAATCAAGGAGAAGGTTCTGGAGGAGAACTTAGCGTAGGGCCTAGAGGAATTTGTCCATTCGGATGGCATTTACCTTCAGATAAAGAATGGAGTGATCTTGAAAGAGAAATTTATGCAAAGGCTAATCTATATAGTACATATACATTAGATCAGGTGAGTACATGGTCTCCTTGGGATAATGCGAATTGGTCTTATGGTATTCCTTCAAATGGACTTCTTAGATATAGACCTAGTTTTTTGGGTGAAGGACATGGTGCTGCAATGAAGTCTCAATGTGCATTAGACGGATCGACTACTCTACCTCGCGGGAAAAGTTTTTCCGGAATCAGAGGCGGGTTTAATGCTTTACTTGTTGGACTTCGTTCATCAATAGCATCCTACGATAAGTCTCCATATCGTTATGGAGAATCAGTTGATTTCTGGACTTCATCTAATTACGATCCGGGTTATAATGATAGAGGTGCTTATCACCGCCGTATGCAATATAATACATCCGCAGTGTATAGAAGTTCACACTATAAAGATGTTTTAGGTTCTGTAAGATGTAAGAAAGATTGATTGGTAAGAAAAATTGTGAAGCTATGATATTTAGAAAAGATCCTGTTGAAAGTAAATCTTCAACAGGATCTTCTATTTATTCTAAAATATAGGTTTCGGTGCAGATAGCGATGGTGTTCCTCCATTTATATATGGCCAACCTTCACTATCCCATAATACCTGATCCATCAATAATACCCTTCCTTTCGGATTCTGGAGATCAACGCCATGATAGAAAATCCAATCATTTCCCACCTTATCTTTTACTATCTCAGAGCAATGTCCATTCCCCACAAATCGTTCATTTCCGCTTATAACTACCGAATAGCCATTTTCAATCATGTCTTTTCCATTCTTGTCTACATAAGGGCCAAATAATGACTTGGAGCGGCCAACTACTAGCTGATATGTACTTTTGGCACCTTCGCAACACGTTCCAATTGATCCAAAAAAGTAATAATAGTTGTTTTGTTTGTGAATATATGTTCCTTCAAATGCTGTTCCTGCAATCTGCTTCTTTGTTGCTGCTTCTTTGATTGATAAGCCATCCTCACTTAGTTCTATTATGTATATTCCTCTGAAGCTACCCCATGCAAGGTATTTTCTGCCATTATCTTCAATGTAAAAAGGGTCAATTGAATTTTGTACATCAATTTCATTACTTCGGAATAGTTTGCCATGATCAATAAAAGGACCTTCTGGTTTATCGGCAGTTGCTACACCAATACCACAAGTCCATTCTCCACCCCATACGGACATAGAATAATACATTACATACTTATTCTTGATTAAATTTATATCAGGAGCCCATATGCCCCCTTTAGGCTCAAATGATGGACGTGTACTATCTGTAAATGCAGTTCCTACAAAACTCCAGTTTATAAGGTTTTCTGATTTAAGAATAGGTAGATTGCGGGTATCCTCTGTTGCATATAGAAAGAAAGTATTACCTGCTTTAATAATGGTAGGATCGGGTAAACTCTGAGGAGAAACCGGATTATGATACAGGTTGTCTGTATTGCTTTGTTGTGCAACACAATTGATTTGACAAAATAAAGCAAATAATAGGCTTAGAGAAAAGAGTGTTTTTTTCATAGTAAATAGAGTCTTATTAGATTTTGAATAACAATACAAATATAAGGAACTTATATAAAAAAGAAAAGGTTGTCATCACGACAACCAATCTTCATTGTTAACCTTAAATCTAATACTATGAAAAACACATTACAAAGATAATGGGTCGTCAATTATTCTCCAAACAAAATGCGAGTAAAATGTACGCACTTATAATTGTTTAACTATTCAAACTCCTATTTTAGGCGTTTTTCTTAAAAAATGTAATCAGAATGTTACAAAAGCTTTATATTATAGCTTTTGATTTTAAGCAAAATTCATACTTTCTTAAAATAGATTAGGACTGTATATTTTTATACAGTCCTAATCTATTTATTGTGAACTTCCAGTGAAGTTTCTACTAACTTATAATATCCATTGTATCAGACGCAATCATATATTCTTCGTCTGTTGGTATAACCATAACTGTAACTTTGGAATCTGATGCACTGATAATACCTTCATCCCCAATTGTTGAATTGTTTTTTTCAGGATCAAGCTTAATACCCATAAATTCCATATCACTGCATACAATTTCACGTGTGATAGCATGATTTTCACCAATACCTCCTGTGAAAATTAAAATGTCAGCTCCACCAAGGGCTGCAGCATATGCACCTACATATTTTTTGATGCGGTATTCGAACATATCAAAAGCTAATTTTGCCCTTTCATTACCAGCTTTCATTGCAGATTGTACTTCACGCATATCGGATGAAATACCTGAAATGCCAAGCATACCACTATGTTTATTTACAAGGGTTGAAATAGCTTGTGGTCCAATATTCTCTTTCTCCATAATGTAGGATATGATTCCGGCATCTACATCTCCGGAGCGTGTCCCCATTAATAATCCTTCTACAGGAGTCATTCCCATTGATGTGTCAATTGATTTACCATTTTTGATAGCTGCCAGTGAACCTCCATTGCCAATATGTGCCGTAATGATCCGTTGGTTCTCGTATGGCACGCCTAATACCTCGCAGGCCCGACGTGAAACATAACGGTGGCTTGTTCCATGAAAACCATATCGGCGGATAGCATATTTTTCGTATAGTGAATATGGTAGTCCATACATATAGGCATATGGTTCCATTGTCTGATGAAATGCGGTATCGAATACACCTACTTGCGGAATATCCCCCATTAATTCTTTCACTGCATATATACCGGCTAAATTGGGTGGATTGTGTAAGGGTGCCAAATCGATACATTCTACAACCTTACCAATCATATCGTCAGTAATAAGTACGCTGCTATTAAATTTTTCTCCCCCGTGTACTACACGATGCCCGACAGCATCTATTTCTTTTAGTGATTTGATACATCCGTATTTCTCACTGGTAAGTACTCCTAATATGTACTCGATACCGGCTTTATGTTCAAGAATTTCTCCTTCTAATATGACTTTATCTCCATTAGGAAGAGGAAATTTTAAGAAAGAGCCTTTCAAGCCAATTTTTTCGATACCTCCTTGAGCCAATACCTCTTTGCTTTCCATATTGAAAAGCTTATATTTGATAGATGAACTGCCGCAGTTCAATACTAATATCTTCATACTTTTAAATTAAATTGTTAGGGCCAAGTTGTTTCCCGTTTTCATCATAAATATAAAATCCTCTTCCTGCCGTAATACCATTTTGTTTCGAACGGTAAAGACGCCATAAAACAGGAGCAGCCTTATATTTTTTGTCACCGTATTCGTGAAACATATCTTCCATTAACATAACAATCTTTTCCAGACCAATGATGTCTGCCAGTTCAAAGACACCGTATCGTTGACCATAAATAATTGTGAATTCTTTATCTATGTCTTCCATAGATGCTACATTCTCCATCCATATCTGACATGCTTCATTCAACATTGTGATCAGTAATCGCATACTTACTAATCCGCTACTCTCATGCACCGGAATAGGAGTGTATTTGATCATGTTGGCAAAAAGATAAACCTTGTCAAGTACCTCTTTCGACGTAAATGTACCACTCACAACTTCTAATAATCTCGCATCTGTATGTGCCATTGGGAAGTGTAGGCTTAGGCATCTTTCTTTATGCTCTAACCCAGCTGCCAGTTCACTTATAATGATGGTTGTTGCATTTGTTGCTATGATAGCATCAGGGCTAAGTACTTTTTCTAAATTTCGGAATACTTCCTTTCTTAGTTCAGTACTACGCTCCCCGTTGGCTTCATAACGGATACACTCTATAACAAAGTCACAGTCACGAAGGTCACTATAGCTAAGCGATCCGGAGATACGCCCCATTGTGGCTCGTTTCTCTGTTTGGGTTAGCCCCCAGTTTTCGATTTTTGTGTCAAGCCCTTCTTCTATATCTTTTATAGCTTCCTGAATTCTTTCTTCCGAAACTTCGATGAATATAACTTCCATACCGGATAGAGCCGTAAGACTAACAATTGTTCTTCCTTCACGCCCACAGCCAACAACTCCGATTTTAGAAAAGAGGGATCTTTTCTTGTCTTTATTGCTAAGCCCGAATGCTTCGATTGGTTCTTTAATTTCTGCCATATATTAATTACTTATATTTTACTTATTTTTTAGCCGCAATAGCTTGATTTGCTGCAATAGCAACCATTTTGTAGATGTCATCTACCGAGCAACCACGGGATAAGTCATTGACCGGAGCTGCCATTCCCTGTAGGATAGGGCCTACTGCTTCTGCATTACCTAATCGCTGAACGAGTTTGTATGCAATATTTCCAACTTCGAGTGAAGGGAATACTAATACATTTGCTTTTCCGGCAACCGGACTATTGGGTGCTTTGCTTGATGCAACTGATGGAACTAGGGCAGCATCAGCTTGTAATTCACCATCCAGACTTAATGTTGGATCAATCTTCTTTGCTATTTCTGTTGCTTCTTTCACTTTGTCTACCAATGGGTGTTTTGCACTTCCTTTTGTCGAAAAACTTAAAATTGCAACTTGTGGTTCTTCTCCTACCAGAGCACGTGCTGTATGTCCTGTGGCTACAGCTATTTCAGCAAGTTGAGATGCTGTTGGGTCTGGTGTAACAGCGCAGTCTGCAAAAAGAAGCAGACCGTCTTTTCCATATTGTTTGTTTTGTGTGAACATTAAGAAAGTTCCGGAAACGACACTTATGCCCGGTGCTGTTTTTATGATTTGCAATGCAGGTCTGAGTACATCCCCAGTGGTATTTTGTGCTCCTGCAATTTCTCCGTCTGCATCTCCGTTCTTGATCATTAAGCAACCAATATATAAAGGATCTTCTGCTAATTTTGCTGCTTGCTCGATTGTCATTCCTTTAGCTTTACGTAGCTCAAATAGCAAATTAGTATATGTTTCTTTCTTGTCGTAGTTTAGTGGATCAAGTATAGTTGCCTTGCTTATATTTGCTAACTTAAATTTGTCAGCTTGGTTCTTTATTTCAGTTTTGTTGCCTATCAGTATAATGTTGGCTACACCATCAGCTAATAATTGATCAGCTGCTTTTATTGTTCTTTCTTCTGCTCCTTCAGGTAATACAATACGTTGTTTGTTACCTTTAGCGCGTTCGATGATTTGATTTATTAAGTCCATAATTATATATTGTAGAAGTTGATAATTTACTTGAAGATTACATCTCTTTTCGAATTTTTATATCCTTACAAATATATAAAAAATGTAAGCTAGACTTAGCATTTTTAGATAATTTAAAACATGCTTTTTACTAAGCTTGATTGATTTTAGTCTTTGATCTGCCTCTTTGCGATTGTATCCTCTTTGTATTGTTATTTATAGAAAAAACCAGTCCATTATATCAAACACATAATGGACTGGCTTTTTCTATAAATTATTTATTCTCTTTTGATTTTTGGATAAACTCTTTGATTTTTTCGACCATATCCTTGCTTCCACAATAGAATGGTGTGCGTTCGTGAAGTTCTGTTGGTTGTATTTCCATAATCCGATTCACTCCGTCAGAGGCACTACCTCCTGCCTGTTCTGTAATAAATGCCATTGGATTACATTCATATAATAGCCTTAACTTCCCTTTAGGTGCTTTGAGTGTAGATGGATATAAATAAACACCTCCTTTGAGGATACTACGATGGCAATCGGAAACGAGACTACCAATATATCGTGAAGTATATGGACGATCTTCTTTTTCTTCCTGACAGTATTTGATGTAGTCTTTAATTCCTTGAGGGAAATGAACATAATTTCCTTCATTTACAGAATATATTTTACCATCAGGTCTACATTTCATTTTAGGATGAGATAGATAGAAGCTACCTATGGCCGGATTGAGGGTAAATCCATTCACACCACATCCGGTTGTATATACAAACATTGTAGATGTTCCATATAGTATGTATCCGGCAGCGACTTGTTTTGTGCCCGGTTGTAGAAAATCTTCTTTAGTTACAGGGGAGCCTACAGGCGATATACGACGATATACGGAAAATATAGTTCCAACTGATACATTTACTTCTATGTTAGAAGATCCATCAAGAGGATCCATCAAAACAACATATTTGTTGTTGTGGCTTTCGTCAAGCCCCTCAATTGTGATAAAATTGTCATTTTCCTCAGATGCTATTCCGCAGACAATTTCCCTGTTGACAAGGGTTTGGATAAATACCTCATTCGCATATACATCCAATTTTTGTTGATCTTCGCCTTGTATGTTTGTATTTCCTACTGCTCCAATCAGGTCAACTAGCCCTGCTTTATTTATTTTGTAACTGACAACTCTGGCAGCCAATAGGAGGGAATTTAAGAGACGGGATAACTCTCCTGTAGAATACTGAAAATCATCCTGTCTTTCGATGATAAACTCATCTAAAGTTTTTCTGGTATTTTTTTTCATGATTAAGAATTTTTAATTATTGGTTTCAAAGGTATAAGAATTATTAAATTTTCAAAGTTATATTGGGATAATGTTTGTCTATTTGGTATACGAAATATCAATATGTATATATATTGAATGAAATAAATATATTATTTTCGGAATTATGGAAATAATATATAGAATAATAGATAAAGATAAAGAGCTATTTCTTTTCCTTAATAGTAAACATGTTCCGTGGATTGATCCCTTTATGCTAGCGCTAAGTTCTTATCAAGGATGGGTTATAGTGTGTTTGTTGATGTTGGTTATTTTGTATACGAATGGAGGGGCAAGAAAGAAATTAGTTGCAGCGTTTTATTTAATGACAGTCGGACTAAGTGCTTTAATTACAAAAATAGTAAAGGAGATTGTTGCTCGTCCGCGACCAATTCATAACGAAGAGTGGGAGAGTATGATACATGCTATTGAAAAATATGAAACTAGTTATAGTTTCTTCTCTTCTCATTCTGCAACCACATTTGCTATGGCCGTATTTTTCTATCTCTTCTTTAAGCATAAACGCCTTTATGGTGTGATAGCCTTACTTTGGGCGACAATAGTTGCATATAGTAGAATTTATCTGGCAAAGCATTTCCCTATAGATATCTTTTGCGGAATAGTTTGTGGTATCTTTTGTGGAATAGTTGGTTATAGATTATATAAATACTATCTGAGAAAAACAACTGGGCTGAAAGATTGACAAAGATTTAATCTAACCATCTTTTGACTTTAGTTTTCTCTCTTTTTGAATACAGTTTCAGTAAAAATGGAAAGGCTCGCCCTATAGGATAGAAAAGGCGAAAAATAAATGACGGATATATTCTTTTTTTTCCACCTTCGATACCTCTTACAATTTTTGATGCTACTTTTCTGCTATCTTGGCTAGGCCAAGGCATAGGTGCTTCTTTACAACCTGCTGCCTTATCAAAGAAATCCGTATGTGTCGCAACCGGATATACGGATGTTATCTGTATGTTTTTTTGTTGTTCATATCTGTAAGTTTCTATAAAATGGTGTAATGCAGCTTTGGTAGCACAATAGAGGGAATAAGCTGGTAGAGGGACTAACCCTGCTCCTGATATTGTGGATACAAAAATTTTATGTTCTTCTCCATCTTCTGCTATAAGTTTTTCGAGCGTATAAATTGGCGAGAATACATTGAGTTGAAATATGTTTTCGATATGATTCCAATCAGGTTTGTTGAGTTTCTCTATATATGCGAAGCCTGCATTTGCTATAAATATATCTGTGTTTCCAAAAATATTTTGAGCATAAGAGAATATTTTGTCAACTCCTTCTTGTGTACTGGCATCAGCAGATAAGGGGTATATATGGTCAGATTGTTTTATTTCTTCTGTATGACGTGCTACTGCTATTATCCTTATACCTGCATAACCTGCTAAGATATTAAGTATTTCTTTCCCAATTCCGGATGAGGCTCCTGTGAGAATTATCTTTTTATTATGCAAAACCATGGTTTGTGAGATTAAAAATTACTTTTGAAATCCTTCACCATATACTCCTCTTACGGTACTTTGAGATATAAATGCTTTGTCGTCAATGCTTTTTATAAGACGATACATTTGTACTGATTCATTTCTTTTTGCTAAAACAACAATTACCTTTGTTGGTTTCTTCGAGTACCATCCCATTCCATCTAAAACTGTACATCCTCTATTCATTTCACCATTGATAGCATTGGCTATTGTTTCGTATTTTTCAGAGAATATTAGGAATTGAACAGACTGTCTGAATCCATTGATAACCATGTCTATAGAATAGGTCATTACTCCCATAACAATAAGCCCGGATATAATTTTCTGGTAATCCTGAAATACAATGTATGAACAACATATAATGAAAAAGTCGCAAAATAACATTCCACGACCAAAGGCTATATTCTTATATTTATTTATAGTAGCAACAATAATATCCGTTCCCCCCGTACTTCCATTTGCACTGAATACCATACCAATACCGGCACCGCACATCATACCGCCAATAACGCCCGATAGGAGTGGCTCATTTTGGATAATTGGTTCTGTAATATATATTTGACAAATAGTTAATAGTCCGGTAAGAACAACAACTCCATAAATTGTTTTGATAAGAAACTTAACTCCCAATATCTTTAGAGCAATGACCAGGAGACCACAGTTGACTAAGAAATAAGTGTATTGCAAAGGAATACCTGTCCCATATTCTACAAGGAGAGCTATACCGGTTAATCCTCCGGTGACGATACCTCCGGATTTGATAAACCCAATTAACCCGATAGCATACAATACAAGACCTATCGTTATATTCAGATAGTCTTTCCAATAAAAATCCTTTAAATACTTTTTAGGCATAACATTTCCTAATGCTATTTGATTGTAATTATTATAGCTTTTCTTTCTCTACGCTTTCCATTCTTTAAAACGCTTATCTATGAGAGGCTTTAACTTATCATAATTTTCCCAAGAGTTCTCAACTTCGTACAGTGTTTTTTCTGTTTTCCCGAAAGCAGAAAGATAGTCATCGAAATAAGGGCTGTCATCCGGCGCATAATAAAACTCTGCAAACTCACATCCTTTGTCATTCAGATCTTCATCACAAAATGTCTCATCACACATATCGATTAGAAAATCACGTCCTGTTATTTGTCTTGCTATAACTTGCTGCAACTCCTCTTGGCTATCTTCAAGATGTAATTCTCCAACCAGATTATTTTCGATACACCAAGCTAGGAACATACCAATATGGGTTCCGGCATTTTCTTTTGGTAGATTTTCTGGATAATCTCCATCATAGTGCCACTTCATTTTATCGTATGCCATATGCTTGTTATTCTTTTAAAGAACAATATTAACGATCTTTTTTGGAACAATAATAATCTTTTTCGGTGTTTTACCTTCCATCCATTTTGCTGAATTTGAATGGGCAAGTACTGTTTTTTCTATCTCTTCGTTCGGTGTATCTGCTGCAAATTCGATTGTGAAACGAGCTTTTCCGTTGAAGGATATAGTATAATTAATAACATCCTCAATCAAATAACTTTCATTATAGCTTAGCCATTTAGCATCACATACCGATGTTGTGTTACCAAGTGCATGCCAAAGTTCTTCTGCCACAAAGGGAGCAAATGGTGCTAGTGTAACAACCAGATCTTGTAGGATAGCTCGCTTATTACATTTTAGTGATGTCAGTTCATTTACACAAATCATAAAGGCCGACACAGATGTATTGAACGAGAATCCCTCTATATCTCCTGTCACTTTTTTGATAAGCTTGTGAAGAGCTTTTAACTCATCTTTGGTCGGTTTGTCATCTGTTACTACAAATTTATTGTCTTTGTAGAATAACCCCCACATTTTGCGTAAGAAACGGTGAACTCCATCGATGCCGTTTGTATCCCAAGGTTTGGATTGTTCCAACGGGCCTAAAAACATTTCATAAAGACGAAGTGTATCAGCTCCATATTTTTCAATGATATCATCAGGGTTGACGACATTATATAAGGATTTGGACATTTTTTCGACACCGTATCCGCAAATATACTTGTCTCCTTCCAATACAAATTCAGCATTAGTAAATTCTGGTCGCCATGCTTTGAATTTATCGATGTCTAATATATCATTACTTACAATATTTACATCCACATGTAGTTCAGTTGTTTCATATTGGTCTTTTAATCCGAACGAAACAAACTTATTAGTCCCATTAATGCGATATACAAAGTTGCTTCGCCCTTGTATCATTCCTTGATTGATAAGTTTTTTGAAAGGTTCATCTTCGCACGAAACTCCCAAATCGAATAAGAACTTATCCCAGAAACGGCTGTATATTAAGTGTCCTGTAGCATGTTCTGTCCCTCCTATATAGAGATCAACATTGCGCCAATATTCATCTTTCTCTTTAGATACTAGTTCCTTGTCATTTGCCGGATCCATATAGCGCAAATAATATGCTGATGATCCTGCAAACCCTGGCATGGTATTTAGTTCGAGAGGAAATATTGTCTTATTGTCTATCTTTGAGTTTTCTACTACTTGATTGTTTGTTATATCCCATGCCCATTTGGTAGCACGCCCTAATGGTGGCTCTCCGGTCTCGGTAGGTAGATATTTATCTACTTCGGGTAATTCTAATGGTAGTTTATCTACTGGTAACATATACGGAATATTATCCTTGTAGTAAACAGGGAATGGTTCACCCCAATAACGTTGGCGGGAAAAGATAGCATCGCGTAAACGGAAATTTGTTTTGACACGCCCAAGACCTTTCTCTTGTATATATTCTTTTGTTTTAGCTATTGCTTCTTTAACAGTCAATCCATCCAAAAATCCGGAATTGACCATGATACCTTCTTTTGCATCAAAACTCTCTTCAGATACATCTGCTCCCTCTATTAAAGGTATGATTGGTAAATCAAAATGTTTTGCGAAAGCATAGTCTCTACTGTCATGTGCCGGTACAGCCATGATGGCTCCTGTTCCGTATCCTGCAAGAACATAGTCTGAAATCCAAATCGGAATTTCCTTCCCATTCAACGGATTGATTGCATATGAACCTGAGAATACACCGGAAACTTTTTTGTCAGCTATTCGTTCGCGTTCAGTTCTACGTTTAGTAGCTTCCAGATAGTCACTAACTGCTCCCTGTTGACCATCAGTTGTTACCAATGGGACATATTCGCTTTCGGGTGCAAGTACCATAAAGGTAACACCGAAGATAGTATCGGCACGAGTGGTGAAAATTTCAAATTCAATGTCTGAATCTTTTACCTGAAATTTCATCTCAGCCCCTTCCGAACGCCCAATCCAGTTACGTTGAGTTTCTTTGATAGAGTCACTCCAATCTATTTTATCTAATCCGTCTAAAAGTCGTTGCGCATAAGCAGATACTCTTAGACTCCATTGACGCATTACTCGTTGCTCAACAGGATGTCCGCCACGCTCCGATAAACCGTTTACAACTTCGTCATTTGCTAATACTGTTCCCAAGGCTGGGCACCAATTCACTTTTGTATTTGCCAGATAAGCAATACGGTAGTTTAGCAATATCTCTTGTTTTTCTTTTTCTGATTTGTTTTTCCATTCTGCAGCTGAGAATGATAACTCTTCGCTACATGCTACGTTTATATCGGTTGAACCCTTTTCATCGAATCTAGAGATCAATTCTTCTATCGGACGAGCTTGTTTTTTATCATTACAATAGTATGAATTGAACATTTTTATAAATGCCCATTGTGTCCAATGATAATATTTCGGATCACAAGTTTGTACCTCGCGGCTCCAATCGAATGAGAATCCTATTTTATCTAGTTGTTCGCGATAGCGATTCAGGTTTTGAGCAGTTGTTATTGCCGGATGCTGCCCGGTTTGGATTGCGTATTGTTCAGCCGGAAGGCCGTACGCATCATACCCCATCGGATGAAGGACATTAAAGCCTTGCAAACGTTTAAATCGGGAATAAATATCGGATGCAATATATCCTAGAGGATGCCCCACATGCAGTCCTGCCCCTGATGGGTAAGGAAACATATCGAGTACATAATATTTTGGTTTGCTATTATCTTCTTTTACTTTATAGATTTTGTTGTTAATCCAGTATTCCTGCCAACGTTTTTCGATCTCTTTAAAGTTGTATTCCATTTTCGTTTCTATTGCTGTTATATTTTGCGCAAAGTTAGTTATTTCTTTGGATTAAAAAGAATTAAAAATGCTGCATTATTATTGCATGCTATATGTACTCACCTTTACTATTAGTAAATTGTCTATTAGATAATTCTAATATGTTTCTTCTGCATTAATTAATACATCTAAGGCCACAGAACCAACTATTAATGTTGTTCCCAACAGAATGTCCAAGCCTGTTGTATTGGGCTCTTTTTGTATATAAAACAAGTCTCCTCTATCCGCTAAGATTCCATCTATTGTTTTTGGGGTTAATTCTTTTGATTTAATGATATTTGCTAAAAAGAATTCTTGTTCAAAAACCATTGGTTTGTCTTTGTCTGCATATATCGTCAAATAGCTTCTAAATTTGAGAGGAGTGTTATAATCAGTAAAATCGATTCTTTGGGCACTGATGACTTCTCCATCCTTATCGATCAATGATGTTTCTTTATAATCCTTTTTACGAATATTATCATAGTTTACACCTACCAAATAGAGTGGCTTCTTGCTGACCATTGTTCCCGGGGGAATGAAGCTTATACTGCTTTTTGAGGAGCCTAAGTCATCTAGTATATCTCCAATATATTCACCCGATTCATCATATATATTTGCATTGTCAATTATATTTCCTGTGTAACTAATAGCCCGATTATCTATAATAAGAGCTGATCGTTGCCAATCTATATAAAGTGGACTTGTAGATTTATTGAATACTGTAATTTGTATAGGAGCATCTTTCCCGTTGAAACAATAGGCAATCCAAAGACTGTCTTTTTCTATTAGAAAATCGCCATTATCCACTTGTTCTATGTCATTATCCACAGAACTGAGTGTCGAAAAAAAATAGGTTGAAGAGCAGGATGTTCCTAAAACGCTTATAAAGAATAAGAGCAGAATGTTTCTCATTGTTTAGGCTTGTTAAATTATAGAGGTAAAAATAAACAAAAAATAGAATAAAAATAAAGCCTGAAGAAAAAGATTCTTCAGGCTTTGTTTTTTACTTGATCTCAAAGTCTTGTTTCATGTCAATCTCTTCTCCATTTGGGTCATAGAAGTGATATTCGAGATAAGCAAGATTTTGATTTGGAATAATTTTTATTCCCATTCCATATCGCCATTTCCATCGCCATTTTAACGAGATAAAACCACGATTAATGAATGCTGCTACATATGGATGTACATGTAGGACAAATTTCTTCACTTTTAGGTCATTTACCAGATAGCTTATTTTCATGCGTAGAGTATCTGTAAATAGAATAGATGGCCGAATTTCTCCTTTTCCAAAGCAGTTGGGACAAATTTCGGTTGTCGATATTTCCATTTCGGGACGAACGCGCTGACGTGTTATCTGCATCAAGCCAAACTTGCTTAGAGGCAATATATTATGTTTTGCGCGATCATTAGCCATCAACTCTTGCATTCTGGCTACCAACTGACTGCGGTGCTCACCTTCAGTCATGTCGATAAAGTCGATTACAATAATTCCGCCCATATCTCTCAACCGGAGTTGGCGGGCTATTTCTTCAGCTGCTGCAGAATTTACCATCCAAGCATTGTTTTCTTGGCCTGCAGTAGGATTTTTAGATCTGTTGCCACTGTTTACATCTATAACATGTAAGGCTTCAGTATGCTCTATTATCAGATAAGCTCCATTACGGAAAGTGACGGTTTTTCCAAAGAGGGCTTTTATTTGTTTAGTTACATTAAAATGATCAAATATAGGTAGCTCCCCGGTATACTGTTTTATAATATCTTTTTTTTCGGGAGCTATAATTGTTATATAATCCTTTATTTGATTAAGTGTTTCTTGATCATTTACATGAATCTCTTGAAAACTAGGGTTAAATACATCTCGTAATAATGCTACAATTCGGCCTGTTTCCTCATATACAACAGTGGGTAGTTTCCCTTTTTGAATTTTAGGGAGATTATCATCCCAGCGTTTTACAAGAGTTTTCAGTTCTGTATCTAACTCTATAACTTTTTTTCCTTCGGCAACTGTTCTTACTATAACACCAAAATTTTTGGGCTTAATACTTTGAATCAGTTGGCGTAAACGAGCACGTTCTTCCTTTGATTTGATCTTTTGAGAAACAGATACTTTATCATTAAAAGGAATCAGTACTAAAAAGCGACCAGCAAGTGACAGCTCTGCGGTGAGTCTGGGGCCTTTTGTGGAAATAGGTTCTTTGGCTATCTGAACAAGGATTTCCTGCCCGGGTTTTAATATGTCACTGATTGAGCCTTCCTTATCAATATCAGGTTCAAGTTTAAACTTCGATAGGTTGGGGAATTTTCTTTTGTCTGCTAGTGCTTGTTTATAAAATTTGTCGGTCGACCTGAATTGAGCACCAAGGTCTAAATAGTGAAGAAAAGCGTCTTTCTTGTATCCAATGTCTACAAAAGCAGCATTGAGCCCCGGCATCAGTTTTTTAACTTTACCGGCATAGATGTTTCCTACCGCAAACGAAGCATCGAGTCCCTCCTTTTGTAATTCGACAAGTTTTTTGTCTTCAAGGACGGCTATTGAAACTTCGTTGGGTTGAACATCAACTACAAGTTCGCTATTCATAAATGTTTCAATTTTTAAATGACAGATTTAAGTCATACTACATGCTTAAATCAGTTTTGGGTGTCTTCAGCATTCTTTTCTATGCTGAATCTGGTTTAAAAATACACAAAGAACAAACTAAGAAATCCGTCAATTTACAAAGTTTGTTCCTGTATATGCATCTTTCAGTGAAAGATATTAGACATTATTTTTTCTTTTTATGTCTATTCTTTCTTAATCTTTTTTTGCGCTTGTGCGTAGACATTTTATGTCTTTTTCTTTTCTTTCCGCTTGGCATGTCTATTATATATTTAAATTAATACTTTTTTATTGTCAATATTATTTTCTTACCTGTACAACAAATGTTTTTGCTGGTTTGAATGCAGGAATTGAGTGTGCAGGGATAATAATAGTTGTATTTTTAGAAATGTTACGAGCAGTTTTTTGAGCTCTTGTTTTCACGATAAAGCTACCAAAACCTCTCAAATAAACATTTTCGTTTTTGCTAAGTGATTCTTTAACAGCGTCCATGAATGATTCAACCGTCTTTAATACTGTCGCTTTATCAATACCTGTATTTTTCGCAATCTCGTTAACGATATCAGCCTTTGTCATTTTTCTTATTTTTTTAGTTCTAAACAATTAATTTTTTGGACTGCAAATATATAGCTTTTTATTTACCTTTGAAAAAATAAAAGTCATTTTTTGTAAAAAACTTTATGTAGCTTATTATTAAGTTAAAATATTGCTAATAAGACTAATTGATAGAAATAATTTTGATTCAGGTAACTTCTTGGAATTTCTGTATGCCCTCAGGTTGGGGGTCTTTATTATTATATACTGTTTTTAATTACATTTGTGAGTTGGTTGCACAAAACGTTAACATGTTTCGAATTACATTAATAATAAATCATTGAATAAACTATCGTCCATACTCATTGACTGGTATAATATAAATAAGAGAGATTTACCATGGCGTGATACTCATGACCCTTATATTATCTGGTTGTCAGAGATTATTTTGCAACAAACGCGAGTTGCGCAAGGGTATTCCTATTTTATGCGTTTTGTGGAAGAATTTCCGACAGTTGTTGATCTTGCAAATGCAAATGAAGATGATGTTTTAAAATTGTGGCAGGGCTTGGGCTACTATAGTCGTGCTCGTAATCTTCATGCAGCAGCCCAAATGGTTGTGAGTCAATTTGGTGGTGTTTTTCCAACGGATTATAAAGATGTTCTTTCTTTGAAAGGGGTTGGGAAATATACAGCTGCAGCAATTGTGTCTTTTGCATACAATCTGCCATATGCTGTTGTAGATGGTAATGTTTATAGAGTATTGTCACGTTTGTTTGCTATTGATACAGCAATAGATAGTACGCCGGGTGAAAAAGAATTTGCTGCATTAGCCCAAGAGCTACTTGATAAGAAAAATGCCGGCCTATACAATCAGGCTATTATGGATTTTGGAGCTTTGCAATGTGTTCCGGTTTCTCCGGATTGTCATAACTGTCCGGCATCAGACATTTGTCTTGCATATGCTAAGAATCAGGTATCGCAATATCCTGTTAAAAAGGGGAAAACTAAAGTTCGGAATCGCTATTTTAATTATATAGATATACGCTATAAAGATTTGATGTATCTGAATAAACGAGGGGCGAAAGATATATGGCAGAATTTATACGAATTGCCTTTAATCGAAACTGACAAAAGTGTTGATTGGAATACTCTGTCGCAAGATCCGCGTTTCAAAAACATATTTGAAGGAGTTACTATCTCAGAAGTTTCTCATGTTTGTAACTATAAGCATGTCCTTTCTCATCAGATTTTGTATGCATCGTTTTATCGTGTATCTGTCAAAGATAAAATAATGACACCTTACATAGAGATTCCCGTTAGTGATATTGATTCGTATGCGGTTTCCCGTTTGGTTGAAAAATACTTAGATGAAAAAGATATCAGATTGTTTATCTGATATTTAAAATGATATGGTATTTAGCTATATTCCTTATTTTGAGAGAATACCACTTGTGTGGTATCAAAAAGAATCTAACTTTGTATTATAAAAATAATAAATAGCATACATGGATAAGATATCTTTAATTATACCTTGCTATAACGAGGAGCAGGCTTTACCCTTTCTATATAAAGAGATTGTGGAGGTTGCTGCTAGTATGCCGGAACAGGCTTTCGAATTTATATTTGTAAACGATGGCTCGAAAGATAATACATTACAAATTGTAAAAGAGCTCAAAAAGGCAGATGATAGAGTGTATTTTGTCTCATTCTCCCGCAATTTTGGGAAAGAGGCAGGGATATTTGCCGGTTTACAAATGGCTAAAGGAGATTATATAGCACTTTTAGATGCTGATTTACAAGATCCGCCATCTTTAATTAAGGAAATGTATCAGATTCTCAAGAATGAAGATTACGACTGTGTCGCAACACGGCGCGTTGATCGTAAAGGTGAGCCTGCCATACGTTCTTTCTTTGCAAAACAATTCTATAAATTAATAAATAAAATATCCGATACCGAGATTGTTGATGGGGCACGTGATTTTAGGCTAATGTCGCGCCAGATGGTCGATGCTATACTGGATTTGAGTGAATACAATCGTTTTTCGAAAGGTATTTTCGGATGGGTTGGATTTAACACTAAATGGCTTGCTTACGAAAATGTAGAACGTGTGGCAGGCGAGACTAAATGGTCTTTTATCGGATTGTTCTTTTATTCCATTGAAGGCATTATTGCCTTTTCTACCCGTCCATTGTATATCGCTTCAGCGTTCGGGATACTCTTTTGTCTGATAGCTTTCATTATGATCTGTGTCATTATATTCAAGACATTGGTATTTGGTGAAAGTGTACAAGGTTATGCTTCCACTTTGTGTATCATATTCTTTATTGGGGGTATTCAGCTGTTTTGTCTCGGTATACTTGGACAATATCTATCTAAGACATATCTTGAAACCAAAAGAAGACCTATTTATATAATCAAAGAGAAAGCATAAAGGTTAATTTTGTAAGGTGAACTTGACAAATTTGAATATTTTGGTACTTAATTTTTTGGTTTAATAAAATATTCCTCTAATTTTGCACCATCTTAAAAATAAGATTGGAAGGTGTCGGAAAATTAATTTGCTTTAAGCAAAAGAAAAACTATAAAAACTGATTCGAAGGATATACACTAATCCTTTGTAATTCTACAATATAACAATAGTAAGGTCAAATTTTAACATAAAAATATGAGTTCGTCTGCTCTTTTTTTAACAGTCCTTATCACAGGGATAACCTTAGTCTGTGCCGGACTTGGAATGGCATTGTTACTTTCTCCAAAATCATTTAATCCGCAAAAAGGTGAACCATACGAATGTGGGGTTCCTACCCATGGCACATCTTGGATGCAGTTTAAAGTAGGATACTATTTGTATGCTATTCTTTATTTAATGTTTGATGTGGAGGCTATCTTCTTGTTTCCTTGGGCTACGGTCGTAAGGCAGTTAGGGACAGCCGGATTGTTTAGTATCTTGTTCTTTATTGTAATTCTGGGCTTAGGTTTAGCTTATGCTTGGAGGAAAGGAGCTTTGACATGGAAGTAAAAAAAATATACATAAAAGGAATTCCCAATGAGGAGTTTAAAGATAATGAATATCTTGAGAAATATGCACAAGAACTTCGCGAAGGCGGAGTGCCTGTTGTAGTAGGAGTTCTTGATGATCTTATCAACTGGGGACGTTCCAATTCAGTATGGCCATTGGCTTTTGCAACCAGTTGTTGCGGTATTGAGTTTATGGCTGCTGCCGGAGCACACTTCGATATTGCCCGTTTTGGGATGGAGGTGACTCGTAATAGCCCTCGACAAGCAGATACGATGGTTGTGGCTGGAACAATAGTTCATAAAATGGCTCCATTATTGAAACGCGTTTATGACCAGATGGCCGAACCAAAATATGTAGTAGCTATGGGTAGCTGCGCTATTTCAGGTGGCCCATTTGTTGATTCATACCATGTCGTAAAAGGTGTGGACGAAATTATTCCGGTAGATGTATATATCCCCGGATGCCCTCCTCGTCCCGAATCGTTGTTTTATGGGTTAATGCAATTACAACGTAAAATAAAGATGGAACGGTTCTTTTTCAAAGTAAAGAAATAATACAGATAAATGGAAAATATAAAGAAGGTCATACTAGAAGCTGTTCCTGATGCCGTTATAGAACAAAGGCAATTGCTTACGATCATAGTCGGAGCAGACAAGTTGCACCATTTAGCAAAAACACTTCGTTATAATGCCGAACTTCCTTTCGATTTTTTGGCAATGCTTACAGGCGTAGACAGAGGAGAAGAGTTAGGTGTTAATTACCTGCTTTCTTCATCGCAAGATTTGTCGAAAGAACTTGTTATTGAAACAGGAACTACAGATCGTCAAAATCCATTATTATATTCTGTTACAGATTTATGGGAAACAGCTCACTACAATGAGCGTGAAGTATATGCAATGTTAGGTATTCGTTTTATTAACAATCCTGATATGCGTCGCTTTTTCCTGAATTCAGATTGGAATGGTTTTCCTTTGAGAAAAGATTACGATGCCGATCCTGTACTTAATGCCGTATCGGCTGAAAGTAAAGAGTTTGTTGATATTGCACCTCGTATTATGGAAACTCCACAAGGGTTGAAAGAGGAAAAAGTCAATATCTTCGAAAAAGATGATTATATAATCAATGTAGGCCCACAACACCCATCTACACACGGTGTTATGCACTTTCGCATGTCGCTTGACGGAGAGATTGTTAAAAAAATAGATGTACACAGTGGCTATATTCATAGAGGAATAGAAAAACTAAGTGAAAATCTTACTTATCCTCAGATTCTCCATTTTACAGACCGTTTAGATTATCTGTCAGCAAGTATGAACCGCCATGCATTATGTATGTGTGTCGAAAAAGCTGCCGAAATAGAAATACCAGAAAGAGCACAATATATCCGTACTATTATGGATGAATTGAATCGTATCGATTCTCACCTGATAGCATGGGGTAGTATGTGTATGGACTTGGGTGCTACAACAGCATTCATATATGGTATTCGCGAGCGTGAACATATCCTGAGTATATTTGAAAAAACATCGGGTGGACGTCTTATTATCAACTATAATGTAGTTGGTGGTGTCATGTTCGATATATATAACGATTTCCAGAAAGATGTAAAAGCTTTCACTCTTTACATGAGAGAAAAACTGGTTGAGTATGCTCGTCTGTTTACAGGTAACGTTATTGCTATCGGACGTATGGAAGGTTTAGGTATTCTGTCTAAAGAAGATGCAATATCATATGCTGTGACAGGCCCTGCCGGTCGAGGCTCAGGTTTCTCTTGTGATGTTCGTAAACATCAACCTTATGCGTTATATGATAAAGTAGATTTTACTGAAATCATCCGTCACGAGTGTGATGCATATGCTCGCTATAAAAACCGTTTGGATGAGATAGAAGAATCATTAAAGATTATAGAACAACTGATAGACAATATTCCGGACGGAGATTTCTTGGCTAAAACAAAAGCAATAATCAAATTACCGGAAGGAGAATACTATCAACGAGTAGAAGCCGGACGTGGCGAATTTGGTGTATTCATAGAAAGTCGTGGAGATAAAACTCCGTATCGTCTCAAATTCCGTTCACCATCTATGGCTGCCGTATCGGTAATGCCACTCATCTGTAAAGGAGAGAAGATTTCTGACTTTATCAGTATTGGTGGTTCTATGGACTATGTAATTCCGGATATTGACCGTTAACTAGATTACTTATATTATCAATATACAAAAATATATGTTGTTAGATATTTCACAACCATTGGAGCCTTCACCAATAGAACTGTCACACTTAACCCATGCACTTGATACTTTTTTGAGTGACAATTTACCTACATGGGCTGTGTGGACTATTGAGTTTATACTGATTGGCGCTGCTTTACTGACAGCCTATGCCGTAATAGCCCTTATTTTGATTTATGCAGAACGTAAGATTACCGGGTTCTTTCAGGCTCGTTTAGGTCCGAACCGTGTCGGTAAATACGGAGTGATACAGAGTGTTGCCGATATGATAAAAATTTTGATCAAAGAAATTATTGAAATCAATAATATTGATCGATTTTTATTCTATGCCGCACCATTCTTCATGATTGTATCTTCTATGCTTACTTTCGGGGCTATACCTTTCGGAAAAGGTCTCCAAGTTGTAGATTTCGATATGGGAGTATTCTATGTGATCGCCGTATCTTCTCTAAGCATCGTTGGCGTGCTTTTGGCCGGATGGTCAAGTAATAATAAGTATTCGATGATTGGTGCCATGCGAAGTGGGGCACAATTTATTAGCTACGAACTTTCTGCCGGATTAGCTCTTATGACTATTGTTGTTCTTTCCGGGACTATGAGCCTTTCGCAAATGGTAGAAGATCAAAGATATTGTTGGAATCTATTCAACGGACATATTATTTCAGTAATAGCGTTTGTTATTTATCTGATATCGGGTCATGCCGAAACCAATCGTGGACCTTTCGACTTACCTGAGGCAGAATCAGAGTTGACAGCAGGTTATCATACCGAATATTCAGGTCTTCAGTTCGGATTTTTCTATTTGGCAGAATATTTGAATATGTTCATCATTGCTGCTATCGCTACTACTGTTTTCTTAGGCGGATGGCAGCCATTGCAAGTAAAAGGATGGGATGGGTTTAATTATTACATGAATCTTTGTCCTTCTTATGTTTGGTTTATTGTTAAAACAGCATTATTGGTATTCCTGAGCTTATGGGTACGTTGGTCATTCCCTCGTTTGCGTATCGATCAACTTCTGAACTTAGAGTGGAAGTATATGTTGCCAATCAATTTGGTCAATCTTCTGTTCATGGTAATTATAGTTGTTTGGGAATGGACATTAGTTGATGGTATACCTAGTTTATTTAGTATCTATTAAAAAATAGTAGCATAAAAAATGAGTTCAGTTTCAGAATATTTTTCAGGTTTATTTGGTGGTATCAAGTCACTTCTGACAGGTATGGGAGTTACTTGGGGCGAGCTTTGGACTAAGAAAGTTACATCGCAGTATCCCGAGAATAGAGATACACTTATCATTTCAGACCGTTTTCGTGCAGAGCTGACAATGCCTCACGATGAGAATAACGAACATGCATGTACTGCTTGTGGTATTTGCCAGATGAATTGCCCGAATGGGACAATTCGTGTTATCTCAAAAACAATAGAAACAGAAGAAGGTAAAAAGAAAAAGATATTGGATGAGTACTTCTATGACTTAGGTATGTGTACTTTCTGTAATCTTTGTGTTTTAACATGCCCTTCGGATGCTATCAAATTTACTAATCAATTTGAAAATTCTGTATTTACACGTGCCAAGTTGATTGAAAAATTAAACCATGAAGGTTCTAAGTTAAGAGAAAAGAAAAAAGAGCCTAAACCAGTGGTTGAAAAACCGGTAGCTACAGAAGTAAAAGTAGCCCCTGAACCTCAGACTGAGACTAAAGCTGTAGATGAGGTAAAACCATCAGAATCAAAAGAAGACAAAGAATAATAGAAGAAATATAGAACTGTTAACTGGTTATTGGTTAACTGTTAACTGAAAATAAATTATGGCAGAACAAATTATATTTTACATTTTAGCAGCAATCATCGTTTTTTGCTCTATTATGGCTGTTACAACACAGAAAATTATCCGTTCGGCAACCTATCTACTGTTGGTTTTGTTGGCGAGTGGCGGATTATATCTATTACTAGATTATCACTTTCTTATGGCAGTTCAGTTTGCTGTATATGCAGGTGGGGTCATGGTATTGTTCATTTTTGCTATTCTGTTGACTAATCGTCCGGGAGAAGATGTAAAGTTCGAAAAACCGGGTCGTATGGTTCTTTCGGCGGTTGCTTCTCTTGCCGGGATTGCTATCTGTGGACATATTATTTTTAATAATGTAACTAAATTCTACACTTATATTACACAAAGCGAATTAGATATGCAACATGTTGGTCTTACCCTTATGGGTACAGACAAATATCAATACATGTTACCGTTCGAAGCAATAAGTATGTTGTTGCTTGCATGTATAGTAGGTGGTATAATGATAGCAAGAAAAAGATAAAATAAAGTTATGTTCGATTTTATAAGTAATTTTTTATCAGGCCCAGTGCCTTTAGAAGCATACTTGGCAGTAAGTACCATTATGTTTTTTGCCGGAGTATATGGATTTTTATCCCGTAAAAATATGCTTATGGTTTTGATTTCTGTCGAGTTGATGCTAAATGCAGCAGATATTAACTTTGCCGTATTCAACCGCTATTTGTATCCCGGACAGTTAGAAGGATTCTTCTTCACTCTGTTTGCAATTGGTATTGCTGCTGCTGAAACAGCCGTGGCCATTGCTATTATTATCAATATATATCGCAATGTGAAGAGCATATATATAGATGAGAATATAACTGAAATGAAAAACTAAGAAATAGGAAATAAATACTAGATATGGATTCTACTTTTAATTATTCGATACTGATAGTTGCACTTCCTGCTATTATGTTTCTTATCCTCGGATTAGGAGGTAAATACATGAAGCCTATTGTTGCCGGAGTATTGGGCACAGTTTCGCTCTCTGTAATAACTATTCTGGCATATGTTACAGCCTATCAATATTTCTTTGGTGTAGGCCTTACAGATGGTGCTTATCAGGCTATCAATGTATGCCATTTTGAATGGTTACGCTTTACAGATAAGCTGGCGATAGATTTAGGAGTATATCTTGACCCTATTTCTGTATTGATGCTTGTTGTTATCACCACGGTATCACTTATGGTACATATCTATAGTTTAGGCTATATGAAGGGCGAAAAAGGATTTCAACGTTATTATGCTTTTTTATCTCTTTTCTCATTCTCAATGTTAGGATTGGTTGTTGCAACTAATATTTTCCAGATGTATATCTTCTGGGAACTTGTGGGTGTATCTTCATTCTCACTTATTAGTTTCTATTATACAAAACCATCGGCAGTGGCAGCTTCTAAAAAAGCATTTATTGTCACACGTTTTGCCGATTTCTTTTTCCTTGTGGGTATCTTGTTATTATCGTACTTCACAGGAACATTCGATTTTGCAAAACTTACTACTGCCGAAGGTGCATTAGCAGTATCGTCCACAGCAGGTCAGTCTTTCTTGGGAATATCTATCCTTTCTTGGGCTATGATGTTAATATTTATGGGTGGTGCCGGTAAATCAGCTATGTTACCATTCCATATTTGGTTGCCTGATGCTATGGAAGGTCCAACACCTGCTTCAGCATTGATCCATGCTGCAACAATGGTTGTTGCTGGAGTATTCCTTGTAGCACGTTTATTCCCGGTCTATTATTTCGGAGCACCGGAGGTACTGGCTGTCATTGGATATATAGGTGCTGCAACATCTTTATTTGCTGCTATTGTGGCTTGCACACAAACCGATATAAAAAGAGTGCTTGCATTCTCTACCATTTCTCAAATAGCTTATATGTTAGCATCACTTGGTGTTTCGCACTATGGTGGTCACGAAGGTTTGGGATATATGGCAGGTATGTTCCACTTATTTACACACGCATTCTTCAAGGCTCTGTTGTTCTTAGGAGCAGGAGCTATTATACATGCTGTCCATAGTAATGAGATGGATGACATGGGAGGTTTGTGGAAATATATGAAAATATCAGGGGTTACTTTTGCGATTGCGTGTTTAGCAATTGCCGGTATTTTCCCATTCTCAGGATTCTTCAGTAAAGATGAAATTCTGGTTGCTGCATTCGAGCACAACAAGATTGTATATGCTTGTTTAACTATCGGTGCAGGATTGACTGCATTTTATATGTTCCGCTTGTTCTTGCGAATCTTTTTTTATGACAATAATAAACATTATCACCATACACCTCACGAAGCTCCGGCTACAATGGCTATTCCATTGATCGTATTAGCAGTGTTTGCTTTTGGGGCAGGTTTCATTCCTTTTGGAGAACTAGTCACAAGTGATAGCAAACCGTACGAGATACATACTAACTATATGATTGCTGGTATCAGTACTTTGGTTGCAGTCCTTGGTATTATAGTTGCGTTTGTATTATACTTCCGTAAGAGTGGAACTGCTGACCGGATTGCGAATGGTTTTGGTGTATTTTATAAATGGGCTTTACATAAGTTCTATTTCGATGAATTATGGTTGTTTGTAACTCGCAAAATTATATTCAATTGTATTTCACGTCCTATTGCATGGTTCGATAAGAAATTTGTAGATGGATTTATGGATTCATTGGCCTATGTTACTAATGCGGCATCTGATTCTATCAAAGGATTTCAGTCCGGAAGGATACAGCAATATGCACTTGTATATCTGTTGGGAGCTCTAATCCTAGTTGTTGGGTTTGCGTTCTGTATCATGTGTTTTGTTTGTAGATAACAGTGAACTTGCAGTCAGAATCTCTGATATTGACTGTAGTTTTATAATATAAAATAAAAGTTTCAAGAAGTTATAAGCGATAGCTATTAGCTAAAAACTAAAAAAATATGAATATTCTTTCATTATTTGTTCTTGTTCCAGTCGTAATGTTACTGGCATTTATTCCATGCCGAAACATTAAGCAGGTACGTACCATAGGGGTAATTGGTGCCGCTATACAAGTTGTATTAGCGTTGATTCTGTTAGGGATGTTTTATGCAGAACGTGCAGCCGGAAACACTGCCGAAATGTTATTTACATTCGATACAGTTTGGTATCAGGCGCTAAATATCCATTATTCTATCGGAGCAGATGGTATTACCGTACTTATGATCTTACTTACAGCCGTAATTGTAACGACAGGTACCTTTGCATCATGGAATATAAATCCCCTTCCTAAAGATTTCTTTATGTGGCTTACATTACTATCTGTCGGGGTGTATGGATTCTTTATTTCGTTAGATATGTTTACCATGTTTTTCTTTTACGAAATAGCATTGATCCCGATGTATTTACTAATTGGCTTATGGGGTACAGGACGAAAAGAATATTCAGCAATGAAATTAACCCTAATGTTGATGGGTGGTTCGGCATTCCTTTTTGTAGGTTTGCTAGGAATCTACTTCAATTCTCCGCTGATTGATGGTCAACATACATTTGATATAATGAAAATCGCAGAAAACAATGTGATTCCAATAGGAGCACAGCGTTGGATTTTTCCTCTTACATTTGTTGGCTTTGGAGTTTTAGGAGCATTATTCCCCTTCCATACTTGGTCGCCCGACGGTCACGCCTCTGCGCCTACAGCAGTGTCTATGCTTCATGCCGGCGTATTGATGAAATTGGGTGGATATGGTTGTTTTCGTATCGCAATGCGCCTTTTGCCTGATGCGGCAAATGAACTGTCTTGGATATTTATTATTCTGACAGGTATCAGTGTTATCTATGGTGCTTTGGGAGCTATTGCTCAAACCGACTTGAAATATATCAATGCTTACTCTTCAGTTAGTCACTGTGGATTAGTATTGTTTGCAATTCTCATGATGAATCAGACTGCAATGACGGGTGCTGTAATGCAAATGCTTTCGCACGGTTTGATGACAGCTCTTTTCTTTGCCCTTATCGGTATGATTTACGGACGTACTCATACTCGTGATATACGGCAAATGGGAGGGTTGATGAAAATAATGCCTTTCCTCTGTGTTTGTTATGTAATTGCCGGTTTGGCTTCATTAGGACTTCCGGGGCTAAGTGGATTTGTGGCTGAAATGACAATCTTTGTCGGTTCGTTCCAACATCCTGATATGTTTCACCGTGTATTCACAATTATTGCAATATCTTCTATTGTAGTAACAGCAGTCTATATACTCAAAGTGGTAGGTAAAATCCTTTATGGTCCGGTTGTTGACGAACATCATTTAGAACTGACTGATGCAGTATGGTATGAAAAAATCGCTGTAGTTGGCCTTATCATCTGTGTAGCAGGTGTCGGAATGTTCCCTGGGTGGATATCGAACCTAATCCACAGTAGTTTAGGATACATGATAAAATAAGAAAAAGCAGAGCATAAATTTAGAAATATAGTAATTTTAAGATATAAAGATGGATTTAAGTAACTATTTGTTGATGAAGCCCGAATTATCGCTTTTAGCGGTTTTTCTGATACTGATTATTTATGATTTGTTTGCTTCAGACAGCGCTAAGAAATATTATTTTCCAGTAGCTTGCGGTTTATTTTTGGTTCATACGGTAGCTTGCTTTTTCTTTAAGGATTCGGCAGAAGCCTTTTCGGGAATGTATATTACAGGTCCGGCTCAGAACATGATAAAGCAAATTTTAAATATTGGAGTTTTTCTGATATTTCTACAAGCTAATTCATGGTTATCTAAGCCTGATTCTATAGTGAAAAGAGGGGAGTTTTTTATGCTTACCATTCTTACACTATTCGGTATGTATTTAATGATCTCATCCGGAAACTTCTTACTGTTCTATATCGGTCTCGAGACAGCATCTTTACCAATTGCAGCCTTAGTAGCTTTCGATAAATATAAACATAATTCTGCAGAAGCAGGAGCTAAGTATATTTTTAATGCTATCTTTTCTTCAGCAGTAATGGTATTTGGTTTGTCTTATCTTTATGGGGCTTGCGGAACACTCTACTATGCAGATATAGCTTCAAATATCAATTCTACTCCATTAATCATAATGGCAATGATATTTGTGATGACAGGTTTATTCTTTAAGATTTCGTTAGTTCCCTTTCATCTTTGGGCTCCTGATACATACGAAGGTGCTCCCACTAATGTTACACTTTATCTATCTACGATATCTAAAGGGGCAGCAGTATTTGCGTTGATGTGTATTCTATATACAGTATTCCCTGTATTGTCTACAGTTTGGAAAGATATTATGTGGATTATTATCTTGTTGACGATGACTATTGGTAACTTGTTTGCTCTCCGTCAAAAGAACATGAAACGTTTTCTTGCGTTTTCATCTATATCTCAAGCTGGATATATTATGCTAAGTGTTTTCACCGGAACATCTATGGGGATGGCGGCCGCAGTATTTTATATTTTCGTTTATGTTTTTTCTAACCTTGCAGCCTTTGGTGTTATTTCGGCAATCGAAGATAAGACCGGAAAGGTTAGTATGGATGATTATAACGGCCTTTATCAAACGAATCCTAAATTAGCATTGGCAATGATGATTGCGATGTTTTCACTAGGAGGTATCCCTCCAACAGCAGGATTTTTTAGCAAGATGTTCGTTTTCATGGCAGCAATGGAAGTTGGGAGTACAGCTAATATCATTCTAGTTATTCTTGCTTTCTTGAATACAATAATCTCCCTTTATTACTATTTATTAGTTGTTAAAGCCATGTTTATTAATAAAAATAGTTCTCCGATCGAATCTATAAATAGCGATGGATATTTGAAATTGTCACTTGTAGCTTCGATGGCAGGCATCTTTGTTATTGGTATGGTAAGTTGTTTTTATAACTATATCAATTTGGGAAGTTTCGGCATGCATTAAAAAAATATAAATTATATATAAAATTCGATATTAGACTCGTATCTTTGGAGCTAGTATCGAATTTTTATATATTATAACAGCAAAAATAAAATAATAACATACTATTTATGAGCTTATTTGTTCTATTACAGGAATCTGCAACTGTTACTCCGGTTGTTGATATGGCTACAGAAGTTGCCGCTACGGAAGAAAGTTATTTTAGCCTCATTTTAAAAGGGGGATGGATACTTCTTCCCATTTTTTTATTGTCCCTTTTGGCTATTTATGTTATTATTAATAAATGGCTGGTAATAAGCCGTATGGGGAAAAAGGATTCAATCTGGTTATCCAGAGTTGTTGAACTTGTACATGAGGGGAAAGCAGACAAATCTCTCAAATTTTGTGTAGAGCGTCCGTATGCATCAGCAAAAGTTATAGCTGCAGGATTGAAAGAAATAGATAGTTCAGATAGTGAGATCCAAGAATCTATGGAAGTGGAAGCCCGACAACAGATATCTGTGTTAGAATCCCAAATGAATTATTTGGGTATTACTGCGTCTATTGCACCAATGCTTGGTTTTCTAGGTACTATATTTGGTGTGATAAAGATCTTTTACGATATTGCTAAAACAAATGATTTAGCGATAGATACTATTTCAACAGGGCTATATCAAAAAATGATTTGTTCCGGAGCTGGTTTGCTTGTCGGAATTATTGCTTATGCCGGATTCTATATTCTGAATGGGCGCATAGATAAAGTTGTTGCAAATATTGATAAAGATTCCAATGAGGTATTGAAAGCTATCAGAGCTTATAAAAGAGGCAAAGTGGTAGTAGATGCATAATATCTCTTAATAAATAGAATAAAATATGAAAATCCAACGTAGGAAAAATAAAGCTGTAGAGGTATATACAGCATCCTTGAACGATATAATGTTCTTTTTATTATTGTTTTTCCTTATAATATCCACTATGGTAACACCTGCTGCAATTCGGGTTTTATTGCCCAATGCTTCTACATCGGAACAGGTTGTAACAAAGAAAAATATTAATTTGGTAATAACCTCAGACTTACATTACTTTATAAATGATAAGCCTGTTGCAAAAGAAGATATTGAATCAGCATTATCTGCTATTCTTGCTGCTAAACAAGAGAATGAAGAGGTAAATATATTATTGCAAGCCGATCGTTCTCTTAATCTCCAAGATGTTGTAGATATGATTGATATTGGTAATAAACTGAAAGTGAAAATGGTTTTGTTTACTCAAAAATCAGAATAAGGTAATTTCTAATTACCTTGTTTTACTTATATATACCATAACAAACAAATGTATGAAAGCTGAAAAAAATATTAAAATAATATAACTTCAGCATTTTAACGTAGATGCATGCAACATTTCTTCAATAAATGCATCTTTAATATAGAGTAATAGATGAATGAACTGCAAATTATAGCAGGCTGTAAAGAACAAAAGCGTGAAGCTCAAAAAGCGCTTTATGAGACATATGCTCGTACAATGTACGGTATTTGTCTTCGCTATTGTTCTGATCAGGATATTGCTAAAGATTTATTGCAGGATGGATTTATCAAAGTTTTTGCACATATTACTAGTTTTCAGGAAAAGGGGTCTTTTGAGGGGTGGATGAAAAGAATATTTATTAACCAAGCTCTAGAAAATATTCGTAAAAAAAAGACAATTATACAAAGTTCTGATGATTTAGAAAATCTGTCCGATATTGTGGATGATTCTACAGAAGATGATCAAATGTATAATATCTCTGAAAATGAGTTATTAAAAATGATCCAAGAACTTCCTCCAGGTTATTCAGCTGTCTTTAATATGTATGCTATAGAAAATTATTCTCATAAGGAGATAGCGGACATGTTAGAGATTAGTGAAGGTACATCTAGGTCACAGTACGTAAGAGCAAGACAGTTATTACAAAACAAAGTAAGAGAGTATTTAAAAGGCAGAGCATAATAAATGGCATTAGAAAACGACAAAATAAAGGATCTATTCTCTTCGAAATTTAATAATTTCGAACCAGATGTACCTGCTTCAATTTGGGGTGGGTTAGATCAGTTGTTGTCAGAACAGCCTGTTCAGCCTTCAGGCGATACCTCTACGACTCCTGATTCAAGTTCTCTTTCTACATCTTCAACCCCAAGTGGTTCAGTCGGATTCTCTGTTGCCAAAGTTGCAAGTGTATTTTTAGGAATTGCAGCAGCTGTAACAATTGTTGTAATGGCAATCCTAAATCAGGACGATGATGCTGATATACAAGAGGAAAATATTGCTGTTGTAGAAGAACAAGAAGTAAATAAAAATTTAGTAGATAGTTCTCCTTCTTCATCACAACCTTTGCTAACTCAAATAGTGAAAGCTTATATTCCGGATTTTCCAAAAATAGAGAATGTAAAAGAAGAAGAGAAACTTCAAATGGAAAATCTGAGTCTGGGTTCAAGTCTTCTAAATGCAAGAGGAATGGGTAGCAAAAATATGTTGATATCTATGAACACCCTTTCGTTTGGCATGGATTATGAAGATGAATATAAAGATAAAGGTATGTCAATGGCCTTTACTTCTAATGTGAGTGCACTGAAGGGCAATGTTAAATCTGCAGAAAACAGCAGTTTGCTATTCTCTGACGATTTAAGAAGTAAACAATTTGTGTATGCTTTAAACAAAGAAAACAAGGACTATGATTTGGATCACCAGATACCGCTCTCATTAGGTCTACTTGTTTCCAAGAATATAACTTCACGTCTTTCGCTCGAAACAGGGTTATACTATATCCATACATCATCTAAAATAACATCTAAAAGTATGTATGGCTTATATGAAGAACAAACTATTAACTACTTAGGTGTTCCTCTAAACCTCAACTATAAATTATTATCTCTAGATAAAGTTGATCTTTATCTTTCGGCTGGAGCCTTGATCCAAAAAGATATAGAAGGTTCTTACATGAGTTCTTTAAACAAACCTGAGGCAAGAACTAATTTGGTAGAAGGTGTTGTCGATGATATCTCATTTAAAGAACCATATTATTTGAAAACGAATATTAGCCAATCAAAACCTCAAGTCTCATTGCATACTAATTTAGGAATCTCTTATCCATTATATAGAGGATTACAGATTTATGGAACTGTTGGTGGAGCTTACTATTTGGATGCCGGTAATAAGTATAGAACTATCTATTCGGATAGGAAATTTCAATTAGATCTTAATATAGGGTTAAGAATAGGCCTTTGACCTTTAGGTATATTTTTTATCTAAAATAAAAGCAATTATTACAAGGGGTGTTTGCCTCTGGTTATTGATATTTTTCTCTATTAATTCTTGTTGAATGTATTATACTAAAGCCTTTAATTGTTCGTTGTAATTCATATTATTGTTGTGCTAAAGATTGTGTAAAAATCAGATTCTATATATCCTTTATATTATCTGTAAAATTTGTATTTTTATTCTTTGTTTTCGTATATTTTGTTGATTAATTATTTAAACCTATAAATATGAAAAAGATGATTTTGAAGATATTTCTTCCCGTTTTTTCGATTATTCTTCTATTTTCTTCTTGTTTGGGAGATAGTGAAACTACATTTGAACAGAGCCGTAGCTTTTCGTATATCGGAACTTATGACGGAGTTCAATATGCTGCTACAGCATCCGGATATAAGATTACTTCAGATGTAATCAAAGGACAACTTACAGCTGGACAATGTTATTACCTTTCTTTCAAATTGGGATCTGGATCTGCATCTTCAAATGGAATATATAATGCAGATATGTCTGGAACGCCTGAGTTAATCAAAGCATCTGCATTTTCATTATCAACACCTCCGACTACACCTCCAGCCAATTCGGATAGCTTGTATGTCAATGTCTTTAATGTTGGCAATAGATCGCCGGTTGATTATTATGGGGATAGATGGCATTTTGCTTATACATGGCAAAAAAGAGGGGATGAAACTTCTGTTGCACAATTTTTCTATGACAAGACAAACCAAATTGATGCGGATGGAACAGAAATTAATACAAGTACTAGCTCTGAACGTGAAAATAAAGCTATCATAGATGTTTATTTAACAAAAACAAACTTGGATGAGAATGGGGTTGCTCAGTCTGATACAAAAGAAACTGTAGCAAATTTATCTACCTTTAAAGCTACTTTTAATGCAAATCCGGATAGTGAAAAAGATATTGTAACTGATGGGTCAACAAAATATGTTAGAGTTGCTATCAAGTTCAGATATTGGGCAATAAATGCAACTACAAAATTAAAAGAACAAAAATATCTAGGATCATGGAGTGTTAGTGAATCAAATACTACAAATTCATACTACATCCTAATCAAACAATAAAAAATATTTTGCACTAATCATAAAAAGAGGAGCAGGTATCTGTTTCTCTTTTTCTTTATCAATTTTATAGTAAATTCATGTATCAGTATATTCCTCAAATCATAGCTTCTTTAATTATATTATTATTAACTCCTTCATCTAAATATATTATAGGGAAATTAATCAGAAAGTATGATGCTCTGAAGTTGAAGACAGAAAATAGAATACTTCATGTTCTAAGAGTTATAAATATCTTTATCAATTTCACCTGTATTCTTTCCTTAGCTATTATATGGGGTGTACAACCTCAGAATATGCTTGTGGCATTATCTTCTATATTTGCTGTTATCGGAGTTGCCATGTTTGCCCAGTGGTCTTTTTTGAGTAATGTCACTGCCGGTATAATCATATTCTTTACCACTCCATTTAAGATTGGAGACAGGATACGTATTTTAGATAAAGATACACCTATAGAAGCCAGTATCGAAAATATAATGACATTCCATACCTATCTTTGTACAAAGGAAGGTGAACAAATTATTATACCTAATTCGCTATTCTTACAAAAAGTAGTAGCAGTAGAGAAAGATGAATAATAATGATTAGTCAGTATACAATTGAAATAATTCATAAATAAGAAACCAATGAAAAATTTCTATATTTGTATATATCAAAGAATCAAAATTAAGCTATATGTCAGTAAATAAAGTAATACTAATAGGAAACGTAGGGAAAGATCCTGATATTAAATATTTCGATAATGGAAGTGTTGTAGCTAATTTTACTTTGGCAACAACAGAGAGAGGATATACGGCAGCTAATGGAACACAAATCCCAGACCGTACCGAATGGCATAATATAGTATGTTGGCGAGGCTTGGCCAAAGTTGCTGAACAATTTGTCCGTAGAGGAACCCAAGTATATATAGAAGGCAAAATACGTTCGCGTACATACGATGATGCTAATGGACAAAAACGATATGTTAGTGAGATTTATGCTGATAATCTTGAATTACTAGGGCGTAAACGTGAAGGTGGAGAGACGGGTGAAACATCTGCGTACAACACTCCATCTCACCCAATGCAGACTACACCATCTCAGGGATACCAATCGCCCTCCTCATCACCGTCTTTTGGCGATTCGGATGAAGATGATTTACCATTTTAATAGATGAAATATAAAAAGCTTAAGAACAGATTGAGCTACAAGTAGAAATTATGGCTTGTTCTTGATCTGTTTCTTTATTATAATTTTGATGATAAAGATAAAATATTGTTATATCATACTTCTTTTTTTTCTTTTTTCGTGTGCAAATGAATATACCCCTAAACCAAAAGGTTATCCACGTATCACGAAATTAGAAGCAGGTTATTCTAGCTATGATGGACAATCTATGTCATTTCTATATCCAACCATTTCTAATATAAAAGAAGAATATCCTGAAACAGAAGGAGAGGTTTGGATCAATATTAATTATCCGCAATACGATGCAACTATCTATTGTACATATCTCCCAATAACAAGAAAGACACTTTCTAAGGCTCTCGAAGATAGCTATCAACTAGCCTATAGTCATGCTGCAAAAGCTACAGAGATCAAGCAAATACAATATAAAGATGAAAACCGGAATATTGCCGGTTTGATATATGATATTGAAGGGAGTGTTGCCGTTCCTATACAATTTTACGTGACAGATAGTGTATCTTCCTTCTTCAGAGGTTCGGTATATTACAATCATGCTGTAAATCCTGATTCGGTAGCTCCGATTACAGCTTATCTCAGAGAAGATATCATTGCTCTGATGGAATCTTTACAATGGAAAACGCAAAGTAAATAGGTGGTTATGCGTAACATTTATTTACTCTATGCAGGGCTAGTATTAATCGGATTCAGTTTGTTTCTGTATCTTGGCTCCATTGATACTTTGATAATCTATGATGAAGTTTATTCCGAGAATCTCATTAATTACTCTTTTCTGGAAATTCTTCAGATCACAGCACATGACGTGCATCCACCCTTATACTATTGGGGACTAAAAGCATATAGTAACCTGTTGGGCGATTCTATACTTGTTCTTCGTTCTTTTTCAGCCCTTGGTATGCTATCAGTTTTTCTGCTCGGATGCTTCCCTATACGTCGTCTATTTGGGCACAGAGCGGCTCTTTTCTTTATTCTGCTTATAATTATATTTCCTGTATCACAATATTTGGGAGTAGATATAAGGATGTACTCTTGGACTATGTTTTTTGTTCTTGCATGTGCTTTATTTGCATTGGATGTATATAGACGAGGAAATATTATTGATTGGTTAAAGTTTTTTATAACAAGTGTTTGTGCTGCTTATTTACATAATTATGGATTATTATCTGTATTCTGGATTTATGCTTTACTATTTCTTTTTCTGTTTTATTCAAAAAAGAATTGGAAGCTTCTTATAATCTGTGGAATACTGTTTTCTGTAATATACCTCCCATGGTTCTTTCAATTGCTCGCACAAGTTAGGAATGTTAATACCTCATATTGGATACAACCCTTAACTCTGAATGATCTTTTTTTACACATCTATTACTTCTATTCACCTAAAGAAATATGGTTCCCATTTGTGTATTTTACAAAAATACAGATGATGCTGGCTTTAATCACTCTTATGGCTATTCAACTATACTTGAGTATAAAAGTACTTGTTGCCGGAATAAAGAATAAAGATAAAGACATATTTATAGCGCTGGTTTCATTCACCGCCTTTCTGTTGCCAATAATTGCAGGATTTATATATTCTTTAGTAGTTACACCAGTAATGGTCACAAGGTATATGACATGTACGTTTGGACTTTTTGCTCTTAGTATTGCTATCATTCTTAGTAAAGGATATGACTCTTTACGGCTAAGGCCTCTAATCTATCTGTTTTTAGCTTTACTGTCATTAGATGGAGCTATGCGACTTTATACAAATAAAAAATATTATGAGGCATCAGAAGATAAGTATAATCAAATTAATAGTTTTATCGGAGAAACACAAGAAATTATTGTAAATGACTATTCCTCTTATGTATTACCTCTTGTTCAGAAAATAGTACCCGAACATAGCTATTATATTTTGTCTAATCAAGCTACTCCTCAGTTGGATAACAAACCTTTTAACTTTCGAGTGTTGGAACAACTGCCCACAGATAGTACATTTATCTTGTTGCACGAACCTAGAGAAGAAGTGCAGGCTCAATTTAAAGAATTTAGAAAATCACTCTCTTCAGATTACACAATTATAGATAGCTTGGTAGTCCCTGAAATGACTTTCTACCATATAAAACAAAAGAGAAAACCATTGTAGCTTTCTCCTTTATTATCTTTTTCGTTATTTCTTACTTTTTGTACTCCAATACAACCATTACAGGAAAGTGGTCTGACGGAGTTCGTGCCATATATTTATGGAGCGAAACCTCTTTAGGGAAATTGCCTGACTTAATTTCTTCATTACTTTCAGCTATCGGAGAACGATATGTATCAGTCAGGATGCCGTATCGTAACACGTCGAAAGTGGGGCTTACAAAAATATGGTCTATTCGACTACTTGTTTTGTTATCTGTTTTGAAACCATTAAAAGTGCCATTTTCAGCATAACGCATTTTAGTGACTTCGTATGAATCTTTCAATATTCCAGAATCATTAATTAATGCATAGCTTTCATTTGTTTGATCGACATTAAAGTCCCCGGTGAAAATAACAGGCTCTGTTCCACACTGTTCTTTTATCATATTCAGCACCATCTTTGCACTTTCCTTGCGTGCTTCAACCCCTACATGATCCATATGCAGATTGAAGAACCAAAAGCGAAGTCCACTTTCTTTCTCTTCAAACTCACCCCATGTACAGATTCGCGGTAAAACTGCATCCCAGCCAACATTTGGGTGGTCAGTAGTTGTCGATAGCCAGAAAACTCCTGATTTTAGTAAATTAAATTTATCTTTTTTGTAAAAAATAGGTGCATATTCACCTTTTGTAGCACCATCATCACGTCCGACACCGATATAGTTATAACTAGGTAGTCCCGATAACATATCTTTCAATTGATGATCTAAGACTTCCTGAGATCCGAAAATATCGAAGTCATGAAATTGAATTAACTCACAAATAACAGGACATCGCTGTTTCCAACCATTTCCTTTTACAGAATCGTCTTTGTTGTCGTAGCGAATATTGTAAGAGCCTACGTTGAGCTTTTGAGCACTTACTGTGGCAATAGAACAAAGAATAATGATTGCAATAGTATAGATTCTTTTCATTATAAATATAATAAGTTAAAATAAATCGTTGTTTGATAATGGATTATATTCTGTCAGTGTGGCATGATATAAATTGTCTGCAAGCAAACCAAAAGTAGAAAAAATACATGAATATTGTTCTTGCAATTACTCTAATTAACTGATTAAATAATTAAATTTGCTAAGACAAAGATTAATGGCTCTATTCTATTAATAGATAAATGAACACAATCAAAGAGAATAATTATAAATTAGGAGTGTCACTTAGTGGGGGAGGAGCTAAAGGGTTTGCCCATTTGGGAGTATTGCAAGCATTGAATGATCGGGGATTATACCCGGAGATACTGGCGGGAACAAGTGCTGGGGCATTTGCCGGAGTACTATATGCAGATGGACATTCACCAAAAGATGCAATTAATTTTTTTGAGAAGAAAGTATTCCGTGAATTTGCGGAATTTGCTATACCTCATGGTGGCTTTTTTAAAAGTACGGGCTTTCAATCATTTTTACGCAAGTACCTAAAAGCAAGAATATTTGAAACATTGAAAATCCCTTTGCGTGTCGTAGCCACTGATATCGAGCATGGCGAAAGCCATACTTTTTCAAAAGGAGTTCTGATTCCGGCAGTAATAGCCTCTTGTTCAGTTCCCATTATATTTCGTCCGGTTGAGATAAACCAGCATTACTATGTAGATGGTGGCTTGTTTAAAAACTTTCCGGTATCTGTTATTCGTCGTGATTGCACTAAAATAATAGGTGTAAATGTGAGCCCAATTACAACAATGGAATACCGTAGTTCATTGAAATATGTTGCAGAACGTTCTTTTCACTACATGTCTGGTTCTAATACTTTGCTCGATAGAAATCTGTGTGATTACCTTATCGAATCTAGAGATTTGTCTCGATATTCGATGTTTGATTTAGACCATTCTGCAGAAATATATCAGATGGGGTATGAATTGGCAATGAACTTTTGTAATGAGAAAAAAGAATCTTTGCAAAAAGATTTTCCTGAATTTATTGTTTAATGCAAGGATTTATGTTGTCGTAGTTTTAGCTAGTAAAAGTCGGAGATGAAAGAAAAAATATTTATTTATCAGGTTTTGCCTCGCCTCTTTGGTAATGATACATCATTGAACAAAGAAAATGGCACGTTGTCTGAAAATGGAGTTGGCAAGCTATCTGCCTTTGATAATAAAGCATTGCGGGAAATAAAGAAAATGGGCTTTTCTCATATCTGGTATACCGGATTGTTAGAACATGCTTCCAAGACAGACTATTCTTCTTAT
Source organism: Dysgonomonas sp. (assembly GCA_047605185.1). Taxonomy (GTDB): domain Bacteria; phylum Bacteroidota; class Bacteroidia; order Bacteroidales; family Dysgonomonadaceae; genus Dysgonomonas. The sequence goes on from JASGGC010000011.1 coordinate 80,441, forward strand.
GGTATTCTTAAAGACCATCCGGATGTTATAAAAGGTAATGCCGGATCTCCATATGCTATTCGTGATTATTATGACATCTCTCCAGATTTGGCTGATAGTGTTGAAGACCGAATGTCTGAATTCGAAGCCTTGGTATCACGTACACATGCCAATGGAATGAAAGTTATTATAGACTTTGTTCCCAATCATGTAGCACGCCAATATCATTCGGATAACAAACCTCGCAAAGCAAAAGATTTTGGGACGGATGATGATACTTCATTAGCTTTCTCTCCGGATAATAATTTTTACTATATACCCGGACAGAAGCTAGAATTGCAGTTTCCTGTCGATCAGGGAGAGAATACATATGTAGAATATCCTGCAAAAGCGACAGGTAATGATTGCTTTACAAATAAGCCATCGGTAAACGATTGGTACGAAACTGTAAAATTGAACTATGGAATAGATTATTGTAATGGGGGTATACCTTGCCTATTGCCAATCCCAAATACGTGGGACAAAATGAGAGAGATTTTGCTCTATTGGACAGCAAAGGGGGTGGATGGTTTCCGTTGCGATATGGCAGAAATGGTTCCTGTAGAATTTTGGAACTGGGTGATCCCGAAAATAAAGGCAAAAAATAAGTCTATTATATTTATTGCAGAAGTATATAATCCACAGCGATATAAAGATTATGTACATTGGGGCTTATTCGACTATCTATACGACAAGGTTGACTTGTACGATACTCTGCGTGATGTTACTTGTGGTTACAAACCTACTTCGGAAATCACATTTTGTTGGCAACGTATAGATGGATTGCAAACTAAAATGCTGAATTTTTTGGAAAATCATGATGAACAACGGATTGCATCTGATTTTTTTGTATCTGATCCATTTAAAGCCATTCCTGCGATGATTGTATCTGCAACAATTAATACTAATCCCGTTATGATATATTTCGGGCAAGAATTAGGTGAGCGAGGAATGGATAAGGAAGGGTTTAGCGGTCGTGACGGGCGGACAACAATATTCGATTATTGGTCAGTAGACTCTATTCGGCAATGGAGAAATAGGGGAGCGTTTGGTAACGCAGGATTAACAAAAGAACAAATAAAGCTACGAAAGTTTTATATTCAATTAATTCAAACAACCATTCATCAAGATTCTCTCAGCAATGGGTTATTTTATGATTTAATGTATTGTAACTATGATAATATCCTATTCGATTCCACTAAACAATATGCATTTTTGCGTTCATCGAAAAAAGATTTTTGTCTGATAATAACAAATTTTGATTCGAAGGTTGTTGATGTATCAATTAATATTCCACTAGATGCTTTTTCTTATATAGGTATTGATCCAGACAAGGTAAAAGGGGCAAAAGAATTACTTGCGAATAAGGATTTTAAACTAACTCCTGAATGGAAAAACTCTGTTCAAGTCCGCTTAGATGCTTATTCTGGAAAAATAATTCAATTTTCAATTTAAACCATAACGGTTTATTCTCTAAAGCGAGGGATATTATTATTACAGAGTATTCAATTCTAAACAAAATTGCCTTAGGGCATTCTTAGTTAATAATCTTTTTAATAATGCGCCTTTTATTCAATAGGTTAAACGTGGTAGAAAAATATTTAAATATACCCCTTATAATAAATACTTTTTTTACTTTTGCACCTATATTCAAAAACCAAATCAATAAAGAAAAATCAAAAGTTTAATCTACAATGGAACAAGAGTCGTTCAAAATCTTTGCGGGAACAAATTCTCGTTATCTAGCTGAAAAAATTTGTGCAAGCCTGGGATGTCCTTTAGGTAATTTGAATGTAGAACATTTTGCTGATGGGGAATTTTCGGTTTCTTATGAAGAATCGATTCGTGGTCGTCAGGTATTCTTAGTACAATCAACTTTTCCTACTGCAGATAATTTGATGGAGCTTTTATTGATGATAGATGCTGCTAAAAGAGCTTCTGCTCGTTCAATCGTGGCGGTTATTCCATATTTTGGATGGGCGCGTCAAGACAGAAAAGATAAGCCTCGTGTAGCTATCGGTGCAAAATTGATAGCTGATATGCTTATGGCTGCTGGAATCAACCGGTTGATAACAATGGATTTACATGCCGATCAGATACAAGGGTTTTTTGATGTGCCGGTTGACCACTTGTATGCATCAGCTATTTTCTCTGATTATATATCTACTCTTGATAAAGAAAATTTGGTGATTGCAACACCCGATGTTGGTGGTACAAAACGTGCAAGTTCGTATGCCAAATTCTTTGGTGTTCCGATGGTGATTTGCTACAAGTTGAGAAAGAAAGCGAATGAGATAGCAGAAATGCAAATCATTGGAGATGTAGAAGGAATGGATGTCCTTTTAGTTGATGATATGGTCGATACAGCCGGGACTATAACAAAGGCAGCAGATCTAATGTTAGCTAATGGAGCAAAATCTGTTCGTGCTATAGCTAGCCATGCTGTAATGTCTGATCCGGCCTCTACGCGCATTGATCAGTCAGCTTTAGCAGAAATGATTTTTACAGATAGTATTCCTTATTCTAAAAAATGTGAGAAGGTAACCGTCCTTTCTGTTGCCGAGATGTTTGCCGATGCCATTGGCCGTGTATGTAGTAATGAGTCTATCAGTTCATTATATGTATTGTAAAAGTTGTAACAAACATTTATAAAATACTAGAAAGAGAGGCTGTTGTCTCTCTTTCTAGCTTGTGTCAAAGTATAATTTAGATGCAAATTTGTTTATATCGTTAAATAACGATATTTTTGCAGTCTAACGATAATATATCTTCATAAAATCAAAATTATGAAAGTTCATCACGAAGGTCGTGGAGTTTTAGTCACATACTTTATAATATTAGCAGTGCTCAATGGAGCCTTGTGCTATTTTTTTCATCAGCCAATTCTTTCCTATATTATAGGAGGGGTCTCATTAATATTCTTTTTGATTGTTCTCAATTTTTACAGAAGCCCTTATAGACGCTTTAAAGGAGATACGAAGGATGCTATTGTTGCATCAGCTGACGGAAAGATTGTTGCTATAGAGGAAGTATATGAAGAAGAATATTTTAAAGATAAACGTATTATCATTTCAATATTTATGTCTCCATTTAATGTCCATGCCAATTGGTTCCCAATTAATGGTAAAGTATTATTGTCAAAACATCATCCGGGACGTTTTATGGCAGCCTATTTGCCTAAGTCGAGTACCGAAAATGAACGTTCGACAGTGGTAATGGAAACAGAAGACGGGAAACATCAAATACTGTTACGTCAAGTTGCCGGAGCAATGGCACGGCGTATTGTTACTTATCCTTCAGTTGGTGATGAAGCTCATATTGATGAACATTTAGGTTTTATAAAACTAGGTTCGCGTGTAGATGTATATCTCCCACTTGGAACAGAAGTTTTGGTTGAAATGGACCAGAAGGTTACAGGTAACCAGACTGTCATAGCTAAATTCAAATAAAATGAAGAAGTGTATTCCTAACTTATTAACTTCATTAAATCTTTTCTCTGGATGCGTTGCTACCGTAATGGCTTTTCAGGGAGAGTTTTTTTTAGTCGTGGTGTGGGTTATTATTGCTGCCTTGTTCGATTTTTCCGATGGTTTTTCAGCACGTATGCTTAAAGTCTATTCCAAGATAGGGAAAGAACTAGATTCATTGGCTGATATGGTTAGCTTTGGACTAGCTCCAAGCGTTGCCGTTTACCATTTATTGACACTCAAGACAGTTATTATTACTCAGAATTCATTTGTAATCGAATATCTTCCATATATGGCGTTCCTTTTAGCTGTTTTTTCGGCTTTGCGGTTAGCTAAATTTAATGTAGATGAACGTCAAACAGATTCTTTTATTGGGCTTAATACACCTGCTAATGCTCTTTTTTGGGTTAGTTTTTGTTGTGGATTGATGACTGATGAACGTGTGGTTTTTACTGCAGGATTAGTTTATACTATCCTTGTTGGCATTGTTGTATTCTCGGCGCTTATGGTAGCAGAGATCCCAATGTTTTCACTTAAAATAAAGAGTTTAAAGCCTAAAGGAAACGAACAACGCTATTTTCTTGTTTTATTTGTAATTGCTTTGGTTGCCTTTCTTGGTGTTTTAGGCATATCGGGAGGTATTTTGATGTATATTGCTTTATCTATAATGGGGAGTCGCCAGAAGTCTGGAAATAAGGCCTAAACATTATTGAATGCTATTTTTCATATTGTTTTTTATCTAAAAATTTGTCAATTCCGATTAAAAGCAGTAATATTGCATCCGATTTCGGGATAACCTCCGAAAATCTGGTCCTATAGCTCAGTTGGTTAGAGCATCTGACTCATAATCAGGGGGTCCTTGGTTCAAGCCCAAGTGGGACCACATATAAAAAGACTTACAATAAAATGTAGGTCTTTTTTTATTTTTCTTTTGCAAACATTTTAATTATCATCTTTTACTACATAAAATAGGATTGTGTATAAATCTGTCATTACAATATATATTAAATCGAAAAGATACAGACTCATGAGTGATTAAAATACAGAATGTGTCTTTATTTAAACAAGTAACCTTTTG
>JASGGC010000012.1:0-69357 GCA_047605185.1 Dysgonomonas sp.
CCAATACAGATGGTACCTGTTCGATTATATCAGGAAATGGTGATTTGTTTGTTTTGGCAAATAATGGAGAGATGTATGGATATGGTAAGTCTACACCCAAAGATGCTGAAATTGTAGTTGTTCTGGATCAAAAGGAAGGACGCGAATATGAAGAAACCTTTATTATGGAGGCACCGGGTGAACAACCGGTAAAAGAATTATCTCCAGAGAAGATAGCGCAAAATGCAGGTCGTTTAGCTCATGAAGATTCTATTAGAAATGCTTATATGGCAACATTTATTAGCGAATCTAAAGCACGTGAGTTTGCACAAGAGAATAAAATAAATGCAGATGAAAGTTGGAAATTCTTGAGTAAGTCACAAGGAAACTGGAAAGAGATATCTAATTTTATGCTAAAAGAAAAAGAAAATCCATATTTATTCCCATTCTTATCAGCCATAACCGATAAAGACTTACGTGATACTCCAGCTTCTTATCTGTCAGATCATTTAAATAATGGAGATAAGCTAGGGTTAAAAGAAGGAACCCCGAAAGATATGGTAGCTTCTATGGTTTATTCTCCGCGTATTGCGAATGAATTGATCCGTCCATGGCGGAGTTTCTTGCAAGGTAAAGCTGCACAGGATTTGGCTATAAATGCACAAAAGAATCCGACTGTAGTTATTGACTCTATTCGTAAACTGATCAGAATAGATGAAGAAAGTAACTATTTCAAATGCCCTATATCTCCACGTGGTGTTACTGAATTAGGCATTGCTGATAAACATTCCAGAAATATTCTGTTTGTTGCTCTTTGTCGTTCAGTGGGTATCCCTGCCCGAATAGAATCTTCGACATCTCGTCCGCAGTATTTTGAATCTAATAAATGGGTTGATGCTAAATTTGAGGAAGAAGCAAAACCACTACCTAAGGCTTCTGTAACTTTTGTCAATGATAAAGGGAATATTGTAAAACCAGCTTATTCACGCCACTATTCTTTAGCTCGTTTTATTGATGGCGATTTTGTAACTCTTGATTTTGATGGGGATAAAGCTTTGGCTGAATTACCTGGGAAAGTAACTGTTGATGCTGGCTACTATCGATTAATTGTTGCAAGCAGAGCTAATGATGGGTCGGTTACAATTGATGCAAAATATTTTAATCTGAAAGAGAATGAGTCTAAGTCATTAGATATTAAATTACCTAAAGTACAAGGCCGCTTGCAAGTGCAAGGAATTGTAGATCCTAATACGATTGTTTCTCTGACAGATGGTACATCTAAAACGTTGAAATCGTTGATGAATGGCAAAGGTTTAATGATTTGTTTTTCTGATCCTGATAAAGAACCAACAAAACATATTTTGCAAGACTTGCCTGATATCAATAAATTTATGAATGAGTGGGGTGGAGGTGTTCTTTTCTCGGTTCCTGATGATAAATTAAGCAAAGCTTTCGATTCTTCAGTATTCCCCGGTTTGCCTGAGCAATCTATCTGGAGTGTTGATAAAGATAGAAGTTTACTTAAATCTGCTACAGGAGCTTTACAGCTCGAATTTTCAAATAATTTCCCTCTGGTGATATATTTGTCTAATAATGGTGGAATATTATTCTCTTCACAAGGTTATCGTATCGGAATAGGGGAGGATATAATGAAAACAATCAAGGCAGAACAGGAAACAAAACTTGCCAGTTGTGCATTAGGTGACTAATAATACTTTCGTATAAATAATAAAAAAGAGGATAGTTTTACTATCCTCTTTTTTATTGTAGAGTATCATTTGTGTTTTGATATATGCTGATAAATAAGGTTCCATACTTAAAAACTTAAAAACAAAGGCTGTTCGGACGAACAGCCTTTTGTCTACTTTGTCCTACTGGTCTTACAACAGATTATAGAACATAAAAACCCAAACCCAAGTATTTGATTGTTAAAACTATTAATCTAATTAATCTAAAGAAAAAGATGTGTATGCTGATTTATTATTTTGATCAATTATATAAATCTCATAATCACCTTGTGGTAACAGAGACACATCTGCTGTTAGTTCTGTATTTACAGATGAATCTAACGTTTGCTGATAAACTGCTATCCCTCTATTGTTAATGATATATATTTTTACAATTCCATAGTCTTTTAAGAAACTAAACTGTAATATCTTATTTGTCAAATCAATATCTATTGCTGCCGTTGCAGTAGTAGTAGCCACACTAGTCGAATATCTATATAATCGTGGAGCAGCCGGAGTAACATTGCCTCCAAGATCTCCTTTTGGCGGTCTTAAAGAATCATAAATCTCAGAATTACTATTTGTTGCAAAAACCTTCGTCGCAAACATCCCCCATACCGTAAGAATAAAAAGGATTACAAATAAAATTTCTCTAACGATTGTCTTAGCCGGAGCCTGACTGTTCTTTTCTTCAATTGCCATAACAAAAATTATTAAATAAATATTATTTTATATTGTATGACTGTGTGATCAGTTTTACAAAGGCAAAGATATAGTGAATGTATCTCCAAAACAATACGCTTCAATATTTGTGACAGCTTGTGATTCGATTAATTATTTGTTTATCAGATATTTGAAATTTTCAAAATTGCCCTTTTGTGACTGTTGTGTTATGGGATTTTTCTATAGGTTATTCTAAATATTGGTTGATCGAGGCAGGTGAAAACCCTAAATCTGAGATTTTTTTTGCTAGTCTGCTTTTTCTCATTTGCAGTGCATGCATATTTATACCGAGTATAATTGCAATCTCTTTCGATTCGTATCCGCAAAGGATAAGTGATAGAAATAATAGGTCATTTGATTTAAGAGTAGAGAGTATTTGCTTATCAATTTTCTTTTCAGATAAAAAATCTAAAGTTAGTTTTCCTAGATTTTCCTCAGCTACTTTGTCTATTTTCTTGAATTGGGCACGTATAATCTCGTATCCCTCCGATTTATCTTTTATTCCATAACTTATCAATAGCGTATCTATCTCTTTTTCAAAAGCATTGAATGCGACTCGTATGTTTTTGTATACCTTATTAAGGTACAGTATGTTATCCACTTGCTTTTTTAATTGGGTATTGATCTGTTTTTCTTGTTTATGTCTTTCGTAAATGACTTTAACAGACAGACTTGCGATGAGTAGCAATAGAATAATAACTATAACAGCCGCAATTAGATATTGTTCACGTATTTGATATTCTAATAACGCTTTTTCCTTTTTAGCCAGATTGTATTTCTTCTCTATATTTAATATATCAATAGACTTTTCTTGTTTCGTAATCTCTTGTGTATAGAAATATTCTTTATTCTTGTATTCTAGTGCTGCTTTATAACTTTGCAAATCATTTGCCAAATCTGCTAAGGCTGAATATGAATCATTTAAAATGTAATTGTCCGATATTTTGGGAAGAAACTCTTCTAATTTTTTTGAGTAGTATTTTGCAGAGTCATACTCTTCACAGATTTTATATGTCTTTGTAAGGTTCAGATATATGCAAGCCGAATCAAAAGGTTCTTGTGCTGTTGATAAAGCATCGATAAAATATTGTTTAGCCTTATTGTAGTCGCCTATCTCTCGAAATGTAACAGCCAGCTGTTGAGTCAAAGAACTCAAACTTTTAGAAAAGCCCGAATTCTTCGCTAAATTCAATGCTTTTTGATAATATAATATTGATGAATCTGCATATATATTATTGGGGTATCCTGCTAAAAGCGATGCTTTTGCTATCTGGCTATATAAATTAATTTTTATACTCTCTGTATTATCTATCTTTTCATAATTTAATAAAGCAATTTTATAATGAGTAATTGCACTATCCGGTAAATCATGTTTATAACAGATCTCGCCTAAATAATACTGTGAGATACCCATCAATTTCTTGTTGTCTATTTTCTTTGCAAAATCAAAAGCCTGCATATAATCGACAGTTGCTTTGTCGATTATATTATTTTCTTGCTGCAAGCATCCAGCATAAAAGTAGGCTGTTGCTGCTTGTTCATATTGTTTGTGATCTTCAAAATATTTCTTTGCTTTGAAAATCAATGTGTCTTCCGATATATCATTGTATGTTTTAAATTTAGCCTGAATTTTTGTGACAATATATTCCATGTATTTAGCATGTTCCATTGCAGTTGGGTCGGTTATAGAGTCCAATAATATTAAAGAGCTGTCAGGGTTTGTTTCAACTATACTTTGAGCCATTGACAATAGTAGCTCATCGCCATGTTTGCTTCTGCTACATGAAATGAGCAAAAAACTAATAGATATTAATGTTAAAATTATAAAACTCCTCATATACTCTGTTATTTGGATAGCTAAACTTTGTTCGTTTTTTTTACTAAAATAACAAAAAGATATATAAGTAATATTCCTTTTCTGATAATAAAAATAGGCTAGTTAGTCTCTTCCTAGCCTATTGCTCTATATCTAAATTGATTATACCATCTCAAAAATGATAGCCTATCGTAAACGATCCGCTTTGGTTACTTCTTCGTCCTCCGTTGAATCCGTCATTTATATCTGCCAATCCAAAATCGCAGGTGAAACGGGCATCTATATTTTTGTTAAATTCAAAACCAATCCCCGCACTGACACCGTAATCAAATCTTTTGTAGGTTCCCGATTCAAAAGCTTTTTGTTCATTCTGGTAACCCGCATTCTCTAAAAGCTCTTGCGATGTGGCTCTTGTTGCTAACCCTTGTGGATCTCTTATTTCAGCCTTTATTTTTCCATCTAACCCATAAGCGAAATAAGGACCGGCAAAAAATACGACATTAGATTCTTTTCCCGATTGAGCTTTGTACGCAGCCCTTATTGGCATTTGCAAATAAGTAGTATTAATATTGTTATCGACATAATATGAACTTTCTGTAGTTCTTCTGAAATCTTCTAAATAAGAACCTTTTTTTGTTATCTCTAATCCACTTTCTATCCCCCATGATGATGGAAATGTGTAGCTTACAGTAATTCCCCCTATCGGAGCAATTTTAGATTGGCTATTGTCATCTGATCCTGATATAACAGAGAAATACGATCCACCTTTCAGTCCCAGGTCAAAACCACTTCTTGCTACTTGTGCTTTTAATGTTGTTGATACAAAAAATAGCATAAAAGCAGATAATAATGTTATGTAATTTTTTCTCATCGTTGTCAAGTTTAAATAACTGTTTATAAATATAATTTATATCTATCTCTACTGTATAAACATATCTGAATGAGGAAAAGTTTGTGTACAAATAAAATATTTTAAAATATTTCAACAATTAACATGTAATAGTTTGTTTTATAGTTGTTTATTTGTTTTTTGTGGATGGGTATTACTTGATTTTTAATCTTGAATTAATAAAAAAACCGGAATTAATTCAAGATTAATTCCGGTTTACATAATATCTATTACTCTTTTGAGCAAGTGTATTTAAATAGTTTATGGTTTTGGAGGAAGGACAGCCTCTGAGATAATTTTCACTACAGGTCTTTTAGTCCCGTTAAGGATTTCATTCACTGCTTTTAATAAAAGAAGCTTGTCTTTTATTTGAGGAGCTGATTGGTCAACAAATGTTTCAGCTAATCCCGCAGCAGGTACACCTTCTACAGTTTGTTCTAGGCGATCCATTTCTGCAAGAGCCTCTTTTGCAGTTTCACCTTTGCCTATTCTGACTCCATATACTTTATTCCTTCCGGAAAGACCTGTAACCTCTAAATCCCCAACACCGGGAAGTCCAAAAGCAGTTTCTGGTTTAGCCCCCATTGCTTGTCCTAATAGTGACATCTCTTTTACAGCTTGATTGAATATGGCAGCCTTCAAATTGTGATGAGGAAATCCTGTTCCTTCCTCCAATCCATCGGCAATACCAAGGGCAATTGCATACACATTTTTCATTGGTGCACATATTTCAACCCCGGTTTCATCGTCTGTTGCTTCAATACAATAGACCTCTGTGCGTACTTCTCTTGCATATTTGCGTGAAACTTCAAGATCTTTACACCCGAATATTGTAGCAGTCGGCTTACCTTCGGCACATTCATTTGCTTTCACAGGTCCTGCAATAGCTACTATTGGAGGTATTGCAGTATTGTTTTTTTTTGCAATTGTGCGTATCGCATCAGGGAGCAATTGTATTTTCCCATTGTCGTCAGGACAAAAGCCTTTAGATGTAAGCCATAATGCTTTAGCTTTGGAAATTCCTTTTAGTGCCATTTCTGTTACCTTCGGAACACCACCTGATGCTACTGACATTACAATAACATCCGCACCTTGCAATGCTTCTTCCAACTGGCTGGAACGGTATAGCTTCACCCCTTGAGCCAACATTACCTTTGTTCGTGGATGTGGTTTCCCTGCTTCACAGGCATCTATTAGATGGTCATCTAACCAAGTTCCCCAAAGTCTTACATCCCAACCCGATTGACGGAGTGGGGTACATAAACCGGAACCCATTGCTCCGGCACCCAAAATTGTTATAGTTCCCATTTCTCAATATTTTAATTAAACTTTTATTACTAATTAGAGTTCGTTCTTTGGTGATTCAGGTTTTGGTCCCGGATACATTTCGGACAAAACATGAAGCTGTTTAAATATATCTTTCAATTGAGGATATAATTGGCGTTGAATTTTTCCGACTTCATTGTACATTTCAGTTTGTTCTTTATTCGGATAAATTGTTTCTCCTAATCGAACCATCTGTTTCGCAGCATGGGCAATATCAGTGTTTCCAAAATAGCCTGTGCTTGCCATAGCCTGAGCCGCTGCTCCGAGTGCAGATATTTCATCCTCCAGACAAATTGTAACAGGAATTCCTACAATATCGGTTATAATTTGTCTCCATAATTTTGATCTGGATCCACCTCCCATTATTCGTAACGAATTCAGTTTAACCCCTGTGTTTTGCTGTAGAAACTCTAGGTTTAATTTTACTTCAAAAGCAATTGCCTCTAAAATAGATCTGTACATGTGTGCACGTGAATGAGTTCCCCGCCACCCGATTATTGCACCTCGTGCAAATGCATCCCAATACGGGCTTTGCACAGCATTCCAATATGGAAGAGTTACTAAGCCATCACAACCCGGTGATAGGCGTGAAGCCTCTTCATCTAATTTCGGATCGGGTTCACCTAATAATTTCGGATCGCCAAGCGCTTGCCTGAACCATCCGGCCAGATAGGCGCCTGAATGTTGTGTGACCTCAAATACATAATTATTTTTTATACCCGAAACATAGGTTCTGAAAACAGAGTCTGATTTGTACGTCGAGCTTTCCACGCCTGCCACTACAGCAGTTCCTAAGTTTAGGTATGCAATATCTGGTGAAACTGCTGCAGAACCTATCCCCGCTGCCATTCCATCTCCACATCCTGATATGATTGGAATTGCTTTAGCCAGTTTCCATTCTGCTACCAGTTCTTGTTTTAGAGTGTCTATGACATCTCCGGCTGGGACAAGATCTGCCATCTGTTCTCTTTTTACACCTGCTATTTCGAGTAACTCGTCACTATAGTCACGTTTTCTGATATCTAATAACCCTAAAGTGTCGGCACATGCTTGCGATGAAGCCCACCGTCCAGTAAGATTCCAGTTCAGGTAAGCTGCAACATCTACTATTTTATATGCTTTTTCTAAAGTTTCCGGCTCATTTTCCTTGAGCCATGCCATTTTATATATTGCAGGTGGCTCACCCGGAGGTTTACCTGATAAGTCATGAATATGTTTAGACCCATATTGTTGAATCTGTTTCTTAGCTCTTCCGTCCAACCACAATATTCCATTTCGGATAGGCTTTCCATCTTTATCAAATGCCGCAAAACTTTCACGTTGATGTGTAATACCTATTGCAGCAATTCGTCCTCTGTCTTTCTCTGATAATTCGGATAGAGCGTCAGTAATACTATTATATGTGCTTTCCCACCATCTGATTGGATTATGTTCGTAAAAATCCATTGCCGGTGTATGTAATTGGATGTTGTGTTTTGCTGATGCTATCACATGCCCATCAACATCAACTATAATCGCCTTTGTTGATGTTGTCGATGAGTCGATTGCAATAACTAGTGGACTGTCCGCATTTGTTTTATTTGTCATGTTTTATAGATATTATATTTATATGAGTTAAAGTTCAGATTTTGGAGACTCTGGTTTTGGACCCGGATATTTTTCTCCTAAAACATGTAATTGTTCAAATACATTTTTCAACTGAGGATATAATTGATATTGAACCTTTGCTATATCTTCATATATTTTTGTTTTTTCAAGATCTGGGTTTATTGTTTCACCGAAATGTGCCATCTGGTTAGCAGCATATGCAACATCATTATTGCCATAAACACCTGTACTTGCCATTGCCAATACAGCTGCTCCAAGAGCTGAAATTTCGTCTTGTAAACAAATTGTAATAGGAATTCCAATTATGTCAGCCATTATTTGAGTCCATAAACGTGATCGGGTTCCCCCACCCATTGCGCGTATTGATTTGATAGGTACACCTGTTCCTTTTTGTATTGACTCAAGATTAAGTTTCATTTCGAAACCAATGGACTCTAGTATGGATCTGTACATATGTGCACGTGAATGAGTTCCACGCCAACCGACTACCGCACCTCTCGCTACAGGATCCCAATATGGGCTTTGCACCGCATTCCAATAAGGAAGAGTTACCAAACCCTCACAGCCCGGAGGTATTTGTGAAGCCAGTTTATCCAGTTCAGGATCGGGCTCGCCCAATAGTTTCGGATCACCTAACGATTGTCTGAACCATCCGGCAAGATATGATCCTGATGATTGAAGAACCTCAAAAACAAAATTGCCTTTTATCCCTGACACATGGGTTCTGAACACAGGATCGCATTTATATATAGGACTCTCTATTCCGGCATTTACGGCCGTTCCCATATTTAGGTAGGCTATTTCAGGAGACACAGCTGCTGCACCGATTCCCGCAGCTTGTCCATCACCCAATCCGGCTATTATTGGAATCGATTGTGATAATTTCCATTCATCAACTAGTTCTTGTTTTAGCATCGCTATAACTTCCCCCGGAGGAACAAGGTCTGCCATCTGGCTACGTGTTACACCTGCAATTTCGAGCAGTTCGTCACTATAGTCAAATTTTTGAATATCTAAGACTCCCAACGAGTCAACAGCAGCAACAGATGTTGCCCATCGGTCGGTCAAATTCCAAGTAATATATCCCAATACATCTACAACCTTGTGTGCTTTTTTGAAAATTTCAGGTTCATTTTCTTTTACCCATGCCATTTTGTATAGGCCTGGTGTTACACCAGGTGGTTTTCCCGACAACTCATGTATATGAGTCGAACCATAGGCTCTGATTTGCTTTGCAGCCCGGCTGTCGAGCCATAATATTCCATTCCGTAATGGTTGGCCTTTTTCGTCAAAAGGAGCAAAACTTTCACGTTGGTGTGTTATGCCAATTGCTGCAATTCTTTTCCTTTCTTCTTCTGAAAGTTTAGAAATGGCTTCGCCAATGGCTTCATGGGTACTTTCCCACCATCTGGTCGGATTGTGTTCATAAAAATCCATTGCAGGTGTATGCAATTGGATGTTTCGTTTGCCTGTCTGTAAGACATTACCTTTAGAATCTACAACTATTGCTTTGGATGATGTTGTTGATGAGTCGATTGCAATAACTAAAGGGTCTTTGATTGTTTGAGTAGCTTTCATGATAAATTAATTTTAGTTAACAGGTTTACATTATGTCTGTTTGAGTTTTTTATGGTTAGGTATAAATTCAGAAATCCAAATTAAAACAATTATATCCAAAAACGAAAGTAAATAGTCTTTCGATTTATTTCTAATTTAATTAAAAAAAGTTAAATAAGCTTTGTGGAGCTATCTTTTTGTGTTTGTTTATTCTGACATTGATCTTATTTTTCTTAATAGGATTTATATTTTGTTTTCTTGGAGTTGTACTTTTATTATGCAGATTATTAGTCGGTTGTTTAGATGTTGAGAGTTGAAGGTTGTCTTTCTTTTGGGGGTATATATCCGCTTGGTATATTAATTGTCCCTTGCTCTATTGCCCTGTTTGATTAACTTATCTGGCTAAACTTTGTTAGCTTTGTCTTGAAAAAACAAAATAAAGATTATGATAAAACTAGTTATTTTCGATTTAGACGGTACTTTGCTAAATACATTAGATGATTTAGCAGATTCTTGTAATTATATATTGAATAAGTATGGATTTCCCGAACATCCGGTAGAAGCATATCGCTATTTTGTCGGAAACGGGGTTGCCAAACTGGTAGAACGCGCCTTGCCTGAAGATGTAAGGACTCCCGAATTTATAGAGAAAGTAAGAAAAGATTTTGTTGAATATTACAGTGCCCATGCAGAGGACAAAACATGCCCTTATGATGGGATTTTGAAACTGTTGGAGGATATTTCCGCTAAAGATATAAATTTGGCGGTGGCTTCTAATAAATTTATAGCAGGTACAAAAGCTTTGGTAAAGAAATACTTTGATCATATAGAATTTACTTCAGTTTTAGGGCAGCGCGAAGGAGTTCCTGTAAAACCAAATCCTCAGATTGTATATGATGTAATGGCCGAATCTGGAATTACCGACAAAAAACATATATTATATATAGGTGACTCCGGAGCAGATATGAAGACTGCTATGAATGCAGGAGTCGAAAGTGTCGGTGTGCTATGGGGGTTTAGAGATAGAGCCGAATTGAAAGAGAATGGTGCATCTTATTTTGTTGAATCACCAACCGAAATTTTAGATATTATAAGTAAGCTTTGATTTTGATATAGGTAGTTTGAATAATTGCATATTGAAAAAATATTCTATAACATTATTTTTTTTATTTCGAAAAGTTGCGATTGTTTTCTTTTTAGTTTTATATTTGTGATATCGTAAAACTAAAAAAACTACCTATCTATGGAAAAAGATTGTTCTAAAACTAGCAAAACAAAACCATATGATGTCATTGTTATAGGAGGTGGTGCTACAGGAGCGGGGGTTGCTCGTGACTGTTCGCGTCGTGGGCTTTCTGTGCTTCTCATCGAAAGATACGATTTGGCTACAGGGGCTACAGGTCGTAATCATGGTTTGTTACATAGTGGTGCTCGGTATGCAGTGACCGACAAAGAGTCTGCAGAAGAGTGTATTCAAGAAAACATGATTCTGAGAAGAATTGCAAGTCATTGCGTAGAGGATACTCAAGGCTTGTTTTTAAGCTTACCTGAAGATGATTTGTCTTATCAGGATAAATTCGTACAGTCATGTCAGATTGCCGGTATCAATGCCCAGATCATAGATCCGAAGGAAGCCTTGTTGTTGGAGCCTTCTGCAAATCCTTCTCTTATAGGGGCTGTTAAAGTACCTGATGGCTCCGTAGATCCTTTCCGATTGACCTTGTCTAATGTTTTGGATGCAAAAGCTCATGGGGCCGATGTGTTGACCTACCACGAAGTAGTTGGTTTTGTGAAAGAGCAGAATAGAATAATCGGGGTTAAAGTAATCGATCATAAATCGAAACAAACGAAAGAAATATATGGAAATATAACCGTAAATGCCGGAGGTATTTGGGGACAGCATATTTCAGAATTTGCCGATGTCAAAATTAAAATGTTCCCGGCTAAAGGTTCGTTGTTAATCTTCGGACACAGAATAAATAAGTATGTGTTAAATCGCTGTCGTAAACCGGCCGATGCAGATATTTTAGTTCCCGGCGACACTATTTGTCTTATCGGTACAACATCTATTCATGTTGAATATGACCAGATAGATAACATGTTTGTTACACCCGAGGAAGTAGATGTATTGATTAGAGAAGGCGAAAAACTTTCTCCAATTCTATCTCAGACTCGTATACTTCGTGCATATGCCGGAGTCCGTCCTTTAGTTGCTGCAGATAACGATCCTACCGGACGAAATATTAGCCGTGGCATTGTCTTACTCGACCATGCAGAACGCGATGGGTTAGAAGGCTATGTTACTATAACAGGTGGAAAATTAATGACATACCGATTGATGGCAGAACTCACTACAGATTTGGTTTGTAAGAAACTGAATGTTACTGCCGAATGTACAACTGCAAAAGAGAATTTGCCCGGTTCGCGTGAATCCTCCGAAGAGGTTAATCGTAAAATGACTTCTGTACCTGTGTCCATACGTGAATCAATGATTTATCGTCATGGAGATATGGTTAGCGAAATGCCAGAAAGTGATACTTTCTCCAGAAGCCTTGTTTGCGAATGTGAAGAAGTCTCGGTGGGTGAAGTTGAATACGCGAAAGATAAATTGAATGTTAATAATCTGGTCGATTTACGTCGGCGCACACGTGTTGGAATGGGGACATGTCAAGGTGCTCTGTGTGCTTGTCGTGCAGCTGGCTTGATGAGCCAACTTAGAGGGACTTATAGTTCAGACCGGTCGAAAGAAGATCTGGCCATGTTTCTTGATGAACGCTGGCGTGGAGTATACCCTATATCGTGGGGGGATAGTCTTCGCGAAAGTGAATATGCTTCGTGGGTATATGAGAATGTATGTGGATTAAGTTTACCTGAAAATAAGAAAGAATATGAAGTTTGATGCTATAATAATAGGAGGAGGGCTAGCCGGATTGACCTGCGGTATAAAGTTGAGTCGACAGGGTAAAAAATGCCTGATCATATCGTCTGGACAAAGTGCATTGCATTTTTCTTCAGGATCGTTTGATCTATTGAATGTGCAGGATGATAAACTGGTAGAGAATCCAACTTCAGCAATTGACCGTTTGTTAGAAGATAATCCCACACACCCTTATTCTAAAATAGGTAAAGATAAATTTATAAAATATGCGCAAGAAGCAAAACTTTTGTTGACAGATGCTAGTGTTGCAGTTGTTGGAACTGCTGATAAAAATCACTATCGGATTACACCAATGGGTACACTGAAGCCTACTTGGATGTCTGTAAAAGATTTTGCAACAAGCAACTCGGCTGATTCATTACCTTGGAAAAAGGTTTCGATATTTAATATTACAGGCTTCTTAGACTTTCATCCCAATTTTGTGGCAGATGAGTTCCGTAAGATGGGAGTGGAATCAGAAACTTATTTTATAGATATGCCTGAGTTGGATACTTTGCGCCGCAATCCGAGTGAGCTTCGGGCGACTAATATCTCTCGGTTGTTCGATAATGAGGCCTCTTTAATGCACCTGTCGGATGTTATTAAGAAAGGTAGTAAAGATTGTGATGCTGTTATATTTCCGGCATGTATCGGACTGAGTGCAAACACAATTGATAAGCTATCAAGTGTTGTTGGCAAACCAATCCATCTGATACCGACTTTTCCGCCATCGATAGTTGGTATACGTACACAGCAAACATTGAAGCATCATTTCGAAAAACTCGGGGGGGTATATATGTTGGGCGATAGTGTGACAGGTGTTGAGATCGAAGGTGATAATGCAACAAAAGTATTTACTTATAATCATGGGGATATACCGTTTGTTGGTTCTAATATTGTTTTGTCTACCGGAAGTTTCTTTAGTCAGGGGCTAGTAGCTTCTCGCGATCGTATTTTTGAACCCATCTTGGATTTGGATGTCGATTATAAGGAAAACAGGCAAAACTGGTATACAAGAAATTTCTTCGAATCTCAGAATTATCAAACATTTGGGGTGAGAACAAATAATTCTTTTAAGGTGCAGAAGTCAGGACGCTCAATTAATAATATGTATGCAATTGGTGCAGTGTTGAGCGGATTTAATGCAATGAAGGAAGGTTGCGGGTCAGGAGTTTCTATCTTGACAGCACTATATGTAGCCGATGAAATATTAAAAGATTAAGAAAGCTATGGAAGCAATAAATAAAAGCAATAATAATTTCGAACAATGTATCAAATGTACAGTATGTACAGTATACTGTCCTGTTTTGAAAGTGAATCCGGATTTTCCGGGCCCTAAACACGGAGGTCCCGATGAAGAACGTTTGCGTCTCAAGAATCCATATTTTTATGATGAAGCATTGAAGCTATGTTTGAATTGCAAACGCTGTGAGGTAGCTTGTCCTTCAAATGTGAAGATTGGAGATATAATACAATCTGCAAGAATCAAATACAGTAAGAAAAAACCAAAAGTACGTGATTTTATTTTGGCTAATACAGATTTGATGGGTACGTTGACTACGCCATTTGCTCCGATTGTTAATCCAATACTAAAATTAAAATTAACAAGATCAGTGTTGGATGGAGTATTAAGTATCGATCATCGCCGGATTTTTCCTAAATATTCACACGGTACATTTGAGGGCTGGATGAAAAAGCAAGCGGCTAAGCAGAAAACGTTTGCTAAACAAGTTTCTTTCTTTCATGGCTGTTATGTCAATTACAATAATCCACAGTTAGGAAAAGATCTTGTTAAAATTTTTAATGCCTTAGGTTATGGAGTACAGTTGCTTCGTAAAGAGAAATGTTGTGGAGTAGCACTTATTTCGAATGGGCTAATCAATCAGGCGAAGAAACAAGGAACTGTAAATATCGAGTCGATAAGAGAAAGTGTTCTGGAGAAGAATATGCCGGTTGTGGCAACTTCTTCCACTTGTACTTTTACTTTGCGTGATGAATATCCCCATCTGTTGGGTCTCAATAATTCAGATGTTCGGGATCATATAGAATTAGCAACTCGTTTTATATATCGATTGATGACAACTTCTGATATAGTACAAAAATTGAAGTTTAAGGATGATAGAATAAAAGTTGCCTACCATGTGCCTTGCCATATGGAAAAATTAGGCTGGTCTTATTATACAGTAGAATTGTTGAAATTGATTCCTAATATAGACTTGAAAATGTTGAATCCAAATTGTTGTGGTATTGCTGGAACTTATGGATTTAAAAAAGAAAATTATGCGACATCGCAAAGTATAGGTGCACCATTGTTCGATGAAATTGATAATAGTGATATTGATTTTGTTGTTTCAGATTGCGAAACCTGCAAATGGCAGATAGATATGTCTACTTCCAAAGAATGTGTGCATCCGATATCTATTATAGCTAATGCTTTGGTAGATTGAAATAGATTTTTTCTATTTTGACATAAAAAGTTTCAATTTGTGTTTTGCAGAGTTTCCGCTATGTTTAAGTAGTATGGTTTTCTAAAAAAAGGAAAATTCTTTCAATTTCATTCCAGCTAAAGAAAAAAATGTCCCGATCTGTAAAAATCAATTTATAAGAGTTAGAAATGTAATGGGAAAATAGCCCTGTTTTTGAGCTCGTGGGATAAAAATAGTCTTTTTTATGAAAAAAAAGTTTTGAAAAGTTTTGATTTTATTTTGAATGTAACTATATTTAATCAAATAAAACAGATAACATTACTTTTACTTACGAATTTTCTTTCTTGAATGTTTTGGATAGAAAGAAAGATTATTTTAGAAGGCAGTTAAAACCAGCCTTTGTTCTAAGTCTTGAAATATGACTTAGTGGTGCATTAATAAATTAACCTAATACCGCCTAGTTACCATGGAAGAAAAATTTATTTTAGCATTCGATGCCGGAACTACAAGCTCCCGAGCAATTGTATTTGACAAGCAGGGTAAGATTCGTTCTATTGCCCAAAAAGAATTTACTCAATACTTTCCACAAAGTGGTTGGGTTGAACATGATCCTCATGAGATTTGGTCGTCTCAGGCCTCTGTTGCTGCAGAAGCTATTACCAAGATTGGGATTAATGGAACAAATATTGCCGGAATTGGGATTACCAATCAGCGCGAAACAGTCGTTGTGTGGGATCGGACAACAGGAGAACCCGTTTATAATGCTATTGTATGGCAGGATAGACGAACATCAGAATATTGTGACCAATTAAAAAATAATGGCTTAGTACAAACCATTCGTTCCAAGACAGGTCTGGTGATAGATGCATATTTTAGTGCAACTAAAGTGAAATGGATCTTGGATAATGTAGAAGGAGCCAGAAAGAAAGCAGAAAAAGGAGAGTTGGCATTTGGTACAATCGATTCTTGGATAATTTGGCAGTTGACAAGAGGAGAGGTACATGTTACAGATGTTACTAATGCATCGCGTACTATGATGTATAATATTCATACTTTGGAGTGGGATGACGAACTATTGAAACTGTTCAATATTCCTAAAAGTATGTTACCTAAAGTTTGCTCTTCGAGTGAAATATACGGATATACTAAAACAACGATTTTTGCGTCGAAAGTGCCAATTGCTGGTATTGCCGGCGATCAACAAGCAGCCTTGTTCGGACAGATGTGTATTAAACCAGGTATGGTGAAAAACACTTATGGAACAGGCTGTTTTATTTTGATGAATACAGGTGAAGAGCCGGTTGCTTCTAAAAATAACTTGATCACGACTATTGCATGGCAAGTCGGAGGGAAAACTTCGTATGCATTAGAAGGTAGTGTATTTGTTGCCGGAGCCATTGTTCAATGGCTTAGAGACGGACTTAATATAATTAATTCCTCTTCGGAAATCGAAACCCTTGCACGTCAGGTACCTGACTGTGGCGATGTCTACTTTGTGCCGGCACTCACCGGTTTAGGCGCTCCATATTGGGATCAATATGCAAGAGGCACATTGGTTGGAATATCGAGAGGTACTACTGCCGCACATATTGCTAGAGCAGCACTCGAAGGGATTGCTTATCTTACATCCGATGTAATCAATGCTATGGTGTTGGATGCAGGTACAGGGTTGAAAGAACTGAGAGTTGATGGTGGTGCTTCTAGGAATGACTTGTTGATGGAGTTTCAATCGAATGTGTTGATGCAGAAGGTTATTCGTCCTCAAACTTCTGAAACTACAGCCTTAGGCGCAGCTTATCTTGCCGGACTTGCTGTTGGTTATTGGGATAGTCTGGAAGAAATAGAAAAACAATGGCATATTGATAAGACTTTCGAACCGGATGCAAATATTGATATGCAATTGAATAAACAAAAATGGACAAGTGCGGTTCAGCGATCCCAATCGTGGATAAAATAATATAGATCACATTTTTACTAAAGTTACCTTAATTTTTCACACAACCGGAAATGGTTGTTGCAGAGATACCCATGCCTTATGCCAACAACCATATCTCGGTTAAAAACTTAGAACATGAAAAAAAATAGTATTTTGATTGCCTTACTCTTTCTTTTAGGAGTCTCGTCGAATGTTTCGGCACAGGTAGAGTTGAAAGAAAAAGAAATCCCTGTCGATATCGCTTTAGAGTTAAAGAATGCGCATATATGGAGGGGGCTCGATGTGTCTCACAATTTGCTTATTGATGCAAATGTTAAATTGACTGATAAGTCTAAAACAGTAGGAGTCGGAATCTGGGCTGCAACCACTTTTACAAGTGATTTTAGAGAATTCGATTATTATGCTGGTTTCTATAAAGGAGGTTTCTCTTTTGAAGTTTGGGATATATTTAATTTTTCAGATAAAAATCAATTCGATCCGGTCACAAATACAGGATATAATACTCAAAAAGCATTTGACTATAGTGCCCACGGTACAGGTCATTTTGTAGATGTCCGTTTAGCTCACCGTTTTTCAGATAAATTTCCTCTTTGCCTAAAATGGAATACTGTTGTTTTTGGACGTGACCGTGCTCGTATTAGTACTCCAAGCCTATCGGAGCCGGGTGTTTATAATCAAAAGTATTCTAGTAGCCGCTATTCTACATATGTAGAAGCTGAATATCCGATCCTGAAAGGGAATATTGTAGATGTTAAAGTTGGAGTCGGAGGGGCTTTTGCACTCAAAGAAGCAAAGATTGACGGACAAAAAATAAAAGGTCACTTTTATGGAGAGTCAGCCGGTATTGTAAATGCATCCTTAACAGTAACTAAACGTTTGCAGTTAGGTGAGCACTATAATTTACCTATTACAGCCACTGCTGTTTGGAATCCTGAAGCAAGCAAAACATATATGGAAATTGCAATGCAAGTATTGCAGTTCTGATTTATAGTATAATTCAAAAGTAAAACGAAATAAAATTGATCAAAATTATTTTATTTAGGTCTGTTTCTTTATCGATTATTATTTTGTAAGTTATTTAAAGTTTCGTTTACTTATTATTTTCTTCATTTTATTTTGTTGTTTATTATTTTTTCTTTTTCTTTGTCAAAAGCAAAGAGGAATCCGTAATTCTTTTAAAAGAATTGTGTTGTGAGTAAATAGAAATAAGAAGAATTAGGTATTAAGTAGTATTGAAACTTTCAGATTGTGCATAAATAAAGAAGACAACCTTAATTAATCAATATTAATACCAAAAACAAGAATTTATGACAATTACAGCATCTCAATTTTTAGGCGAAATGTTAGGGTCTTTTACCCTTATCGCTTTAGGGGTAGGAATCAGTATGAACCTAACCCTGAATAAAAGTTTTAATATGGGTAATACAGCTGCGATCAGCGGGCCTCTTTCGTGGGGATTTGCAGTAGCAATGGCTATCATTGTAGCAATGCCTTTCAATAGTGGAGCACATTTTAATCCAGCGGTTACAATTGGATTTGCAGTAGCAGGAGTATTTCCTTGGGCATTAGTTTTACCATACATTGGAGCACAGGCTATCGGATCCTTTCTTGGTGCTGTCGTAAGCTGGTTCGTATATAAATGCCAGTTTGACGAAACTGCAAACGACCCTTATAAAACGCGTATTGTGTTTTGTACAAATGCAGCAGTACGTAATCCGCTTCGCAATTTTGCGAGCGAGGCTCTGGCAACATTCTTTCTCATATTTATTTCGTTAGTCATGGTTGCTCCTCATATTATTTCGATTGAAGGAACAAAAGTGCCAATTGGTCTTGGAGCTAACGGAGCTATAATAAACGGTTTCTTGATTTTTGCTATTGGTATGGCATATGGAGGGGTTACAGGATGGTCATTAAATCCTACTCGTGATTTGATGCCAAGATTAGCCCATCAGCTATTACCAATAAAAGGAAAAGAAGGTAGTGATTGGGGATATGGAATAAGAAATGGGGCTATTGCACCGGTTGTGGGTGCTGTTATAGCTGCCGGTTTATATCTGTTGATCAAAGATTATCTTGTTTCGTAGTCAAAAGTGACCATGTCACTCTGCACTAACCACCTGATGTTTTTCGAGCTAAATATAAATTTTTAATTAAAATACTACAGTAATGAAATTTTTTATTGATACAGCAAATTTAGAGCACATTAAGAAAGCTCAGGATTTAGGCGTTTTAGATGGAGTTACAACTAACCCTTCTATAATGGCCAAAGAAGGTGTTACCGGAAAAGAGAATATAAAAGCTCATTACAAAGCTATTTGTAACATCGTTGACGGTGATGTTAGTGCAGAGGTATTATCTACAGACTATGATAATATGCTCCGTGAAGCGGACGAATTGGTAAAGATAGACGAAAAAATAGTAGTTAAAGTTCCCATGATTGCGGACGGAATTAGAGCTATTAAATATCTGACAGATAATGGTATAAAAACCAATTGTACACTAGTGTTCTCTGCAGGTCAGGCTCTGTTGGCTGCCAAAGCGGGTGCAACTTATGTTTCTCCTTTCTTAGGTCGTTTGGATGATATATCTACAGACGGGTTACATCTTATAGAAGAAATCAGACTTATCTATGATAACTATGGATTCGAAACTCAAATATTAGCAGCTTCAATCCGAAATTCGATGCATATAATCAATTGTGCAAAATTGGGTGCAGATGTGATCACATCGCCATTAGATGCTATTATGGCACTATTGAAACACCCTTTGACCGATTCGGGATTAGCGAAATTCATTGAAGATTCAAAAAAATTATAAATAAAAAATATAAGATTATGCCTAAACAAGAAGTAGAAAAAGCATTAAGCCTTGCAGATGAAACAAAGTTTCTTAAGATAGGAGAAAATATACTGAGCGAAATTCCGGCAATATTTAAAGCTCAATTTCCAGGAAAAAAAGCTATTGTTATCGCAGATAAAAATACATATCGTGTAGCAGGCGAAGCCGTTCATAAATATTTATCCGACGCAGGTTTAGAATATGGACAACCATTGATAATGGATGACCCTGATCTATATGCAGATTATCGTTTTGTTCAAAAAATAGTAACATATCTGAAACCATTTGACGCTATTGCTGTGGCAGTAGGTGGAGGTGTGATAAATGATATAACCAAACGTGCTAACTATGAGTTAGAAAGACCATATATGTGTGTTGCTACAGCAGCCTCTATGGATGGTTATTCAGCTTATGGAGCATCTATAACTAAAGAAGGAGCAAAAATGACAATGACATGTCCTGCACCACAGGCTATTGTTGCCGATTTGGCTGTTATTTGTAAAGCACCTCCCATCACAACAGCATCAGGCTATGCTGATTTGTATGCAAAAGTCCCAGCCGGAGCTGATTGGATATTGGCTGATGCCTTAGGTGTAGAACCTTTGGACGACCAGTCATGGCATATAGTACAAGATGGATTGGAAAGCGCATTGAAAGACCCCGCTGGAGCTAAAGCCGGAGAGGTTTCTGCCATAGAACCTTTGATTGAAGGATTGATGCTTGGAGGCTTTGCCATACAGTCTCTGAGATCGAGCCGTCCCGCATCAGGTGCAGAACACCAGTTCAGTCACCTATGGGATATGGAACACCATACTTTCAAAGGTGAGATGGCAAAAAAATTCGGATTGTATAAAGATCAGGATGAACAAGCTCCATCGCATGGGTTTAAAGTAGGTATCGGTCTACTTACTATATCGGCTTTATATGAACGTATATTTGAAACTCCTTTAGATCAATTGGATGTGAAAAAGGCTGTAAGCCAATGGAAACCATTGGAAGAACAAGTTGCAGAAGTAAACGAAATGTTCAAAGGAACAGGACTTGAAGAATTTGCAGCAAAACAAATTACAGAAAAATATATTTCTAAAGAAGATTTAGAAAAACAATTGACAACATTAAAAAATAACTGGTCTAAAATAAGAGAGGATTTGAAAAAACAAATTATCCCTTATGCAGAAACTAAAAAGCGGTTGAAATTAGTTGGTGCACCTGTAGAATGTGAAGAAATTGGTATTACAAGAGACCGATTAAGAAAAAGTTTTTACAGAGCACAGAAGATAAGAAATCGTTTTACAGTTTTGGACTTGGCTGTACGTACTGGATATCTGGACCAATGGGTAGATGAACTGTTCGGTGAAAATGGCGTTTTGCAACATTCATAATTATAATTGAGAACTAGGTCACATCTTAAGAGTATTCTTGTACTGTACTCGATGTGGCCTATTTTGACTCCTTTGCTCACTTTCCGGTAATTGTTAACTGTTTTTAGATCAATTAATATATTTATATAGAATGAATTATATAACCGATATACAAAATACCCCACTCCCTATTTTAGACAAAGTAAAAAAAATAAAGCATGTTGCATTAGATATGGATGGAACCATATATAATGGTAAAACGCTTTTTCCCTATACAATTGATTTTTTGAAAAAACTCAAGAGCCTAGGGATTACTTATTCTTTTCTTACCAATAATCCGTCAAGAAGTATTTCTGATTATCTGAAAAAATTGGAAGGATTGGGTATAGAAGCCACCGAAGAAGAAATGTATACTTCGGCACAGGCCACAATAGATTATTTGAAATATCATCATCCCGAATGGAAAAGATTATTCCTGTTGGGAACACCAAGTATGATAGAGCAATTCGAAAAAAATGGATTTATTTCGACAGCAGACTCTCCCGACGATGAACCCGATGCTCTGATTGTAGCTTTCGATATGAGTCTTACATACTCTCGTCTTTGCCGTGCGGCATGGTGGGCTAAACAGCAAAAACCATACTATGCTACCAATCCCGATTGGGTTTGCCCTACCGATCAGCCTGTTGTTTTAGTCGATTGTGCTTCAATTTACACCTGTATCGAAGCTGCAACTGGTCGCAAGCCGGATAAAGTATTAGGGAAACCGCAACCGGAAATGCTGGATGGTATTTTAGAATCAAAAAATCTAAAACCGGATCAGGTAGCTATGGTTGGTGATCGCATATATACCGATATGATGATGGCATATAATGCAAAAGCATTTGGTGTTCTGGTGCTTTCAGGAGAAGCAACACTCGAGGATGCCGAAAAAGCAGATCCCGAATTAGATATAATTCTGCCAAGTATCGACGAATTGGGTCAATTGATAGAATATACAAAAAAGGGTTAAGATGGATAAATATAATTATATAAAAGAAGAAGCCTTCAGAGGAAACTTATTGTTACCTCAACTAGGATTAGTTATATTTACTTGGGGAAATGTAAGTGTTGCAGATCACAATTTAGGAGTTTTTGCAATCAAACCGAGTGGCATCCCCTACGATAAACTTAAAAAAGACGACATCGTTGTTGTCGATTTCGAAGGAAAAGTAGTCGAAGGTAAAATGCGCCCGTCATCCGATACCCCTACTCATGCTGTGTTATATTCGCACCTGAAAGACATTAATTCCGTAGTCCACACCCACAGTACCTATGCTACTGCATGGGCACAGACTCAGAAAGATTTGCCTATTTTAGGGACAACACATGCTGATCATACTAAATATGATATTCCATGTACTTTGCCAATGAGTGATGAAATGATTGAAGATGATTATGAATATCAGACCGGATTTCAAATCTTAAATGAGTTATCAGACCGTAACATCAGACCTGAGGAATTGAATATGATACTGATTGGTAACCATGGTCCTTTTACTTGGGGTAAGAATGCGGAAGACGCAGTTTACAATAGTGCTGTATTAGAGAATATAGCGCAAATGGCATTCATTTCATTACAGATAAACCCCCAAGCACCTCGTCTAAAAGAAGCCCTTATACAAAAACACTATGAACGTAAGCATGGCAAGAATGCTTATTACGGACAGAAGTAACAAACATTAATATACATCAAAAACTAATACCATGAGTGATAATTTAGTAATAGGAATCGACTATGGATCCGATTCGTGTAGAGCATTGCTTGTTGATGCACAATCTGGAAAAGAATTAGCACTAGCTGTTAAAGAATATCCAAGATGGAAAAGAGGATTGTATTGCGATCCTATCCATTTTCAATTCAGACACCATCCTTTAGATTATGTAGAAGGACTAGAGTATGTAATCAATGATGTTATCAGACAAGTACCCGGTTCGAAAGATAAAATAAAAGCTTTGGCTATCGATGTGACTTGTTCTACACCGGTTGCTGTAAACAAAGAAGGTACACCATTAGCTTTATTATCCGAATTTTCAGAAAATCCTAACGCTATGTTTGTCTTATGGAAAGACCATACAGGTGTTCAGGACTGTAAAGATATAAATGAGTTTTCTCAAAAATGGGAAATCGACTACACCAAATATGCAGGTGGAGGAGGCAATTATTCAGCCGAACACTTTTGGACAAAAGTCCTTCATGTATTGCGGACTGATGAAAAAGTAAAAGTCGCTACCCATTCATTTGTCGAAGCTTGTGACTGGTTGCCGGCAATGCTTACAGGAGAGACTAAGCCGGAAGAATTGAAAAGAAATATGTGTACGGCAGGTTTCAAAGTTTTTTGGAATAAGGAGTGGGGTGGTTATCCACCAAATGAATTTTTCAAAGCCTTAGATCCCGTATTGGATGGAATAGTTGATACTTTTTCGAAAGATGTATATACTTGCGATAAGCCGATCGGAACATTAGACTGTGAATGGGCAGAACGTTTAGGACTTAACGAAAATACAATTGTGACAGTCGGAAATGTAGATGCACACGCCGGTGGAATAGGTGCCGGAGTTAAAAATAAATCTATCGTACAGATAATCGGAACATCTACATGTAACATTATTGTAGGTTCGAAAGAAAATAATCGGGCAATACCGGGTATCTCAGGTCAGGCAGACGATTCCGTCATTCCGGGTATGATTGGATATGAAGCAGGTCAGGCTGCCTATGGCGATTTATATGCATGGTTCAAAAAAATACTGATGTGGCCTTTAAACAATATTCTGGCCAATACAACAGTTGTGGATGAAGCCACTAAAAAAGAACTGATTGACGAAGTATATGCTGAGATGATTCCGGCATTGGCACGTCAGGCAAAAGCAATTCCGGCAACAGATAGCTATATGCTGGCTACGGATTGGATTAATGGCCGTAGAACTCCCAATGTTGACTATGAGCTAAAAGGAACTGTAACCGGTTTAACCCTTTCTAGTACAGCACCTTTGATTTATAAATCTTTGGTCGAGGCTACAGCTTTTGGTTCACGTGCTATTGTTGAACAATTTATCAATAACGGAATCGAAATAGAAGAAATTATTGGGGTAGGAGGCATAACACAGAAATCTCCATATGTAATGCAGGTTTTATCAGATGTTTTAGGTAAACCTATCAAGGTAATAGAAACTCGCGAAGCATGTGCACTAGGTGTTGCTATGTGTGCCGCTGTAGCTGCCGGTATTCATCCGAGTATCGAGAAAGCTCAGGATGCAATGTGCATGAAGGTTTCGAAATATTATCAACCGGATCCTGTTGCTCACGAGCATTATAATACTGAATATCAGAAGTATCATAAGCTAGAGCAAATAAAACATCTGACAGAATAAAATCATAAATCTAAACCTATATACCATATATTAAACATTTTCAAACCTTAAAGCGTATTATCATGGAATTTTCTAATAATTTAGTAATCGGGCTCGATTATGGTACAGATTCGGCAAGAGCTATACTGATCGATGCAGAAACGGGCAAAGAATTAGCTTTATCAATAAAAGAATATCCTAGATGGAAACAAGGGTTATATTGTGATCCTGTAAAATCTCAATTCAGACAACATCCATTGGACTATTTGGAAGCAATGGAGTATGTTATAAACGATGTTTTAAATACAGTTGCAGGGGCAAAAGAAAAAGTGAGAGCAATAAGTGTCGATATGACTGGGTCTACCCCTATTGCTGTCGATGCAGAAGGAACTCCTTTGGCTATGAAGCTCGAATTTTCAGAATATCCGAATGCAATGTTCGTATTGTGGAAAGACCATACAGGGCAGAAAGAGTGCGATTATATTAATGAGTTTTCAAAAAAATGGAAAATTGATTATACACGCTCTAAATGGTGTGGAAACTATTCGACAGAGCACTTTTGGACAAAAGCTCTTCATATATTTAAAGACCCTAAAATAAAAGCAGCTGCTCATTCTTTTGTAGAATCGAGTGATTGGCTTCCCGGAGAATTGACAGGCAATACAAAACCTGAAAAACTCAAAAGGGGAATGGGTATAGCTTCCTCACGTGTGATGTGGAACAAAGAATGGGGAGGTTATCCGCCTAACGAATATTTTAAAGCTCTCGATCCGGCTTTGGATGGTCTAGTCAATACTTTCGATCCTCAGGCTTATACCTGCGATCAGTCCGTGGGGACTCTCACTTGTGAGTGGGCAGAGCGTTTAGGGCTTAGTGATAAAGTTCTTGTTGCTGTCGGTAATTTAGACTGTCATGCAGGTGCTATTGGTGCCGGGGTAAAAGATCGTGCTATGGTCGAAATTATAGGAACATCTACATGTGCCATAACAGTAGCTCCGAAAGCGCTTGATGGAGGAAAAGTTCCGGGTGTTCCACAACAGGCAGACGATATGATATTGCCGGGTATGATTGGTTATGAAGGTGGACAGTCTTGCTTCGGAGACTTATACGCATGGTTCAAAAAAATGTTGATGTGGCCGTTAAACAATATTTTGGCCAATACAACAGTTGTAGATGAGGATATAAAAAAGAAACTGATAGATGAGGTTTATGCCGAAATGATACCGACTTTAGCTCGTCAGGCGAAAATTGTACCGGCCGAAGATAGTTCTGTTATTTCTACAGACTGGGTGAATGGGCGACGTTCACCAAATGTTGACTACGACCTGAAAGGAACTATTGCAGGGCTGACACTATCCAGTACAGCTCCTCTGGTTTACAAATCGTTAGTCGAAGCTACTGCCTTCGGGGCAAAAGCCTTTATCGAACAGTTCCAAAATAATGGAGGGCATCTCGAAGAGGTTATTGCAGTTGGAGGTATATCCCAAAAATCGCCATACGTAATGCAAGTACTTGCTGATGTAATTGGTATGCCGATCAATGTAATTGCTACCCGCGAGGCTTGTGCATTAGGTGTTGCCATGTGTGCAGCAGTTGTGGCTGGAGTATATCCGAGTTTGGAAGAAGCTCAACAAAGTATGAAAATGAAAATATCGACTGTGTATAAACCAAGTGATAGAAATCATGATCATTATTGTAAAGAATACAGAAAATATTTGAATCTGGAAGAAGTCAAGAAATTTATTGAATAATAGATTTGATGGCTATCTGAATTTAATGAAGGTAGCCATCATTTCCTATACGTGTGAATTAGTAGGTATTAGGTAATTATAAAATAATAGATAATGGAAAAAGATAGAGTTATTGAGCATGCGGCTGATAATATTAGAATTTTATCCGCTGCAATGGTTGAAAAAGCAAAATCGGGACATCCTGGTGGAGCTATGGGTGGAGCTGATTTTATGAATGTTTTATATTCAGAATTTTTGGTTTATGACCCACAAAATCCTCAATGGGAACAGAGAGACCGTTTCTTTTTGGATGCAGGTCACATGTCGCCGATGTTATATTCTACGCTGGCTCTTGCCGGAAAATATACGGTAGAAGATTTGATGCAATTCCGCCAATGGGAAAGTGTTACTCCCGGGCATCCCGAATTAGATTTAAAGCATGGAATTGAAAATACCTCAGGTCCATTAGGACAAGGGCACGCTTATGGAGTAGGAGCAGCGATTGCAGCCAAATTCTTAAAATCCCGTATGGGTGATATAATGAGTCAGACGATTTATGCATATATTACCGACGGTGGTATACAGGAAGAAGTTTCGCAAGGAGCAGGGCGTATTGCCGGGCACTTAGGACTAGATAACCTGATAATGTTTTACGACTCTAATGGCATTCAACTTTCTACCGAAGTTAAAGAAGTGAATGAAGAAGATGTTGTAGCCAAATATAAAGCTTGGGGTTGGGAAGTATTCGAAATAGACGGAAATAATACGAAACAAATTCGTGAAGCATTGACCAAAGCTAAAGCTGTGCAGGGAAAACCTACATTAATTATTGGAAATACGATAATGGGCAAAGGTGCAGTCGATGCTAACGGCGGCTCTTTCGAGAATAAGACTTCTACTCATGGACAGCCGTTAAGTGCAGCCGGAGCCAGCTTCGAAAAAACTGTTGAAAACTTAGGAGGAGACCCACAGAAACCGTTTACTATCTTTGCCGAGGTGCAGGAGTTATACTCGAAACGTGCAGAGGAGTTGAAACATATAGTTGCAGAAAGAGAAAAAGAAAAAGCAGCTTGGGCAAAACAAAATCCGGACAAAGCAACCAAATTGAAAAAATGGTTTGCTAATGAAACTCCTGATATAGCTTGGGATAAAATACAGCAAAAAGCAAATGATGCCACTCGTAATGCTTCTGCCACAGTATTAGGGGCTCTGGCACAACAAGTGGAGAATATGATCGTGTCTTCTGCCGATTTATCTAATTCGGACAAAACGGATGGATTCTTAAAACATACACATAGTTTCAAGAAAGGAGACTTTTCAGGAGCATTCCTTCAAGCAGGTGTTGCTGAATTTACAATGGCATGTCTTTGTGTTGGTATGAGCCTTCATGGAGGGATCATTCCGGCTTGTGCAACATTCTTTGTCTTTTCTGACTATATGAAACCTGTTATCCGTGTCGCAGCATTGATGGAAAAACAAGTTGTATTTGTTTGGACACATGATGCATTTAGAGTAGGTGAAGATGGGCCTACACACGAACCAGTGGAGCAGGAAGCACAAATCCGATTGATGGAGAAATTAAAAAACCATCATGGCAAAAATTCAATGTTGGTATTACGTCCGGCAGATGTTCAGGAAACGACAGTTGCTTGGAAACTAGCTATCGAAAACAAAAACTCTCCGACTGGTTTAATTCTTTCCCGTCAGAACATAACAGACTTGCCATCGGCAGGCAATAGATATCAAGATGCTTTGCAAGCAGGCAAAGGCGCATATGTGGTGCAAGAAGAGAAAGATTATGATGTGATTCTGGTAGCAACAGGCTCTGAAGTTTCAACATTGATTGAAGGTGCTGAATTGTTGAAGAAGGATAATATAAAGGCTCGCATCGTATCTGTACCGTCCGAAGGCTTATTCCGTTCTCAGCCGAAAGAATATCAAGAATCTGTTTTACCTAAAGGCAAAAAGAAATTTGGTCTTACAGCAGGTCTTCCTGTTAATCTGTTAGGATTAGTTGGTGACATTGATGCTATATGGGGCTTGGAATCGTTCGGATATTCTGCTCCATACAAGATTCTTGATGAGAAGTTGGGCTTTACTGCCGACAATGTATGCAAACAAGTTAAAAAATATCTGGGGAAATGAATAAGCCAGATAAAGATTTAGTTTGTTTGTCAGGCAAGCCAGTAGGTCTTTGTTGTGATCATGCCGGGTTCGAATTGAAACAATTTGTGATTAAATTGTTGTCGGACAATGGTATTGTATATGAGGATTTTGGTACATATACGGACGAGAGTTGCGACTACGCTGATTATGCACATAAGCTGGCCAATGCTGTGGAGTCGGGTAAATGTTATCCCGGCATTGCAATTTGTGGTTCGGGTAATGGGATTAATATGACCCTCAACAAGCATCAACTTATCCGTTCTGCATTGTGTTGGACAGCAGAATTGTCTCGCTTGTCCCGTGCTCATAATAATGCTAATATTCTCACCTTGCCGGCTCGGTTTATAACAGAGGAAGAGGCATATAAGGCTATAAAAACTTTTTTCGAAACTCCATTTGAAGGTGGAAGACATCAAAAAAGAATTGAAAAGATTCCAGTGTGATTTTAGAAATAGATAAAGTTTGATTAAAAGCAGGTTCCTTTGATGGGGCTTGCTTTTTGTTTTGAATTAAAGTAGATAAATAAAAAAACACTCAGGAGGCTAAACCCTGAGTGTTTCTTTGTTGAGGTAACATAATAAATAAACTACCTAAATGTCATTACTTTTTTAGGATTTCTTGCTCATATTCAGCTATTCGGTTTACCTTAGGTGTAGATCCTCCTCCGGCAAATTCGCTTTCTAACCAGATGTCCAATAGATTTTTAGCTAGTTCCAATCCAATAACACGCTCTCCGAAGCAAACGATTTGTGCATTGTTGCTTTTTCTTGCTCTTTGTGCCGAAAATGAATCGTGACATACCGCAGCTCGCACACCCGGAACTTTGTTTGCACACATACATACGCCAAGTCCTGTTCCACACACAAGGACAGCCCGTTCAAACTCCTTGTTTGCCACAGCTTCGGCAACTTTGAATGCTACATCCGGATATAAAATTACTTCTCCCGATTCTGCACCGTAATCTGCAACTTCATAACCTTTTTCTTCCAAATGTTTCTTTAAAACTACTTTCATGTTGTAGGCTGCTTCATCACAACCTATTGCAATTTTTTTCTTTTCCATATTCTATGTTTTGATTTATACTGTAATTCTTTCTATTCAGTTTCTGTTATTTCGGTTTTTTTATTTAAACCAATCTTGTGAAAACAAAAATAGAAATAATTCGGATAATTACATCAATAAATAGAAATAAATCGTAATATTTTATTTTCATTCGAAATATTTAAGTCTTTCGAAGTTTGCATTTGTTTCCTATTTCGCTTTGTAAAACTTTCTATTGAAAGTCTGGATTATCTCATAGTTTTATTATTATATTTGTATTTTATAGACAAAACATAAAATATGAATACAATAGAAGAGGCGTTAGAGGATATCCGCAAAGGGAAGTTGATAATCGTAGTAGATGATGAAAATAGGGAGAATGAAGGTGACTTTGTTGTGGCTGCCGAAAGAATAACTCCCGATACAGTTAACTTTATGTTACACCAAGGGCGAGGTATACTTTGTGTATCATTACCGGGCGAACGATGTGAAGAACTTCAATTGCCGATGATGGGAGAAGATAATACTTCACTGTTGGGTACTCCTTTTACCGTATCTGTCGATTTGATTCCGGGTTGTGCTACAGGAGTTTCCTCTAAAGAGCGTGCTGCTACAATCTATTCACTAGTAGATCCGGCAACTAAACCTTCAGACTTAGCCCGTCCGGGTCATATATTCCCATTACGAGCTTGCTCCGGAGGTGTCTTTGACAGAGAGGGACATACCGAAGCTGTAGTCGATTTGACAAGACTTGCCGGACTCAAACCGGGTGGGGCATTAATTGAAATTATGACAGAAGATGGGGCTATGGCGCGTTTGCCTCAGTTGCAGGAAATTGCAAATAAATTCGATCTGAAGATTGTTTCAATCGCAGATTTGATAAAATACAGAAAGGCTAATAATTTATAAGGATATATTCTTACATTCTTTTACAAGACTATTGATCCGATTTAGTTTTTTTGAATATTAATGAATTAAAGTATTATGGGAAATATTGCACAGCGACATAAGTATATTTTAGAGCAACTCAAAAAGGAAGATTACGTAAAAGTACAAGAACTGAGTAAAATCCTAAATGTATCAGAAGTTACAATCCGAAAGGATCTGAAATATTTGGAAGAAAAGAAAATGCTTTCCAGAAATCACGGGTCTGCAAGTAATGTTCTTACAATTATGCCCGATAGGCATATCGATGTAAAAGAAAAGATACAAGTTGATGAAAAATGTAGGATTGCTGCTGCTGCCAGAGATTTGATTGAAGTTAATGATCGGATTATAGTAGCATCCGGAACTACGACTTTGGCTTTTGCGAATGCTATAAATGAGTTGAATGTTCCTGTCTCGGTAATAACTCCTTCGGTAAAAGTTTCGTTAGCTTTGTGTTATAATCCAAATATTGAGATAATCCAATTGGGAGGAGTTATCAGAAAAAATGCAGCATCGGTAATAGGCAATGAGGCTGAAAGCATGTTGAAAGGAATATCTTGTAACAAACTATTTTTTGGAATTGATGGACTGGAATTAGACTATGGTTTGACAACTAGCAGTCTGAGTGAAGCTCATATTCATCAGCAAATGATTAACTGCTCACAGAAAATTATTGTGCTGGTCGATTCTTCTAAATTTGGAAAACGTGGATTCTGTAAAATATGTAGTATAAATAAAGTGCATCAGATCATTACAGATTCGAATGCACCTACTCATACTGTAAATGCTTTGAGAGAAAGTGGTATCGAAGTAACAATTGTTTAATTTTGGTTCTTCATCATATATAAAAATCCTGCTAGATTCAAACTAGCAGGATTTTTTTTATATTTAAAATAGCCCGTCAAGGTTATTATTTACCGACTCTTACAATCTTTCCTTCTATTGTTTGCTCATCCTTTAATAAATTATAGATAGGGCATACAGATTCTACCTTATCCCTAAGTTTTTCAATTTGGTCTATAGGAGCCGGAGATTTTACATGTACAGTATAATGAATGTCGTACGGATAACTTGGTGTTTTCTCAAAACCTGCACGTCCTGCACGTATATCTGTTGTGCCTTTTACACTAACTTCTAATGAATCGAGTGGAATTTCACCCGCTGCTGCCTGAATAAGAAATATGTGTGTAAGGCAACTAGTTAAGACTCCTAACTGATGCTCTTTCGAGCTAGGACCTAAATCACTTCCGGCCAGATAGGTTGGATTATCGTGCAAAATCTGAAATTGTCTGATTTGCAAACGTCGAACGCCAGTCTTGCTATCTACTGTTATTATTGGA
Organism: Dysgonomonas sp.; assembly: GCA_047605185.1. Lineage (GTDB taxonomy): Bacteria > Bacteroidota > Bacteroidia > Bacteroidales > Dysgonomonadaceae > Dysgonomonas. The sequence goes on from JASGGC010000012.1 coordinate 31,698, forward strand.
CCTGTTGGCTCTTTTTCGCCTATTGTGATCGGGTTGTTTTTACGTTCCTCCTCTCTTTTCTGAGCTTCGGCTTGAAGATGCAGATAAGCAATCCGTTTATACTTCAAATATTCACGTAGACCCGGTTGCCCTCCTTCGGGAATTATAACTTCTTGGGGAGTTTGCTCATAGTTAATATCACCGGTTACTATTTGAGGTTTCTGTATAAAGTTGAATATGGCAGAATTTCTTTCTGCCGCTTGGCGGAGTTCCTCTAACTGTTCATCACTTGCAGACGATTTTATATAGGCTGTATATAAAAAGTTGCGAGGATAACTAACCCTATTAGTTGGTTCTGAATCGGGACGATTAATGATTTCAATTTTTAGTGAATCGAGCGGAATTCCTTTTATTGCTGCCTGATTCAGGTAGCTGTCAGCCAAATCACTGGCTATGATTGCTACTTGCGACTCTGGCGATCCGGGTCCTAGGCTATAACCGGCAAAATTTGTTTCGCTGTCACTTATTATTTGAAATCCTCGAATACGTATCCTGCGTACACCAGCCCGTTGTTCTGCTGTTGTGCGTGCCTCCAATGTGATTGGTTGCAACTCGTTACTAGGCAGGCTTTGGAGTTGGAGGAGAGCTTTGCGTCTGTATAGCAAATGATCGTTGAGAGTAGGAACATTTTTTTTCGATTCTTCTTTAGCAGCCTCAGTTGTAAATATTGATTTTGGCTCGCCAGATACTATTGCACTTTTTTGAGCATATATATAATTAATCGGTAATGATCCTAGTAAGGCAAAGGTTAGGACTCCTCTTCGCAATGCTTTTTGATATTTAGATGAAAATCTCATAATATTCTATATTAAATTATTATTAGTAATTATTTTTATTGGAAACTCGCATATGGATTTGCTCCTGTTTTTGATTCCTCATAACCATCATATCCCCAGTTTTGCCACAAACCTTCCGGATTTATATTACGTTGTGATTGAGGGATCGGGAAGCGATAATTTTTAAGTTCTACAGTCTGTTTTTTGAATGCTTCGTCAACTCCAGATTCTTTCAATGTTTTTACGAAGATCTTCCATCTAACCAAATCGAGCCAGTGATTTTGTTCGTATGTTAACTCAAATACTCTTTCTGCTTGTATTGCTTTTTTAAACCCATCATAGTTCAGCCCTGAAGGGAGGTCGTCAGATGATGTTTGAGTGATAGGGAAGTGTCTGAATGCACGTCTGCGAACTTGGTTTATTGCTTCATATGCCTCAGAAGAAGGGCCGTTATTATATTCATTTATTGCTTCTGCTTTTATTAGGAGTACTTCTGCATATCGTAATATAGACCGGTTTATATTGCGATTACTTGCAGAGCCTAACGGATCACTTGTGTCAATATATTTCCGATAGCGGGGAAGTGTGAATGTAAATATTGTATTTGTAGCCGGGTTGTATAGCTCTTTGGCATATGTTCCGGTTTTTCTCTGGTCTTGATCGTCAAATGCATTATAAAACTTAATGTCAGAAATCAAGACATGTGGAGTAGAGTTGCTAAACCCGCTCGAAAATGCACAGTGTGCCAAGTGGTTTCCTCCACTGCCGTCTGTTGCTGTTGATAATGTATGTTGGGTAGAAAAAATACTTTCCTTTCCATTCTTATTATTTATATCCCAATTTGCAAGATAATCTTCTTCCAGCTCATATCCGGTTACATTGTTGGCAGCTTCAATCGCTTTCTGAAACTTTTCTTTCTTGGCTGTTGCACCACCCGTTTCGGAGGTCTGTCCCCATGTCAAATAGACTTTTGAAAGCAGGGTATAGGCTGCACCTCTGCTAGCCCTTCCTTTGTCGCTGTCTGCATAATTGGCTACATCTGGTAAATTTTCTGTTGCGTTTTTTAGATCTGTTACAATTTGTGTATACACATCATCTACAGCAGCTCGTGTAGTTCCGGTCCCATCTATATTGTGTAGAATCAGAGGTACTTCTCCCCAGAATTGAACAGCATAGAAATAGTAATAAGCTCTAAGAAACTGTGCTTCACCAATTGATCGTTTTTTTATTGATTCGGATACGGTACTTGATTCCGACAATTTATCTATAACGTCATTTGCACTCGTGATACCTACATATAGGGCTGTCCATACAGATGTTACATAACTATTGGTCGGTTCCCATTGCATAAGTCCCAGCAATCCACCTCCACTATTTGGGTTTTCACCTGATACGGTAGTTTCTGTTGTTAGGTCTGTCATATAGCCAAGGGCGGTGCTAATACCTACATTTGGGGCATATACACCATTGGAAAGTGCAATGGCGTCATCATCTGTTACAGGGAAATTTCCTCCCATCAGTTTGCCAATGGGTGTCACATCGAGACTGTCACTGCATGATAGCAGTGTTACTGATAAAATCAGAATATATAATAACCTTTTCATTGTCTTTTTGTCTTTATGTTTATTATATCTATGTGATTAATATGCAATATTTACTCCGAAAGAGAATGTTTTTGCAGTAGGATATGCACCGGCATCTATGCCACTCGAAATTTCAGGGTCATAGCCTGTATATTTAGTGAATGTCAATAAATTTTGACCGGTTGCAAATACCTTGAATTTTGTTTGAGGAGCTTTTGCTATCTTGATAGGAAGAATGTAGCTTAATGTTACATTCTTGAGACGCAAATAGGATGCATCTTCAATATAACGGCTATCTAACCAAGTGGAAGATGTTACAGAAGCTTTTGCAATAGTGTTCGATGGATTGTCGGCTGTCCATCTGTTAACAAGGCTTGCCGAAACATTGTAACTGGTAGATGGAGATTCTAAATCTTGTCTCAGAAGATTGCATATCTGATTACCTTTGCTGCCTTGAAATGCAGCAAACAGGCTTAACGATTTATATCGTAATGTTGTAGAAAAGCCATATGTAAAATCCGGTTGGATTGAACCTAATACAACTCGGTCTTCATCTTGGGTGATTTTTCCGTCTTTGTTCTGATCTACATATTTTACATCGCCTGGCTCCACATTAGTCTTCCAACTTGGAACCGGAACTTTCGATATGTCATCACCTTCTTGTACTATTCCATCAAAAACAACTCCATAGAAAGACCCCAGCGATTCGCCTTTTTTTACAATTGTGTTTCCCGAAAGGAAATAGTCCAGATTGCCAATGTCGGTTATCTCATTTTTATTTGTTGCAATATTTGCAGACAAGTTCCATTCCAGATTTTTTGTTTCGATAATATTTCCTGCTACACTAAACTCGATTCCTTTATTAGTAACATTACCCACATTTTTTAGCATAGTACTGAATCCGCTTGTTATTTCGACAGGTACATCCAATAGTAGGTCTGTTGTTTTCTTGTAATAAACATCGGCAACAAATCCTAATCTGCGATCGAAGAGGTTTAAATCGAAACCTACATTATATTGGGAAGTTTGTTCCCATTTTAGGTCTGGATTTTCAGCATTCGATCTGGCATAAGCTGTTACAAGTTGATTGTTGAACGAATATGTTTTTGTTGTATATGTCGCTTCATATCTATAATCTCCAATCTCCTGATTCCCTACTGTACCTAAACTACCTCTTAATTTCAAGTCATTGATTGTTTTATTGTTTTTCAGAAATGATTCTTCGCTCGCATTCCATGATAATCCTATCGAAGGAAAATACCCCCATTTGTGATCTTTTGCAAAGCGCGAAGAACCGTCGGCTCTCAATGTTGCTGTCAAATTATACTTGCTACGGAACGAATAGTTTACTCTACCTAATACCGAATTAAGAATTGATTCAGAACCTCCCGAACTAGGAGATATCAATGTAGAACCTCCTTGAAGATTATGATAGGATAATTGCTCATTTGCAAAATTGCTAGCTGATGCTATGGCGTACTCTATATTGGTAGTCTGAGTAGTGTATCCCCCTAAGATGTCGAAGAAATGATCATTATTCAACTTTTTTGTATAGTTGAGGGTGTATTCGAACTGCCATGAGTCTGATCTTCTGTTGGCTATACTTCCATATCCTTTAGAAAGGAAACCCGGAGCAGAAGATGACGGAGCAAAGAAATTCTGGGTTGTATTGATAAGATTTGTACCAGCACTGAATTTTGCCACAAGTGATGGTATGATCGTATATTTTGCAAAAAAGCTACCAATCACTGTATTGTTTTTTGTTTGCGAAACAGTGTTGTTCAAGTCAGATATAGCATTTACTGTACGGTCTCCAAATCGTAAGTCACCTTTTTCGAAAAGGTTATTGTAGTTATAACTTCCATCTGCATTGTATATAGAAACCACTTGCGGTATTCGCAATACATAATCGAGCGAGTTAGATACTCCGTTAACATATAGACCTGTATAATCACTCAAGCCATTCTGCTCCATTTTTCCGGCTGTGACATTGAGCCCGATTGTTAAGTTCGAGAACAAATCCCGCTCAAAATTGAAACGTCCACTATAGCGTTTGAAGTTCGTATTTAGCAAGATACCATCTTGGTCACTATAGTTTCCGGATAGTAAATATCTGGTTTTCTCGTCACCGCCACTGATCGATAATTGATGATTTTGAGTTGTGGCTGTACGCAATGCTGCATCTTGCCAATTTGTACCTTCTCCAAGTTGTGCTACCTTATCAGCAGTTAATCCGGTTTCACTGATATTATCTTTCGATGCTATTTCCAGATACAATTCGCCCCATTCTTTGGCATTCATTAAATCCAGTTTCTTTCGTGCCCATTGCCATCCGATAGAGTATTGGTATTCGATATTGGTTTTCCCTTTTTTACCACTTTTTGTCGTGATTATAATTACTCCATTTGCACCTCGTGAACCATAAATGGCTGAAGCAGAAACGTCTTTGAGTACTTCAATCGATTCAATATCATTCGGATTTAATGCTGCCAATGGATTTAGTGCTCCACCCGAACGGCTGATTCCTATATTATTTGTCGAATTGTCATTGTATATAATTACTCCGTCAATAACATATAGCGGTTCATTCCCTCCATTAATAGAGTTTCCTCCACGGATACGGATATTTGAGGTTGCTCCCGGTTGTCCTGAACTTTGAGACACGTTTAGTCCTGAGACAGCTCCACCTAATAATCCATCGAAAGATGTTGATAGTTGTGATAATGAGCCTTTTGGTATGGACGAAATAGCTCCTGTCAGTTCTTTTCTTTTTTGTGTACCATACCCAACTACCACTACTTCATTTAGATAGTTTAGATCTTCAGATAGAGTGATAATGATAGGTTCCGTTGCTTCATAAATATCTATCTCTTGGTCTTTGAAACCGACCAGTTTAACAGATAAGGTAATTGGCAATGCTTCGCGTATGGTAAATGAAAAGCTACCATCTATATCTGTAATACTACCTTGTGTGGTTGATTTTAGAGCTACTGATGCACCTACCAAAGGTTCTTTGGTTCTCTCATCAAGTACATGTCCGTTGATGATTGTTTGACTGTATAAACTACCGGAAAACAATAGTATGCCTAATGTTACAAAAATATGTTTGTTAACATATGATAATTGTTTCCTCGTTCTGAGAAATCTGATTATATTTATCATAACTTTTTTAATGAGCACTTCCAATACCAATTGCCAGCGGAGGAGGAAGTGTTTGTTTTTTATAAACTATTCTATAAGATTACGTCTCCTTTCCCTTCAAATTTTATTCAAAGAGTACTTGTTGTTTGAGTAAGAAGATGTTTTGTATCGAAGCTAATGTATAGATATCAATCAGCTTTGATTTGGGGTGAGTGGAATTAGCGAAAACACATTCGCATTCGAAGAAGGAGATGGGTCGGATTAGAAACTCTCGATAAATGAGAATTTGATATGCTGCCTGCATATTGCTTTGTTTCGGAAAAATGCCTTCGGAAGCCAGTTTTCAACTTGATTAACTGTGTCATTGTCTGTCTTATTTAAAATTAGTTTTTTTGTGTGATAAAATTAAGGCATTTTAACTTGTTTCGAAATACCATAAATGCGGTATATTTTATTCTATTGCTAATATATTTTTAGCAAAGACTTTGTTTGTAGGACTTTATTATTTAATCATTAAGATTTTAATTAAACAGATATATTCAAATAAGGCTTATGAAAATTTTTATTGTACAATTCGTCTGATTTATACATTGAAAGGTAATAAATTATATTTGGCTGGCTTCATAGATTAGCTAGTATTTGATAAAATATTTTCATTTTATTCAACCCATGTTATTTGCGAGGATTGTATGATCCACTTATCCTCTTCTTTTTTTAAGATTGCTTCTCCCCCTTCGTATACAATTCTAAAATATATTTTTGCATACTGCATTTCTTTGTCAAAAATGATAATTTGGACTTCTGGGTAAGTAATCAATTGCCAGTAAGCACCCCAATGGCCTTTATATATTTTGATTTTATGTTCTAAAAATTTCTTTCTTGAATTGATTGTTTTAAGTGGTAAATAGGTAGTGTAGTGAAGCCTTTCATTGTTTCTGTCAATCTGACTGCCTAAAAAAAATGTCAACTCTATTTCATATGGTAAAGTAAGGTATACAGCCTTTTGTTTATTTGTAAATGATATATCTGGTCTAAACTCTGCTATAGTATCAATAAATAAAAAATCATTTCCGTATAATTCTTCTACATCCCGATCTTCTTCTGGAAATTGGGACAAGGATAGCCTTAGAATGTCAAGACTGTCTTTTCCGTACTTTGATAGGAGTTCTTCATAAATAGTCTTTTTTTCATCAATAGTATAATAAACTTTATTTTGAATTCGAATTGGTAATTTGGGTTGTATAATCAAATAGCTTACATTCTTATATCTGTCGTCATTTGATTCTAGTTTGTCAATATTATTTAATCTAGAATTATAAAAAGCTTTGAATACATTATATGCTTCTTTTGATGTGTCAGATAAATTGAGAAATTGGTTGTCTGAGATTGGTGGTATTTCACGTCTCCATAACTCGAAAAAATCATCAAGTTTTTTTTGAGATTTTTCCTTATATGCTTCATCCAATAATGTAAACTGTGAGAACGCTTGATTAGTGATAGTTATAGATAGCACTAAGAGGAAACATATTTTTTTTATAAACATATTTTTTTATTTAAGATCTATTTATAAACTTTCAAAGATAAATACTATCTGTGATGTAATTATCCATACAAATACATCGTGATTAATAAAGATGATTCTGTACTATTTTATCTTTGTTCAAAAACAGAAATTTGAGCACTAATAAAATCTTCACAATTAAATTTTATAAGTATACACTGTTGAACTCAACATAATTGATTATCAATAGATAGCTCTACAGTTGTTTGATCTTCTTGTTGACTGACAGATATTTTTCCATTGATGGCCTGAGAAAAATCGTAAATTAATCGTAAGCCCAAGCCATCCGACGAAGAATAATCGAGACGATTTCCAATAAGTGAGTCGATCACTTTTTGGCTCATTTCAGGCCCATTATTCGATACTCGAAAACAGATTCTACCTTCAGAGGCTGATATCTGACATAATACTTTTTGTGGATTCTCACTCTCAGATGCTTTTAAGCTATTGCTGATAAGATTGCGCAAAATTGTTTTTAAATAGTTAAACTCTGTCGTTATTTCAAAATCACTGTTGTAGTTGAATGTGATCTTATCGTTATTGTTGAAGAATATCTTTAACTCTTCATATAGTTTGGATACTTTAAATGTAGATAACGACAACGAGTAATTAGACATTATATTCTTACTCCATTGCAAAAGGTCTTCCATGCTGAATAGTAGATTTTCTGTCATTTGCATAGCTTGTTTATTCAGTTTTAGCATTTCATCAGACGATACATCATCCGATGAGAGAACATTTTTGATTTGCAAGAAACCTATTAGACTGGCTACCGGTTGCCTTAAGTCGTGATTGATAATCCCAAGAATTTGGTTTTTAATCGAATTAGATTCAGTTAAATCCTTATTCAGTATCTGAAGTTGTTTGTTATTCTTTTTTTGCTTGTATATGAATATAACTAACATTACAAGTATGATTGTCGATAAGATGATACTGATATAATACATCTTTATCTCATTCTCCTTATTCTTTAATCTTTCTGCTGATAATTGTAATTCATATTCGTGTTTTTCTTCCTGTTGCTTGAGTTCCAGAGTAGTTATCTTATTTTGATTTTCTCTAGTAAATATATGAGTGTATGATGATGTTAATTTCTCCAGATTTTCTAACGATTTTTCAAAGTTACCTTCCATCTTATACACCTCATAAGCAAAAACATAATTATTTATTATTATACTCGAGTCTCGTGCTATTGCATCTTTGTCATTAGATGACTTTTCGATATAGTACTTCGCTTTTTCTAAATATTTTTTTCTTTGATTGTAGGATGAATAATGTTTCGCTGTACTTGTATAAGCATTAATAATTGTATTATATAGAAAAGGTTTACTTTCGTTAGGCGCTTTTTCTAATGCATTCTCTATTTGTGTTATGTATCCGTTGATAAGTTCAGGACTCTCTCCGGCTGCAACAAGGCTCCCGACTACTGCTGCTGACATATTCAGTTGTATTGCTTTATTTTTCAGAGGCGTTGTATCTTGTTGCATTTTATCTACAGCTTTTTGATAATATTCAGCAGCTTTCTTGTGCTCCCCTTGCTGTTTGTATATGTCAGCTACAAAACTCAATGCAAGCCCCTGAATATAAGGAGATTCTTTCTCTGACTCTTTGATAGCCTCATTGGCATATTTGAATGCAATATCATACTCTTTCTCCATGATGTAGATTGATATAATCATCGAATAGGCTTTAAAAACATAGAGGGTGGTACTTTTATTTTTCCTGCTGTGCTTCATTGATAAAAAGAAGTTTTCCAAAGCCTTGGGAGGGTTGGGACTTGTTTTAAAATAATAATGACCCAATTTATAATAAGCTTCGCTTAATCCTTTATCCCAATTCGCTTTTTTAGCTAATTCAATAGCCTTTAGGGTATTCTCTTTATATACTTCGGGATCAGGATTCGTTTGATTTTGAAAGTCGGCCAGCATAAGGTATATGTTAGCTTTTGTAGTATCATCTTTTGCCAAAGCGAGAGAATTCTGAAGCGAGTCGCGACGTTGTATTACCTCTGATTGGGCGTATAATGGTTGAATAAAAATCCCTATAAAAAGTATAGATAATAAGACTATTCTTTGTATTCCTTTACTTTTAATATGAAACTTGATTGAGCTATTTATTTTCATTTTTATGTTATACTATTTGTATCTATATCGTCAACTATTGATTGTCGATAGATTCGCCCTAGTGGCAATGAAGAACCATCTATAAGAACTATTTGATTATATTTGATTGACTTTATATATACTCGTTGTACAGCATAACTCTTATGGATTCGAAGTAGTGTGTGGTAAGGCTCCGAGCGTAAGATGGAAGCTAAATTACCATGTATTGTTGTTGATGTTTTATTTAGATAAATAATCTTTGTATAATCTTTCATAGCCTCCATATATAAGATGTCGGAGATGTCAATTGCTCCTACCTGTTGTATATTCAGATCAAATAGCTTTGCTTTGTTATTAGCATCAAGGAAGTTCTTAGCGTACAATACCGTTTCGTTCAGAGCTTCTACTCTTATCGGTTTTGTCAAATAATCGAGAGCTTTCAGTTTGAATCCGTCAAGTGCATAGCTGTTATATGCAGATATTAATATCGGGCAGGTAACCTTACTGCGTATTGTTTCTAATAGAGTCAGTCCATCTATATCAGGCATCCTAATATCACAAAACATAAGATCTACCTGCTTGTTTTTGAGAAAATCTAAAGCAGCTTGTCCAGAAGAGAAAGAGCCCAGATGTACTAAGAAAGGATATTTCTTTAAATGTAAATTCAGGAATATCCTATCTAGATCATTATCATCTACAATAATAAAAGAATATGTTTTCATTCTTGTATTTATTACAACCCTCTTGAGTCTTTTGTTTGCTGGAACTGCAAAAATACATCATTTATTTCGTTGATATACAAATAAGAATAGTTTTTCTAATCTTTCTATGTCGTTGGTATAATAAAAACGTAATACATATAATTACACCTTGTGTTCATCTGGCACTAAATATACATTTGCATTCTGTTATTTCACATTACTGTTTTGATGACAAATCAAGAAATAAGTGTAGACAGTTAAACCAACAACATAAGACAAACTAATGAGACTACAACAACTTAGACATTTAATATTACTTTTAGGAACTATATTTTTATGTACATCGCCCTTGCTCGGGCAAGTGACAATTGGGAGTAGCGCCTCTCCTGTTAGTGGTGCATTACTTCAATTGAAAGAGAATGACTCTATACAAGACAATTCGACTAAGGGGTTATTATTACCTCGTGTTAAACTTACTGATTTATATAATCTTTATCCAATGTTTGCAGAAGATATTTATTACAAGAAAAACATTGACAATAAAAAAGAAAAGGAAGATTCTATTCATACAGGATTGGTCGTATATAATACAGACGATTGTAGCCTTTATGGCTTCGGTGTATATGTGTGGAATGGAGAAGAATGGACAATACTGGAAAATAATGCTACACTGAAAGGACTAAATGTTGATAAAACGTTTATTGAGTTTGCGAGTGGTTATGATGCCAGACCTATGACTCCCAAAACAATCACTGTCAATTGGGGTATTTCTCCGGCCACATGGACTACCGGTCCTGCCGGTACTGGGAATATCGATATAACAGGTATCCCTGCCGGTGGCACTCTGTCTAATTCGCCGCAAACGATTACATTATTGGCAGATCCTATAGCTAAGTCTCGTATGGAGTTCCCTTTTAACCAATCGACACTCAAGTTGACTGTTCAAAGTGCAGACTGTGGCGGACAAACTAAGGAGGTCTATTTATTGCAAATGAATTATGCTATAGCTATAGGTGATTCAGTCGGGCATAGGAAAGTTTTTCACGATTCAAAGAAAAGTCAATTACCTATACAAACGAATGTAGATTGGGTAGTAACAGTGGCGGGCAGCTTGAAAGATCAGGTAGTAATCCCTAAATACTCAGGGATTTCCACCGAAACGCCTTATTTTGAGTACACATTACCTAAAAACACAAGAAAATATAATAATCTGGACTTCTTTTTTGTCGATAAATACAAAGGGACATCTGCTCAACGTGCAAAAGATTTGACAGTGAATCTTTATGTTTGTGATGGTGTTGAACCTACCGTTGATGAATGGGTCACGAGAGCTGGCTTTACGGCAGCAGAGGCAGAGTTGGTTACTGATGCTATGGGCAATTCATCTCGGATAACGGATAACGGGATACAACTTCACCGAGATCAGGATCAGAATCTTTTTATGTCCGGCGACTTTGGAGTAGCCGGCAGATGGATGCTTATGAGTTTGAGAGCCAAAACGTTTGCTCCAGCAGGTTCACGCACCGGTGATGACAAGACAATATTAGCTGAGATGGGTACGATTCCGACTAAAGGCATGGATATGGAAAATAATATAGGTGCACCTTTATGGTGTTATCCTCATAAGGAGGATGCAACTAATAGTGCACTTTATGATAGCAACTATAGAGTCGGTTTGTTCTATAATTGGGCTGCTGTAACAAATTCGCGGGGAGGAGCTACCGGACAGTTAATCATTAATGATGGTGAGAATGTTACAGGTGTCACCAGACCCAAAATACAAGGAATCTGTCCCAATGGCTGGCATGTGCCAAATGATGTAGAGTGGACTGCACTGGAAAAAGAAATAGAAACAAATGCCAGTCGATATAGCAATAAGCAAGATGGGGATCCAAACTCAGTACAAACTGTAACAACGACTGCATTAAGTACACCACGCGGAACTGTATTAGCTGGTGCAATGGCTGACGTTTGCCCTATAAACTCTCTTGTATCTTCATACGGGGAATCTCATGTTACGAATGCTGTAGATACGTATAAACCCGGAATGCAGGTTCTTTATTTAGGTAATTATATGCCAGAATTGGATAGGCTTGGCAATTATGGTAAGACAGCATTTTTTTCTTCCAGTAGTGCTTCCTCGGCTAACTTTGGATGGAGTAGGCAGCTTACTGAAGGCCTCGCAACAGTAAGCAGAAGTACACTAGTGAAATCTACCCCTGCGTCAGTTCGATGTATACAAGATTAAACATTCTTTTTTTGAGAGTTTTGGAACTAATATAAACTTTACAAAATTACAAAATTTGCAAAATTTGAAAAACGCTGTCCACAAGATGGCGTTTTTTATACTTTTATCTTCTCTATTTTATTTTTTAGCGTTAATCAAAAAATATATTCGTAGGTATTTTGTGTTGGTTCCTATTGATTCAGATTTTAAAACGACAAGTTGAAGATGGTCGTCAAAAATAAATTATGCTCCCTTATTTAAGCCTTTTTTTGAGGATGAAATGGTTATTTCTTCATAGAATTCCCTTAATAGTTTGTTTTTTACCAAAAATGGAGTGTGTTGAACTTCATGTTGCCATAAATTAATACAGTGAAGAATAGTGTTCGGACGGATAATTCTTTATTTATTCTCCATTTACGACTACTTTCAATGAGTCGGTACACTTCTATGTAAATTGCATATACATAATAAAATAAAAGAGCTAGATAAAATCTAGCTCTTTTATTGTCGGGATAGCGGGATTCGAACCCACGACCCCCTGCTCCCAAAGCAGGTGCGCTAACCGGACTGCGCTACATCCCGTTCTTTTCGTGATTGCGGTGCAAAGATACGGTCTTTTTTTAGAATTCAAAATAAAAAAGGAATATTTTTTAATTTTATTTTGTCGCATATAGTTAACCATACAAAATGTCAATAATATGCATTATATCCTTGTCGAATTGCTCGTCAAATATTTAGTTAAAAATACAACAGGACATTAGGAGATGTTTTTTTTAGTTATTTTTGTGAAAAATTATCTAATAATCAATATGAACAGAAAATCTTTATTGTTTTTAATCTTATTTGCTGTTACATGTTTCGTTTCAGCCCAAAACATCCAATTACACTTCGACCCACGCCATGCTCTTCACAATGATGATTTTAGTAAAAACTATTTTACTACAACATTCGAAATGTTTAAACCTGATAAATGGGGATCTACATTTGGATTTGTCGATTTGGATTTCAATCAAAGTCGTGGAAATATAGGCTTGGCCTATATGGAGATAATGAGAGACCAGAATTTAGGTAGTTTACCAATACGTGCTCATGTTGAGTTTAATGGTGGATTAGCATCTTGGGGAACAATTCCTAATGCATATCTGGCAGGAGCCTCATATTCAACAAATGTTGGAGGGTTTAATTTAGGTACTTATTTTGCTTACAAATATCATGCTTTTGCAAGAGTTAGCAACGATGTGCAATGGACAGCTACTTGGGGAGGATCTTTGTTTAATAATAAATTGACAATCTGTGGATTCATAGATATATGGACTGAAAATAAGGATAGGAGCCAGGCTAAGACTACTGATGATAAGAAGATTGTATTACTAACAGAACCTCAGTTCTGGTATAATGTTAATTCTAATCTGGCTTTTGGAACCGAAATAGAAATTAGTAATAACTTTTTACCCGACTCAAGAGGTAAAGACAAGGCATATGTAAATCCGACTATTGCTGCAAAATGGACTTTTTAATAAATATGACAAATGAATAATTTTTTAGATAAAACATTTAAGCTGACAGAAAATAAAACAACTGTTCGTCGCGAACTGTTGGCAGGACTTATAACATTTCTTACAATGTCATATATCCTGATTGTTAACCCGAGTATTTTAGGTGCAACAGGCATGGATAAGGGTGCTTTGTTTACAGCAACAGCACTGGCAACAATTATAGCAACTCTATTAATGGCTATATTGGCAAAATTGCCGATTGCACAAGCACCGGGCATGGGATTGAATAGTTTCTTTGCATTTTCGGTTGTTTTAGGAATGGGCTATACATGGCAATTTGCATTGACTGCCGTTTTCATAGAAGGTATTATATTCATATTACTTACATTCTTTAATGTTCGTGAATTGATCGTGAAAAGTATTCCCAAAGTGATAAAAGATGCTATACCGGTTGGTATTGGTCTGTTCATTACTTTGATTGGTTTGAAAAATGCAGGAATTGTAGTTGCAAGTGATGCTACATTGGTCAAACTTGGTGATTTTTCAGAACACAGTATTTGGATTGCTTTCTTGGGACTTCTTATTACCACAGTATTATATGTTCGCAATGTAAATGGTGCGATTCTGATTGGTATCGTATCAGCAACAGTGTTTGGTATTATATTGGATGTTGCAACCCAACCGGAGGCGCCTTTGGTTGCTTTACCGACTTCTTCAATCATAGCTTTACCTCCATCTATCGCTCCAATATTTGGAAAAGCCATCGAACCGATGCTTTCTATAGAAGGATGGAAAAGCATTTTTTCTCTGAAAATGCTTATCGTTGTGTTTACTTTCTTGTTTGTAAATCTGTTTGATACTGTGGGTACACTTATCGGAGTTGTTTCTAAAGCAGGATTGGCTGACGAAGATGGTAATTTTCCTCAAATGAAAAAAGCCTTATTTGCAGATGCTCTTGGTACTACTTTCGGAGCAGTATTAGGAACAAGTACAATCACATCCTACGTAGAAAGTGCTTCGGGTGTAGCATCAGGTGGTAGAACAGGATTGACTGCAGTTGGTACAGCATTGATGTTTGCTTTAGCTTTGTTCTTGGCGCCATTGTTCTTGATGGTTCCGGCAGCAGCCACTGCACCGGCACTTATCATTGTTGGTCTATTTATGGTGTCATCAGTTGCTAAGATAAACTTCAACGATATGAGCGAAGGACTTCCAGCATTCATCACAATGGTATTTATGCCATTCACTTACAGCATTGCAGAAGGTATCGTATTTGGTATGTTGAGCTTTGCTTTCATCAAAGTTTGCTCAGGACGATTCAAAGATGTCACGGCTACAGTATACGTAATTGCAATATTATTCTTGTTGAAGATAATACTAGATGCAGCACATATAATCGGATAATATCTTTTGTCTGAGAACTTTCTTATTTTAGAATGAATTGACAAGATTTACATTAAATTGAAAATTGACTCTATCAAAACTTTGAAAAAAACTATTTAATATAACCTAAAATTAAATTTAATGACAATTTCTTCTTACAGATGTTATCTAAAACTTATCTTTTGTTTTAGTTTACTATTGTTTTATGCTTGTGAATATGATAGTAATGAGATGAATTATCACGAGCTAACACCTCCAGAGAAAGAGGTTTCAGCAACATTTAATTTGGCAGATATACCAGAAGGAAATATGATATATATATATAATAATACCTATCTGACATATAATCTAAATGTTTCATCGGGTACAATTATTAATAAAGAATTCTTTCTGAATGGTCAGTCAATTAATAGCTCCAATGGGTATATTGTGCTATCACCCTCTAAATTACAAGGAAATACAACTAATACAATAAAAGTAAAAGTAAAAACAACATCTGCTACAGGGAGTTTAGCTGAAATATTAGGAGGGGAGAAAGACGAGTTTGAATTTAGTTATTCTGTTAAATATGTCAATCCTAATATTGATCTAAACATTCGACAACGAGTAAGTAACGATAAGCACTTGGAATTGTATTGGGATAAGCCACAAATAGAGGGCGTGGAAATCGAGAGCTATACAATTTATAATTATAATAATTTTGATGACGTATTAGTGAGTAAAATAACAAATCCGGATCAAACTTCGTATGTAGATGAAAATTATGTTTATGGAGTTAAGACTGTCCGGGTAGTGGTCAAATATAAATCAAATGTAATTGCAGAAAAAGAAGATTTCTATACGATTAAATATGATGAATTCACTTCTAAACATTTTTTGTGTGATATATCTCGTACCGGGGATTTACTAATCTCATGGAATAATCCTAATATGTATACTTGTAAATATGTATTTGAAGATAATAAGAATAATAAAACAAATTTAGAGCATGGTATTTCTAACACTATATTTACTGAGTATGCATTTCCTCAGGATCAGGAAATGTATTTCAAACTATACATACTACCTGTTAATGCAAATTATTCTGATTATGCTAAATATCCAAGTGTAATTTTTAATTATAAAGATAAAAATTTGGGATACTCACACTATGGAAACTTAGCAGTTGATGTCACGAATAGTTTGATATTAGGGATTACTCCTTATAATTCATATCAAAACCATACTGTAAATGTGTATGACATGGCTAATGATTTCAAATTAATCCAAACAAATCCGGCATATGAATCCGGTAATTATTTTGCCGAAGAAATACTAGCTTCTAGAAAAGGAAAAATTGGTATTTATTATAGAACGTCAAACAATGGTAGTTTCAGTACATTCTCAAATTATATGTTGAATAGCAAGAAATCTACAGTTAATTCTGCTTATTGGGTACAACATTATTTAGGAGATAATGATAAATATTTTGTGAATGATCATCAATATTCTCTTCGTATTTATGATATTAATACAGGAAATTTGATTCTTACTACAACAGAGAATAACAGAGAATTTGGTACTAAAGTTTCTGCTTCTGGTAAATATGTATTTAATGGTCAAAAAGATGATAAATGGTATAATTTATATGAATTTGATGGGAATAAATTAAATCTATTAAAAAGTAGCTCTACCGGTCACACTGGCTTATTTTGGTTTAGTCCATATGATGAAAAATTTGCAATAATGGAAAAGCCTGATTACACATTTTTAGTTGTGAATGTTCCCGAGTTGACTACTGTAACTAAAATCAATGGGATATTTATGGGATTTGATCCCAGCACAGGTAATATTTTGTATAAGGAAAAGGTACAAGGAGATTTTCACTATTTCAGAGTAAGGAATAGTACTTTTGATAAGGATATTTTTCAAATCATCACAAAATATGGAAATGATTTACAGCTGATTAATGGCTACCTGTTTTATAACCGATATAATTACATTAATATTTCTAAAGCACTGTGAAAATGAAAAAATACATTATATTTATTCTAATATGTATATCTTCAATATCGGCAAATGCCCAATTCAAAATAGAGTATTCTGTTGGATATGGAAGTTATAAAATGGATGATATGAAAGGGCAGCTCAGCAATATACAAACTGAACTAAAAAAACAATATCCTTTCGATATAGCCATTACTGACAATTTTCCAAACTATGTGACACATAACTTCGGAATAGTATATATGCAGGATAAACATGAATTCGGGGCTAATTTGACCTATCAAACAACGGCCGGAAGGCTTGCTTATTCAGACTATTCGGGTGAGATTGTTGATAAATTATCACTTAATGCTTATCGTATAGGTTTATTATATCGTTACCATTTCTATCAAATTGAGTTTAGTGATAAAACTAATATCTCCTTTTATGGAGAATTATCACCCGGTATGACATTAAATAGTTTGAAAACGAAGGGGCATGTCAAAGTCGGAAATGATCAAAAAGATCTAGATGATAGATATAAATTGAATTCGAATATGGTCGGATTTTCTGTTCTACCCCAATTAGGAGTTAATTTGAATCTCCCCTATGGTATAGGTGCTCATCTCAGCGGAGGGTATGACGTTGATATGGGGGCTAGTCTGAAGGGAAATAAAGATGTGAAAGTTGATTGGTCAGGACTGCGTATCAGCGGAGGTGTATCTTATCAATTACCATTCTAATAAACAAAAAATAAATTATAAAAAGGAGATATCTTATGAATGGAGATATCTCCTTTTTTTATCAATAAATATAATCATTACTCATAAGACGGAGGAAAAGATGTTATTCGCAAACGTGCCGTTCCCATCGGAACTAATGTTATATCCTCTATCGTATCTGCTTTTTTTACATCCTCATCGGGCAGTACTGCACATAAACCATATTGATCTATTACCCACGATGGAATCTTACGTCCTTTTGCTTTGACAATGATTGGAGAATTGGCTTGAGTGAAAGGATAATCATCTTTAGGCCATTCCCGTTTTTCGACAATCATGTCTGATAATGGATTTTTAGCATTGATAATCAATGCATAATTCCATGCACTTTTGGGATATATCTCGTAAGTAGGCCATTGGGATGGATCAGCATCCTTTTGCCATTTAGAATCCCAGATTGCACTCTCGCGGCTATCTACTTTTTTATACTCTTCATCAATGTTGAGCGACAGAGCAAGAGGACCATAGTTGATGCTTACACTATTTTTGTTGACTTGCCATACCTTCATGCTTAGTGCCATAGGATAAGTAACAGATACAACATCGCCATCGTTCCATTCTCGGTTGATACAAGCATATTTTCCTGCAACCAGTTGAGTCGATATTTTTTTTCCATTAATCTCAATCTGTGCATTCTTAGTCCACGATGGGATGCGAAGGTAGAATGGAAATCTTACACTCTTAGGAGTCTTTATTCCAAAACGTATTCCTTCTTCGAATGGATATTGAGTATCTTCGTTAACAGTTATTTCCGTTCCATCATCGCCTACTTTCACCTTGCCCTCACATGCTCCATATATTGCTGCTGCAACACCATTGTCGGCAGTTGCCAATAGTAGATTTTCTATATAGTAAGGCCATCCTTGCGTATGGTTGTGCTGACAGCAACGGCTACTGAATGGATTCATAGAAAGGAATGGACCACCATTGTCTATGCCCGGTTTATGATCTTTCGAATCACTCATCACATGATTGGGACAAGTAATATAGCGTAGTGCCTTGAAATCGGGCATCACGGCAGCAGGGTAGGAGTTGAATGCAACCTCCTCGCAATGTTCAGCCCAAAGCGGGTCGCCCGTATAACGTAACAACATCTCGTCAGAAGCCATTTGTTCTACAAAACCGCACGTTTCGGTTCCTTGTCTTGGGTCGATATATCCCATGCGTGCATTTTCGTCAGCACCGAACATTCCACCCGATACTTGACCGAATGTGCGATGAATCAACTCTTGGTCATTATAAGTTGCTTTGAGGTGTGCTGAATCTTTCGTTAGCATATAATAAGTTGCCGGTTCACGGAAACCTTGTGCTATATTCACATTATGCCAGTTAGGAAGCGATGAGTCCATCATCCAATTGGCAGTATTACGGTGTATTTTATGAACCAGATCTAATAAAAACGAATCGCCTGTAATGTTGTAGAGCCAATATACACTATAAATGTTATCACCACCGCGGCTGTTTTCCCAATAGTCCTTCAGGAAATCTTCGTCAGGAACGGTCGTCTGCCATTTAAAATAGTTAGTCATCAGGTCTATCACTCGCCGATCGTTAGAATATTCGTAATAAGATTGCAAACACCATAACATAATCATATTTGCCCATAGCTCTTTCTTTCCATTCCGTTCATTTACAGGACCGAAATATCCATTTGGTTGCTGGCTTTTGAATACAGCCCCTATCCATGTCTTTGTTTCCTCCAGCATTTTAGAGTCTTCGAGAATATAGGCTATGTTCCCATACCCTTTGAGCCAATATGGTACTTCTTCCCAGCCGGCATCGCTACCTTCATTTAACCATGCATTGTTGCTTTTATCGAGCCATGCACTTATTTCACCCAAATGTCCGGTCAATCCGTTTTTCTGCAATTCGAGGTAGCGGTTTAGCCATCCCTTTGGTTTGACACTACCGACAGGTAATTTAATAAAGTGAGTAGGCAGTAAAGGTTGTCTATTACTTACATAATGTTTGTTCGTAGTCTCTACAGATGGTCTGTCAACAAGAGTTACTTTACTTTCAGAATCTGTTTTAGAAGAGCAGCCCATCAGTAAGCATCCTATGATGAGGGCATAAAATGTGTTTTTCTTCATTATTATAATTGATTAATACAGGTTAAATTTAAAAATATTGGCTCTTGTTTAAGTATATAAACAAGAAGCCAATATTAAACTTACATATTATTACCGAATCTGTACTTCCTTATTTTTCTAATTTGTCTTCCAACATTTTGATATAATATCCACCAACTACAGAGCGGGCTTTGAAACCTACGTGTGTTTTATTATCCGTATTGTACCAGTCAGACATTGGAACACGGTCAGTAGTCTCATTCATGAATTTATGTACAGGTGCCACAAATTTTTTAAATGTTTCTATATCATCCGTCAATGTCGCAGTCCATATGATCCAATCCGATTTAGTATAATTCATTCGGCTATCCAGTGGAAGCCCATATTCATTCTGTTTGGTCAGATAGTATGGGATTTCTTTCTCAACAATCGTATTTGGGAATATTCCGAATTTAAGCAACTTGTCCCATATCAGATTATACTTCTGACTCCATGTGCCCGGTTGGTCGAAAGTCAAACGGTAGTGATCTCCATCATCAGCCATCTTCACCCACTCCTGAGCCATTTCTTTTGCTTTGTTTGTATACTTTTCGGCAATCTCTTTTTTACCTAGCATTTCTGCCAAATGTCCGTACGATGCTATCCCCATAATTGCTTTTATAGACAAGTTGGTATTGTGCGCAAAGTGTCCGGCAAAGTCGTCCGTACAGAGTTGGTTTTCAGGATCTAATCCTTTTTCTACCAGATAGTCAGTCCATGTAGTCAATACGTCCCAATGCTTTTCTGCATATTTTGCATTGCCTTCCACTACGGCAATGGCTGCCGTAAGAGCTAGCATATTCCCAGCCTCTTCTACTGGCATATCACCACCATAAGTTTGTCCATTTGCCAAAGGATACGTACCCACATCGTGTGCAGGGAATGGTTTTACCCATTTGCCGCTTTCGCTGTAATAGAATATATGGTTTAGCAGACCTTTAGCCAGTTCCGGATTGTAATATAAGAACAATGGTGCAGAAGGGTAGGTAACATCTACTGTTCCGATAGAACCATTACTATTATTTTCTTTCGATAAGAATAGCAGGTCTCCATTAGGAGCTTCGACCAGCTTGTGTGCCGATATTGCTTGGCGATATGCCAAAGCGCATAGTTCGGCATATTCTTTACCTCCTGCTTCGGCAGCTTTTACCATCAGGTTATAATCGAATTGATTACATTTTTCAATAAGGCTATCATATTCTTTGTTAGCTTCCGCAAATGCTTGTTCTATTGTTTTGTCACCTTTCTTATTCCAATAAGGGCGAAGGTTTTCACCAAAATATTGAATCGAATAAATATCATCGTACCCGATCAAAATTTTACCCGATGCCGATTTGGTATTTCCCAGCGATTGAGCAATAGCCAGATTTGCTTTGTCTTTCGATGCAACATCACCCGACAAAGAACCTTTGTCAGCAAATGCATTTCTCATGTCAAAACCATTGCCAACGGCATAAGTTGCATTTGCCTTTTCACTCGATAGATAAAAATACCCCCAATCGATGCGCAAGTCGTCACCACGTTTTCCAAGAATGTTTTGTTCCACGCTTCCTGTTTTTACAAATAGAAGATCGTCTTTTTCATACCCTTCGCTTTTGCTTGTTTGCGATGGAACATTCAGAGCCCAATTAGGTGAAGCTTCGAAATATATTTCTACATCATGCTTGCTGCCATCCAGAGATGTAACATCGTACGAAATATAGTTGACAGGGCGTGATACCAGATTCAAATCGTCCATGAATAATGGAGCTGTGAAAGTAAGGTTCAATTGAACACTGCCACATTCGAAAATATAACGTGTTTGTGTTGCTTGAACGTCTGCCGATTTCTGAACTGCTGCTATCTGGAACGATTGTTTTATATCCTCTTCTGTATAGATACCAAAGTCTACGAGTGCACCTCCGGTCTTATTGTTGCAATGTGCGGCAATAACGATATTACCGTCTTTGATAGCATTTGCAATATCGTCCGACAAAGGTAATATTACATTCTTGTGCCATTCGTAACCCGTTTTTACAACTTGCTTACCATTGATATACAGTTCGAAAGTATCGTCGTGCGAATATTGCAAATATAGCTTCTTGCCTGATATAGTATTCGGGTCGAGCTTTATTGCTCTGCGAACCCATATGTCGGGAGTGTTCCATACAGTTTTCACATTGGTTTCATCTTCGGTGCCGAAAGCGGCTTCTGAACTTTTCCAACTATTATCGTCAAAGCTATTACTTTCCCATCCGTTTGCCGGTTTGGTATTTGTGTATTTAGCAGTCCATGTCTCGTCGGTCGACATGGCTGCTAATGCTTTTAGTGGAGTTTTCTCTACTCCCATAAAGCGGAATACTTGTCCGTCTACCCGTATAGCACCTACTAGAGGGAATTCTTTGCCTGTCCAATGTTGTACCTGATTGTCGTACAGATTGTCTGCTGCCGACCATGCACTTGTATACGGATCTATTGTAACCAATGGATATGCCGGTGCACGCAGTTCATTCTTTATGATGTTTGCTTCTTTCTTGGCTGGCTGTTGGCTACAACTGAAAAGAGTAACCATACCGATTCCTAAGCAGGATAGTAAATATAAGTGTTTCTTTTTCACGTTTTTCTAATTAGATTTATTTGTTCAGAGAATTACAAATTTCTTGGTTTATGGATTTCACTCTAGACTCTTCTACTTTTATAACTTTTCGGTCATAAGTCATAAGTCCGTTTACTTCACCTTCCACATCGGTGGTCTGTGTGTATACAGCTGCACTAAACCCTCTTTGGATAAATCCTTTCAGTTCTTGAGCATATTTTACATACTCGTCGGTTACTTCTTTGGCATTCTTGAACTGAACATAACCCCAGTTTTTGTCTGCTTGCCACAAGTGATTTTCTAGAGGTAAACCAATGCCTCCATACTCGCCCAGTACATTTACACGTTTGGCATCGAACAGATACATAGCTGGTCCCGGATAGTTATGCAGGTCGGTAATGTCGCCCGTATAGTAGAAATTACCACCACTGGCTGGGTTAACAAGGCGTGAAGGATCGTGACTTTTTGTCCATTCTGCAATTTCGGCTGTCTTAAATTGCCCCCATGCTTCATTGAATGGAACCCATACTACGATGGATGGGTACGAAACCAGATAGTCCATTATTTCTCTCCATTCTTTACGGTAGTTGTTTTCCGATTCTATGCTGCGTTGCAATTCTTTGCCATCAAAATATTTTTGATTTTGCCATTGTGGCGATTTGTCGCCATTCGGCATATCCTGCCATACCAAAATTCCTAAACGATCGCAATGAGTATACCAGCGTGCAGGTTCTACTTTCACGTGTTTACGGATCATGTTGAATCCGAAATCTTTTGTTTTTTTGATGTCATACACTAATGCTTCATCGGTTGGAGCTGTGTATAATCCATCAGGCCACCATCCTTGGTCGAGCGGACCAAATTGGAAGTAATCTTTGTTATTCAGTTGCATGCGTAAGATTCCCATTGCATCTTTTGCCATAGATACTTTGCGCATAGCTGCATAGCTTTTTACTTTATCGAGCAGTTTTGATCCTTCGTATAGTTCTATTTCTACATTGTAAAGAAAAGGTGATTCGGGAGACCAAAGTTTGATGTCAGCCAATGCAATATCGACACTTTGTCCTGCTACCGCTTTGCTGGTTGCCACTGTTTTGCTGCCATCCAATACTGTTACCTTAACTATATTAGTTGCATTTGTGTTTTGAGTACATACATTGAATGATAACTGTTTAGTATCAATGTTTGGTATTGTTTTGATATCAGAAATATATTTTTTCGAAACAGGTTCTAACCAAACTGTTTGCCAGATGCCCGATACGGGCGTGTACCAGATTCCTTCGGGTCTGGCATGTTGTTTACCTACAGGTTGATAGCCTTCGGTTGTCGGATCCCATACTTTGACAACAAGTTTTTGATTTCCTGCTGTGAGGTAGGGAGTAATATCGAATGAAAATGGAGTATATCCTCCTGTATGTGAGCCTATCTTGATGTCATTGAGGTAGATCTCGGCTTTCCAGTCCACAGCTCCGAAATGAAGTAATACTGATTTATCTTTCCAAGAAGATGGTACTGTAAATGTACGTTTGTACCATAACTCTTTGTCTTTGTTCAGTTCTTTCTGAACACCCGACAAACTGGATTCGACAGCGAATGGAACTAGTATTTTTCCATCAAAACTTTGTGGCTCTTTTTCGCCTACCGGAAGTATGGAATATTCCCATAATCCATTCAGGTTAGTCCAGTCTGACCGTTCCATAATCGGACGGGGATATTCTGGCAATACGTTGTTGGGGTCAATTGTTTCAGCCCACTTTGTTTTGATTTTGTCGCCCGCGGGTTTCCACTGTGCGAAAAGAGATGTACCGGATAGTACAAATGCTAATAGTAACAGTTTTTTTTTCATTAAATTAATATGTTTTTATGGTTCTGATTCTTTAGTAATTCGCTAGATAGATATCAAAAGGTTTTACCGTTGTCTTTTACAGATAGTTTATATTTCTAATCGTACAATCTGTATTGATAAATATGCATTTGGTAAGGAATAATGCCATTGGGCATTGGAATAACCCAGTTCTTGCCCCCTGGTTTATGAGGGCAGGAACTAAGATCATAAATATAAGACATTTATTTCTCATATTTAGAAAGGATTATGCATTATTTGACTTTTATTGAACCTGCCGTATATAGCATCTGATCAACATCTGTTATTTTGACTCCTATGCGCGCGTATAAGACCGGATTGGACAGAGTACTAAGATCCATTGTGATTGTATTAGTGCCCACAGTTGGCGAGGTTGCATCCGTACTTTTTACTTTGAAACTGCTATCGACAAATCTGGTACTATTTACATACAATGTGATGCGTTCTATTGATTTTCCGGCTGTCACTTCATCGATGTCGAATGTAACAGTCAGCGTCTTGCCATTTACATTGAAATTTTCGTTTTTCAATATATAGTATGGGTTGACAATATATTCGACACTTGTATTGCCTTTTACATTGATAACGACTGTATCTCTTTTGTTTACCCATGGTCCGTTATTGTCACGCGTTACAAGTTTGTATGTGCCATCAAACAGCTTCGCGGCAAATGTACCATCTTGGTTTACATAGACAGCTATTGGGGTATATAGTTCGTAGCCATCTTGCCAGAGCTGAACCTGAACTGCTCCCTCTGTTTCTCTGACACCAATGGCTTCTTTCGCCCCGGCAGAAATAATTCTTCCGGTCAGGTTGCTTTGGGGTTCGTCATAGTTGTCTTTTTCGCAACTGACTAGTATGAGCAAAAGGAAACTGATTGTTCCTAAGATATATTTTTTCATATTTGAATATACTTTTTTGTTTATAATCAAGATATTTATTTCAATTATTGGAATGGATTCTTAACCAATTTAGGATTCTTGTTTAGCCAGTCCTGATCGAAGAAGTTGTAATAATTCCGCATTTGGAAATAGCGCGGATATCTGGTTGTGTATGTTTTCACTTTTTCGAATACCCATTTGCCATTTTGAGGATGTCCCGGCTGATTAATTTTGTAAGGATATAGTGAATAATACATAGCGGAATCACTATTAGCATCGTCGTTCCACAGTATATGTGCTTTTCTCCATCTTTTCAGATCCCAGTATCTATGATTTTCATACACAAATTCGACACGGTTTTCATTGATAATGTCATCTAGTGTAACTGTCGATAAATTTTGTATTCCGGCTCTGGCTCTGATTTGGTTGATATATCCGCAAACTTCGGTTTGGGCTTTGTTCAATTCCAACGACGCTTCTGCAGCTATTAATAAAGTTTCCGCATAACGGAATCTTGTGAACCAGACATCACTGCCCCGTCCTCGTGTAGAAGCATCTTTGTTTTCGTCTATAAACTTGCGAATATTAAATCCGGTTTTTGATATATATTCCTGATCTCCGCTTACAGGTCCATTCTGGTCTGTCAATAAGCCATATGTAGGATTTACAACTCCCGGGTTACCGATTCGGTTGTTCCATTGTCCGCTTTCCCAATACTTTTGTCCTGCTTGGTAAGACATATATGTGCTTCTGAACTCTGATCCGGGTGTAATTATAGAACCATACAGACGGGCATCTTTATTGGCAAACAGGTCTTCTGGTTTGTTGTAATAGATATATTCGCCAGATGAATCCTTAATTTTAAGTTTACCGTCCCTACTATTTTTGTACTCGAAGGATTCTACAATATTTAATATTGGTGTTATCCTATTAGCATCCACATCTCCTTTGACGGAATAAGCAATGTTGGCATTTGTAAATCCATTCGTTTTTCCGGGTGATATATAATCTAGTGCCCAAATAACTTCAGTATTACCTTCTTTGGTCATAAATAGCTCATAAAAGTTACGGCCTGCATCATTCGTATTTTTGCGGTATAGGGAATATTTACCGCCGGTGATGATTGCATTTGCTGCATCATAAGCTTGCTGATAGTATTTGTTGGCATCACTGGCCGGTATACCTACTTCGCCATTTGGTAGCCGAAGGGCTGGATCTGTTGTATATTTTGCAATTGACCCGGCATAGATTGCAGCCCGAGCTTTTAGAGAAAGGGCAACCCATTTGTTGGCTCTTGCAGCATGTACATTCTTGTCGGGCGAGTTTGCATCTACATCCTCAAGTAGGGATGCGGCGGCAGTACATTCCGAAATAATATAGTCGTAGGTGGCTGCTTCGGTAGAACGTGCTATCTGCAAAGTGAGAACATCTGTGTTTGATTCGTAACCATATACTTCATCGTAAACGATGGGTAACCCCCCTAATCCCTTTGCCATATTGAAATATGTCCATGCCCGAAGGAAACGTGCTTCACCTTCGAATTGTTTTTTCTTATTTTCGGTCAGGTCTATATTTTTGTTTGCAGCATCAGAGCGTAATCCTCTGATGAAAACATTTATGTCTCGGACTAGGGTATAATCATATACACGCCACCAATCGTCGGCATATGTCCGATAGTCTCTGATTCCTCCGCTCGAAAAAGCTGCTTCGTCAGTGTAGGCATGTCCATCTGTGTCGTCCAGACTTGGTCCCCAGTTGACCCGTCCATAATAGTTAGCCAATACAGAATTGATCATGTTGATGTCAGAAAATACCTGATCATCCGTAAAAATACTATTTGGATCTTCCTCTAAGAAGTTGGAACAGCTATATAGTCCACTTATTCCAGCGATGAGGATACCTATTATATATAATTTTATAGTTTTCATATTATTTAGAAAGTTAAATTACAACCTATACTTATCACTCTATTAGTCGGATATTGTAATCCTGAGCCGGATGTGATTTCCGGATCCATTTGGATGTCACCCAGATTGTCAATTGAGAATAGATTTTGCATTGATGTATAGAATCTGGCTTTTTGCATACCTACACGTCCTATAATGTTTTTAGGGATTGAATAGCCTAGCTCAAGATTTCTTAGTTTCAAGTAGCGGACATTCTTTAGCCAGAAGTCGTTTCTCCAATAGTTGCTATGACTGGCATTTCCTTCTATCACAGTCGGGTATTTTCCGGCAATGAGCGAACTGTTGGCATCATTTATATCTGATAGATGCCATTGGTCTGATAAGTAGTATTGGGGATTGTTTCCTCCGTCATGCAATGGATTTCGCATTTCCCAATCCATGTAGAATGAGGCAAAAGCCGAACCGCCGAAGGTTAGTCCTAAGTCGAAATTTTTATAATCGAAATTGAATGTAAAGTTATAGTTCAGATAAGGAACATCGCCCTCTCTGTAACCAATTGGTCTGTCGTCCATATCATTGATTATTCCGTCTCCGTTTACATCTTTGTAAATAAGATCGCCCGGACGTAGTGTTGTATTTCCTTTGCCATCAACATTGATTGGGTGGTTTGCTATTTCTTCCCACGACTGGAATTGACCTATCACCTGTTTCCCCCAATTAATGTTTCCATAACGCTCATTGATGGAATTTCGATAAACATTCCACGAGTTACCAAATCGAGGTTTGTATTGATGCCAGTCATATCTACGTGCAAAGGTAAAATTACCTGTTACTGAATAATTCAGTTCTTGTACTTTGTCTCTCCATGTGATGCTTCCATCCAATCCTTTAAGCATTTCCGATTTGAGATTTTCTTTTGGTAGGTCAAATCCTGATTCTGCCGGGATTAAAACATCATTTTTTCGTTCTGGGATTCCTTCAAAATTACGGGTGAAAAAGTTAAACTCTCCGGATAGTTTTCCATCCAGGAAGCCAAAGTCTAGTCCAATATTAAACATTTTTGCTTTCATCCACGATAGAGTTTTTACAGGAACACCTCTTGGCTTTGTACCTATCACCCATTGTCCGTCTATTACAGCTCCACCATCGTTGTAGTTGTATCCGTCCATATAGTCGAAAGCATAGTATGGCTCTCTATTGTTCTCTTTCCATGCCGAGAAGTCGTCATATCCTACTATTCCATAAGAGGCTTTCAGTTTTAGATCGGATACAGTTGGTTTTATGTTCTCCCAAAACGGTTCTTCAGAGATTCTCCACCCTGCCGAAACTGAAGGGAAGAATCCCCATCTGTCTCCACTTGGGAATTTCCAAGAGCCATCGTAACGCCCGATAAGCTCTAATAAATATTTGTGCTCGTAATCATAATTTATCCTACTTATAAATCCTGCTCTTGACTGAGGATTGTCAAGTTCATCATTTAATTCGACCATAGATGTGAGGTACATCTGATCGATAACGTTAGATGCAGGTCGGTCGTGCAACCATATTTTAGGGGTTTTTCTTCTTAAAAACTCTCCTCCGGCAACAGCTGCAATTGTATGTGAACCAAATGTTCGGTTGAAATCGAACGTAAACTGTCCGGATGTCTCTTCTACTGAAGCATATGTACGTTCCATATATGGGTTGTCCATAGAATCTACAACTTTGTATGCATCATTTGCTTCATCATATTCATAAAGTTTATATGTAAATTCATGGTTTTTTTGGAACCGATTTGCAAAATAATAACCTCCTAATACGTTCACCTTTAGTCCATTTATTATCTGATATTCTGCATTCAGGTTTAATTGTATAACTCGCCATGTGTCTTCAAACGTACCAGAGCGTTCATAGTTTAACATCCCGAAGTTTGTAGAGTTATTTGTAGATGTTTTTGCCGGATAGTTGGGATTGTCATTTGCAAAAGGTCTCACAGTCGGCAAATTACGATAAATAGCAAATAGGGCAGTCCAGTAATCATCGTTGCCCGGTACTCCCGGATTCTTTTTCTGCTCTATACGGCCATTCATACTACCACCTATTTTCAATTTTTTAGTAATATTTGCATCAATATTCATCTGCATATTGGTGCGGTTGAAGCCTCCATAATTTACAATAATAGCTTGTTGGTCAAGATGGCTTAATGATAGATAGTAATTAATTTTATCTGATCCTCCTGAAATATTTCCACCAACGTACGACATTGGAGCTGTATTAATTACATAGTCATACCAGTCCCAGCCTTGATAGCCTTTGTCTGTCCCTGCTTCCCATTTAGCTAAATCTTCAGCTGAATATTTCATACTGTAGTTTGGGTCTGCTGCTTTTTTTATTATGTCTGACTGATATTTAGAGCGTACATAAGTTTTAGTATTTGCGGGTTTCGGAAATTTGAAGAAATCTTGCCAACCGTACGATGCTGTAATGTTTACAGTATTGCGGCTATCTCGTTGTCCTGTTTTTGTTTTAACAACAACAACTCCGTTTGCAGCACGGACTCCGTATATAGCAGCAGATGCGTCTTTTAATATGGATATAGACTCTATATCGTTGGGGTCTATATTGTTAAATTGTCCTTCGTCTTTTTGCACTCCATCTATCACATAGAGAGGTGTACCCATACCGCGGATTCGGATTGTAGTTCCCGATCCCGGGCGACCATCTGGCTGACGGGTGTTCAGTCCCGCTATTTTACCGGCTAATGCTGTTGAGGTGGTCGATGCGTTTGTTGTCATCAATTCGCTTCCACTAATGGCTGAAATAGCTCCGGTGATCGATTCTTTTTTCTGTGTGCCGAAGCCAACTATTACAACTGCTTCCAGTTCTTTTGTCGCTTCTTGTAGTTTAATATCCAGCTTAGTATTGTTCCCAACCTTTATTTCTTGGCTCAGATATCCGATGTAGCTAATCACCAAAGTTGTTCCGGCCGATGTGCTGATACTGAAATAACCATCAAGATCAGTCATAACACCTTGTGTTGTTCCTTTAACGGCAATGCTGACACCGGGTAGAGATTCCCCTGCATTGTCTACTACCCGTCCGGTAATAGTTGTTGCCTGCAACGTGTTTTGTTCATCCTTTGTGCTGGTTTTAGGAGCTAGTACTATTTGACGGTCATGGATTGTGTATGTTATATCACCATTTGAAAATATTTGATTGAGTATTTCAGAAACAGGCTTATTCTGTGATGAGATGGATACTTTCCTATTTACATCTACAATTTTTTTGTTGTATAAAAATCTAAATTCTGATTGTTTCTCAATCTGGTTTAATACTTCTTCTATTGGGGCATTGTTGATGTGGATTGTAAGGTTAGCTCCTTGCGAGTAAGAAGGCAGACTGAATACATTTGTAATACCACAAAACAAGAACAGAATTATGATTCTTGTAGAAAGATGGACATTTGGGCGCCTAAAGCGCCATCTGACTTTGCTTATTAGATTCGGTTTCATACTTTAAGATTGTTTAGAAATTTTGAATGTGGTTTTTCGGACGGCTAAACATTTATAAAAGGACAATAATAACTGTTTTAGAGCCGTTTTGGTGGTTAAAAATTGTTTTCATACATAGATTTAAAAAGTGATTTGTTTTTAGATTTGATTAATTTAACGGTTAGTGTATTTTCATGCATATAGTAATATGACGTTCCATAAATATAAACCCACATCTGTAAGTATATATTTTTTATATTATTTTTTCTGTCTCTATGTAATTGACTTAAAAATAGTAAGATAGATATGGATGTTTGAGTATGGTATCTTGTTGATACAGAGATGGGTTTTGTTTGTATTGTTGGGTGCTGAGTAGTTGCTGCTTACAGCTTTTTATACTATAATACCAATCAAGCTATACAACTATATGGTTGTTGATTGAGTAACAACCATATAGTTGTATAGTTATAAAATATGCGATTTATAATGTTTCCAAAAGAGACTAGCAATACTACGGAAAATGGAATTTCCATGCCATGCTATGTGATGACACTATTATAGCTAACAATGTCGTAAATGGGTTACGGATTTTTATTATTTAAGTTTATGGACTTCAATTTGTTGTTTCTGATAGAAATTGTTTTTATCCTTTCGTGGTCCTACTCTCTTATAAAAAATAGGGGCACTCGATTGTAGCAGGTTAAGTATCTCATCTAATGATTCTCCTTCGAATGTTGCCCGGTAAATGTATTGCGCTACCTCTTTGTCTTTTACTACAAAGTCGATATTATACATATATCCTAATCGTTTAAATACATATTCTAAACGATCATCCCTGAATGCAAGTATCCCGTCTTTCCATGCATACCATTTATAAGTATCTCCTTTGGTTAAGTTATAGTTCGCATTCTTATTATCATATCTGATCCTCTCTCCTGGATTGAGCTTTGTTGTCACTATTGGAGATATAACATCTACAACGCCATGTGTTAATGTAACAGATGTTATGCTATCCGTATCGTATGCTTCCACATTGAATGCCGTCCCTGTTGCTTTTATATTTATAGATTTAGTTTGTACAAAGAAAGGATGCGACTTATCTGATTGGACTTCAAAATATGCTTCTCCCTGCAAAGTTACCAAGCGTTGATTTTCTCTAAATTGGAGTGGGTATTTTATATAACTTCCCGCATTGAGCCATACTTTAGAACTGTCCGGTAGTATAATTAAAGAACGGCTACCATATGGTGAATATACTTCTTGATATGCTACAACATCATTGATGTTATTATCTCTCGATTCAAGAAATAGGTATCCTGATATGCACAGAAGAGGAATAACTATTATTGCTGCTATTTTTTGTAAAACTGATCCAATCTTCGAAACTTTTTTGGTTCTGTCTTCATTGTTATTTATTTTTGCTATAACATTACTAAGAGCTAATTCTTCGTCAATCTCTTTTCGGTTGAATACCGGATGCGATATGTCCCATATATTTTTTAGGTTGGTGAAAATCTTTCTGTTTTCATCAATTTTTATCCATTCTTTTATATTTTCAATTTCCGCCTGATCGGCTTCCCCTGATAAATATCTGATTATAGCTTGCTCTATGTGATCTGGTAACTTGGTCATTTATTATTCTACTTGTCTTTATGTCTATAATATAGACGATTAAAAAATGATATTCCACATATAATAGGATGATAAAATAAGTGCAATCGATATTAAATACTCTTTTAGACTGATTCGCAATAGTTGTAAAGCCTTACTGATGCGGTCTTCCACAGTGCGGATCGATATATTGAGTTGTTCAGATATATCCTTATATTTTATACCATCTATGCGGCTAAGGACTAATGTCTCTCTGTATTTTTCAGGTAATTTGCTGAGGGCTTCTTCCAAATGGTCTTGTAGATCGGAATATAAAATATAATCTTCTATGTCGATCTCATTATTAAATAAGATTTCTTTAGCTGCATAATTATCCACTATCTTTTTGTGACGGATTTCATCTATACAATTATTCCTGACTGATTGTAACAAGTATGATTTTAGAGAAGTCTTGATTTCAAAAGAGTGTCTATTCTCCCAGATATTCAAAAATATGCTTTGTATTATATCTTCACATATTGACTTTTCTCTTATATAATTACCAGCAAACAAGACTAAGTCTTTATAATATGTTCTGAACAAAATAGAAAACGCATCTTGGGAGTCGCTTTTGAGTCCTGACATTATTTGTTGTTCTAACAGGTCTATTCTGGACATTTGGTGTTATTCGTGCTTTGAATTCAAAAATAGAAAGATTAAGATTAAAAGATGAAGGCTTTTATTGAAATAGGGTTGCCTGCAAAAGATAAAACTAAACAAATGGTTTTATACCATTTGTATTCTACCTCCTTGTGAGTTATTCATAATTATTAGTTCAATATTAGCTTTGTAAATATATATAAAATATTGATATGTATCAGTTGTAATAAAATAATCTAAAAGAGAAAAGCAGTAATCGTATTAATATGATTACTGCTTTCTATCAAAAGACCATTCTCTTGAAGTCTTTAATATTTTTATAATTTTAATCTTTTATGCTTTTGTCGCATTATAATTGGGGAGTTGCAACAGAGAAGTTATAGTTGTTCTCTTATTTTTGTTGCAATTTCGTTGAACTCACTTTGTTCTAGTTTCAATTTAGGGTTAGACAGTATCATGTCAGACTCTTTATTCATCGGAACCAGATGGATATGAGCATGTGGAACTTCTAGTCCCAAAACCATCATACTGATACGGTTGCACGGAATTGCCTTTTTTATGGCAATTGCAACCTGTTTGGCAAATACAGCCATCTCGGCTAGTAGAGCATCATCTATGTCAAACAAGTAATCTATTTCGAGCTTTGGTATTACTAGCGTATGCCCTTTTGCCATCGGGTTAATATCGAGAAAAGCGAAGAATTTATCGTTTTCTGCAATCTTATACGATGGTATCTCACCTGCTATTATTTTGCTGAAAATACTGGGCATATTCCTTAAATTGAAATTTTAACAATCTCGAATGACATCATTCCTGACGGTACCTTGATTTCAGCAACTTCACCTACCTTCTTACCCATCAAACCTTGGGCAATAGGAGTGCTGACAGCAATTTTGCTCTCTTTAAGATTAGCTTCACTTTCAGCAACCAGCGTATACGTCATTTCCTGATTGTTCTTCGTATTGCGGATAGTTACTTTGTTTAATATTTGTACAAAGTCAGTCCCGATTGCATCCTCATTGATCAATCGCGCATTGGCAAGTAAATTTTTCAATTGAGCTATCTTTGCCTCAAGCATACCTTGCGCCTCCTTTGCTGCATCATATTCTGCATTTTCAGACAAGTCGCCTTTATCTCTAGCTTCAGCAATCTGTCTCGAAATAGCAGGTCTGTCTACAGTCTCAAGCGCATTAATTTCCTCTTTCAGCTTTTTATAGCCTTCTTCAGTCATGTAAGAAACAGCCATAGTGATTTTAATTTTTAAATTATTTATTTTTCTTTTAAAGAGATAAAAAGAAAAAGAATCCTTGCCGTTAAGGCCAGAACTCCTTTTCTTTTTCTACTTATTACTTTAACAAAGATAAAGTATATTTTTTATACTATCCAAATATTATAGAGAGATTTATAATAATTTTTGAACTTCTCTCGATAAGTCATCTGTGGGTGCCAGTCTTTTCACCAGATCCCCTTTTTTATCTAGTAGGAAGGTTGTTGGCAGAGTACGTATATTAAATCTGATAACCCAATCAGAGTTTAGAGATTTAGCATCTCTAACACATATCCAAGGGAGATTGGTCGCCGTATTTCGCCACGCATGTGCATCATTGTCAAACGAAACCTGATAGACTTCAACATTCTGTTTGTATTTGCTGTATACATTATTAATTAGAATGTTATGGGCTGGAGAAAAATCGGTTTGATAAGCTGTAAAATCCAAAATGACAACTTTTCCGGTTGTCGATGATAAGCTTATATTCTTATTGTTAATGTCAGGTAGAGTAACATTGTAATAAGCTTTTGAGTCAGTTTCCGAAACATCTATTCCATCAAGTAACTTTTCCTGCTTTTCCTGTCTTTTAACTTCGGCTAGAGATGTAAGTGTGAAGTCACGTACATGGGCAGCTCTTGGCGATTTACTTTTTGTCTGATCCCAAGCTGTCGCTACTGCGCGGAACATCGCTAAATCTTTTTTCTCATATGGATCAAAGATCAATAGGTTATCCACCTTCTGAAATAATGCAAAATATCCAGCCATACTTGTATAGTCAGATAAAATAGATGCCTTTGCCAGATTTTTGTATTCAGCAATAGCGTCTTGCATTTGGTTGATATAATCATCTCCGGATATTTCTTTTCCGGCCAGCTTCTTTTTCAAGTCATTAATTGTCTGGCTTAGCTTGTATTGAGCCAGTGTTATGTCTTTAATTTTGCTTGTGCTTTCAGAACCTTCTACTGTATAATCCGTTCCAAAAGACTGTTTAGAAGCATTTATTGTAATCGACTCTGTAGAGTCAATAGCAAGATTTATAACCTGATTATTCAATTTTAATAGATAATATTCAGGGTAGTCCCATGCCGGTTCTTTAAATTTGAATCTGCCGTCACTATCTAATTTTACAGAATCAATAGTTTTAATTTCGGTCAAAGAACGTCTTTGCAGATATAAAAAAGCAGAGTCGGCATTGCTTATTGTACCTTCAATTGTAAAATGAGGCTTGCTGTCTTTGCATGAAACAAAACCTAGAATTGCTATTGTTATAATTATAAATTTCGACCAGAAGAATGTTTTCATGTATAATTTAATTTTGATGATTCCTATTTTTTGATGCAAAGATATTAATTTATCGTTTTTATAATATCAAAAAACAAAGACTCTTTTCTCTCTCCTTTCCGTGGATTAAAAATAGAGACTACTTACCTGATATTGACAGGTAGAAGTTGGGTAAAATAAATAATTAATGAGTTTCGGTTTTTCTTAAAGGAGCAATTGTAGAACAACCTTTATATAAAATCCCATTGTAGTTGATAAATATTTCGAATAAACTTTTTTCATCATTTAGGCATAGATCACACATCGTATTGTCTGCCGGAAAGTATGTATATTCTCTAATCAACCCATAAACACCATGATCGTCACTTTGGAACATCAAAGAAAAGGAACCATCAATATCATACTTGTTCACAACAGTTTTAATTGGGTATACCTCTGTTTCGTTTGCAGATAGTGTTATGGAATCTTTTGTTAAAATTGCAGACCAGAAGGGCTCATCACCATCAGCGAAGAAAGCAAGACTATTTACCATTATTGCATCTAGAAACTCTTCTGGGTTTAGTATTCCGGTTTGGTTGAGGTCATTCGTCGATTTCCAAACGATGAAACCATCCTCTCCAATTAGCTTTATATTGGAGCCATCAACACTCCCTATAAAGATGAAGTTCTCTTTCCCATCCATGCTTCTATAGGTTTCTTGAGCAAAGCATATATTCCCTATCAATAATACACATATTGTTAGGAAAACGATTTTTGCATATTTCATATTAGCGCAGGCTTATATCTTTATTCGTTTTGCAAGCTTGCCAATACTCATACCTTGAACAATGATAGAGAATACAACTACAAAATAAGTGGCTGCAATAATTACTTTCTTATAAGGGCCTTCAGCGACAGATAATGCTAAGGCAATAGACACACCACCTCGTAACCCACCCCATACAAGTATGGTGATAGTACCTTTTGACAGTTTCTCCTTGAATGGGATAATCATTGTTGGTATTTTTATAGAAATATATCTGGCAAAAAGTACAACTATAATACAAATCAATCCAATAGACCAGTATTTGCCCAAATCAGGAATCAGTATTAACTCCAGTCCAATAAATAGGAACAATATAGCATTCATAACTTCGTCAATTAGCTCCCAAAATATTCCTAGATAGCTAGATGTTACAGAATCTTTTTTGAGTCCTTTTTTTCGAGAATTACCAATAATCAATCCCGCAGCTACCATTGTCAACGGACCCGAAATATGCATCGCTGTAGCAATCAAATAACCACCCATCACTACAGATAAGGTAATTAATACTGAAATTTTATAATCATTAGCTGTTCTCATTCCGTACCAAGCTAGATGCCCAATACCGATACCAACAAGAAGCCCTCCTATAGCCTCCTTGACGAGTAGCCATGTTACGCCTCCGAATGTAATAGAATGTGCAGAACCTGTTCCTTGAGCAATACTTAGGATAATTGTAAATACAACAACTGCAACTCCATCATTAAAAAGAGACTCACCAGCTACCTTTGTCTCTAACGATTTCGAAACCTTAGCCTCTTTCAATATACTTAGGACAGCTATAGGATCGGTCGGTGAGATAAGTGCCCCGAAAAGTAGACAGTATATAAACGGAATTTCGAGGTGAACATCTACCATTGGTAGTAATAGATTGAGTAAATAGTATAAAGCAAATCCGACTACAAATGTTGAAATAATAACACTGAGAGTCGAGAACACAATTATTGGCAATTTCTGCTCCTTGAGATCCTGCATATTGATATGGATAGCACCCGCAAATAAAAGGAAATTCAACATGCAACCCATTAGCACTTTCGTGAAATCAATATGTTGTATCAACGTCGCAAAGCTATCCAGCGGATGTGTAGTTGTGAAATTTCCGATAATTACTAACCCGATAGAAACAATCATCGCAATGACCATAACTCCGATAGTAGACGGAAATTTTAAAAACCGAATATTAATATAAGAAAAGATCGTGGCTATCACGATAAGTATAGAAAATGAATAATACAGTTCCATTATGTTAAGATATCTATTTTTATTACGTGCAAAAGTAAGAAAAAAACAAAAAAACATGATTGATTGTTTTAGAAAATCAATAAGGCTTTTTATTTTTTCTTATTACATACACACACCTTTTCACTCTTTCTTTCCTGTTGATTGAAAAAAACTTTTGCCTCCAACATTCAAATCACAAGGCATTTAGTATTTCAGCTCAATAAAAACTTCAAAAAAACTTTGTAAATAGTTTGGAACATAACGAAAAGGTTCCT
>JASGGC010000013.1:0-66122 GCA_047605185.1 Dysgonomonas sp.
GGAAACTGGGACTCAATTTGTATGATTATTCGGCTAGGCAGATGGATAATGCGGTGCCTAGGTTTACATCCATTGATCCACATGCGGAAAAGTATTATTCATGGTCGCCGTATGTTTACGGAGGTAACAACCCAATCTTAAACATAGACCCTGATGGTAGAGATTATTGGAGTACAAATGACCCCGAATTAATAAAGCAGTTCCTAAACTCTATGGGGAGAGGTTCAAGCGTACATGATATGTCAAGCTGGAATCATGCGACAGATGCTGAGTTTTTGGGTAGAGGTACATTCAATGATGAAACAGGGAAATTCCATACAAGTTATGGGACAGTTATAGATGGTATAGCTACTGTTATAGGAGTATCTTTTGATACAAATCTAAAACCAGGAGCAACATCAGAGGGCATGGGGTATCCCGGGGCATTTGTGTATAGCTACAATAATGATTTTCCTTCTGCTCTCGGCGCTAATTTTGGAGGACGTCTCTATACGGATGCTTATAATTTAGTCCAAGGGGGGATTTTCTCCTCCTTATATGCTGATGAATATGCTTTTGACCCTACTTACTACGATGACGGTACAACAGGATGGGCGGTAA
Organism: Dysgonomonas sp.; assembly: GCA_047605185.1. Classification (GTDB taxonomy): domain Bacteria; phylum Bacteroidota; class Bacteroidia; order Bacteroidales; family Dysgonomonadaceae; genus Dysgonomonas. The sequence goes on from JASGGC010000013.1 coordinate 601, forward strand.
ATACCGCAGGGCGTATAACGGGTGAATATGAAGAATCAGATATGTCTTTTATCCCTACAGGAGGAGGAAAAGGAGGAAAATTAGGATTTGCTAAAGAACATAAAAAAAATGCAAGAGCATCTACAAAAGGTAAGCATCAAGCAGGTCAAAAAAGGAAACAAGTGGATTATGGTGGTGAGAGAGGGGATACTAATAGAAGACCCCCTCGTCAGAAACCAAATGGATGGAAAGGGCCTTGGCCTCCAAGAAATGGAACTAATTAAGAATTAAAAGAATTATGGAATTAACTACGAATAGTTTTTATACAATCCACTTAAAAGGTCGGAAAAGTATTCTTCAAGGAATACTAATATACATTGGGACAGAATGGGTTTTATTAAAATATGTACCTGTAGATTATGTTCTTGATGGATATTTGCTTATCAGAACCAAATATATAAAAAAGATAGAGAGAGGAGAAGAGGAGATATTTAATGAATCTGTCATTCATCTTAAATTGACAAATGAGAAAACGAATGAAGAATATTTTAATTTAAATGCAAGTTCTGATATTTTATACTATTTAATGCAAAACCAAATAATAATCCAATTTGATTTTCATGATGATAGTGTTTCTTATATAGGTAAAATAAAAAGAATTTATACCAAGACCATAAGAATAGAGAGTATAAGCCCCAAAGGAGAATGGGAAGAAAAAAACTCGTATCAGTTAGAGCGTATAAGAACCATCCAATTTGATAATGATTATATAAATTCACTCATAGCTTATAATAAATGGTTAGAATCATCAAACCAAAGTGAGTAGAGAAAATCACCGAACCCCACCAGTAAAGTAAGGGATAACCTTCGCGGAGAGTATCGATCCCGATACCCAGCCTTATAAGTATAATGGTAAGGAACTGGATCGCAAGCTGGGACTGAATTTGTATGATTATTCGGCTAGGCAGATAGATAAGGCGGTACCGAGATTTACGTGGATTGATCTGCTAGCCTAGAACTATTATTCGATTTCTCCATATGTCCATGTAGCGAATAACTCACTGAAGTATATTGACCCGACGAGCAGGAAAAGAAAAGTTGCAACAAGTTTCTTTGGTAATGCTACTAATGAAGCAGAATCTATAGCAAGAGTAGCGGCAACTACGCTAGGAAGTGGCCTTGAAAACTCTTTGATAATCAACAATAAAGCATATACAGTAACAGCGCATTGGTTCAACCAAAATAATTTGGGGGATAAAGATTGAGATTCTAATTTAAGAGTGAATTATTCTTACGATATGGGCACGGTAGAGGGAGTATACTATAGTGGAGGTAATTCTGTATTAGCATTTAAACATGAGCCTTTTCATGTAGGAGACAATGATGATGACAGATACACAGTCTCTACAGGATTGTCTAATTCACAACTAAATTGGTTAGAAGGTAGAGCTGTTGGATTCCAAACGATCTTAGTGATTTATATGGTTTTAATCAAACTAGACATCAATATGGACAGATATTAAAAAGAGCTCCTCTATTTTATAGATTTATAAGAAGTAATGAGACAATAAGAGAGTTCCAACGAACAAAAATGAATAATGAAACAACAAAATTTAGATTTAGTTATATGAAAAATGATAGGAAACGTTTTATTACTATAACTTATGATAAAAATAGAAATGTAAACATCCGTTTTTGGGATAATGAAGAAGATTATGATGAAGAAACTGAAGATTGGAATTAATACATTTATTATGTGCTGTTTAGCTATAATATATTTAATAGGATTAATAGGATGTTGCATAAATAGAACTTTCTTTGATGGTGGATTCCATATTCAAAACCCTCCTTTTATAGCTTATTTTGTCCATTGTTTTTCAATAATGTTATTGCTTTGGGGAGTTTATCTATTGACAAAAAAACAACGAGTAGCATGGTACTATATAAATATAGGGGCTATAAGTATTATATTATGTAGTTTTTCTTATTACATATGTTTTAGAAATTGTTTCTATTTTTCAGTATTACACTTTCCTATTCTTTCCTTTATGTTTATATATTTTATTATCAAATTTAATAGCATGATAATGAAGAAGAAATATAAAATATATTTAAATTGGATTAGCTATCTGAAATGCATTTGTACCTCTATAATAATTTTATGTTTCATGTATTTAACATTAAAAGAAATGTGTGTATGATTAACCAAGAGATAACTTTTATTGAAGATTTAAGTTTATATGATTCATGTATCAATCTATTAATATTGATAAGGAAGAAGATGAATTGGTGTTTATAAGCATTATTATTAAGTTAGATTACCCATGAGGTATCTTTGTTAAATTTAAAGATGTGATAGATTATTTATTAAATTGGAATAAAGGTTATATTTTTTACTCACCTCTATACTTGGTTGTACTAAAATAAAATTGATTTCAATTAATTCACATTTTCCATTTTTTTGTTATAAAATTTAAATACAATGGAGAAACTTATTATTAATATGTACAATAAAAATTCTATTTTTCAATAAAAACCCGTGGCATCAGACACTACGGGTTTTTATGTTATACCTCATCTTATATGCACCTATACATAAGATTGCTGATAAACAAATAATAATATGGATATATAAGATAAATTATCTTTTTCCAGAGAAAGTATAATAATAGCCAGAATTACTTGTTATCATAACAGCATTGTCGTCTACCATAAATTGTACATAAGGAGAAACAGCTACCGATTGCCATATATTGTTTATTGATTCTTTTAAAGTAACATCAAACGGAGGAGGAACCCGAACTCCTGCAATATCAGAAAATGTCAGAGTATATGTACTTCCCTCCTTCTTGGTTACAATTAGACTAGTTTCCTTGCTGCTACCTGTTATATATTTACCATAATATGTTCCTTCAATATTTACTTTTTTCTTGTCATCATCGCCACATGATAATAACATACCAATAGTAACAAATAAGCATAATACATAGATTGCTTTTTTCATAATTTTGCCTTTAAAATTTGTGATATAATTTAGTTTTGAAATTGTTCTCACAAAAATCAGAGTAATAATTACAATATGCATGTCAAAGTTGCAAATTCAATATTATATCTTTGCAAAAGATAAAATTAGTTTTCTTCGACAAGAAATAAAAGACTATAATTAGTCTGATCACAAGAAGGATGTCTGTTTTTAAACAGCTAGATATTAACACATTGCTGTTTTGATATAAACATTTTGCGCAAAATGCATTACCTATATCTGTAATGTTTCTATCATTGCATCCTTATCAAACATTAAACTTTAACTATGTCGCTTTACACCAGATCCCTATTCCTTAATCTAACTTTGTTCATATTTCTAATACCATCTTCGATCTATTCTCAACCTGAAGATAGAAATAGAATCTATATAGATAGTATGTTACAAATAGTGAATAAGGCAACAGCTAAAGAAAAATTAAAAACTTTAGACGAATTAGCTTATTCGGTGAGCATTCATAAGGAAGGAATTAAATATCTGAAAATATTCGAGCAGGAATCTATATTACAATCTAATCAAGAAATGCTTGCAAAATGCTACTCTTACCTAAGCGATTACTATTATTTTATAGCCATTAAGAATGATAGTGCACTCTATTATTTGGACAAAGCTAGCGAAATCGGTATTAATGAGGAAATGAGAATACAAGGAAATAGAAATCGACTCTCGATATATCTGATGGAAGGAAAAAACACCTTAGCTCTTTACCACGTAAAAAAAATGCTGGAAGATAAGTCTATACAGAAAGGGTCAATAGAAGAGGCTGCAATATATACAGACCTAGGAGTATTTTACAATACGGTTGAGAATTATAAGGAATCCATAATCGCATTCAAAAAAAGTATGGATATTCTAAAACAAAATCCCGCAGAAAGCTCAATAGGACACAAAATAGATAATTATATGGTGTTGCCTGATTGCTATACTAAAATGGAAATGTACGACATAGCTCTCTCTTCGGCGGATACACTTCATGTATTAATTGATGAAATGGAAAAATACGATACAGAAGCATTAGCCCCATACGATTTATATCGTACACTTATCTATCGCTTAAAAGCAGATACTTACTTGAAAATTGAAGATATGGATAAGGCCCGTCTTAATTTAGATAGCCTCAGATCAATCATTATTTCTAACCCTACATTTATAGCAGGTGTGGATTCGATGTACTATTTATCTCTCGAATCCAGATACTATTTACAGAAAAAAGAATTTCATAAAGCACTGGAATATATAGACATTTCACTAAATCTGGTTCCCAAAGGAATCGGGAATTATTGGAAATTATTAAGTTTCTACAGAATAAAAAGTGATATACTACATGGAATGAACAAAGAGAATGAAGCATATGACTTAGTAAAAAAAATACTGTATAAAACCGATTCTATCAATCACGTTAAACTATTGTCGCAAGTATATGAATTACAAACAATATACGAAGTAGATGAAATAAAGAATGAGAGAGATATGAAAACCGCCCAGTTAGAACGAACCAAAGTGATTGCAATTGCTCTTCTGGGTATATCATTATTGTTGCTTATATTATTTATTATTACCAAAAGGAACAAGAGAGAAAGAGAAAAACGAAATAGAAAAATCCATGAGCAATACCAATTAATGAAAACATATTTGGGGCAAATCAGGACTCAACGGGAAGAATTAGAACTATCAAAACAAAAAGAAGAAAATAACACTATAATAAATTGGGCTGAAAAAGCTCATCATTACTTGTTAAAGACAGAAGCCTTTAAAAAAGAGGACTTATCTCGAGACGATCTAGCTACTGCCCTTGGAACTAACAGGCAATATTTGATAGATGCTATAAAAAATGAAACAGGAAAAACATTTAAAGATTATATAAACAGTATTCGTATTGAATATGCCTACGAAATGCTAATCACTGATTGGGATGCAACTATTGAAAGTATTTATCTAGCAGCAGGATTCACGACGAGAAGTACTTTCAATCGTCTATTTAAAGAACAGTATGGAATGAACCCGATAGAAATGCGAGAAGCTGCTAAACAAATAGAAAAAGAACTTGTTGGAGAAATAAAAGATTTGGATGAATAACGAAAATGAAGTGATCGTATACTAATATAATTTCACTTCATTTTCGAAACCTCTCAATTAATTTAGAACTTATAAGCTATTCCTAATTTAAATACTGCAATATCATATCCTAACTCCGTCATTCCTGCTAAATTTTCTGAGAAATAATATCTGGCTCCAAGAAATACCCCAAAGTCAAGCCCACTTGCCGAAGCACTATAGTCAGTATATGTTCCGCTTGTACTACCGGAAACAATATCATAACCAAGAGCAAGTCCGGCATATGTATCCAACTTATCTACAAATTGATAATGAAGAGAGCCTCTTGCACCTATAATAAAATCGCTATATTTATACTTAAAATCAGATATCCCTCCGAAATTGTATTTATATTCTGAAGAACCATATCCAATATAACCACCAACTCCTAATGAACTCTTATCATCGAATAATTGATCGACAACACACATTTCAAAAGAACCTGTTATCGGAGGTATTTTTGTCGAGTAACCAGTTCCTGTATGTAGAGTAGAACCAAAGCCAATACCTATATTTATGACTTTATCTCCTCCTGAAAATGTGTTTTGTGCTAATGCTAAAGTTGTGCTTGCCAAGGCACAAATAATAATCAATAAAAATTTTCTCATAATTTCAATTTGTCTGTTTTGTATTAATATGTTGTATGTATTGCAAAATAAAGTTCTGTTTTTATGTATTTCCAGAATAATTCTATTTGTGAGATCATATACATTTCTTAGCCTCGATATTCCTCGAGTTTTTATTTTGCAAAGATTAGTCAAAATGAAATATGAGAAGATAAGTATGTGCAAATTCTGTATTGCAGTTTAGCAATATATATATGCTGCAAAAGCGACAATTGAGAATAAACATTTTTAGATCAACAATTTGCCAAATAACAACACGTGTTTTGCAACAAAAAAATACGAAAAATCTATATTTAGAAATACGATATTTCTTTTAATGTGACTTCACATCACAAATTCATCAACCGATGATTTATTCGGTTAGGAAACGATAATTTTAATTATTTATAAACTAGTCTGCTGATTATATTTAATCAGCAGACAGTGGTTCATTATAATTAATTTAGTTAAAGATTTATATAGTTTTTTCTTAAACTTATAATAGAGAACGTCTAATTACTTTTTCCAAAGTTTTTCCATATCCTCCAATGTTTTTCCTTTTGTCTCAGGTATGCGCTTCCAGACAAATAATGCTGCCAAAATAGCCAGTACACCATAGACCCAATATGCAAATCCATGATTGAAAGCATTCACCAAAGTTTCATTCTTATCCATAATAGGGAAGGTCCACGATACCAAGAAATTGGAAACCCATTGAGCTGCAACAGCTACAGACATAACAACGGAGCGTACCGAATTGGGAAATATTTCAGCCAACATCACCCAGCACACAGGCCCCCATGACATGGCAAATCCGGCAGTGTATGTTAGCATACAAACTAGTTTCAAGCCTCCAGATAAGTTTTGAGAGAATGACGTTCCCAATACCAGCATTGATATTCCCATTACCAATGCACCGATTATCAACAATGGCTTACGTCCAAACCGATCAACCGTTAGAATAGCCAATACAGTGAACGATAAGTTTACAATACCAACAATAATAGTCTGCAACAAAGCTGAATCTGTACCCGACCCCATACTCTTAAATATCTCAGGGGCATAATACAAAACAACATTAATACCTACAAATTGTTGGAATGCAGAAAGTAATACACCTGTTATGATAATCAGGAATCCATAAGACTTAATTGGAACATAGAGAGCTATAAGGAAGCTGACAATCATTGCTATTTCAAGAGAGCTTGATACTCCTGCCAATGAGAGAGAAATTACTCCAATGGCAAATAAGATAAACCAAGTCAACATAAACTTATAATAAGGTTTCATTGAAGAAGTTTCTTCATTCTGGAAACTCAATTTTATTTCAGAAATTTCTGTCTTAGCCGTTTCTTTTCCCACGAGTTTAGTCAAAATAGTCTCAGCCTTTTCTATCTGTCCTTTCATAACCAACCACCTAGGTGTTTCCGGAGCAAAGAACAGCAGTACAAAGAATAACCCTGAAGGAATGCTCAATGAGGCAAACATCCAACGCCATCCGGTTTGATGCAGCCACTCTACATCACCTTGTTTTGCTATAAAATAGTTCACAAAATAAACAACCAGCATTCCAAAAATAATTGCAAACTGATTGAGAGCCACAAGACTACCTCTTTTGGACGGAGGAGCTATTTCTGCTATATACATAGGGGATACCATAGAGGCAATACCTACACCCACGCCTCCTAGAATACGATAAAATACAAAGTGGTAGACAAATGAATGATCGCTGGAATCGGGCATATGAAATCCTATTTCCGGCCAAGCCGATCCAATAGCTGCTAATAGAAATAATATAGCAGCGACAAACAATGCCTTTTTTCGTCCGAATTGTTGGCTAAGCCATCCGGCCACAGCAGCACCGAACACACACCCAATAAGGGCACTACTAACTACAAATCCCTCCATCGCATTAGACTCATTCACAGATAAGCCCATCGGATCTATAAAAAAATGTCGTAACGATTCCACTGTCCCTGATATAACAGCCGTGTCGTAACCAAAAAGTAAACCACCAAGAGTGGCTATTATTGTAACACCAATAATATATGCTTTGCTAGCTTCGTTTTTCATGAAGTTGGTATTTAATCTTCCAAGGTTGGAAGTGTTTCTCTGAAGGTCGGTTAAATTTAGTGTAGAATATAAACCTACCGCTAATACCCTTAATAGCAGTAGGTTTATATGAGAGGGTATGTTAGATATACATATTCACAATAGCTTCATATAGCTCTTGCTTGCCACTGATTTGTTTTGGTTCGCCTGCTTGTTTCGAATAGGTAACCAAATCTTCAAGACTAAGCTTTCCATCTTCAAAATCTTTACCTTTACCTCCATCAAATGACGCATAACGATCTTTAAGCATCTGTAAATATGGAGAATCGCTAAGAAGTGCAGCTGCAGTTTCCAATGCACGTGCCATAACATCCATTCCTGCAATGTGAGCTATAAAAATATCCTCCAAGTCAGTAGAATTACGACGAGTTTTCGCATCAAAATTAGTTCCGCCATTTCCTAAACCTCCATTACGGATTATATGAATATATGCTTGTACCAATTCAAACTGATCGATAGGGAATTGGTCAGTATCCCATCCATTTTGATAGTCACCTCTGTTGGCATCTATCGAGCCTAGCAGTCCGGCATCAACAGCACATGCTATTTCGTGTTCGAATGTATGCCCTGCCAATGTTGCATGATTGACTTCTATATTTATCTTAAAATCCTTATCCAATCCGTAATGACGCAAGAACCCAATTACAGTTTCGGTATCATAATCGTATTGATGTTTTGTTGGCTCCATTGGTTTTGGCTCGATCAGGAATGTACCTTTAAAGCCTTTTGCACGTCCATAATCACGGGCAATTGTGAGCATTTGAGCAAGATGGTCTTTTTCACGCTTCTGATCAGTATTCAAGACTGACATATACCCTTCTCGTCCACCCCAGAATACATAATTTGTTCCACCCAGTTCGATTGTAGCATCTATCGCATTCTTGATTTGAACAGCAGCACGAGCCACAACGTCAAAGTTAGGATTTGTAGCAGCACCATTCATATAGCGTTTATGACCAAAAACATTCGCTGTACCCCATAATAATTTAATTCCGGTTTCAGCTTGTTTTTGTTTTGCATAAGCCACAATAGCCTTCAGATTAGATTCGTATTCTTCAATTGTATCAGCTTCATCAATCAAATCCACATCATGAAAACAATAATACTCAATACCAATTTTCTGCATAAACTCAAATCCGGCATCCATTTTTGCTTTCGCTTTATCTAAAGCTGAAGCTTCCGGATTCCAAGGAAAACTTTTTGTTCCGGGCCCAAATGGATCTCCTCCGTCTGCACAAAGTGTATGCCACCATGCCATCGAAAATTTCAACCAATCTTTCATTTTCTTACCATTAATCTCTTTTTCCGGATCATAATAACGGAATGCTAATGGATTTTTACTACTTTTTCCTTCAAACTTAATTTTATTAATGCTTGGAAAAAACTCTTGTTTTGCCATGTTTCTTTTAGTTTTTATATGAATAACTCAATTGTTTTGATTCAATATTTATTTTTGATTCAATATCTTCTTCCACTGGGCATAAGCCTCTCTATATGCAGCCTGTTCAACTACCTTTGGTTCAACCACCGACAATTTAGTCAACGAGGCGAAAGCCTCATTTGATGATTTGTAATAGCCTAAGCCAATACCTGCCGCTTTAGCTGCACCTGCCGCTCCATCTGTATTGAATAGTTCTATTGTAGCTCCAGAAATATTTGCCAATGCCTGAGCAAATAATGGGCTAAGGAACATATTTGCATGTCCGGCTCTTATGAGATGGATATCCATACCCATTTCTTTCATTATTTCCATACCATATTGGTACGAAAAAACAATACCTTCTTGAGCTGCACGAAGAATATCTCGTTTGTCATGGATGTTGAAATTTATACCATGTATCGAACATCCGACTTCTTTGTTTTCTAACACTCGTTCTGCACCATTTCCAAAAGGAATAATAGAAATTCCTTTTGATCCTATCTCGGATTGAGATGCTAGTTTATTCATTTCATCGTAAGAGAATCCGTCTAAAGCTAAATTACGTTTCAACCATGAATTAAGAATACCTGTACCATTGATACAGAGCAAAACACCTAATCGGATATCGTCTTTTGTATAGTTAACATGTGCAAATGTATTGACTCGCGATTTCCGATCATAATCAAGCTTATCCAACACACCATAAACGACACCTGACGTTCCTGCTGTGGAAGCAATCTCGCCCGGATTAAATACATTTAGGGATAATGCATTATTTGGTTGGTCTCCGGCACGATAAGATATTACAGTTCCCTCTTTCAGTCCGAGTTCTTGCGCAGCCTTGGCTGAAACTTCCCCTTGAATTCCAAATATTGGCTTTAGAGTTGGTATAAAGCTTTTCGGGATACCATAATAATTAAATACATCATCCGACAAACAATTGTTCTGAAAATCCCAAAACATACCTTCAGACAAACCTTCGATCGTCATTACTGCTTCGCCTGACAGTTTCATTGCTATATAATCGCCGGGCAGCATCAATTTGTCTATCTTATCAAAAATTTCCGGTTCATGTTCTTTTACCCAAGCTAGTTTCGATGCTGTGAAATTTCCCGGAGAATTTAACAAATGTGACAAACATTTTTCTTCTCCAATAGCTTTAAATGCTTTTTCGCCATAAGGGACAGCACGGCTATCGCACCAAATAATGGATGGCCTGAGAACCTCCTGACTTTTATCGACCAAAACTAATCCATGCATTTGCCAGGTGATACCAATTGCCTTAATATCTTCTGCCTTAACTCCTGACTTTGTCATCACAGACTGGTGAGCAATTTTTAAATTCTCCCACCATAGTGAAGGATCTTGTTCTGCCCAACCGGGTTTAACAGCTTTTATCTTCATTTCTTCTTTTGGTGAGAAGTCTGAAGCTACAATATTTCCTGAAGCTGCCTCCACAATACAAGCTTTTACAGAGGAACTTCCTATGTCATATCCTAATAAATACATATATAAATAATATTAGATGTTGTTTTTCAACTTATTATACGCCTTTTTATCGAACTTATAATAGCGTGCGGCTCTATGAGAAACTCCCTCTTGCCTTTCATTCAAGGGCAATATGTAGGCTGTAGTCACTACCTTTTTATGAAAATTACGAATATCTATAGCCTTATCATAAATAGATTCGTACAAATGATGTAGTTGGCTCATTGTAAATTTAGGAGGTAACAACTCAAAGACCCTTGCGGGATCAGATTCGACCCAATGACGAATCTCGATTAATGATTCTTTTACAATCTGGTTGTGGTCGAAAGGCATCTGGGGCACTTTATTTGCAGGAAACCACTCGGTCAATTTATATTTAGAAATGTTATTTAGCTTCCTATCCACTTTACATAATGCTAGATAAGCGACAGTAATTAGTCTGTCAATATTCGGCTGATAAGCCTTATCAAGCCACTTCATGTCTGCCGGATCTTTTGCCCTATCAGGTGAAGCAAAGCAACGGAATTGCTTTAATGACATTTTTTTTATTCCTGTCAACTCAAACAATACACGGTTTGCTGCATCATTAACATCCTCTTCGTGATATATAAGGCTACCCGGAAGTTTTAAATTTTTCAACCCTTTTTCATCAACATTACGTTGTACCAATAATATTTTGAGCTGATCGTTTTCAAATCCGAAAACAACACAGTCTACAGAAACATAGGTATGGATAAAATTTGGTCTCATGGTCTCTCAGTATTACAAAAAGATTATCTCTACAAATGTATATGAAAATAGTTTTATTACAGTAGTCTAAAACAAATAAATACAGTTAAAATATTATATACTAACTATTTAAAAATATGTATTATATACAATAAGACATATAGATACTGTAACACATACAATATAATAATACATTCATTAAAAACACTTTATAGAATACACAACAAGGATAGAAGCAATTAAAATCCATGTGTTAATTTTTACAATAAGGATATTATAATTCGATTTTACGAATAATAATAAAAAAGATATTATAGGTCAATTATACGACTACACCTTATTGTATTATGTACAAAAAAAACATATAATACAACTTACTATAATGCAATTATTTAACACATAAAACCGAGGTTAGTAAATGTATTACAACAATATATATTTGTCTGAATATCAATATTTTAACAAAGTTTTTAATTAAAAAAATTATTTAATTACAAATTAACTTTCATATATTTGCCGTAACTTTTATTTAATAAAGTACGCCTTAAATGTTCTAAATGTTTCGTAATAATTTCTTTTAATTTTTCAATACCAGAAAAACAACTAGAATTAACCCGATTGAAATAGTACCACTTGAACGTATTGAATAGATTAAAATCAATAGTTACGACATTCTACCAAAAAAATCAAAAATCAAAAACCAAGCGATTTATTTATGAAATGGAAATTGAGAAAAAAGGAAGAGTTTAAAGGACGACCTTTACAGGGAATTTCTCTAGTAATAATCACTCTATTATTACTATGTAGTCCAATGAATGATTTGTATGCTTCGGACACAGCCAAAGAAGCTATCGCAAATGAGCTGCAACAAGCTGAAAAAATAACCGGAAAGATAATTGACAAAAATGGAGAACCTCTACCGGGAGTATCAGTTGCAGTGAAAAACACAACCAATGGTACCATATCTGATATGGATGGGAATTATTCATTGACGATACAGTCAAAAAATTCGACATTAGTATTCAGTTACCTAGGCTTTATAAGTCAGGAAATCAATGTTGATGGCAAAACTGTCATTAATATAACAATGAGTGAGAACGAGCAAGTATTGGATGAAGTTGTCGTTACCGCACTAGGTATTAAAAGACAAAAAAGGTCTCTCGGATATTCTACAGCAAATGTAGGAGGAGATCAATTTACAGAATCTCGTGACCCTAACTTAGGGAATGCTCTCAGTGGAAAGATTGCCGGAGTAAGTGTTTCTGGTAACTCTACCGGACTAGGTGGGAGTAGCCGTGTTGTAATTAGAGGAAACTCTTCTATGACAGGTAACAATCAACCTCTATATGTTATTGACGGTATCCCATTCGACAATACGAATCAAGGTAGTGCCGGACAATGGGGTGGTATGGATATGGGAGATGGACTATCAAACATCAATGCTGATGACATCGAAGATATTCAAGTATTGAAAGGTGCTGCTGCATCTGCTCTATATGGATATAGAGGAGGTAATGGTGTTGTTATGATCACAACAAAATCGGGTAAATCATCTACTAATGGTATTGGTATTGAATTCAATAATAACCTTACCTTTAATAAAATATATGATTATCGCGATTTCCAGAAAGTATATGGACAAGGAAGCCAAGGTGTAAAACCTGAGAGTGCAACTTCAGCCTACAATACTTACAATTCAAGTTGGGGTAGTAAGATGGATGGAAGTGATGCAGTAAATATTCTTGGAGATACATACGCTTACTCATACATTGACAATTGGTCAAACTTCTATCGTACAGGAATTACTGATCAAACGTCATTATCAATAAGCGGAAGTGACAAGAAAATGAACTACCGTTTAGGGGTCTCAAACTCTTATGATAAATCTATACTACCAAATGCAAATTCGAACCAACAAGGTATCAATTTAAATACAACTTACAAGATCACTCCGAAATTGCAAGTGTCTTTAAATGCCAATTATGTGTTTGAAAAAGTAGAAGGAAGAGCAAACCTTTCCGACGGAAATGGTAACGTTAATGCAACTCTTCAATATCTAGCTAACTCATATGATGTAAGATGGTTGAAAGGAGAGGTGAATGCAGACGGTACAGAATTGCAACCGGGAAATAACGTGTATTTCAACAACCCTTATTTCCTTCAATATCGCAAAAGTAACGAATCTAATAAAAATCGTTTTACAGGTGGTTTAACCTTACGTTATGATGTGACTGATTGGTTATATGCACAAGGTGCTGTTACACGTGACGGTTTCATCTTAGATTTCAAACAAGTACAACCAAATGGTGCTGCTGCCGATCCAAACGGTTATATAAATGAATACGAGAAAAATTATTCAGAAATGAACATTAATTATTTAATCGGATTCAATAAAAAAGTCAATGACTTTTCTGTAGCCGCTACAATCGGAGGAAATAAACAACGGAATATTTCTAAAACATATGGTACAAATGGAGGAATCAGACCATTCGTAATACCAGGATTTTATTCAACCAGCAACGTGGCTGCTGAAACCCGTACATTCCAAAAGTTATATAGTGAGTATCAAGTAAATTCTATATACGGAACTGCTGACTTTTCATATAAAGAATGGTTATTCTTGAACTTGACAGGACGTAATGACTGGTTCTCCACTTTAAGCCCTGATGATAATAGTTATTTCTATCCATCAGTAAGTTTAAGCTATATGTTCAGCGATTGCTTTAAAATGCCAGAATGGCTAACTTCAGGTAAATTAAGATTATCTTATGCAACTGCCTCTAATGGAACAACTCCATACATGACTGCTCTTACGTACACCATGAAAGACTTTGCCGTACAAGGTCAATCTATGGGAACAGTTAAAAACTCTACAGTACCAAATGCGAATCTGAAACCGGTACAAATATCGGAATGGGAAGCCGGTACAAACTTACAATTTATCAATAACCGTTTAGGATTAGACTTTTCAGTATATAAGAAAACAACAAAAGATGATATTGTACAAGTTACTACAAGTACAGCATCAGGATATAGTTCTGCAATACAAAATGTAGGAGAGATACGTAATACCGGTATAGAACTTTTAGTTTATGGAGTTCCTGTAAAAACAAAAGATTTCATCTGGAATACATCTATCAACTTAGCAAACAACTCCAGTAAGGTACTTTACTTAGGCGAGGGTGTTGAGTCATTCAATATTGACGGGGCTATTTCACGTAGTGGAAATGCTACGATCACAAATATTGTTGGGAATTCTTATGGTCAAATAATTGGTTATAAATACAAAACAGATGATGCCGGTAACAGAATATTCGATTCGAAAGGATTGCCTGTAAGAACTGACGAAGTATCTGTTCTAGGTGATGGTGTTTATAAATTAACAGGTGGTTTCAGAAATGATTTCTCATATAAAAATTTAACTCTAGCATTTTTGATCGATTTCAAATTTGGAGCAAAACTATTCTCCGGAACTAACTACAATCTATATTCTACCGGGTTACATAAAAATACGCTCGAAGGTCGTGAAGGTGGTATTGTTGGTAAAGGTGTTACTGAAAGTGGCAGTACAAACACAGTTAGTGTTGATGCTCAGACTTATTGGCAATATGTTGCCAGCAACAATATTACAGAGGAATTTGTATACGATGCCAGCTTTATCAAACTGAGAGAACTATCTATTGGATACAAATTTCCGAAATCTCTGTTCAAGAACCTTCCAGTTCAAAGCATCGGGGTTTCACTTGTAGGACGTAATTTATGGACAATCCATAAAAAAACACCTAATATCGATCCTGAATCGGCATACAACAATGGTAATGGACAAGGATTAGAATTAAACGGTTATCCAGCTACAAGAAATATAGGGTTCAATGTTAATGTTAAATTCTAAAAAGAAAAAAAGTAATGAAAAAGAAAATACTATACTTTGTTGCAGCTCTTGGATTAATGACTTCCTTTTCGAGTTGTAATGATTTTGGAGACGTAAATACAGACCCAGAAGCCATCGGCAGTGGGGTTATGGATTATAAGCTAGTATTCACCAATGTGCAACAATACTGCTATGGAACAGAATATGAGGCATGGCGTAATGGACTTATTTATGCCAGTACAATGTTACAACATACTGCTTCGACTCAAAGTTATTGGAATGGAGACAAATACACATATAGTTCCGGGTATAATTCTGCCTATTGGGACAGAATGTATCCAAATGGAGTAAGAGACGTTATTGACCTTCTTAAAAATTGGGATGGTAACCAGACTTATTATGCTGAATACCAAATGGCACGTATATTGAAAGTTATATTATTCCATCGGATGACAGATATGTATGGAGATATACCTTACACCCAATCGGGAAAAGGGTATTATGAAAGTTTAGGTTATCCGGTCTATGATACTCAAGAAGCTATATACTTGGATATGTTGAAAGAACTTGATGAGTCTGCAAAGAATTTGAATGGGCTTTCATCAACTATCAGCGAAGCAGATATTATGTATAATGGCAATGTTGCAAAATGGCAAAAATTGGCATATTCATTGATGGTTCGCTTGAGCATGCGCTTGTCTAAAGTAGACCCGGAAACAGCGAAAGAATGGGTTGCCAAAGCCGTTGCAGGAGGTGTTTTTGCAGACAATGATGACAATGCACTAGTAGAACACCCTGCTGCTTCGACTTCGAACAATAGTAGTGAACCTTTTGGTAAAATATATTGCCACGAAGATCCCGGAGCATATAGAATGAGTGCTTCTTTTATCAACTTATTGAAAAGCACTAAAGACCCCCGCCTAACCTTCCTATCAACTATAGTAAACAAACCATCTGAAAAAATTGGTGGTGGAAAATGGGAAATGGGAGACACAATTGCTGCAAATCAGATTGGTATGCCTAATGGATATGATGAACTAGGACTTAAATCTGCAACAGATATACATTATGCACCAAACTTCCCGGGTGATGACTCTACTGTTGTTGACGGCAAAAAAGTACTATTGAAAGCCGGTATTGATAAATATGCTGTTGTCAATCGCTATACATATGCAAGAATTGATGCCCCTACATTTATTGTAACTCATGCTGAGACACAACTTCTGCTAGCAGAGGCTGCTTACAGGGGATGGATTGGTGGATCAGCTGCCACATATTATAACAATGGTGTGACTGCCGCGATGAAGCAATTCCAACAATTTGGAATTACAGGAATCAGCGATGCACAGATACAAGCATATTTAACAGCAAATCCGTATAATTCGGCTAAAGCATTGGAGCAAATAAATACGCAGTATTATATCAATACTTTCTCTGACGAGTACGAAACATTTGCTAACTGGAGAAGATCCGGATACCCTGTATTAACTCCGGTTAATTATATCGGAAATGTAACGGGAGGAACTATCCCTCGCCGTTTCACTTACCCAACAGAAGAGTCTACAATCAATTCTAAGAATTACAATGAAGCCGTGAGCAGATTGAAAGGTGGAGACAAAATGACATCTCGCGTATGGTGGGATGCTGAATAAAAGTAAATTATATAAAAAAGAAAGGTTGACAATTGTCAACCTTTCTTTTTTATAGTAAATCAATGATTATACTTATTCAATAGGATCACCCGGTATCTTTTTAGCAGGATCATATATTGCAACACCAACTTTAGAGTCAGCACAGCCATAATATAAATACCATTTATTATTCAAAAAAGCTAATCCTTCTATAAATACTGTACCATCAACATATTGTCCGCTTTTTTCGAAATCAGCAATAGGACGGAAAAATGGAACATCTAAGCGTCCTACAATTTTTGCAGGGTCATTCAAGTCGAACAAGATTTGTCCGGCACTGTATGTTCCGGCATTAAATCGTTGATCACGCTCCTCATCTGTCCGATTCTTTCCGTTGTATAATAATAATATTCCTTTATCAGTTATTATTGCCGGAGGCCCACATTCAGTCAATGCACTGTCAAAATATTTTGGACGAGGGAAAACAATTCCTTTTAACTCTCCTTTTTCATCTATTTGAGGTGCCCAGTTGATTAGATCGTCAGATTCTGCTATGTTGATCATTTCTTCGCCCCAATACATCATATATTTACCATTAACTTTAGATATAACTTGTTTTCCATCTATGACCTTTGTAACAATAGAAGCCGATTTGCTAGCTAGGTTCTCAAATTTTCCATCATAAGCTTTACCAAAAGCCAAGCCATGTTTTTCCCATTTCACAAGATCGCGTGACGTTGCAACACAAAGTCGGGGAACCTGCCTGTTCCATCCTGTATAAAACATTACATACAATCCGTCTTCGGTTACAGCCACTCGCGGATCTTCACATCCTCCCGGCCATTCAAGTTCTTTCGCGGCATCTTCAGCCGGATATAATACAGGCTCATTACGCAAAGTCATTTTTATTCCATCCGAACTTTCAGCTAATCCAATACGAGATGTACGTTTACCAATACCGGTAGCTGAATTATCTTCGGCACGGTATAGAACATAGATTTTACCATCTTTTACTACTGCTGCAGGATTAAATGTATCACTCTCCTCCCACCCGATTGAATCTTTATGCATCGGACAGAAGAATTTTGTATTAGTATTAGGAACTATTATCGGGTTTACACCTTCAGGTCTTTCGAATCCGCCAAAAGCCCATTCCGGAAGGTTATTTCCAACGTTTTCGGGTGTACTTTTTGCACCACCGCCACAAGATATTGCCACCAAGCAAAGTGAGGCAATTAATAAATAATTTAAAACTTTCATATTTTATTATATTGTTTATTTTGACATTTCGAATGAAGGAGGGACAGCACTATCGCCAGATGCCCATTTTTTGTTAGGATGCTTACCCATTACTAATTCAAGCTTACCGCCTTTCATCAATTCTTCATGAGTAAACCATGACTTATCCAATGCTTTTCCATTTAGCTTTGCTGATTGGATATACTTATTATCAGGAGAATAATTCTCACAAACAACTTCGAAAGTTTTACCATTCCCTATATCCATCTTTGCTGTCTCGAAAGTAGGACTACCAATAACATACATTGGCAAACCCGGTGTTACAGGATAAAAACCTAGCTGGGAAAATACAATAAACGAGGTTAGACCTCCTCCATCTTCATCTCCCGGAATACCCATCAAATCGTTCCGGAACCATTGGTCTAGCAAAGTACGAACACGTTTTTGTGTACGCCAAGGCTGACCTGCATAGTTGTAAAGATATGGAATATGCATAGCTGGTTCGTTACCCATCGAAAACTGGCCGACGTTACCTGTGTGGTCTGCATAGATATGATAAAAATCAGGTCTGCCTTTTCCTAGAGGAGTATTATACATATCTTCCAGTGCATCAATAAATGCTTGTTTGCCTCCGATCATTTGCACCAGATCACCAATATTATGAGGCACATCGAAACGATATACATAACCTGTATTTTCATCATAAGCATCACGTCCACCGATGCCAGGAGGAAAACGATAGTCCATATTAGGCATAAACACACCAAATGTATCTTTAGGATGGAAGAATTTTGTTTCCGGATTAAATACCTTATGATAGTTTAAACTACGATCAGAAAAATATTTAGCATCTTCTTTATCTCCTAATTCTTTTGCTATCAAAGATAAGCACCATTCATCATACACAGTCCCTAATGTTACGGCAATTGGCTGACGTCTTTCCCATCCATGAACCTCCGGCACGGTCTCTGTCTCACCGGGAGCTAGTGACGGAAAATACCCATGATCTTTATAAAACTGATCTAAAACTCCTGCCGGCTTGGACGACCAAGGGGCTAATGTTTTTTCTGTTATTGCTGCTTTTGATACATTATATGCTTCTTGCAGATCGAAGCCTCTTAATCCTTTGATATAGGCATCGGCAACCATCGCGACGCCATGATTAGAATTCATCCGACGACTATCACCTGTCACCTCAGGAAAATTGGGCATCCATGCTCTTGGCATTTGTTGGGTCATTACCACATACGAGTTTATCATATTACTTTCCATCTCAGGTTCTATGATAATACGCAATGGATGGGTAGCTCTGTACGTATCCCAAATCCAATCGTCGGTATAAAACGGGATACCATTATCAGAATGAACTTTGCCATCATATGCACTGAAATAATATCCATCTTCCGATATACAAATCATACGTTCATAGGTACGATAAAGAGAGGTATAGAATACAACTTTAGCATCTTCATCAATCCCTGTTACTTGTATTTTACCTAGAGTTTTGTTCCAAAGATCACATCCCTTCTGTGCCACTGTTTGTAAGTTATAATCTGCAATTTCTCTTTGCAGGTTCTTTTTTGCCTGTTCAGCACTAATGAAAGAGATACCATAACGGGCTTTGATCTGCTTGTTTTTTGTCGGGTATTTCAATACTAAACAAGCATCTTTACCTTCTGCCTTCTTAGTCTTTGTATCTATTCTATTATTGATATATACCCCTGTTTCAGATGGGTTAATATTGGTTTCGAGATAGATATAAACCCTTGTGTTATTATCCAGCTTCTGATAACCGCTAACACTCTTACCATCGGTTGTCAGTTCACCATTTCTCGAGTTCAGTATCAGATATGGATTTTCATTATCACTGCTATAATTTATTTCGTATATCCCTGATTGATGAGACGGTGCATATTCTACAAAAATGCCATAATCGTCAAGGTCTACACTATAATAATAAGGTTTTATAATTTCATTATCATATCCGAAATCAATTACACTCTTAATCTGCTGAACATCGCCCTGATAGGGACTTAAATTAAATGCAGAGCTTCCTCTATGACTAGTCACAATAAGAGGTAGTCCGTGAAGTGTATTACCTGTATAGTTTTCACGCTCAGGATATACTCGAAGCATACTATTCGGCAAATGAACAGTCGGATAAGTAGGAACTAATAAATGGCTAATATTGCCAATATACGGATTTACATAGTCGACAGGTTGTTTTGTCCCTTGTGCTGACAAATTGCCACAAGAAAAATATATAAACCCGAAGAGGAGTAATCCAGTAAATAGAGTTTTACAGAAATTCATAATAATTATTTTTTAATTCAGTTTACGATTCGCCAACAAAAATGTTTGATATTCAGCCCATAAACTATCAGTTGTTACTTCATCTCCAAATATATGTTTCATTGCTTTATCAAAACCCCATGGTACAATCTCTAAAGTCGATTTATTAAACTTTCGTAAGAAATTAGGATCTTTACATGTCAGCCATTCCAAAAAGAAACCTGTGGTACGATAACCATCCATCCAATGTCCACCCGGCTTACGGCTGCTTACCGGAAAGAATCCGTTATGGTAACGTACCGCATCAGCCATGCCTTCGATAAACGCCCAAAATTCTGTTCCTTGTTTATAACCTCCGATACCTTGTGGCTCGAGTTGAAAAGCATGAGTCAATTCATGGTATAACACTCCACGAGTTTCATACAAAACTTTATCATCCCCTTCGGAGTTTTCTGATTTTTCGACCCAACGCGAACTGTAAAAAATATGTACAACAGGGGGCTGTCCTCCCTTTGCTGATATTCCATCTATGTCTTCGAACGAATATTCTATTTTTTCTACATTGGGTATGGAATCTGATGTAGACCAATATAGTGTTTGAGCTACCCAAAGGGCATGTTGCTGAATAAAGGCTTCGGGGTTGGGTACTATACGTTTATAGATGTTCCACCCCTCGGTTTGTTCTGCCTTGTTCTGGAAATCAATTGCAGGATATTTGAATCCTAGCCAATTTGGGGTTTCCCATTTTTGAGCTAAGGCATTTGATGTTATTATCAAAGACAATAGTATATAAATACATTTTTTCATATTCTTAATTTAATTTTGATAGAGAATAAGGTTTCTGAGATTCATTGAATACACGTTTCTTATTTGGTTTAGGAGACATTTCGAAGTATAACTCACCTCCATTCATAATGTCACCATGTGAGATATATGCCTTATCATAAGATACCCCATTGAGTTTGACTGATTGAATATAAACATTCTTGTCTGACATTTTAGGGGCACTTATTTTAAATATTTTACCATTTTCGAGTGTCAGTACAATCTCTTTTGCGTTTGGCGAACCCAATACATATTGATCAGAACCCGGACAAACCGGATAGAATCCCATTGCCGAGAAAACGTACCATGCCGACATTTGTCCACAATCGTCGTTTCCACAAAGCCCGTCAACTTTGTTTTTATACATCCTGTTCATTATCTCGTGAAGACGCGATTGTGCCTTCCAAGGCTGCGAAGTCCAAGCATACAGATAAGGTACATGATGGCTCGGTTCGTTTCCATGCACATAATTACCCATCAATCCTTCTTCGTTAATATCTTCATTATCTTTATAGTACTTTTCGGGTAGGTGCATTGTGAACAAAGAGTCGAGGCGCTCTACGAATCTTTTATCTCCTCCCATTTCTTTCATCAGACCATTTACATCATGAGGAACATAGAATGAATAATTCCATGAATTACCTTCTATGAATCCTTGATTGTGAGTATCCAACAAATCAAATTTTTCTTTGAATTTACCAGTCTTATCTTTTGGTCGAGCAAAGCCAATGGTATTGTCAAATACATTCTGATAGCTATAAGCACGTTTAGTATATTGTTTGGCTGTTTCCATATTACCCATATTTTGAGCCAAGGAAGCAATAGTCCAGTCATCATAGGAGTATTCCATTGTTACCGAAGCCGAAACGCCATTGTAATCTGATGGAACATATCCATATTGTTTATATTCTTTTATCCCATCATAATAGTCAACATTAGAACTACTGACACAGGCCTTTAATGCTAAGTCTTTATCAATGTCAAGCCCCTTAGCAATTGCGTCAGACACTACTGATACGGAATGATAACCAATCATACACCAATTTTCATTGCCCATCAACGACCAAACAGGCAATGCACCATGAGGGCTTTGCTTATAATGGTTCAGCATAGAATTGACTATTTGTTTGCTATAGCTCCTTTTTATCAGGTTTAGTAACGGATGTTCGGCACGGTAGGTATCCCATACTGAGAAGATAGTGTAATTTGTACTTCCATCTTCTGCCTGATGTATATTATGGTCTACTCCCCTATATCGTCCGTCTACATCTTGATAGACCGATGGATTAATCATGGTACGATAAAGTGCTGTATAAAAAACACTTTTACGTTCGGCATCTGCATCTATGCGAGCAACGCTTAATTCTTTTTCCCATTTGTTCTGAACTTCAGCCTTTATCTGATCAAAATTCTTTCCGCTTGTTTCAGCTTCCAGATTTTTAATAGCACCCAAACAATCAACAGGCGATAATGAAACTTTCATTTCCAATGGCTGCCCATCGGTAAAGTCGAAATCAAAGAAAGCTGTCAATTTTGTTCCAAACATTTCAGGGAAGTTATCTTCCATTTTGAACTTACGCCACCAACCTACATATTTTGGTTTCTCTGCATTACGACAACCGTAGTTTTTTATCGGCTTCGAAAATTTAATAACAAAATGAGTATAGTTCATTCGTGACCAACCACGTGTTATTCTATAGCCTGTCAATGTATAAGGGTCTTCGACACGTAGGTTAGACATCAACACTTTACCATCATAATTGTAGATACCATATGTCATATCTATAATAATGTGCCCTTCTTCACCTTTCGGGAAAGTATATCGGTGCACTCCTGTTCGTTCTGTAGCTGTCAATTCTGCTTTAATATTGTAATCGTCAAGCAATACAGAGTAGTAGCCTAGTTCAGCATGCTCATTCTCGTGGCTGAAACGGGAGCGATAGCCTGTCGATGTATCATCTGCCTTACCCATATCCAGATTTACTTTGCCTGTAGTAGGCATTATCAGAATATCGCCCAAATCAGAATGTCCTGTTCCGTTTAGATGGGTATGACTGAACCCAATAATGGTTGGATCATCGTACTGATAACCGGCACAATACCGATAAGCATCTTTTTGATACACTCCATCTATATTATGGGGTACCATCTCTGTATCGGGACTCAGCTGTACAAGTCCGAAGGGGGCACATGCACCCGGAAAGGTATGCCCCATACTTTTAGTACCGACCATTGGATTCACATAATCTATAAGTCTTTCTTGGGAAAAGCTTATAGAAAAAGAAAAAATCGAAATTGCTGATAAAAGTACCAGCCTATTCATTTTCAACATAATATGATTATTTTATTAATTTCTATATATTACCATTTATCTGAATACAATGGCTTAATATTCTAACAATAATAGTCCTCCTTTTATCAGATCGTTGTGATTAATTCTGAAATCATGAATGCCCTTTTTATTAAAGGTTATTTTCTGAATCGGATCGTCTAACGTTTTTCTATTCTTTACTTTGATGGTAAGCTTTTTATTCTGATCTAACTTTAATATAGTTTCATCATACAAAGGAGATGTTATTTCGTACCACGGTTCGCCGACAATAAGAGGATAAAGACCTATTGCTCCAAATATATAATAAGCTGACATTGTACCATCATCCTCATCCATCTCCGGTAGAAATCCCTTGGGGGCGACTTTAAATGTTTTGTCAAAAACAGGTTGTATATATTCCGCATTGCCTCCATAGAGATGGAGCATCTTTTCTGTCAATATTTTCCGAACAATTTGTTGTGCTTTGCCATATTCTCCTAAGCGATTATACAGGTAAGGTATATGCAGTCCCGGTTCATTGGTCTGGTTACTTAAATTATTGGCAAAATAATAGTCGAGTTGTTGTACCAACACGTCTTTTCCTCCTGATGTAGTAGCCATCGTATCCAGATATTGGGGAACTCCCCATCTGTATTGCCAACGTGTTCCTTGATACAAGCCACTATCTTTCATCTTTTTGAATGATTCATCGATATTCTTAAAGTCTTTTTTCCAAGTTCTCAAGAACAATTCTTTTGCTTGGGTGGCATATATTTGAGCATCTTCTGCCTTTCCTAAGATGTCGGCTATCTGGCTTATACTCCACAGATCGATACAGGTTTCGAAAGCCTGATCGGGACGACTGGTTTGTAATGTCGTGATTTCTTTCTTAAATCCATCATAAGCTTCGCCAAGATCAAATTTGATTCCTTTACGATATGCATCCAAAAGGACTGGAATGGAATGCTCCGTTCTGACTGTAGGTGTAGATTCGAAAGATGTTGCCCAATCTTTTTTTCCATATATAAATAGTTTGTTCAATGACAAACAAATATCTCGCATGGTTGATGCATCGAGCAATGTTATCATTGGAAATTTGGTACGATAGGAATCCCACATCGACCATGAACTATAATAAGTAAAATTGTCAGCATGTTGAATAGAACCATCTGTTGCCAGATATTCTGAATCTAATGATGTCACATTAGCCGGACTGAGGAAAATCCGATACAAACTTGTATAGAATAGAATATTTTCTTCCAAGCTAACATTTTTAATATCAATACGAGACAGTATATCTTCCCATTTAGATACTGCATTATTTTTTATTTTATTAAAATCAAGAGTCATAGAGGCTGTATTGATAGCTATTGATCCATCTTCATTAATAGGAGACAAGGCTATTCTCACCTCAACGGGTTGTTCCTTCACCTCCAAAAATTCAATCTCCAACTTATCGTCAGCTGATGATATGATATTATAGTTATGGCTGGTTGTTAGATTGAAGTAAAGTTTATATTCGCCATGATTGCAAGTATTTCCTGTTCGGATAAATCCATTTATATTTTTATTGGGTTGGATTGTATACTTACACTCACGTATTTTTTCAAATCCGGCAGTAAGATCGAATGTCATTATAGCCTTTTTCCCTTTCGGGTAGAAAAAGCGTTCCACAGCAATATTATTGGTAGCGGTTAATTCTATCTTAACTCCATTATTCAATGCTACTCCATAAAAACCGGGTGCGGCATGTTCTGATGACTTTATGATACTTAATTTTGTGTCTGTTCCGTCAGGCTTTAGTCGAAGATTTCCTCCCGCTCCACCACATCCAATACCAGATATACGATTGACTGTGAATCCGGATATTTCATTTACGTCATAATCATAGCCAACATGACTCCGAGGATTCATATCAGGGCAAATACGAACCATTCCATAGGGAATGCAAGCAGCAGGGTCTACCTGTCCATTATCGCCTGCTGTACCGATAAACAGATCGACGAATTTAGACTTTTGAGAAAAAAGAGAAATCGAAAAAAAAGAGAAAAAAACTAGGGTATAAACAATTCTATTCATAATTATTAAGGTATGCTCCTGATTACCTTTCATTTTTCATAGTTCACTGCATAGCAGTACGCTAAGATAGCAACTATGGTTTAATTTATTGGTATAAAAACAGTAAGACTATTTTATTCTTTTCTTAAATAAGAAGAACGAACTGCCATAAAATTATGACAGTCCGTTTTTCACCTTATCACATGAAAAAATTCAAAAATTATTCATTATAACCCGGATTCTGAACCAAATTAGGATTTACTGACATCTGGACATAAGGTATTGGGTACAATTGCAGATTTTCATTCTTAGTAGCACTATGATCCCACCAAGTACCTGTAACAAATTTGCCGAAACGAATTAGGTCTGTCCTTCTTTTTCCTTCAAAAATGAATTCACGCCCTTTTTCTGCCAATAGCTCATCCATAGTTAAAGTTGATGTTGTATATTTCATACTAGGCCAATCGACAACCAAGAAAGCTCTCTCACGTGTTGCATTGATTAAATCAACAGCCTCCTGAGTTGCTGTTCCTCCGTTTTTACGGATAAGGGCTTCAGCTTTCATATAATATATTTCAGTCAAGCGATACAATACCCAATCGTTACTACAGAAGTAAGTAGATCCGTAGATACCTTCACGATATTTATGGAATCGCGCCCCACTATTTTCTTCTCCGGTTGTCATACTAGATTCCGTTCCTCCCGATTTATTCAATCTTATATTGTTTACAAATACTAGAGGTTCACCTGAATACTCAACAGACCCTTCTTGAGGAGTATCTGTTCCATATACATATTGAGTACCGATAAGCATCCATTCACTTTTTCTTAAATCTTTATCGTTAAAGGCATTATAAGCAGATGGTATTACAACAACACCATTATTCCCATTACGATCACCTCCATTAATGAATTTTTGACGAAAATGGTACATATCACTAGACCAATTACAACGTGTAGTTGTCTGCTGGTAATCATATGACATGACAAAAATATTTTCGGATGAAGAGGTTGTATTAGTATTCGAAAATGGAGTCAGAATGTCTGTATCCAATTTCATAGTACCCAACTGAGAACCACCCTCACCTGCCATAATTTTATTACAATAAGTAATACAATCATCCCAACGGGGTGTTCCTGTCCACACTTCAGCATTCAGATACAAGTCTGCAAGAATAGCATAAGCTGCAGCCTTCGTCAATCGCCCAGAATTTGCACTAGACATAAGAGGTATATCATTGATGATACCAAGAAGTTCGGACTCTACAAAATTGAAAACATCTTGACGCGAATTTGTTGCAGGGTACTCTGGCTCTCCCACTTTTGTTACAATAGGAACATTTCCCCACAAATTCAATGCATTCAAATAATAATAAGCTCTATTTGCTTTTAGCTCGGCGATATATGCTAATCGCTCAGGCTCTGTTATTCCCATAGAGGCTGCTTCACGCGCTTCAAGATTTTCTATACCAGAGTTACAATAGCCTAAGCCTTGGAATACAAGGTTCCAACAATCTTTTATAGTATTGTGGGATGTTGCCCAAGTATGATAGTGCAATTGTATCCATTTTGCCCCATCATAGCCATGTATCCCTTTCTGAGGCCATGCTAACTGATCTGCAGAAAATTCATTTAAACGCCATGCATTCTCACGAGATTGACATGTAAACACAGCACCACTATGTGTATATGGACGTAATACTGCTGATACTACCTCTTCTTTTGTAGTATAAAAATTGGTTGTTGTATGGTTATGATATACCGTTTCCTCCAAATCAGTACAAGAGGATAGCGAAAAAACTCCGCAAGATATAAATGCCATTGAAATATAATTTATAATCTTTTTCATAATTGTCATTTCATTCAAATGGTTTTACAATTAGAACTGAATATTACAGCCAAGTGAGAAGCTTCTTGTTACAGGAGAGATCGCATAAGAAGCCATACTAGGAGACAAACCTGTATCATCTAATTCTGGTGTTTCGCCAGAATAACCTGTAATAAAGAATAAGTCACGTGCCGTAAAATAAAATCGTGCAGAAGAAACAAAAGGAATTTTATGTGCAAGAGTATATCCGATTGTCAAATTGTCTAATTTCAAGTAATCTCCTTTTTCTAAATAATAATCGGAATATTGATATGATGCACTTACTCCATTAGTCAATGCTGAATTGAGGACATTGTAACCAGACTCTAATGTTTTAGTATTTTCATAAGCCATCTTTTGGCGATTCAGTATATCAAATCCAAACTTACCAATAAAGCCGATTGTCAAGTCAATACCTTTATAGTTAAAAGTATTTGTTAGTCCCAATCTCCATTTAGGTGCTCCATTTCCAATCACGGTGAGGTCTTCTTCTACGATTTTACTTGCACTTACTTGCTCGCCTGCTTTATTATAAAACAACCATTCTCCCTCTTCATCGAATCCGGCAAATCGTTTTCCATAAAAGTTACCAATATCATCACCTTCATACAAACGAACAGCATCACCTAAAGCTCCATAGCCTTCAATTTCTCCGGTTGAATAGTAGTTAGAAGAATTTGATGAAAATTTATCTAATTTATTTGAAAAAATCTTCGATCCAGTCAATGCTATATCCCAATTAAAATCTTTAGTAGACATAGCTATCGCATTTAATGTGACTTCAATACCGCTGCTGGAAACGGATCCAATATTCGTGGTATAAGTAGAGTGGATGTTTGATGGAATTGGAGATGTTACACCTTTCATCAACAAGTCTTCAGCCTTTCTTTCATAAAGGTCTACTGCTCCTGTTATTCGGTTCTCAAGAACACCAAAGTCAACACCCAAGTTCCATTCCTTTTTAGTCTCCCATTTAAGATTTGGATTAGGATTCTTATTTGGTCCGTATGTTTGCTCCCATGTGCCATCATCAGTCAAGTATGGGTTACCAGTGCCTAGTGTTGCCATAGATTGGTAAGGATCTATTCCAGAGTTTCCTGTTTCTCCATACCCGACTCTTAATTTTAAATTGGATAGAGTTGGGATAGATTTCATGAAGTCTTCATGAGACACATTCCATGCTAAAGAAACTGATGGAAAATTACCCCATTTGTTATTAGCTCCAAACTTCGAAGAACCTTCTCTACGGATAGATACTTGTGCAATATATTTGTCATTAAACACATAGTTTAAACGTCCAAAGAATGCAACTAAGGTTTCATCTTCCTTATTGCTACCCATACTGGCTTTTCCCTCTGTCAAATAACTTCCGGCTCCTAAATCATTTTCTTCTGTTGCATCATTAAGAAATCCTGAGTTAGATGCTGAAAATTCTTCCCATACTTTATATTGGTAACTATACCCTCCAACGGCCGATATTTTATGCTTATCCAAAAATAATTTTGAATATTCGATAGTTGGCTCTACGGCACTACTATTTTTTGCATAATGATATTTATACGCATAACCTCCGCTATTATAACTATCAATTGAGGTTCTGGAATCTTTATTGTAGTATATATTGTCGTCGAAGCTATTACGGGTTATAGTACCAAAGATAGAAAACTTCAGATCTTTGATCGGCTCGAATATCAACTTAGAGTCTAAGGCTGTTGTTGTCTCATATCGTCTACTTTTTTGTTGAGACAAACGTGCCAATTTATTTTCATCCGAAGATGCATCTTCATAAAAAGTCCCATCTGAATTATATATCGGGTTAGTTGGATTAGCTCTTAACGCCGACTCCCAACCTGAATTCCCGAGCTTATTCATATTTTCTTGAATAGAAGACAAATTCGATTGCAATGTCAACATATTATTTAAACCTTTCGACGTTAAAGAGAAACGTCCACCCCATTGTTCCCTAGTATTAGCTTTAGCAATTCCACTAAGGTCTCCATAGAATAAAGATGCACGGTATGAGGTCGATTCTGATCCTCCGGACACTGCCAGATTATGATTCTGTGAAAGATTATTTTTGTCTATCAATTCGTCATACATATTGGAACTGCCCCCTCTATCATAACTACTTGAATTATATCCTAAAGATGCCATTGCTGATCTATACTCTTCGGCATTCATAAATTTAGGGGTATTTGCCTTATAATATCTTGTAAAGTAATTTGAGTACTCAAATTTTGTAGTACCCTTGTTCCCCTTCTTTGTAGTGATTATAATAACTCCGGCATTTGCACTTGATCCGTATATTGCAGCAGCTGACCCATCTTTCAATACTTCAATAGATTCTACGTCTCCCGGCTGAAGTAGATTCAGGTTTCCTCCCGGTATTCCATCAATAATAATTAATGGTGATTTGCTCCCATTTATGGAAACTACACCTCTTAACTGTACTGCAACACCATCTGTAGGAGAACTTCCCCCAGTACGTGTCACAGACAAACCAGCTACACGACCTTCTAATAAACTTCTGACATCACGGCCTGAAGCTCCTCCACTATTGAAATCTTTTGGTTTTAATGTTGAAATAGCTGTAGCAACTTCTGATCTTTTCATGGAACCATATCCTACCACTACTACTTCATCTAGAGCTTTAGTATCTTCTTTGAGTTCAATATCTATGCTGGTTCTACCATCCAGAGTAATTGTCTGCTTATCGAAGCCAACATAAGTAAATTCTAAAATTGTATTTCCATTGGGAACTGAAATTGTAAATTTCCCATCTATATCAGTCATTGTTGCTTTATTTGTTCCTTTGACTGATACTGTTACCCCAATTAAGGGTTCATTATTAGCATCATGGACAAAACCAGTAATAGTAACAGAGGACTGGTCTACATCTTTTATTGTAGCTACCTCATTTGTTGCATGCAAGGTATTCTCGGGGTAAAGAAAAACCATAGCACAAAGAATCAGACAGAATTTGATTCTTGTTTTTAATTTTTTTGTTTCATTTTTCATATTCGTAAGAACTAGAATTCGGTTTTATTAATACTTTTTTTGTCAAGCACACATTTCATTCACGTCATATCATAGAAATAATTTAAGGGTTAATAGTTATTTTTGACTTTTTAATTCACTAGAGAATGAATAAGGTAGATCTGTATCTAATATTCCTCTTTTCTTGTTAGGTGCAGGAGACATTTCAAACTGAATGGATGCTCCCCGCATCAAATCTTCATGTATCAAGTAGTTTTTTGTATAGTTTTTCCCATTTATCTTCAATGAAGACACATATCTGTTATGAGAGTTATTATTTGAAGATTTAATCAGAATTTGTTTTCCATTTTCAAGATTTACTTTAACTGATTTAAATAATGGAGATCCCAATATATATTGGTCTGTGGCAGGACATACTGGATAGAATCCCATAGCAGAGAATACATACCAAGCGGATGTTTGTCCATTATCTTCATCGCCACAATACCCATCCGGATTAGGTGTATATAATTTATCCATAACTTCACGTACCCAATATTGGGCTTTCCAAGGCTCTGACGAGTAGTTATATAAATAAATCATATGTTGAATAGGCTGATTACCATGTGCATATTGTCCCATATTCATCACTTGCATTTCACGCATTTCATGAATCATAGAGCGGCTTTTCATTCCTAGTGATCCGGGAACAATAAATACAGAATCTAACATTGCATTGAATTCTTTTTTACCTCCCATCAAATCGATTAGCCCTTGTGGGTCGTGGAATACTGACCAGCTATAATGCCATGCATTTCCTTCTGTATAGTCATAACCCCAATCTACAGGATCGAATGGAGTCCGAAATTTCCCATCTTTTTGTTTCCCTCTCATTAGTTTAGACTCTGAATCATATACATTTTTATAATTCATTGCACGTTGAGCATAAATATCTATTTCGGAAGCAGGCTTATTCAATGTTTTTCCAAGCTTATAGATCGTCCAATCGTCGTACGCATATTCTAATGTTCTAGCTATATTTTGACTTATACCTGCATCGCATGGTATATATCCATATTCATTATAGAGCTGATATCCTTCTCTACCAGAAGCTCTTACTTTTGGATGTACATTATTAGCCCCATGTTTTAATGCTTCCCATAATGTTTCAATATCATATCCTCTCAGACCTTTTATGTATGCATCTGCAACTACTGATGCTGAATTATTACCAACCATAATACCACGATGGCCCGGACTTGCCCATTCAGGAAGAAAACCGCTTTCTTTGTATGCATTCGCTAAGCCTTCTTGCATTTTTTGATTCATGGAAGGGTAAACAAGATTCAGGAATGGAAATAAACAACGGAAGGTGTCCCAGAACCCGGTATCTGTAAACATATATCCTGGAAGTACTTGTCCGTTATAGGGGCTATAGTGAACAATTTGTTTATTTTCATCTATTTCGTAAAAACTACGTGGAAACAAAACGGAACGATAAAAACAAGAATAGAATGTGCATAAGTTCTCATAGTTGTCATCTTCTACTTCTATTTTTCCTAATACATCATTCCATACGGCACGTCCATTATCGACAATCTGATCGAATGAACCTGTTCCCAATTCTTGCAAATTCAATTCTGCTTGGGCATAACTAATAAATGAAGATGCAACGCGCGCATGGACTTGTTCTCCCTTCCGGGTAGAAAAGCCAATAATGGCTCCTGCATGATTTTCATTTGCCTCTAATTCTCCACGGTGGATTTCACCATCTTTGACTACTGACTGGTAGGTGAAAGGTTTATCAAAAACAATAACAAAATAGTTTTTGAAATTATCCGGTACACCCCCACTATTTCGGGTAGTATATCCTATTATTTTGTTTTCCGTTGGAAGTATCTGAACATATGAACCTCTATCGAAAGCGTCAATTATAACATAAGCTTTATCTGTTTCGGGAAATGTAAAGCGAAACATGGCAGCTCTATCTGTGGGAGTAATCTCTGTAGTAACATCATGATCTGCTAAGTAAACTTTATAATAATGTGGTTTGGCAACTTCGGCTTTGTGCGAAAACCAACTTGCACGTTTTTCCTGATCGAATACTACTTTTCCGGTAATTGGCATTAATGAGAATTGCCCATAATCATTCATCCACGGACTAGGTTGATGTGTTTGCTTGAACCCTTTTATTTTGTCGGCCGTATATGTATACATCCATCCATCTCCCATATTGCCTGTCTGAGGTGACCAAAAATTCATACCCCAAGGACGTGCTATAGCCGGATACGTATTCCCGGTTGACAATTCAAATTTAGAGAGTGTTCCTGTCAGGATATTCACATAGTCAATAGGTTCGCGAGTGGTGTCGGCTAAAAGTTTAGATAAAGGCATAGCCATAAGAGCTATAACAATAGCTCCTTTCAAGTAGATTTTAAGATTCATTATATTATTATATTACTGATTGTTTTTCTTTTTCATATTAGTTAAGGAGCAAGAAACTGTAAGATTATAGTCTCTTACTCCTTACTTGAAATTAAGTGTGTATATCCAAAAACGAGCTTCATTATTCAATTCGAATTAGTAAATATTATTAGCTTTCAGGTTGCTCTATAAAAGCAGGAATAAGCTAAGTATCCACCAAGTACTACTACTTTTATTTTATCTTATGATTTCCAAATATTGTATTAGATTAAGAGATAGCTTATTGTATAATGACCGCTCAATCTGCCAACAAATATATCTACAGGCTATTAATAAAGCTATTAACAAACCTATTAATAGTTTATTTTTCTTAATAAAACTTATAGACAAATCCAATATTTAACAGTTTTGCAACAAGTAATCAAAATCAAAAAAGGCTTATCATAGTTATGATAAGCCTTTTTGACTAAAGAGATAAATTGACTATAAGTTTTTATATTTTAATGATGTCTTCATACCTCAGATTTGGATCTTCATTTAAGATAAGTTTGTAATCTGAACAGTATCTATTGTAGGTTTGTTTCGACAAACCTTTCTGACCGAGAAGATATAAACTTCGGCATTTGATCTGGATAGCATCCTCATCAATACTATCATGTAATAAAATAACTTCACTAAGATTGACAAGTAATTTTAAATCTGATTTTATATCTATACTACTTGTTGCACTCATCAATGTGTCGATTAATAGAGAAGAATATTCTGCCTTGTATTTATCTACCCAACCAAAGTCCACATTGGGGAGGAGTGCACCAGCCAAACCTAAAGAAATAATTTCCTCTATTGTTTTTTTATCAATATGACTGGTGTATTTGACTTTGTTAAGTAAAACCATTATTTCCTGATAGTCACAAAAACTACCAGCACCAACCTCTATTCTCCAATAATTTTTATCTCTAACCAATGTTACATTGCCAATTTCTTGTAATAAAAGTCTTAGCTTGCGAATATTGACATTTCTATTATTAGTTGCTTTAGATTTATCCATATCAGGCCAAAACTCATTATCTAAATCATCTGATGTGACACCTTTTCCGGTAGTAACAGATTCTAACAAACAGAACAATAAGATTTGCTTTGTTATTGGAGAGAAATGCCAAAGCATATCGTTACCCTCTTTATCAAATATTTCAAAGTTACCTAATAATAAGACAGATGACAGTCGTGTTCTGTCAACTTGTGGTTCTTCATTTTGAGGAATACCCAAAGTTATATTTTGCAATAAAGAGTTATCCGTAGCTAAAGACATTTTGCTCTTTTTGTGATAATAATGATATACAAAGAAAATAGCTCCAACTGCTAAGCCCACAAAGAGTAATCCTATGATTATAGTTTCAATCTCATAATCTGTGTTTTCAGATTGTAAGACATCAGCTTGAGATAATGGAGGGAATAGAAGAGAATGGATACTGACTTGATATCGTCTATCATCTATTTTTTGAGATACAACAGCATATAAGGTATTCTTCTGATGAAGAAATAAATCACAAAATGATTCTGTATCATGAAAATTATATGGAATAGAATCTTCATATACATAATAACTCATATCTTTCAAACTGACCGAAAAAAGCTTCAAACTAGTCCTATATTCATCATTTCGATAGCTTAATGCATAAAATTTATTATCAGGTTGATCAATAATCATCGAATTACTAAAAGTATAATGGCTATCTGGCCATTCTATCTCTCCAAGCCGTTGCCTCTTATGGTCTGTCAAATCAATTTGCCAGATATCATAATAATTCCGAGCCCCGACTTCTTGTATTCCCGACTGACAGCCATAACCACCGAAAACTAACATTTTATTATTCCCAAGATAACCTGATGCTGCTAAATAGCGGGGGGCAATATCATCAATAAAGCTTGCTTTAGTCCAATTGCCATCATCTAAGTTATGAGTTAACCACTCCGATTTGTAAGTATAATTTCCATAACCTCCAAATACAATTAATTGATTAGAATTTGGATCAATCATTCGGTTATGATGCTGGATATGTTGATAATTATTGTCTGGGTCTCCAGACCAACTATTTGTTTCAAAATCATAGGTCAATAACCTAGGTTGATTGACATTATAAGAAATTAACCTATCACGTTTATAATCATAAATAAGATAGCTGGAAGGCCCTCTGAATGAATTTCCTTTATTTACTTTCAGCCGTTTTACAAGCTGGTATTTTACATCAATAATATAAAGGCTATCAGGTATTGCCACAAACACACGCCCCCCAATAGAATCTGTCGTTACCTGCGGATATGCACGAGTAAGGATTAAAGATTGTACTTCTTTCCATTTCACATGATAATCAATCTCCCATATAGGGTTTTCGACTACTGCTAAGTAGCCTCCTACATTATCTTTTACAAAGTTATCTCCGTGCTTGTCCAAACGCCAGTTTCGAACTATATCACCATACTGATTCTTTATAAGTATATTTTTTACAATCATGGGTGGCACATCAGATGTAAAAAACGATTTATATTTATTAGCACCAAAAAATATCTTATCGACACTAAAATCAGTAAGGTCTTCGCTCAAAATAGTTTCCTTCCCGGCTACAGAATATTTAACTAAGGATTTCTCTTTTTTCAAAACAATGTGAATCCAATCTTTCCGAGGAAAATCTTCCAGAATCTTAAATTCTGAGATATGCTTATTCTTTTGTGTATTGTTTATTATAAAATTTAGTTTTTGTTCTCTTAGAAAAGATGTCATGTCTATACTTGTAGAATCATTAGCTACTATCCGAAACACATAACCATAAGAATCCCAGATATCTATCAATTTTAAATCAAACTCCAAAGTAAAGTCTGTATCTAATGCATTTTTGACAGGAGTAAGATTGAGAGATGTGCGCTCATCTTTATTTACTTCATGCGACTTAAATGCCAGCCCATAAGAATAAGAGTCAGAATTATATGCACCCTGTCCTAAACAGATGTAAGGCAACAATATAGATATAGCAAAACTTAGATATCTAATATTATATTTAATAATCGAAAAACAAAAAGGAATGACCACTAGTAATATTTATAATTTGAGTCTAATTATTAAATATCTACTAAAATTCTATTTAATAGAATAATATCTATTTAATAATTCAAACTAAAAAATTAATGAAAGAGTCTATTTCTAAAAACTTAACACAATAACCAAGTCTATATTTTACAAATATAGACCAAAAAAACGACAAATTAACTTTTATTAATTCTATAAATAAACAAGATGAATTATTTTGTCAACCAACATCATCAAAAAGACACAATCATTTTATTGTTTCTTTATAAAACATGAAAAATAAGATATTGCCCATCAATTCATTTCTTTCCCTCTCATCCATCACAGATTCGAAAGGAAATCCTAAAACACAAGTTTTATAGATTCCGGCAGAAGCAACACCGGCACTTAGGTTATTTTCTGAATACCGAAATATAGTAAAACTACTCTCGCCGACTGGCTCTAAAGCATCAGGAGCCTCAACAGCATAAGATATCGGATTTAGTTTATTGTAGTATGAATAATTTCCTGACAAGGCGGGATATGGCGAAGCCACACTTTTTACATGTCCTTTTACAGCTGCCTGCCCGACACGCCATTGATATTTTAAAACGTCAGTTGCAAACTTTTGGTCATCAACCAGTGGCTGTTCAGACTCCCAAAGATCTGTAGCAACAAAAGAACCACTTATAAAAATATTTCCTCCCTGATTACAATACTCTGTTATCCTAGCTTGTAAACTTTGCGGGAATGTTTTAAACTGAGACTCATGCACACCTCTGCCTATTTTTGTTTGTCTTTGTTTTCCCAAAATAAGATCAACTAACTTATAATCTTTCAGATCGATTAGATCGTCCATTACAGACATATTACTACACGACACAAAAGAATATCCACTATTGGCTATTGCTGAACCATGTACGAACGGATAATCGAATGTATTACCTGCAACAATTGATGTTTCAAAATCTGCATTGCTTGCTCCAAAACCGGGAGCATCATCATCTATCCATGGTATATTACGCCGAAATTCATATTGACTGCCAGTATAGTTATATTGATTCTTATAAGGAACTCCATGATCAACTAAATCTACAAATCCGGCTATACTATCGTCTGTATCAAAAGAAAATGGTGCAGAAAGGCGATAAAAACCATTTACAATAAGAACAGTACCTAACTCTTTCGAATTACGACATACTGATAGTATTTCGGAAGGGAAACTTTCCCCTCCTTCATTAGCGGCTGTTACTTTGTAACTATATATCTGGTCTTTCCTGATGTTCATTTTTACAGATGTACCTGAAACTTTAATCCCATTATCAAAATCCTGATCTCCAATACGTGTATACACAATATATTCTTTCGCTTTTGCAGTTGGTTCTGATATATCGTCTGTTGGCTGCCATTGCAATTCAACTTGGTCAGTATCTACGAATTTTGTAGTGAAATGACTCACAGGTAATGGTTGTACAACATAATCATAACCATATTGATTGGATATGAACTTTAGCATCCCTTTGTAGACAGACCGACTAACTGTAAACTGGAATCGGGGATCAAGCCCATAACGCATATCTGCAAAATTTTGATGAGATAGTAATTCTAATAACATCGTTGGTACATCAGGTATACGAGCTTCGGCATACGACTTATTCCATAGAGGACGCAATGTCCAGTCGGGGTCAAAATCACGTCTTATATCTTTCACTATCTCATCCATTATTTGATCTGCCAGATAACGAGAAGCCAAACGAGATTTACCATTCTCGAACTTGCCATCATTTGTATGAGTCATACATATACCAAGTGTCCCTATTATGGAATCATTAGGTGTAGTACCTGCATCTGTATGGAATGCCATTGCCAAATCGATAGGAATATTTAAGCCTTCTCTATTCGGGAGAACAGGAGAACCTCCGGCAATATAATTGACCCAAAATCCCCGGCTTTGATAATCGTCCGTATAATCGTTTGTGCTCCCACTTTTGTTATAAACACTATCCGGAGCCCCTGCCCATTGTAACCAATAACGTGCCGCCTCAGTATAACGTGGATAGCCACTCGTTTCAGGGACAAAATTAATTTTTGGTAATTTTGCAAGCTTATCTGTGACCAATGTATCAGAACTTTTAACATTTTCTGATACAATTCCACTCTCATGAGGCAAACGGGCAATATTTCCCATTCCTCCTCCTATTTTAACTGCATCTGCTGTAACGATTCTTCCAGACTTATCACTTTTATTAGTTAATATCACTTTACAGTTTTCATTCACTCCTGTAGCAAAAGTAAAAGAACCCAAATATATCCAAGTGCCCCCACCCATTGTCTGGTTGATTTTGAACTGAGTTGTACCTCCTTGATGATAGACCGTATATAAAGCATCGTCGGCACTATTTGTCAACGACTGATAAGAAACATAAACAGCATATTGTCCTTTTTCTGGAATATCTGGTATCCATTCACACAAGCTCTCTTTACCTTTCGCTATGGTTTTTCCTTGTAAAAAATCTCCTGCTTTGAAAGGATTCTCTCCATCGAGATAAAATTCTTTCAAGTTTGCAAAACCAACACCACTTCCTTTTGTCCAGTCTTCTTTTCCTACTGTTTTTCTAAAAATAGAACTACCTGTACTTTTGTCCTCATCTATAATTATTTCATGATGCTGTACATCTCTTTCGCGAGGGAGTAATACATTAGCTCCGGCATTTTCCAGCATCGGAACTAAATATGGCAATACATAGCTCTGTGTATATAAGTCCTCTACTGTATGGAACAGACGGGCTCTCTGCCATTCCCAACGGGTCAATTTCTGCTCGTAATACCAACCATGACTTTGCCATAAAGCAATATGTTTACCATTAAGCCCTTTAGATATTTTTACCGGTGTTGACATTTTGGTCAACAAAGGTTTGTCGACCTCACTTACGGGTTGTTCTTTACGTCCATATGGGACATAATCATCTATCTTATACGAATCTGTATAAAGTTCTAACTTGTAATCTTTATACTTTGGGGGTAATAATGACTTTATACCTACATATATATTTTTCACATCATCTTCCCGGAACAACATATAGGATAAAGTTGCATTTGCATAAATCCGAAGATTTTTTTTATCTTCAATTATAGAATCTATACGTACTTTATCTACATACGTCTTTTTTTGCACAGTCAAAGTCAGATATGCACCAATTTTTTGCTGTACTTCTTTAGATATATTTTGTGCTTGGAGTTCTATTCCAAAAGGCACACAAATAAAAAATAAGATAACAATGAGATAAATACCTTTTTTCATTTCTGATATCATTTAAACACATATTCGGCTAAGCAATACTCCAAAAGATACAAATAGTATACTTCGATTTAAGATAAATAAATAAAATTACTTCAATAAAGTTCTATTTATTCTCAGATCTATAAGCATCTACAGCATTCTTTACAGAACCATGTAGCAGTAGAAGCCTATTGGCTTGTTCATAATCCAATCCAAGTTCATCAACAATCATTCGTGTACCACGATCTACAAGTTTTGCATTCGACAACTGCATATTTACCATACGATTACCTTTCACCCGACCTAACTTAATCATAGTAGAAGTTGTAATCATATTAAGTATCATTTTTTGTCCGGTACCCGATTTCATTCGTGAGCTGCCAGTCACATATTCGGGACCGACAATCATCTCGATAGCAATATCAGCTTCTTGAGCTATAGGTGAATCAGGATTGCTTGATATAGAAGCTGTCAGAATTCCATTTTTACGAGCTTCTCTCAATGCACCAATCACATAAGGCGTTGTTCCCGATGCTGCAATTCCGATTACAGTATCTTTGTCTGTTATGTTATGCTCCTGTAATTCCTGCCAACCTCTTTCCATATTGTCTTCAGCCTTTTCGACAGGGTTCCGAAGTGCTGTGTCTCCACCTGCTATCAGACCAACAACCAATGTAGGTGGCATACCAAATGTAGGAGGAATTTCGGAAGCATCCAAAACGCCTAAACGCCCACTAGTACCAGCTCCCATATAAAAAATCCGCCCACCTTGTTGCATACGGGGTACAATCTGTGATACTAATTTCTCGATCTGAGGTATTGCCTGACCTACGGCAACGACAACCTTTTGATCTTCGGTATTAATATCAGTTAATATCTCGTGAATAGACTTTTGTTCCAAGTCATTATATAATGATGATTGTTCTGTTATTTTTACAAATGCCATGTTTTTATCTTTTATAATA
Source organism: Dysgonomonas sp. (assembly GCA_047605185.1). Taxonomy (GTDB): domain Bacteria; phylum Bacteroidota; class Bacteroidia; order Bacteroidales; family Dysgonomonadaceae; genus Dysgonomonas. The sequence continues at coordinate 40,871 of JASGGC010000013.1, forward strand.
ATTGATCAAACCTTCCATTGGTGAGGGTGTTATATTTCCTACTCTGATTCCTAGATCTGTCGCAACAGCAATTAATACATTCTTATAGTAATATGCAACGGAGCCAGTAAAATTCACAAGATTATTTTTATAGTCATATTGCATCACATTCTTTACAAAGAAATCTTTAAAGGCCTTATATACGATCAAATATACAGTTCTATCCTCGATATGCTGTAAAAGAAATGGAGATAATCCGGCTAAGAAACGATTTGCCATCGGCTGTTTGTATACTTTATCCAATATTTCAGCGGGAGTTAATTTATACTGTTCTAGAAAAGCTTCTTTAAGCCCTGCTGTTAATTGATTCTTAAGGCATGCCCCAACCAACAAACGTCCCAAAACTGCACCACTACCTTCGTCTCCTAATATATAACCTAATGGTGAAACATTCTCTGTAATAGAATTCCCATCATAGAAGCAAGAGTTAGAGCCAGTTCCCAAAATACAAGCTATGCCTTTACTATGTCCACATAAACCACGGGCAGCGGCTAACAGGTCACTATTGACCTCAACAATAGGAGCATTTATATTATCCCTGATAGCTGTTTCCACAATTTTATTTTTTTCGGGAAAAGCACAACCTGCTCCAAAAAAATAAACAGCATCTATTTTATTTCCACCTAAGAGAGGTAATAAGTCTGTTTTTATTTCTTGACTAATTTCTTCGCTTGTCCGAAAAAAGGGATTCGCTCCTTTCGTGAAAATTTGCTTAATTTCTTCTCCTGACTCGACCAAACGCCAATCAACTTTGGTAGAGCCTCCATCTGCAAGTAGTATCATATAGTTATAGATTTATTTTTTATAGTTAGTCCTTTTTCATTTATACAAATGATATTTTTTTGACGTTTTAGTAAAAGGCTCAACATCCTTATACCAAAAGTCCTGAATATCTTCAAATTTATTATTTTTTGAAAACATCAGACGAACATAGTCGCTACCCGATACTTGGTCAAACATACGGAAACGTTTGCTATCTGCATTATTAAAAACAGCCTTATCAGGATATAATTGAGCAATTTCCTGCATCACATAAAATTGAATTTCTGACAAACGGGCTTTTTTATAATCCATTATATGCACCTGCACTCCTTCTAGCTGTTTACCCTGCCCTACTGAATAGAAGGGCTTTAGATAAATAGGTCTGAAATGTAGACCAGGCAGGCCTAATCGGTTCATATTAGCTGCCAGATCATTTGCATTAATCCACTCGGCAGCAAACATCTGGAATGGAATTGTATAACCAACGCCAATAGAAATATATCCAAACTCACCCAATATGCCTGACACGGGATAGAAAATGGCGGATATTGGCTGTGGAATGTGTGGTGAAGAGGGAATCCATTGTAACCCGGTCTGATCGTAAGTCATTTTTCGCTTCCATCCTTTCATCTTCACAATATGTAATTTACATTGTTTAGTCAACATCTTTTCGCCATTTAGCAATTGGGCTAATTCCCCACAAGTCAGACCATAGAGATATGGTATTTTGAACTGACTGACAAAAGATATAAAACCATCTTCGACCAGCCCACCCTCAACTTTTAGCCCTCCTAAAGGATTTGGTCTATCAAGTACTATAAACTCAACATTATTTTCTGCTGCAGCTTGCATAGCCAAGCCCATCGTACTGATATATGTAAACGAGCGGCAACCGATGTCTTGAATGTCATAAACCAAGACATCAATACCGCTCAACATTTCGGGCGTAGGAATTTTCGTCTTTCCATGTAACGAATATACGGGTAGTCCTGTTTTAGAATCAATAACATTATCAACAGGATCACCTGCATGGGCGTCGCCTCTGACACCATGCTCGGGAGCAAATAGTGCAACTAATTGTACGTTGGAGGCTTCGTTCAGAATATCGATTGTCGATTTCATAGCATTATCCACCCCGGTCGGGTTTGTTATCAGACCGACACGTTTGCCCTCTAATACTTTAAATTTTTGCTCTTTCAGAACTTCAATACCTGTTTTGATTGAAATCTTTTGTGCAAAAAACTGTATCGATAAAAAACTGAATAAGAATAATATAATTATGTTTTTTTTCGTCATTTTTCTATTTTTTCTTTCAGACTATTCTTCTATTTTTTCTTTCGCTTTTCCATAGCTAGGATCTATCTTCAGCAACATAACAGCAATAATAGGAATTATACTGCAAATCATCACCCAGATGAAAAAATGGTTATATCCTAACAGTTCTTGCAACCATCCGGCAAACATTCCCGGAATCATCATCCCCAAAGCCATAAAGCCTGTACAGAAAGCATAATGGGCTGTTTTGTGCTCTCCTTCGGAAAAATACATCAAATAGAGCATATATGCCGTAAAGCCAAAACCATAACCAAACTGTTCTATAAAAACACATATATTGATGATTAACAAGCTATCTGTTTGCGAGAAACTCAAATATATAAAAGTTGCAATAGTCAATAGCATACTCAATGTCATTGGCCAAAGCCACTTTTTCAATCCACCCTTAGCAGCTACCACACCACCAATAATTCCTCCGATAGTAAGTCCGATAATCCCCACAGTTCCATACACTAAGCCAACTTCGCCTGTAGTAAGCCCAAGTCCACCAATCTCTCTGGAATCGAGAAGAAAAGGATTTATTAATTTCAACAATTGTGCTTCCGAGAAACGAAATGTAAGCATAAAAAAGATAGCGATACCTACTTGTGGTTTCTTGAAGAAAGCCTTGAAGGTTGTTAAGAACTCCTTCATAATAGAAGATGCCGTCATACCCGAATGAGCACTATCTGATGCCGGTTTTGGTAAACTAAAACGATGCCAGAAACTAAATACGATAAACAATCCCGCCAATACAAAGAAAGTTATAGACCAAGCAAAAGGAATATTGCCAGACAATCCTTTATATTCGGCACTGGAAGCTAGAATCAATTTAGGGTCAGCTTGGAAAACAATATATGCAGGTTTATTCCAATTGTGTTCGTTAAATGCTAAACGGTCACCAAGTATTAGAGATATACTCTTATCTCCATTATTGAGAGTTGTATTCAATACCATTTCTTTACCATGCTCGGGCTGTTGCGAAAGGCGGATGGCAACAATGGCAACATCGCCAACCTTATCAGAAACCACAACAGTTCTTTTCTCTCCAAAATTGCTTTGAACCCAGTTGCCTAGAGGTTGTGATACAGAATTAGTCCACCAACCGGCTTCTGTTTCACTTGTAATCTTATCTTCTTTTATTACAAAACCATTATCATGGTTCAGTTTTGAAACTTGCTCTAAAAAGAGTTGTAAAGAGTCCTTATTGATGCCATTTGTACTGAGTTGAATCACATCTTTATCTGTTATAAAGTGTAATTCTCCTTCTGAGACAACACTATTATCAACCGAAGGTAAGATTAGATTAGAATGAATGTATTGAGGTGATGCATCGACTGTCAACTTCATAGGTTCTACACCTGATGTACTCTCCAGAAACCCGGCAAGGATAATTAAGATCCCTTGCCCCATAATGGTAGCTATACGATAGAATGTACTGCGAATGCCAACATATTTGGCCTGTTGATTGGTATCGAGCCCCAACATATAGAAACCGTCCGCAGCAATATCGTGTGTAGCCGAACTGAAAGCCAATAGCCAAAAGAAAGCCAATGTACCCTGAAAGAAGAAAGGTAAAGGTATTGTAAATGCTATTCCGGCAAAGCCTGCTCCGATGAGCAACTGCATAGTCACAATCCACCAACGCTTGGTTTTGAGAATATCCACAAAAGGACTCCAGAAAGGCTTAATAACCCATGGCAAATAGAGCCAACTAGTATACAATGCTATATCGGTGTTGGATATACCCATCCGTTTGTACATAATAACCGATATGGTCATTACAGCAACGTAAGGCAATCCTTCTGCCAGATAGAGCGATGGTATCCATGCCCACGGCGACTTTGTTCTTTCTTTCATAGCAATATCTTTGATTAGTATAATTTGTCTATAGTTGCACCAACATAATAATGCAACAATATTTCGCTATAGGTATATCCTTTTTCGCCCATCACAGCAGCACCTATTTGGCAAAGTCCTACACCATGCCCCCAACCGGCACCAGTAAGAATAAATTTGCCATCTTTTTTGTCGACAGTATAGGCTGAACTATATAAGTGCGATTGGGACAGAATACGTCTTATTTCTAATTCTTTTCCGATAATTAAGGTTTTCTTAGACCCCACTATTTTCATTTTTATTAAACGCCCCGATGTACCACGCTCTATTGGAATAAGTTCTTCGATCAACCCGAAATCTATTCCTGAACGATTTAGTACCAAGGCAGATAATTCTTCTTGAGAATAAATTACCGACCAACGATAGAAATCAGTTGTCTCCTGATCGTAATTATTCAATACTTGTCCCAATATTTTTTTGTCTTGTGTATTACAGAATGCATCCGGACGTGTGTGTATCCATTTTATGGATTCTTGTTCTTGTGTGAGATCCGGAACATCTTTCGAATTCTCACTATCACGAAGCTTTACCAGATAGGGAAATTTTATATCTTCCCAACAGTTTTGAAATTCTTCTACAACCCCTCCACAGCATTTCGAAAAACGAGCATCACATATTCGTTCTTCCGATTTTAATACCTCCCCATAAGTTTCTTTTATAGCTTGTTTCACTATATTGATGTTGGTAGAAGCACGAGTGATTCCCTGATAGCGCTGGCAATGATCGTCGGCACAAACATCAAACAATGTGTGGTCTTCCCTATCATACCATCGGATCAACTCCATATCGGTTTCGGTAAAGGCTGTATATATTTCTTTATTCGAAACTATCTCCTTATTCTTTTCGATCTGTGCCAATAACCAACTACGTGAAATAACTGCATGTGCTTTTAGTAATTGGAGCGAGGCTGTCGGACTCATTTCGGACGAGATAACACTTGTCAGATAGTCCTCTACTTTAATCAGATTGATAGCTGTTATGGTATCGTTAGACACAACAAGTTTCAATGCTCCTTGAAATACCTGATCTTCTTTACGCTCCCAATGGAAATTGATTCCAATAGTTACATCTTTTAATGTAAATGAAGCATTGTCTTCTTTCGGCTCGAAAAGAAGTTCATCATATAATTTTCCATTCCATGCTATTTTTCCATTCTTCCACGAAACTATATTCTCTCCTTCTATCAATTGATCCTGACAGATATACGGGCTATTGAGCAAAAATGTTATTTTTTTATACCATAAAATACCAACACTAACTTTAGGTTCCATAGGATTAGACTGTTTTTATTTGGTTTATGATTTCCTTCAATCTTGTATTATCAATACAGACTTCCTCAAATATATTTGAAATGTCTTGCCTTCTTATTTTCTTAAAATCCTTCTCAAGAGGAGTAATCAATACACCACCCATATCTACTGATGCGGGACTTATGAGAATATTCGCATCGCCTTCTGCAGAGAAGCATTCGGGACGATGTTTGGCTCTTGGGATAATAGAGCTATACCATTTCCGGCTATCGTACCAGGTAACGATATTCATCATGGGTTCTTTCTCTCCTTCGGGGATATGGAGTAAAGCATAAAGATGCTTAAAGAAATTAACCGCTTTGTCCTTATCTGTAGACTCTATAAATAAACCATTGCGCAAGTAGTTTGGAATAGTATAGACTAATAAACCATCCTCATTTTTCACAATTGTTTTATTCAATATATCCACATCTTGTTCGATAGGAAGGAAACCTTTGTTGCCTGCCTGAAAATGGGCATGATCGGGAGCAGATGCTCCACATTTAGGTCCATTATAAAAGATTGTGAATTTGTCAAGCGATTTTGCCAAATCAAGCATATCCTCATATCGATCAAATATCAACTGGTCTACATGATCATAAGACGGGATGGTAAAATGCTGTGGAAAGATCGGAAATGGATTGACCAATATCTGGTATTTATTTTTGTAATCAATTCCTTTCTGAACTTCAGGAAGATTGGCTGGACAAAGGAAACACTTACGCTCTTGTATTGTTTTAGCATCTACCTTAGCAGCGGATGATTGAATACGCGCCGGATTGAATTGGACGCTTATAGCAAAGTCGCCAAAGTCAATCTTTTTTACCTCAACTTTTTGAAGAGCCTCATAGTTAGCCCGAGCCAAATTCCACACAGACAATTGGCTGGTAAGTAAATCTATAATTTGTTGAGATGTAACTTCCATAATTAATTATTTGCTTTTTTATTCAACGCAATACGTGCCTCCAATTCCCAAGTACGTATCCGATCTTTGTAAGTGTTGTGTGCATTCATTTTTACAATGTCGAGTGATGCATCCGAGTTATCGTCCCAACGGCGGCAGAGATATAATACATCATAGATTCGACCAATCTGATATTCACGAGAGAAATATAATCCTAACGCATAATCTTCGCCATAACTAGTATTTGGCACTTTAATATCTCTCAACACCGGTGTATAGAATGCACGTGGTGCCCCTAGCCCATTGATACGCAAAGCATTGTTACGTCCATTATCGGGTGTCCATTCTTTGTGGTCGATAATGCCGGGAGGTATCATCTTCATATCAAAATCAGTTAGCATATATGTACCAACTACCATAGCACAATTTTGCTCATAGAAAGCATCTACTATTTTTTGTAACGTATTTTCATCCGAATATACATCGTCACTATCTAATTGAACGGAAAATTTACCACATTGAGGATGATGTACTCCTGCATTCCAACAACCGCCAATACCTAGCTCCTTATTATCCGGTATTACATGTATAAGGCGGTCATCTGTTGCAAATTTGTCAATAGCATCGCTTGTCCCATCAGTCGAATAGTTATCTACAACTATCAGGTTGAACTTAAAATTAGTCTTTTGGCTCAATACTGATTTTATAGCATCAGTAATAGTGCGTATGCGGTTACGAACAGGAATAATTACAGATGCTTCGTACTGAAAATCAGACTTATCGAAATCTATTTTTGCAAATTTAGGTGCTAAATAGCCTCCAATTGTTTTAAGATGATCGGTACAAGCTTGCTCCATTTCAATTTGCATATCACGATTTTTAGGATCTACATAATCAAATATCTTCTCCCCACTCTTACGAGTATCGTTCTCTATCTCGGTATATAAATATTCATTGATATGAACTAATTCCGATTGTTGTGAAACTCTTAGACGCAAATCATAAAGCCCGGCAAATTTATAATCATGATTCATTTTAGCAACTGCTGTTTTTAAGTCAGACGTTTTGTAGATCAGTACCGATCCAAAGTTGAAATCGTCGCGCAAGCTTCCTTTCTGATAAGCTATGACAGGATTGTTCTTCTTTTCGTCACCTGCAATCTGATAATGGTCTGCATATACCAAACCAGCCCCAGAATCTTTAGCGATCTGAATCATACGATCTAGTGCGAGCATCCCCATACGCAAATCGGCTGATTTCGTATAAATCAGGGTATATTCGGCATCAGCATGTGCCGCAATTTGTTTAATGGTAGAGGTGCTTCGCATAGAGTCTATCTGGATAGTAGAACAACCATCTATTGCCTCTTGGCAATCATTGTCAGTCAATAAATATATCTTATTGACTAGCTGAGATGACGAGAGAGACAAGACCGACTCTTCTGCCTGTGAGGCACTCTGAAATGGGATAAAACAATTAATTTGCGCTTTCATTATATTCGTTATTATTTATTTCGTTATTATTATTTTGCTTTTTCTGTATTATTAAACATAAGCCGACAAATGTAAAAAGAGCATTCAGGATAAGCCGTTCGTGACTGAACTCATACCCATTGAACCAAGTTTTGGAATTGAGGTCAAATATGAAGCAGACAAAAGGCGAAACCAGAGCAACTATCGGGACGTATCTGTCTTTTACTTTTTTCTTAGTGAATATTCCAAAAATGAACAAACCTAAGATAGGTCCATAAGTATAGCTTGCGAGCTTGTAGACGGTATCAATGACTGATGTATTATTCAATATATTGATAACGATAATTACCAACCCCATCACAATTGCCATTGCGATATGGACTTTTGTACGAATAGTTGCGATCTCTTCTTCACTTTTCCTCTTTGGGCTCTCAAGTATATCGACCGTAAAGGACGTAGTCAGAGCTGTCAGGGCAGATCCGGCAGCAGCATAGGCTGCTGATACTAGTCCGATGATGAAAAGAAACCCAACAATGGAAGGAAAATATCCTTGTGTGGCCAAGAAAGGAAATACTTCATCTCCTTTGGCAGGTAAAGCTATCCCATTATTACCTGCGAATGTGTAGAGCAAAACGCCCAACATCAAAAACAGTAAGATAATGAAGATCTGTAAAACACCGCCAACTATCATATTTTTCTGTGAATCGCGAGGATTTTTGCAGCTCAACGTTTTTTGCATCATATCCTGATCAAGCCCTGTTGTAGCAATAACAGTAAATACACCCGCAAAAAATTGTTTGAAGAAATACTTTTTATCATTGATATCATCAAAGAAAAAAGTCTTTGACATAGTGCTATGATCAATAGCTGTAAGCATTTCTTTGACTGAAAATTGTAAATTACCAGCAATGTAATATATGCACAAACCAACAGAAAAGATAAGGCAAAATGTTTTGAATGAGTCGGTCCAGATTAAAGACTTTACTCCTCCACGAAATGTATAGAGCCAAACCAGCCCGACTGTGAATAAAACATTGAGAATAAATGGTAACTCTAGCGGACTGAAAACCAATAGCTGTAAAACGACACAAACAACAAACAGGCGAATGGCTGCTCCTAACATCTTAGATATAAAGAAAAACCATGCTCCGGTTTTATAGGTCGATATACCAAACCTATTTTCGAGATATTCATAAATAGATACGAGATTCATTCTATAGAATAATGGAATGAGAACAAAGGCTATAATAAACTGTCCAACAGCAAATCCTAAAACCATCTGCATATAAGAAAAACTACTTGTAGCTACCATTCCCGGAACGGAAACAAAAGTAACTCCCGATATAGCAGCACCTACTGTAGCAAATGCTACGACATACCAAGGAGATTTCTTATTGCCGGAGAAAAAACCTGCATTATCTGCCTTATGCCCGGATATGTAAGATATACAGAACAATACGGTAAAGTATAAAATAATGATTATGAGTATTGTGATTGGAGTCATAGATGTTGGTGATTATACAATCCTTTGATTTTGTCTTTTAGGAATAATTACCAAAGAACAAATATATCAACAATAAATTTTATTCGAAATATAAAGCCCTTAAGACTACATTAATATAATCCTACATTTGAGCTTTAGCACATATTTTTCTATTATTCTGTAATAAAGACCGAAGGTTCGGCTCCAATCTTTATTACAGGATAAGAAGATTCTGGTTTAATTATAATTTATTATCTTGGATTTTGAGTTATACTACCATTGTTTTTATCTATTTCGTCTTGTGGAATAGGCAATATTTCATCACGATTGGCTGTAAATCCGGTAAATAAAGTAGGTGCCAAACCAACTCTGATAACATCCCAGAAACGAAAACCTTCCATAGCTAACTCTAATCTGCGCTCTTTTATTATATCTGTATACAGCTGGTCACCTGTTGAAGTAATATCTGAAAGGCCAACTCTAAAACGAAGTTTATGCAAATAAACTTTTGCTGATGCCTCATCTTTTGTCGTTCCTTTCACACATGCTTCTGCATAATTCAGATAAACTTCTGCTAAACGTATCAATTTTATATTAAGCGGATTATTTCTAATTTCAACTGAACGCTCGGACGGAGGTAAGTAATACTTTTGATTATAATACCCGGTTCTGTTACGTTCCAATTTTGCATAATCAGCTGGAGACTCCCAAGCCTGAAGATCAGCTGGAGTTAATAGGGTTGCATCCTTGCGCTCTGTATCCCCGATTTCATCAAATGCAGCAGCAAGAGCCGGAAGTGGCTGATTGATACCATATCCGTATGTTGTCCCGAAGGGGAGCATCATCAACACATGGAAATTACCATTATTATTTGTTGCTGCAGATTGTGTCGGTGAATTATAATGATTTATCTCTAATATAGATTCAGAGCAATGTTCGCCGGCTAAAGTAAACTGATATCCATAATCATCAACCAATTTATAATCGGGGCTATCAATCACCTCCCATGCAGCTTTTTTAGCCTCATCGTATTTTTGTTCGAATAGATAAACACGAGATAACATTGCATAGGCTGCACCTTGTGTGATTCGGCCTGCATATTCGGCATAGTTTACTTCGGCTCTGGTCGGCAACACTTTTGCTGCATTTGTCAAGTCAGCTTCAATCTGTGTGTACACTTCTTCTTTAGAGGCTCTGACAAGTCCTTTATCTGCTGTAGTAGCTGTATGGGTAATAAGAGGAACACCGCCAAAGACTTTTACAAGCTCGTGGTAAAAGTATCCACGAAGGAATAAGGCTTCTCCAATAAGAGCTTCTTTATCATAAGTCGAAAATAAAGCATCATCCATTTTGCTGATACCTTCTATCGCCTGATTAGCTTTACTTATCCCTCTGTAACACATCTGGTAACGCCCCAAAATACGTCCATTATCAGCAGGGTAGTCATAAGATTCCATACGTGCATAGCTAGTAACATCCGCATCGGAACCACTATAAGTGGCATCGTCAGACAGAACATCTCCCAAAGCCCAAAGTGTCCATGTGTATCGATAATCTTTCAGGTCGGTATAGGCCGCCGTTACAGATTGAAAAGCATCATCTTCTGATCTGAAATAACTCTCTACTGTCAGGGTACCCAGACTTTCTTTTTCCAAATCTGTACAACTATTCATCGATAAAAAACTTGCGCCGATGAATAGGTATAATATTTTTTTTATGTTCATCTCTGTAATTTTTTAATTAAAATGTTATACTAACTCCACCGATGAATGTCATAGCTTGTGGATATGTACCAATATCTACACCACGGCTCAAAGTGTTAGTAGCCGAAATTTGTCCGACTTCCGGGTCAGCACCGCTATAGCTTGTAAACGTCAACAGATTTTGTCCTGTCACATAGACTCTCACTTTTTGCATTGCAGCCTTTCGAGTTAAGGCAACAGGAAGTGTATATCCTAATTGTACATTTCTCAATCGTAAATAGCTTCCATTCTCGACATATCGGTCTGATATACGCATATTATCATTTGAATCTTTGGCTGCCAAACGTGGTATATCTGTATTTGTATTTGTTGGTGTCCAATAGTTTAACACTGCTCTATCTTTGTTAGTACCAGATGCTAGGTCATATGTAAAGTAACGCATTGCATTAAATATGTCGTTCCCGTATGTTCCGCCCAATTGCAGATTCAGGTCAAAGCCTTTGAACCCAACCCCAAGATTTATTCCATAAATAAAATCAGGAATCGGATTACCTATCATTGTCTTATCTGCATCCGTTAATTTCCCATTTCCATCGACATCAACAAAGACAACATCTCCTAGCTCAGCATTTGGTTGTCTTGTCTTAACGTCGGCTAACTGTTCTGCAGTCTGGATCAAACCATCTGTTTTGTACCCATAAAAAGCACCAACAGGATAACCATTTTTTGTATTAGTTGCATTACCATTCCTAATCGGTGCTCCTGGAACAGGACTCCCATCCCCAATACTAGGAGTTCTATTACGAATAGTTGAAATATTAAATCCTACATTATATGTAAAACTGCCAATCTTATCACGCCATTCAGCATTAAACTCAATACCTCTATTACTCACAGTTCCAATATTTGTCACTGGACCATCTTCAAATCCCCAATAATTAGGAATAGGTGCTTTTAACAACATATCTTTAGTATTTTTAGAATAATATTCTCCACTGAATACTAAACGTCCTTGAAATAAATTAGCATCTATACCGATATTTGTTGATTCTGTTGTCTCCCACTTCACATCTTTGTTTCCCATCTTGACTGCAACAATTCCCTGATAAAGCTCTTGTGCACTACCTGACCCGAAAAGATATGAATATTGAATATTAGATGATAATAAGTTTTGATACATATAATTATCAATATTCTGATTACCAATACGTCCCCATCCTAATCTTAGTTTTAAAGAAGAGATCCAACCTTGATTCATATTTTTAAAAAAGTCTTCATTTGACAATTTCCAACCTAAAGCAAATGATGGAAAATTACCATATCGATTGGTGCTACCAAACCTAGAAGAACCATCGCGACGAATAGAAGCTGTCACCAAATATTTATCATCGTAATCGTAATTTACACGTCCCAGATAAGAAATTAAAGAAGATTCATAAGCTTTTCCTGTAGCTGTCGCAGAACCTGAATCTTGTGCTGCATCAAGATATTGTAAGTCAAAACCATCATTAGGTGTATTCTTTTTTGAACCTTCTAATGTTTCTGTTCTTGTCCATTCGTTAGTATACCCTATTAATGCTGTTAATGCATGTTTTTCTGCAAATGTTTTACTATATGTCAGCGTATTTTCCCATACGTATGAATTGAATTTTGTATAGCCACGGGTAACTTTGTTTATATCATTGTGTTGATAGCTTGACACATAGTAGACCGGCAAGAAGTCATAGTCATCAGTTTTTCTTATATCAGCTCCAAAACTAGTCCTAAATTTCAATCCATGAATAATATTCCAATCAGCATACATATTGCCGACTAAGCTAAATACTTTGCGTTTAGTATTTGTATAATCTATATCTGCAACAGGGTTGTTGTAATCGACATATGGAGAATAACCATATGATCCATCTGCATTTTTCACCGGAATAACAGGTTCCAATTTTATAGCCGAATTCATAATACCAACCGTATTACTTCCTTCGAGGATTCTATTTTCATCCGATTGAGATATATTTACATTTGTACCGAAAGACAAAATTTTCTTTACTATTGTTTTTTCGATATTTTGACGAACGGATAAACGTTCATAATCTGTTTTTTTAATTGTTCCTTCTTGCTTTATATACGAAATACCTGTATTATAAATATATTCATCTGCAAGACCGCCTGATATACCAACACTATAACTCTGCACTGATGCTGTACGTGTAATCTGATCAATCCAGTCTGTTGAAGTGTTCCTACTTACTTTCGTCAAATCAAATCCGCCTGATCCGGCAGCTTCTTTTACTTTATTGATGTCAGTTTGTAAGTCGTACCATTCCGATCCAGACAAAAGATCTAAATTATTAAGAATTTTACTAACACCATAATACGCGTCTAAAGTGACTGTGGTTTTACCTACATTTCCTTTCTTTGTTGTTATTAATACAACACCATTAGCACCTCTAGACCCGTAAATAGCTGTAGCAGAAGCATCTTTGAGTACTTCTATAGATTGAATATCTGATGTGCTCAAATAATTAATATCACTAACAGGCATTCCATCTACAACATAAAGTGGATCTGAATTATTAACCGTACCGACACCTCTAATGCGGACGTTTACTGACCCTCCGGGTGCTCCGGAATTAGATGTGACAACAACCCCCGGTACTTGTCCTTGCAGTGCAGAAGCAACATTGGTTACAGGCTGCCGGGCTATTGCATCAGCTTTTACTGAAGATATAGCTCCTGTCACATCACTCTTTTTCATCACACCATATCCGACAACTACGACTTCGTCCATTAATCGGATATCTTCTTCAAGGACAACATCAATCGTATTTTTTGTTACTGATATAGTTTGTGTTTTATAGCCAACATAGGAAAATATCAACACTGCTCCATCTTCTTTTATCGATAACGTATAACGTCCATCAATATCAGTTGCAGTACCATTAGTTGTTCCTTTCACCACTACATTCACTCCAATAAGTGGCTCACCTTCACTATCTCTTACAACTCCCTCTATTTTCCTACCTGACTGTTGGGCTTCTAAAGAGTTTGCAGAACTAATCGGAGCTGCTAATGCTCCCCGACTATCTATTACCAGCATTGCTAAAATAATAGATAGAATACACATAAGCTTTCTAATTAAAGCTCTGGATGTCTTCCTCGATACGTTCATAGAATATTAGTTTTAATTACACAAATACAAAATACAATTTAAAACATAAAGGCAAGAAATAAAATCTATATGTCATCAAAATAAATAAATAAAAATCATTTAGAGACAAATTGTATATTATTTAAAACTTTATGCAATACTAGTAAATATTTATAGATCAACAACAATGTATTATATTTTAAATACATATTTTTATTATAATTAACATTAAAATAGATGAGAAAATATTTTTGAAATAATTATAATATCATAATGTCTTTAGAATTACTAACAAATAAGAATTATATTATTAATATACAGACAAATAAAAACAGAATAGAATCATTATACAAGGAAAGTAATAAGAGGCATCCTTGGCTAAGATTTAAGGTCTAACATACATTTATCACAAATATAAAAAGTAATAATATAAAATGGAAACAAGTCTAAAAAAAGAGAGCCCAATTAACAACAATTATATGTTATACATTTATTTTCACAAATCACCATTATTGTTATGATAAGTAATTAGTCCATTTATCGGATTTTCAATAATAATATCAATAACGACTCCAAACTCTTTAGCAATCATTTGAAGTAAAGATGGGTAGGTAGTAGCTACAGAACCAACAAATCTGATAGAATAGTTCGTATAGTCGTATTGAACAATATTTCTTTCAAAAAAAGATCTAAGGTTACGATATACCAAATCCGAGATATAAGGATGAATCAAATGTTCGGATAAGAAAAAAGAGAGCAAAGACAGTAATCTATTAGGGGTTGGTTTTGAATAAATATAATCCATGATATCATCTGGGTCGATCTTATATTTATCATAAAATAAACTAACTAATTCTTGAGGCGCTAAACCCTTCAGACAGTCTGAAAGAAAGGCCTTTCCTAGTGAAGCACCACTCCCTTCATCACCTAAAATATAACCTAGCGACTTTACATTTTTTTGAATTTTTTCTCCATCATAGAAACAGGAATTAGACCCTGTTCCTAGAATACATGCGATACCTGCTTCATTCTGAAATAGTGAACGAGCAGCTCCTAACAAGTCGCTTTCGATGATAGCAGGAGTTCTGAACTGAGCTTCCAAAGACGCCTTAACTATATTTTTCTTTTCTTCGGAAGAACATCCGGCACCATAGAAATAAATCGTATTAAATTTTATCTTAAAAAAAGCAGGGGGGAGTTGCAGCCTAATAATATGACTAATCTCTTTTCGTGACTGAAAAAAGGGATTTATTCCATCCGATAAATAATGTTCTATAATTCCATCACGATTCACCAAACACCATTCTGTCTTGGTAGAGCCACTTTCTGCTAGTAATATCACTATATCTGATAATTTTATAATTGACAAACATACATAAAAAATAGTGATTAATATATTGATTATCCTAAAAAACTAAAGTCACACCAGCATCACTGCTAATATGACTCCAGGAAGTACGAGAACTTCTAACTTTACAAAACTACATTCAATCGCACAGATGTGCGACTGGTTGCTTCTTATATATCTTGATCATCAGAAGCTAGATTATTCACTTCTGAAAATTGATTTGCATTATCTTTCATTTTACAATTACCGAAGAAATGAGCTCCGGGTTCTATTTCAAGATTAGAGGTATTAACCTCTCCTTTGAAAAAAGATGTCGACTTAAGAATAAAAATATCATGTACAATGACATCTCCATTGATTCGTCCCATCAATTCTATGCTGGAAGATTCAATATTGCCATTTACACAACCTTTAGCCCCAATAATAACGCGTCCTTCACTCTTTATATTCCCTTCTACAGTACCATCAATCCGAAGGTCATCTACTACAGATATCTCTCCTTTTACAACTACCGAAGGAGACAATATACTTGGCATTTGTACCTCTCCTCTAGCTCTGACTGTTTCTGTATTTGTATTTGCATTATTATTGCTTCGCCACTTCATTATTTTTTTATTTTCTTTTATTCAACAATATACCATTCTTTAATGCGGATGCGCTTATATTCACTAGAAAAGATAAGCAACTGATAAAGATAATTGTCTGTTTTTTACAGCAACTTTATCATCACTCACACCAAAAGGAATTTTATTTTCTTTCAGTCCTAAACCATAATTAACTACAGCTTGCAAATTGAACGGAAAGCCACATCCAATACCGAAGTTCAATCCATAGTCAAAACGATCACCTCCATCATAATCGATAGATTTAGAAAGGTCACCACCTTTAAACTTTCCAGAAAGCGCATAACTTGCATATGGACCTAGCTGAATGAAAGGCTCAACTACAGGTAAGCTAAAACTCTTTCGTATGTTCACCGGCAACTCAAGATTGTGAGTTTCACAATGAAACGAAATTCCAGATTCTCCAGATGTTGAGCTTGACAATTTAAATTCTTTTCGGGCATATAACAATTCCCCTGTAAGAGCAAAACCACCAATTAAGTTTTGTTTATAAATGGCACCTATATGGAAACCAACTTTTTTATCAACATCAGCATCTCCGAAACTAATGCTTGACTGATTGAAATCTACTCCTCCCGATACTCCTATTTTCTGAGCATTAAGCTGAGATAATGATACTGTAAGAAATAAACCTAATAATAAAAATATTTTATTCATAATTTTTTTTAATTTACTGCGATTTTCTTTGTCGATGATTTACCTGATGAAGCTTTAGCTTTCACAATATATACACCTTGACCTATTGTCAGATTCTTCTCATAAATCTGGATTTTAGCTAACTGTCCGGTTTCATAGACTAACTGTCCTACCAGATTATATATCTGTACTTGGTTCAGTCCTTGATTAGCAACAACTTTCAGGTGGCCTTCGTTTGTATAAATAATTGTAATATCATCGCCATCACCCATGTTGTCAATAGTACCATTTTCTGCAAAACTTAACACAAAACGATCCAGATCTATGTATTGGGATGATTCATCAACTTTGCTCTGAATGAAGTTGTATGTACTGTTTTTTGTTAGATCTTGTTTGGTTTGCAACAACTTGTCTACTAAAAATAGAGGACGTTCACTAACTGAAACAAAATCTTCAATATTATCAAATTCCATTGTTAAGGTATTGTCTGTATCAGAGCATTTTACACCAAGGCCGATTTCCTGAACATCATCATTTAAAAGCTGGATTAAATTATAATCGGCTTCAGATTTTCCGATAAAGAATACTTCTGGTGTAGCATGTCCATCTAAACTGACAACTTTATTAATATTACTTTCAATTCCAGATGCCTCTTCGGAAGTCAATATAGCTGACTGTCCACCAATTCCTTCTTTATTCGTAGCTGTAACATATAATGAACGACCGAGCCTAAGTGGTGTATTTCCAGCAAATGAAGGTCCTGTTAAGGCTAGACTTCCTTCAAGAGGGAAATAAAGGTCTCCACTGGTTCCTTTTAATGTAACGATAAATGATTGGAATGAATTTATATTATTTGTACTGCTATAGGTTCTGGTCACCCATGTTTGGGTAGCATTACTATAGGTCAAATATCCTGCACTTTTATCAATTACAGACGCATTAGCATCAGCAAAATGTTCTGAATTAATTGAAGCCAAGAAAGGATTTCCTATCATTACCTTCTTATTAGATTGTGCTACTACAGGCAATTTATATGCAGGCACTTGTACTCCGCCAATTGTATACTTATCAGCAGCATTAGTTGTCCCATTTTCATATACAAAACGGAAAGCCTCATTTCCTCTCTTTATCGATCCGACAGGAGAGGCTAGCTGCTGTAATGTTTTTGTATCAAAATAATAGAAAGTGCTTTTTCCGGAATAAATATCATAACTCTGTCCCGGATATTTATCTGCTGATGATTCCATAAATGAAGGAAGTTGTATCACACCACGAAGTCCTTCCAGATACTTGTGATTATTATAACCTACATTAGCATTGTTGTATTCTGCAACTCTAAATCCAATAGAGTTATAAACAGAGTTCAAATTCACATCATTTTTAGCGAATGATTTATTAGAAGTTGTAACTAAGCCATTAGTTCCTCCACTAGCTATACTATGTTCTGCCTGCCAAGTGAGAGGATATCCAGCCATAGAGAAATCTCCAGAAGCCATATTCTTCAAAGGTGCAGCTAATGTGTACCACGAACCGCGCTTCAAAACTGGCGAAGATGTTACATCTCCATTACTTCCCGGCTGTCCATTGACTAGAGTTCCATTATAATAACCAAAGTTATATTGAACATAGGCTTTATTGTAAGATAATTTATGCTGATATGCTAGCTCACTCTTATAGTGAAATATAATATTATCAACTGTTGCATCACCATAAATATTTTTCAATGTCGTTGATGCATCTAATGACGGATACTTCGTTAGTCCACCCGGTATATGGACTGTAGTGCAAGGAGCCGGTATAGCTTTTAGTGCTGTTCCCGTTGCATTTGACGCCCAGTTATTAATATTATTCCAATCATTATCAACAGTTCCTTTCCAGTACATTGTTGTAGGTGCGACCGAAAGATAAGGCAATGTATTGGAAACAGTTAAGTCTCCATTTACTTTTGCTTCAATCACATATTGTCCTCCATCTGTTAGGGCTAAAGGTGTTTTTGTAAATGTTGATGCTGTTGATATTGGCGTAGTAGTATTACCCGGAGCAAACCATTTGTAAGTTACTGTACCTCCTAAAGAAGGCGTAGCAGTGAATGTGGCTGTACCACCTACACAGTTTTTATATGGACTAACAGATCCTAAAGCATCAAAATCGACATCTCCGAAAGAATCACTTGATTTAGGTGTACATTCATTACATGCAGGCTGATCATTAGCCGCTGCACCATTGTCATTTACTTTTATCAACAAACTACTGACAGGCAAATGGGTATCAAAATTAGATATTACAAATGAGATAGTTATTGTTCCATTTACAGGTATGTCATTTGCTGTATAACTATATGTATTAATTAAATTACCTGTTGCAACAGTATTTTTATATGTAGATATTTTAATCGGGGCACGCAATGGTACACTACCGACATTCTTTATTTGCAAATTACCTACTGTCATCTTTTTTGTCACATTATCATAAGTAAATGTCACTGTAGTCGGATTTACAATCTGAGGATCAGGCGTCGGAAATATTAAAGTTCCATTTTTAGACAATAACGTTTGCTGTTGCAACATTCCATTAAAAGGACGGACATCATCAGTTGTCCCTAAGACACCATCTGTCCCCGGGAAAACCATTGACGGAGCAAATTGGAATATTGGAATAGTCATATCTTCTTTTATATTTACGGCATTATAGTTCCATTGATTCCAAACTGAACGAGCCGGTGCCCAAGGTTTAGTACTATCACCAGTCTTATACACACTCACCATTCCCTGACAATTATAACCATTCCAGGCTACAGGTGCACGAGTTAAAATAATCTCGGCTTGTCCATCTCCATCAACATCGGCAACAATAGGATATTCCGCAATAGTTCCGGAAAAGGCCGATGTTGGGGTACTAACATTATTTAATGTTGTACCATCAACAATATAGAACGTAGAAGTTCCACGATAAACAATCTCAGATTTTCCATCTTGATTGAAATCAAACATAGTGAAACCTGCAGTTTCAGCAAAAGCTGGTTTATTGGAACCTACATTAATATTGCCAGGCTTTGTATTATTATACTGATAAGAAATCATTCCGACTGCCCCATTATTTGATGCAAAAGCATAATCGGGATATCCATTACCATCCAGATCTCCAACATATGGTATTGTAAAGAAAGAAGCAGGAAGTTCCGGTGCATAAGCAATAATAGCACGAGTGCGAGGATTCCACACATAAAACTGAGCCTTAGAAGCAACTCCAGAAGTTGTTTTTGTTAACTGATAACCAGTAACACAAACATCTAGCTGACCATCCAGATCAAAATCGACAAGAACAGTAGGGCCATCCAGATAAGACTTGAATGCTGCTGGAACTCCTGTCGCATTCACTTTTGTTATAGTATAACTATTACCAGTAGTACTATTAGAGTTTGCAACAATTGTTGGCTTGTAAACCGTACTTCCGCCGACTATTTCTAAATAACCATCGCCATCTACATCACCAATTGCCGGCATAAAATAATGTCCGGTGCCGTTGCCTGCAGCTAGGCCATGGGGATTTCCATACCCTGTTCCATCGGCTTCAAATGTCATTTGCAATAAAAGTTTTCCTGTTTTGGCATTAAAAATATATGGTCCGGCTACTAACTCCGGATTGCCATCATTATTTAAATCAGCCAACTGAACAATATAATGTGCTCCTAAACTAGTAGTAGTAGTAAATCCTGGTTTTAGTATTCCCCCAAACGGTGTATAACAATAAATTTTTCCATCTGTAGCCTGCAGATAGATCTCACATGTTCCATCTTTGTCAACATCAGCTATAACCACCGATTGTCCATGAGTAGCAAAATTAGCTGTAGTAATTGTTCGGGTTGTGTTATTTTTTACATTTACAATGACAAAACCATTAGACTCCCATGGATTGCCTCCGGTTATAACCCTAGGAGCAATGATCTCTGGAGTTCCATCCCCGTCCAAATCGGCAACTAGTGGAGTAGACATGCTATTAACAAGATCATTACCAAAGTCCAAAGGTGTTGATATTGTAAAGTTTGTAGCTTCTGGATCAATATAACAAGTTGCATCACTTATGTTATCCGGATAATCGAATATAATTACATTTCTTTTTATTAATGTATCACATCCTGCATCAAGATTACTTATTTTTAATGAAATAGTTTTGCGTCCAGGTGTACCCCATTTTACATTAGGAACTTTTATTTCTGTTCCATTTTGTAAATTATCAAAAGTAACAGTAGCAGGAGTTCCACTAACATCATCACTAAAAGTCCATTCATATTTTACATTAAAAACATTATCTCCAGCCTGAAAATCTGTCGGACTAGTAGTTTTTAACTTTATAGAGAAATCCATTTCATCATTCGGAAAAGCTCCTGTTGGAAAAGATTCTGTATCAATATTAAAATTTTGCAATTTTAGGTAAGTCGTATCTGTTATTAGATCCGGATCATGATTTACAGTTACAATATATCGCCCACTCTTTGTGGCATTTAATGTTGAATTTGTAGTAACTACTCCATAAGGATCAGTCCATTTATAATTTTTAGCATATCCCCCATCAAAAAGATGACTTACACCACAAGCATAAGTAACAGGACCTCCTAATGAGAAAGAACCAAAGTTAGATAGATAACCATAAAGAGCTGTAGATGTAGACCCAGTAAAATATCCTAATGAAAACGCACCTGACGTATTAGATATTGTTATAACAGAGTCTTTTTTATATGTAGTGCCCGATATATCCCATTTCACATACTTCCAGCCATCAAGAGTTGCAGTTCCTGATATAGTTAAAGGTGTTTCAGCTCCAGTAACACCTTGCTTAATTTTGAATGAAGATTCAGATTCTTGTCTATATACAAGAATAACAGAATTTTTAAAAGCCAAAGATGTGTTATTGAATGATATACTTCGAGATGCAATTGAATACATACTTGGAATAAGAGCAGCATCCATCTCATTACCAACAGATGATTGATGATAACAATAAGCAGGTTTATTTGTAACAAAATAACTAGAAAGAGGTGCTGCCGCTCCAATTCCTAAATCAAAACTATGTGACTGTCCAGCATTTAATGTTATACCTGTACTCACTCCATCCTTAGAGATCGTCGTACCATCTTCTGTAGCAAGAATATAAACATGATCTGATACCGGACTTGTAGAAAATCCTTTAACGATAACATAACTTGTTCCTAAATTCTTCACAGGGACAATTTGATCTCCAGCCGGGTCAATATGCCCATTAGCATATAAACAATCCTCAAATACTGTAACAGCAATATCTTTTGTTGACTCTATATAGGTACCAGCCATCGTTGTTATAGGTTGACTAGCATCAGCCTCCTGTTTATCCCGTAGATTCTTTCTTAATAAAAGAGTTTCTCCTTTTGCCAATGCTATAGAATGTTGAACATTCTTAGCATAAACAGTGCCAGTCGTTCCAATAGCAATATCTACGGTTGGTGTAAATTTTACAACAGTAGCAGCTGTTGCAACAATCTGCACCTGCCTATATGCATCATTGTAGCCATTAAGAATACTTGCATAGTCTGTTTGATTGGGAACATAAAATTTTTGCCCTAAAGCTTTTTCTCCTTTTAGAGTAAATAAATCTTTTTGGTTATTTTTATACCCATCGATTTGATAATATGCCGAAACAGGTGCAGTAGCAGTTATCAAGATACCTCTTTTAGTGGCTATACCCGATTCGCTTATCGAATTCTCAATCAAAGCCATTTCTTTTTCTGCTTTTGCTAATTCTGCCGCATTAGAAGTAAATGTTCTAAAACCATATTCAAATTTATAAGATTCATATGCTTTGAGAGAAACAGTTTGAGGTACAAAACCATTTGGATTTGTAGCTGCATTATATTCGTTTGCAGGTATCCGAATAGTAACCGAAGCAGGTAAGTTTCCTGCCGTCACCATAAAAAAAACTGGTCGATCATCATGGTTTGCTGAACAATCGGGAGCTGCAAACCAAAATTCTGTATTTTGGGCAGATAGGTTCTTTGTTGAACCTATCATAATTAATATCCCTAATATACAAATTGACAAAAACTGTTTCATCATCATTCTAAAGTTTATTATTATCAAATTATAGAGAAATAATGCTTTCTTATTGAGCCATAACTTTTGCTACCTTAATGTCTCCATTTGCCACATGAACTTTCACAATATAGGCACCTTGAGACAAGGCTAGATATTTCTCAAAAATTGTTGTATTACTTAAATTAGAACCACTATCATAAACTTTGCGTCCTAAGAGGTCAAACACTTGAACCTGATAGATATCATGACTACTCTCTACAATAAGTTTATCCACAACATATTTAATCGATATTGATTGAACTAGATCTGAATTATCATTATCAAATTCTGTGAATTGCAATACAAATCGATTTATATCTGCATATTGAGTATTCAGATTATTGTCTTTTTGATAGAACTTATACATTTTATTTGTAGCCAGATTTTGTCTAACTCCCAATAGTTTATCAACAAGTATAGGATGTACTCCATTAGCATTTACAAACTCACTAATATTATCAAATCTTAATATTTGTTCATTTTTCAGGTCTGACGTTTTCACACCTAATTTAACCTCTTTAACATCACTATTATATACTTGCAATAAGTTATAATCTTTATTATCTACACCAACAAAGAACACTTCAGGAGTGATATGCCCTTCAGGATAAATAATTTTTTTAACATCAGAAGTTATACCATCTGCCATATCTGCACTTAGAATAGCATAATTACTAGAATCATCATTATCTGCTCCAATTGTCACAAACAGAGATCGTCCTGATGGTGCTATACGAGAACTTCCTGTATATCCAGCTCCAGTCAAAGCAAATGTACCTTCTAGTGGGAATTTTAATGTCCCGGTATTTACACCATCCGCTAAAGTGACAACAAATGCCTGCAATGGACCAACATTGTTTATAGATGAATATGTAAACTGCTTCCATGTCTGACTCGTTCCAGAAAATACATAATAACCTGCTGATTGTTTCAATAATGTACTATTTGCATCAAAGAATTTCTGGGTATTAATACTAGCCATAAACGGATTACCAATCATTATTGCTCTTTGACTCGGAGAATTTATTTGTAATTCATATCCCGGCACAGACACTGGTGTACTTCCTGTTACATTTATAGCAGGAGTTACACTATTTGCATTCTCAAATATAAAACGATAGGCTTCAGCTTCACGTTTCATTGTTCCGATTGGAGAATTTAACTGCTGCAATGTTTTAGTATCAAAATAGAAGAATCGACTTTGTTTACTATACTTATCATAGAAATGCCCTGCATGGAAGGATGCAATACCTGCATTATCAAAAAATGGTATTTCCAAGATACCTTTAAGTCCTTCAAGGTCTCGATGATTATTATAACCTATTGCTGATGTTCCTGTCTTATAAACAGCAACCTTTATTGCCAAAGCATTATTAAGAGTAGATAGATCAATATCATTTTTAGCCAATGGACTACTAAAGTCTCCTGTTACAGGTCCCCCATTAGTAGGTGTAGCTGTTGCTACAAAATTTGATTGCCATGTAAGAGGATAACCAGCCATAGCAAAATCTCCGGAAGCCATTTTTTTCAAAGGCGCTGCTAACATATACCAATTATCACGTTTCATAAATGGTGCGCTTAACGAAGCATCTCCATTTACGGTTGGCTGCGCTCCATTAGTTAAACCAATACCATTATAATATCCCCAATTATATTGTATAAAGGCTCTATTGTAGGTCAATTTATGTGGATATGCCAACTGACCTCCATAATGGAAAATTATTTTATCTGCTTTTGGATCACCCAAAGTAGTTGTCACTGTATTACCATCTAATGAAGGATATTTAGTTGCATTACCAGGTATATGTACTTCACTACAAATAGTAGGAACAGCATTTGTTAATCCTCCTGAATTAATCCAGTTATTAGGATTATTCCAATCACTATTAGCAGCAGTTGCTTTCCATGTGAATTTAACTCCTTGCGGAACTAATGTTATTTTAAAAGCTGTACTATTGAATGCTCCACAAATATCATTAGAAACTCTTCTAAAATAAGTATCCTGAGAAATAACTGTAGGGGTATAGTCTGCTGCTGTTGCTCCTGCTATATTAGTCCAAGTTACATTATCCGAACTTGATTGCCATTGATATGTGAATGTACCTGTACCACCTGTTGTAGCAGTACTTTTAATAGTTTGAGGAACAGAACCAGAACAAACGTAAGGATTACCAGATAGAACACCTACTACAACTAATGGTCGTACTGTGACAGTATAAGTTTTTGGTGTTCCTACACAACCATTGGCCGTAGGGGTAACTACAATTGTTCCACTGATAGGACTGGCAGTTGTATTGGTAGCGGTAAAGCTTGGTAAGTTACCGGTACCACTGGCTGCTAAACCAATAGAAGTATTTGAGTTAGTCCAACTGTAGGTAGTACCCGCTGTTGCACTGCTAAGTGTAATGCCGGAAACCGTAGTAGTGTTACAGGCGGTAATGTTACTCAATGTGGTACTTACCGTCGGAGTAGGGTTTACTGTGACAGTATAAGTTTTTGGTGTTCCTACACAACCATTGGCCGTAGGGGTA
>JASGGC010000014.1:0-56666 GCA_047605185.1 Dysgonomonas sp.
TTTTGGCTCGCTCAATCCATTTACAGGTGAAAACTGTACTCGTGAAGGCGTTGTCACCCGAAATATCGGAGAATATCCGGTTAGCGATTTTATGCATAATGTGTTCAAGTATGTCCGCAAAGGACATGTGAAAACCGATGAGCATTGGACTCGTAATTGGAAACGTGCAAAACTGCTTTGGGAAATGGAATACGGAAAGGAGGATAAATTATGATTTGGCAATTAACTGAAAATAAAGAATGGTCTGCTCTGGAGAAACAATTCTCATGGGTAGCTGATATGCAATTTGTAGAACAGCACAAGATTCATCATGCTGAAGGAAATGTTTCCATACATACACAGATGGTATTGGACGAACTGCAATATGTAGAAAATTTTATGTCATTATCTGAACAAGATAAAGAAATTCTTTGGGCAGCTGCCTTAATGCATGATATTGAAAAACGCTCTACATCGGTAGATGAAGGTAATGGAGCAATATCGGCACATGGTCATGCCCGCCGAGGTGAATATACAGCACGTACAATCTTGTTTAAAGATATACCGACTCCTTTTCATATCCGTGAAAAAATAGCATCACTGGTTCGCTTTCATGGTCTTCCGATCTGGTTATTGGAAAAAGAATCGCCCGAAAAGAAAGCTTTAGAGGTAGCCATGAGAGTTAATACTCAACATTTAGCTATATTGTCAGAAGCGGATGCTTGTGGGCGAATGTGTGCCAACACAAAGTCGCTAATAGATAATATTCAACTGTTTCGTGAATTTTGTATAGAACATGATTGTTGGAATAAGAAAAAAGAGTTTGCTAGCGATGCAGCTCGTTTTCATTATTTCAATACGGAGAATAGTTATGTGGACTATGTTCCATTCGAGAACTTCAAGTGTAAGGTAATAATGTTGTCGGGCCTACCGGGTATGGGCAAGGATCATTATATCCAATCTTTGAAAACAGATATACCGGTTGTCAGCCTTGATGCCATTCGCCGAAAACACAAGATCAGTCCAACCGACAAATCGGGTAATGGACGGGTTGTGCAGATGGCTAAAGAAGAAGCTCGTTCTTATCTGAGAAAAGGACAGGACTTTATTTGGAATGCAACTAATATTACACAGCAGATGCGTTCGCAACTAGTTGAGCTATTTGTATCATACGGAGCTAAGGTAAAAATAGTCTATATTGAAAAGCCTTATGAACTGTGGCGTAATCAAAACAGAAACAGGGAGTATCCTCTGCCCGAAAGTGTTTTGGATAAGATGCTCGGAAAGTTGGAGATACCACAAGTTACTGAGGCTCATGAGGTGGAATATATTGTATAATATATAAAATAAAGGAACAAGATACAGTTTCGCTATAAACTGGGTGACAAAACCTCATCTGTCCCCCTACCCTTTCTATGGAACAATATCCATTAAGGATAGCGACAATTAAGTTGTTCCAGACAAAAGAGAAAAATACTAATCCACATTCTTATTTGTTTAAAGTATCATCTTTATAATAAAAACATGAGACAATCCTAATTTCAGGGATAGTCTCATGTTTTAAAATTTAATCAACTAGCAACTTTGTAACAGCCGCCGTATTCATAGCCCACTGCATAGTATAGGTCTCATCAGCACTTTCTGTATCAATAATCTTGATGTTTTGAGCCTGAGCTTTTATTGTCAACAAGTTACCTATAGTAGTTTTACTTTTCAATTTTGCTATTAATGCTTCTACGTTTTTAGCGCTCATATTGGCTACTGTTTGTCCGCCGAAAGGCATTTCAAGCCAGATAATTTCACGAGTAGCGACTTCAAGCACCCCGAATACCAAGCCTTTAGATAAACCTTTCGAGACTCTTACCTGATGCTGTACACAAGAAGGATCGTAAGCTACACCCGTCTTTTCGGATATCTTCATCGGATAAGCCGAATTCATCCATCCTATAACGAGATTAGGAGAGATAGCCCCATTGCTGTAAGCGTTACTGGTAAAGATAACATATTGGGCACCTACACGAGTAAGTTCGTTTATATCCAATTCGATATATTCTGCTGTACCTACTTTATCGGGGATACTTCTTATATCTCCACTATGTTTTGCTCCGGGAGCAACCAAATTATAATATGAACAAGCTGTCGTTTTATCAGGCAAAGCTATATAACAACTCAGATCCATATCCAGATGTTGTGCAGAAAGATCTTTTCCCCATTGCATAAATAGTCTAACCGCATTCCCTTCGACCGAGAAACGAGTTCCCATCAATGCACAAGAAGTATCTTGTATAGTCTCGCTTCTATCACCGATTGACAATGGGATATTAAACAGCATAGGGTCGATATACATTGTTTTGCTTTCAGTCGGGATTTGTTCAAAACGGTTCGATACTGCCTTTACACACAAATCTTCAACTTTAGAAATCATAGTCTTCAACTGATCGTCTGTATATATGCCGACTAGTTTATTCGCACCAATTCTTTTTGCTGTTCCTCCCAAAGGTTTCGCCATACGGTGAGCATTAGGGTCAAAATAGGTTTCTGCATACATATTTAGCGTGAACAACAACCGCATAGGAACTTTATCCATTACTTCCTCGAAAGCCACTAAAGTTTCATCATCCCCGAACCAAAGCATATTGGCAAATAATGAACGGGCGAATAATCCGGGTCTTTGCTTCAATAGTGTAAATGCTTTTTCTGCATCCATTTTGATGCGTGATTGTTCTATTTCACCTTGATATACGGTATATACTTGGTTGTAGAATATATCCATCAATTCTTTCAGATACTCAAAGCCCGGTCTTTTAGCGTATTCTGCCAGACGTAATGCCCTGATAAAACGTACCCACATTCCACGTTTTGGGTGCATTATTTCACAAGCCTTTTCTACATCGATATTCAGATTGTTGAGCCATGTGGCAACCATTTTGCACTCAGCACGATTGTACTTTAATTTAAGTTCGGTTTTTATATCTGTTTTGGCTTTCTGTGATTTATCCAGAAATGGGGTAATATGTGCATTATTCAGAGCTGTTCTTTTTATAATCGTTTTAGGCTCCACTATTTGTAGAAAACCTGTCTTCTTATACCACAGATAACGCAATATATCGGCAGGAGTGGCAATAAACTGTTGCCCTTTTTCAGATTCTCCACTTTCTATCAATGCATCTAATACAACAATTTGAGTTTCTTTCATTGTAATTTCCGCATCAGGTAAAGAAAGTTCACCTACTAATATTTTTAGGCTATCCACTTGCGTGGCATCCAATGCAGTTCGTGATTCTAACAAATCTTTAAAATACTTTGCAAGATCATCCTCTGTCCAAAGTTCCAGCACTTTCAGTTTACTTCCTTGTGAGAAGTTCTCTATTTTAGACAATTGAAATGGAGTTCCACAGAACGGGCAACCATTATATCTTTCCATCGGAAATGTATTTTCCGGAATCAAGTGGCCACACTGCAAGCGTAGTCCTTTATTACTTTTGATAGCATTGGCGAAAAAAGTTATAATATGATCGAGCCTTGTTTCTCCGGTGGGTGTATCCCAACCTTTAACCAAAGGAGCCCAGTTTTGATTTATACCCAATACTTCTTTCATTGTATCGAAAATAGTAATTGCCTGATTTGGAGCCATGCTGTTCATAGCATGCAGCAATTCTTCCGATACCGTATAACCAAGCTTTCTCAAATTGACTGTTAATGCCAATGTTGTTTGTGTCAGGTTTTCTTTCGATGCTACTATCTGATCCTGTGGTATAAAGATAGCATTCTGTCTGATTGAAACTTTCAATAAATTAGTTTTCATCCAATTCATGTTTTAAATTAATAAATACGGTAATTAAGAGACTGAGACATTTAAAGTGTTTTTGAAGTAAGCCTCTTTTGACCATTATCTAAGTGGAGTAGGTTGGACTCGAACCAACAACCTTATTATCCCAAAGAAGTAAACCTTAGTTGACCTTATGCAGATAATTTTAAAGTTTCACATTAATATGCTCTAACCAATTGAGCTACTACCCCTATTTTGTGAAGCAGGTCGGATTCGAACCGACGACCCGGGGAATAGAAGTCCGAGAAGTAAACCCAGATTGACCTTTTTGTCGATAATTTTAAAGCTGTTTTGGAGTTGAACCAAAGGCATTGCTGCCTTTACCTGTGAAGTATGCTTTAATTGACCAATATAGTAAAAGGTAATTTCATGAGTTGCCTGCTCTACCAACTGAGCTACTGCTTCATATAAAGACAGGTAATTGTACAAGTGGTCTACCTAAAAGAATTTGAAGTAACCCGTACTTGACCTGTCTTATTTTTATTTCAAATATCGCTTATATTCGTTTTACATTACAAAGAAAGATACCTGATATGCAATCTTTCTGCGCAACAAAAAATATTTTCTAATTTGCTTTAATATTTAATATCGGCTTCACCGTATCTAAGATAACTGCTGTATCCTGAATCGCATTTATAATCACATCTTTATCTTTATACGCCATCGGAGCCTCATCAAGAGTTGATTTACAGACTGATGTTGAGTAAACTCCTTCCATCTCTTTCTCGAACTCTTCCATATCAAGTGACCTGAAAGCCTGATTTCGACCCAAAATTCGTCCTGCACCGTGCGGAGCTGAATAGTTCCAGTCTGCATTACCCTTTCCTTCACAGATCAATAACCCATCTCGCATATTGAACGGAATAATCATTTTTTCTCCTTCGTAAGCACGGATTGCCCCTTTTCGAATAACCCAGTCCTGCGGATCAATAAAATTATGTTTAGAATGTATTTTTTCCACAGCTTCCACATCTCGCAATCCGACGAAAATTGAATGTGCCATTGCTCGGTGATTGAATTCGGCATAAGTTTGAGCAATTACCATATCCACCAAATATTCGTACATATCATTACCTTGCAACAAGTATTCTGTCTTACCTACCTCATAGCGATTATTTAATTCTGCAAGTTTAATCGGAATATCAGACGTAGGAACTGTATTTTTAGTTATATGCTCAAACTCCTCATGATATTCTTGCGGAATAAACTTGGTTACTTTCATCTTGTTGGCATGATAATTACATATTTTAAGACCAAAGTTTCGTGAACCTGAATGTAATGTCAGATAATGTGATCCATCATTTGCAGATTCTCCAACCTCAATAAAATGGTTTCCACCACCCAATGACCCCACAGAGTTATAAAATACTCTTTCGCCAACCTTCACTTTCTCACATAGTTTGGTTATATATTCTCTGTCTACTGTTATAGCCTCTTTATCATCAGAGAAACGTTTGTTCCACTCTTTTTGAAAATTGTTGATATTTTCAGTCACTGTCTTCAAATAGTCTTCTACCCACCAATGATTAAAATCTTTACCTCTTCGTATTTCATGTCCCATCGGTACAGCTTTTCGGATCACTTTATCCACGTGTGGAAGATCTGCCGAATCGAATCGTTTATTCAATTTATAGCTTGATACAGAACAACCAATATCCACACCGATATAATTCGGATTGACCATTGTAGTCATCGGCATGGTGAACCCGATTACGATTCCTTTACCCACATGGGTATCGGGCATGATACGTACTTGTACGCCTTCGGATATTTCGTGATTCAAGATATTTTGAACAAGTTCAATCGCTCCTTCTTCAACTTCGTCTAAGAATATTTTACAGTCTTGATTATATTTTCCTTTTAATTCTATCATTTTGTTTTTTCATTTATTTTGTTTGATGATACAAAGTAAAATAGATGGTACGCAATATTTTTGCGTAGTTTAAATTATTTCCATTTTTTATAGTATTTTTCTTTAGGAAACTCTTTTTCAATAGCTTGAATAACATCTTCCTGTATGCTAATTACCTCAAGGTAAGAACTATCGAAAGATACTATCTCAATTTCAGCAAGAGGATGTTGCATCACAATAATCTCATTAAGAGGATGAACTCCTTCTGAATATGGTAACTCATATTTAAGTATTTCATCTAAAGTAATATATTTAGGAATAGCAGAAAATACTCCCCAAATAAACTGTATTTTGTTAGCGTTAACTATATCTAAAAGCTCACTAGGCGATATAAACAGATAGTCTTCTTGATAGTTTATTCTTTCATCTGGATAATAATTGCACTCGATATCTGTAATAAGAAAATTATAATCTTTTAAATAGTCTTTTATTGGATTTAGAATGACAGACATATCGGTATAATACTTCATACCTCTATTTATAATGTATCTTTTCATCTCTTCTTTCTTCTTATTTATACAATTCTTTTCTTATCTCCACCAATACTTTCTCTACCAATCGCTTATCAGGTGCAACAGGTAAAGCAGATGTAGAACAATACGATTCTATACTTTCCATCAACTTATCAGCCATAGCCAATAAATCGTCATAATCCATATTTCCCGATTTTATATTAAGCAGTTGTTCTCTGTTTGGACGCTTTACATTCAGTTTACCATCCCGCAATATTTCTTCTGCAACTTGTAACAAGCGAATGGTATGCATCATATTTTTGGAATCATAATTCTTACCATGATTCAAATTTGTCTGATAGCGATTATCGTTGCGTTCTTCCACCCAATCCCAATATTCTTTGTATTCTTTACAATAGAGCGAATAAGCTTCCATATTCCAGAACAGATAGGCAAGTGCTTGTTGTCCTTTGGGTATGGATGATAATGACACCTCGTTGGCTGTTTCTTTTACAGCTATTCCATGGTAACCAAATTTGTCTTCAGTATCATAAAATAAGGCATACATTCCTTTTGCATGAGAGATAGAGCTAAGCCCACATTTTTCTTGTATATATCCGTTTTTATCAAGCCATTCTTTTACAGGCACGGATTGATAACTATCCATTATATAGCAAAAGTCCAATACAGTTCTGCGCTCTTTCTCCATCGGATTTACAACCTTCTTTTTATACCCCCTAGCCTTTCGTATCTGAGTGAGGGCATATCCAGCAAAAGTATCTTTAGATAATTTTGACAAGAACATATCTGTATGGAGCTTGTCCATCAATGGATGCTTGTATAATATACATTCATCAGGCGAGGCTAATAGTTCCAGTATATTTGGATTGTTCTTACAAAGTAATTCTACAAAACGACCCAGTTCATAATACACTTCATCATTGGTTTCATTGCTTATCTGAGATATGTATTCCAATCCATAGAATTGATCTTTGGGTAGATAGAATACCCCTTTCAGGTCAGTATCCGACTGTGGAGTATCTAGTCCGTATGCTTTACTGCCGCTTACGCATTCGAAAAGAAGCAACCCCTTATCTTTTATTTCTTGTATAGTCATTTTAATATCGTTTTTCTGAAAAATTCATCAGCTATCTTGGGATCAAAGTCTTTCTTTGTTAGTTGCAAAGAAGCTTCCATACAATAATCAAATGTCTGATCTATCCATATTTTTATATCTTGATCTATTTCTATCGAATAGCTTTCATTTACTGTTGATTTCAATTTTATCAAAGATAAAAGCTTTTTACGCAGATCGTCTGACAATAAATCCATTAATGGGTTTATGCTCATTGGAGCTATTGTGTTTCTTTCTACACACCACAAGGCTGCAAGTATTGGACGAAGTACATAAAACAACTTCTTTATTTTTATATCTCCTCCCGCCATCGTTTCCAAAGCTCCTTTTGCTATTCCCAAATAATGATGTATGTTACTGCGAGGACAAAAATAGTTTTGACAAAGTGCCCATAGTTCATCTTTAAATGTAGCATCTTCTTTGTATAACACAGGCGATTGAAGCCACTCGAATGGTGTGGTGTTCGACTTGGTTATCAATTGTAGTACTTTTGATATATCCCAGCCATATATATCCAACTCATCATTTATGGGAAAAGACAGGTGGTCTTTCTTTGGCTGTATTGTCAAATAATCCTCAAAAGAGCGAGTATATATAAACCGAACATCATAATCACTATCAGGTGACGGAAATCCCCACGCACGGCTACCTGATTCACAAGAATAAAGTATATCTATTCCATGAGCTTTTTCTATTTCGGCTAATTTTTGTTGTATAGTTGTTTTCATTGTTTGTTTTCTAACTCATTTATAAATGTCTTGAACTTATTTATTACATACTTATATGCTTCTATTCCTGTTAAATCTTCTAATTCGTCATATAAGTATATCCAGTCGAAATATTTATATTCTTTATATGACGTTTCTTCGATAATTTTTTGGAAAATATTTGCTGCCTGTTCTATTGTGAATGTCTTTTCTATAGTACCTTCTACAACATATATAAGATATTTATCCATCAATATTTTTTTATTGATCTCAAAGTCAATCCTTAAATCGGAACATGAAAGTTTAAAATATTTTTCTATTACGATGCTGTCTTCATTATCTAATCCGGCTAAAATCAGAAGATTGGTAGAATTATATCCTCGTTCTAATAATCTTACAGACCAATCGATAAATTTATTTATCTCAAAGTTTTTCAAAAAACTTTCAGCTATAAGTAATTCTACTTCTTTCCGTAAATTGTTCTTTCCCATCTTATTCTTTTTTTAGTACCCTTGATGAGATTCGAACTCACATTCTCCTTTCGAAGCAGTACGGCTCTAAATGCGCTTCCCTACTTATAATCTAATACTTTCGGTGCTTCTGCAAAATCTACCCGCAACAACGCTCGGTCAGAAACGGGGATATCCGTACACTCCACGGCTCAGTCTAATCTTTTTCCGCAGCTTTTTCCTTTTAAGCTACAAGGGCATAATACTAATGATCTCTTTGTTTGATGTTGCAAAGTAAAACTAGAGGTGCGCACTTTTTTTGCGTAATAAAAAAAATATTTTTATTATTTTTGAAAAAAGTAATATTTCTAGATTATGCCAGTAAACCGCAACGCCCTAATCCGTTATAAAACAATAGACACTTGTCTTCGCAATAAATACAGACAGTGGACACTCGAAGATCTGATTGATGCCTGTTCGGATGCCTTGTATGAATATGAAGGCATAGACAAAGGTATCAGTAAGCGTACTGTACAGATGGATATACAGATGATGCGTAGCGAGAAGTTAGGTTATAATGCTCCTATTGTTGTTTATGATAATAAGTATTACAAATATGACGATGAGGATTACAGTATAACCAATACTCCTTTATCAGAACAAGACCTGAAAACGATGTCAGAAGCTGTTGAAGTTTTGCGTCAGTTTAAAGGATTTTCATACTTCTCAGGAATGGGCGATATAGTTAGCCGATTGGAAGATCATGTTACTTCGGCAAAACAGAAAACTATACCTGTTATAGACTTCGAAAAAAATGAAAGTCTGAAAGGATTGAATTATCTTGATACAATCTACCATGCTATTGTCAACAAGCAAGTGCTAAGTATCAAATATCGGTCATTCAAAGCCCGGTCAGCAAACACATTTTTATTCTATCCTTACTTATTAAAAGAATATCGCAACCGCTGGTTTGTATTTGGTCGCCGAAAAGGAAATCTTATCAATCTGGCATTAGATAGGATACATAGTTTGGAGATAGCTGAAAAAGAAAGATTTGTTGAAAATAATTTATTCGATTCCCAGACCTTTTTTGATGATTTGGTTGGTGTCACCAAAAATATAGGGATGAAAGCCCAAACCGTCCGCTTCTGGGTAAATAAAGAAAATGCCCCTTATGTACAAACTAAACCTTTTCATAAAAGCCAAAGAATAGTTGAAGAGCATGAAGATGGATCCAAAATATTCGAAATAAATGTAGTCATCAATCAGGAGCTACAACGAGAATTCTTTGGATATGCGGATACTATAAAAATCTTATCCCCTCAGTCTTTAGTTGACTTTATGGGATGGAAATTCAGGTTGGCTAAAGATCTATATACAGATTAGGAGAATTTGGATGATTCTTCCAAAACCAAACATTCTTAAAATATTGTTTCTACTTTTAATTAAACAATATGTTTTTCAATGAGTACAAAAGTATACTATCATGAATTCACAAAACTATAAAAAATAGAAATCTCGCTTTTTCTAAAATCTATTCCTTCTGTTCGAAACGTTTTAAATCAAGCCCCTTGATCGCACACTCTACTAATTCGGGTAGTCGGTCGGGTGAACAAGCAAAGCAAGCAATTCCTAATTTACTGATATCCTTTGCCAAGTTTACATCATAATCAGGCTTTCCTTTATCCGACAGAGCTAATAAAGTAATGACCTTTACCCCATCTTCATGCATTTCGTTCAATCGTCTGAGCAAACCTTTACGCACTCCACCTTCATACAAGTCGGATATAAGGATAAACATCGTTTTGCGTGGATTCTCTATCAGATTTTGGCAATAAGCTACCGATTTATTAATATCTGTACCTCCTCCAAGTTGCACACCAAAAAGCATATCTACAGGGTCATTCTGACAAAGTTCAGTCAGATCGGTTATCTCTGTATCAAAAGCTACGACATGCGTATCAAGGGCAGGCATACTGGCAAAGATAGAACCCATTACCGAAGAATAGATAATAGAATCGGCCATCGAACCACTCTGGTCTATATCAAGAATTACAGTCCAATCTTTTTGTCGCTGATTACGTTCGAAAAAATAAAATTTCTCAGGAACAAGACGTTTCCTATCAGTGTCATAATTCCTAAGGTTGCGGTTTATTGTGCGTTTCCAATCTATAGCCGAAAAATTGCTGATGGGAGAATGATTCTTCTTGTTGAGGGCACCTGTAACAGCACGGCGAAGATCCTGCTCCATACGCTTCATTATTTCATCAACGACTGACCTGACAAGTTCACGGGCTGTCTCTTTCGATTTCTCAGGTATCTGCCCCTTCAATGCCATTAATGTACTCACCATCGAAATATCAGGCTTCACATTCTTGAGAGTTTCCGGTTCGAACAGAAGTTTGGTCAACCCTTTACGTTCTATTGCATCTGACTGTATAACACTTACTATATCTTGTGGAAAGAAAGTACGTACGTCAGTCAACCATTTTGCAAGATTAGGAACAGATGACCCTTTTCCACCTTGCTTTCCTCCACCCCCTTGACCATCTCCGTCGTAAATTGCAGCCAATGCGGCATCCATTATCGATTGTTGTTCATTCAGACCAACATTAGAAAAGGCTTTAGAGTCCCCTCCTAAAATCAACCGCCACCGGGTCATATTTTGATTTTGTTCCATTTATTAATATCGTTTTATATCAATTGATTCTTCTAGATAACATAAGCTACAGAATATAATTTCGGGCACCACTAGTTTATTCAAATGATAATCCATCATTTCATTACTATCCCATTATCGAAGGCAATAGATAATTCTTGGTTGCCACTAAAAGCAGAAACATCTCCTACTCCGGTATTTGTCTGCAATTTATAAGTCGTAATATTTTTTCGTGCTGCCGGATTCAGTAAAATATAAGTATCAAAAAGTTCTTGCGATTTTTCTATTCCACCATAACATAACACAAAAGATATTGGTGGTGTCCAATAGCTATTTATGTAGGTTGAAATTTTCCCTCCCGAACAACACAGCTTATCTATCAAATGAGGTACATCATAAAATTGATCGAAATAAGGGATCAAATATTCATTAATCAGATTTACTGATTCGGTCAAGAATTGAGTTTTAGCAATAGACGATTCTCCAATAAACCAACTCAGCCAACTTTTTCGTGGAGTGATATAACCCAACTGTTCACCCAATTCAGAAATCGTAGTCATTGTTATATTGTATTTTTCCTTTAGCCACTTTTTTACTTTCCGAGATGAAACATTGAAGTGAATAATAATATCCCAATGACTTGTTATCTGAAAATTAACTTCTTGCTTTATATCCTTATCAATATATCTGACTGCCGATAATCCGTTCTTAGAGACCACAAAGCCTTTATCAGATATGGCGTTGCAGACTTCACGGCAAGCTTCAATAGCATATATTCGTTCTTTCCTCATCAGATAAACTAGTTGTTTATGTTACCTCAAAAATCAAAATCAAAGTCATTCAATTCATCCAGCTTACCTGTTTCTTCTTCGGTCAATTCGGATTGAAGTATTTCAGCAGTTGCTTCTGCACCCGTTCCCCACAAATCACCTAAAAGTTCAGCGATGCTGTTTTTCTGGTTCGGTTCAAATTCACCGAATGCCCGTCGTAAAAATACAACCGAACGGTAAAATTCTTCTTCATCCAAGTCTTCCACGTACTTATCCAATTCTTTCCATAATCCAATACGTGAAAGTAAAGCATAGCGGTTACGTCCCGAAAGACCTTCAAACCATCCTGCACCTATGTCGGGTGGTATACCGGGCGATAATCGCCTTGATACTTCTTTAGCACAATCTTCCTCGGTTGCCAGATTATGTTCCAATAGAATAGAGAAAGCTACTCCCGACAGTTTACTGTTCAAGTCGTCTCTCCATGCCACTTTTTCTATCTCCTTCTGCCAACTCTCTGTATCTACTACATCATATTGTTCTTGCGAAATAACTTCCATTACATTTATAGCTTTCACAATTTCAGATGCAGCCTTATCGTCACATGTACAAGCATCTATCAATAACAAAGATGCCCTCAGGAACAACTGTTGTAGAATCGGTGTCAACGGCTCCAAATCGAATTTTCGAATACTGCCATATTGAATGAGCAGTGACAATTCGCGTGCTGCATATGCTACTTCTTTGAAAGAAACCGAATCTACTAATAAGGCTTGTAAAGCAGATATTGCATTGTCAAAAATGCGAACCAGATTACATTCGCAAGCTTGTCGTATGATTTGTGCTACGATAGATATATCCACACAGTTTGTCAACTGCTCCTTCAGTTCGTATGCTGCTGCTATTTCGAGTGTTTCCCCTTTCAGATTGGCTTCCACAACTTCTATTTCTACTTCGGGCGACCATCTCAAAGTCCATTTCTCTGCCCACGTGGCACTATCTTGTGATACCCGCAGTTGTTCGGCAAAGTGTATGTTCAAAACTTTTAGTCGGTGCAAGAAAGTAGAGCGATTGAGGTCTATAAATGCAGCATCCTGCGATTTTACTTTTAAATTTTCACGGAGATCGAGGGATAATTCTTGTGATACTGTCGTTTTGTAATTTAGCAGTTTCAGGCGCTTCAATTCCTGATTCAAATCTTCTTGCACAGGTGTCTGGCTCACTCCTTCCGGAAGAGAACCAATAGCCGTACCTATATCTGCCATATTGATTGCTTCGGCAACGACAGATAAATCGCCGCTACCAAAACAAGTAACAGCAGCATCATGCAAGTCTTTTAATACAGGTAAAGAACCACCTTTCATGACGGTTAAGGCTTGTGCCAATCTTACAGCTTCTATCACACTTGCAGATGAAGCATTATTACCCCTGCTGCGCAAAAACTGAGCAACTTGTGATAGATATATAGCAGGCAATTCATCTATACAATCGTTTCCGATAGATTGCCACATTGTTTCAAAATAATACGGCGCTTTGTTACCTGCACCATATCCCGTACGACTACTCAACCGATGATATGAATAAGGCATAAGCGTCATCTGGGTATTTACTCTTGGAATGGCAGCAAGTTCTTCGTCCGACATAGGAGGTAAATCACTGTCGATTCCTGCCAAATGATATGCACCTACAATAATGACAATATCTTCGGGTTTTGTTCCTTCATCTATGACTCGTTTTATTTCGCGTCGCATATGTGCTTCACGTACCAGATTATATGAGTAATCGTAAGGAGCAGCTTCCTGTTCCAAATCAACAACCATGCTGCGAACTTCGGTCGACTGAAATCCTAATCCTTCCCTGAAACTATCTTTGTTCAAATTATGCTCAAAGTTGCGTTCCCAATAACTTTCGTAGTCGTCCTCGCCATAAGCCTTACCCAATTGATCATACAATCCATTATGAAAAGTATAAAAGCTTGCAGCTTCTTCTGGGTTTTCGTTTTGCTTTTGTTTTAGTTTGAGCAACACATCGCAAGGCAGGTCTATAAACCTGACATCGCGTTTTTTCTTCATACCCCAGCAGATAGCCTGATATTCGGGCGAATAGGAGGCAAAGGGATATAGTACCGTTTCGATGGGTAACTCGGTTGTATATGCTAACAAAGCAATTGGAGGTTTAACTCCCTTTTTAGCGATATCGCGTAAAAGTCCTCCGGCATCTGTCGGTCCTTCGATAAGAATGACTTTCGGCTGCTTCTCTTCCAGATATTTTATCAGATGATAGGCAGCACCGGGCGATAGGTGGCGTACCCCGAATACATTATAACGGTCAGACATTGAGATTAATTTTTAAAATTGATCCATACTTGCATTAGAACATATTTGTTCTTATGCATTCATATCGTTACATGTATTATACAATCCGCGCCATGCTGCTCCGCGTTTTTTCATTACATTTTCAAGATATTCTTTCCAGACTATTTTGTCCTTGTCTTCATCTTTGACCACAGCCCCCTGCAATCCTGCAGCAAGGTCTTCGTCTGTCACAGTTCCATCTCCAAAACTTGCAGCCAGCGCCATACTATTGGTGATAAGCGATATAGCTTCAGCTGTAGAAATTACCCCACTCGGCGATTTCAATTTTTGCTTCTCATCCAATGTAAGACCTTGACGTAGTTCACGGAATATAGTCACGATCTTCTCTATTGCCTCATTGGTTGGCATTTGTGCCTTGAGGCGGTAGTTGCTCGATATTTCGGCTACACGCTTGGTCACTATATTCACTTCCGTTTCCAAGTTGGCAGGAGCAGGCAATACAATGATATTGAAACGGCGTTTAAGTGCTGATGACATATCATTTACTCCACGATCGCGTGTATTGGCAGTGGCTATGATAGAGAATCCCCGTTGAGCTGGCACTTCACGAGCCAATTCAGGAATCGCAATTGTTTTTTCTGACATGATAGATATCAGCGCATCCTGTACTTCCGATGCACAACGTGATATTTCTTCGAAGCGGGCTACTGAGCCGCTTTCCATCGCTCTGTATATCGGACTTTTTATGAGTGCACCATCTGATGGGCCATTGGCTAGTAGCATGGCATAGTTCCATGAGTATCGAATATGTTCTTCACTTGTTCCTGCTGTCCCTTGTATCACTTTTGCAGAGTCACCACAGATGGCAGCCGTCAAATTCTCTGACAGCCACGATTTGGCTGTTCCCGGTTCTCCTATCAACAAAAGTGAACGGTCGGTCAATAATGTTGCAATCGCAATTTCGACCAAACGGTTGTGACCTATATATTTAGGTGTAATATCTGTTTTTCCGGCTTTTCCGCCTACTATAAATTTGTATACAGCCTTAGGCGACAGTTGCCATCCGGCAGGTTTCTCTTCATTTTTGTCTTCTTCTTTCAATGCGTCCAATTCGTGTGCATACAGGAGTTCGGACGGCAGACGCAGCGCATCTTTCTTTTCATTTTCTTGTTTTGCCATCTGATATAGGTGTGTTTATTGATTTTCTATTTTATCAGCTATTTCATTAAATATATCAAGTTTCTGTTTGTCGTATAGTTCACGGAACTTAGGAACATACTCTTTCGGAAATTTGCTCCAATACTCACCTTCTACTACAGGATAGAAATAATATGATGCGGCTGTTGACTTCTTATATTGGCTTACAACTGAATATATCAGTTCAAAACTATCAGGGATTTCACGTTTTACCATTATTCTGAAGATATAAGCTACATCGCGAGGATCAAGACTCTTCGATAAAAGAATAAGTAGATTCTCAAATCGTTTCGAACCACGAGGTTCTATGGCATTGAGTAAAATGAGAGCATAATCGTTTGTATGATTCCATTTAATTTTTCCTTCGAATATCTTGTAAAGCCAATCTATCCATCTCTTATCCAGTTTTTCGGGACGTATTACAACTTCATATATCGAATAGTAATCGCTTTCTGGCTTTTCAGCACAAGTATCGTACAGATGCAAAGGATTTATAATTCCTTTTTGATATACTTCGCTAAATGTATCATATATCTTCTCCTTCGTATAACTAGCATCTACACAAGCACTAAAATAAGCTCTCCATACCGAATAAGTCCAATCTGTGTCAGGCATTTTTTTTGCCAAACTGATATATACATCAAGTACCTTTTGAGGATCTAATGTATTGAAACATGATATTATGGTATGAGTGGTATTGTTTGCGATATAGTCTAACAGCGATTTTTTAGCTTTAATTAATGCATTGTACTCTTTGTTGGTAAGTATTTCTGCCAGAAATGTATATACTTCGGGAT
This sequence comes from Dysgonomonas sp., assembly GCA_047605185.1. Lineage (GTDB taxonomy): Bacteria > Bacteroidota > Bacteroidia > Bacteroidales > Dysgonomonadaceae > Dysgonomonas. The sequence continues at coordinate 16,202 of JASGGC010000014.1, forward strand.
AATCCTTATTTTCAAGTAATTGAAGTTCTGTATTGAATTTATCAAGAGCAGCTGTTATCTTTTTATCATCGGTTGTCTTATCTAACGAAATAAAGTCTTCAAACGCAAGCTTAACTTCATTAAATACCTCCTTGAAAAAAAAAGGCATCTTGGTAGATGAGATAGCTTGAACTATGGCTTGAAGGTCTGATTTTCGTTTGCTATTTGTAAGAGCAGTTTTCAGTTTCTCGAGGCAGTTTTCCGAGCCTATCTTAGCCAAAGCCTGATATGCAGCCTCGCGCACAGTTTTATTTTTGTCATCGGCAAGTTTTATTATCAGAGCTTCATTGTCAACATTGTCGCTCAATAAGCGAATAACCTCTGCCTGCATATTGGGTAGACTCTCCGAGAGTATCTTGTCGCACATCTCCCCGATGTTTTCATAGCCCAGATTGCCGATTGCCCGCAACCGTCTTACACTTTCGGGGCGATCATCATATACGAAACTTTTTAGTAGAAAAGGGAGCATCGGTTTTCCTATATTGGGGATTATGGTCTCTGATACATAATTTACCAATTCTCCATATTTATCTCCCAATGCCAGATCGAGATACTGAAATGTACGAAAATCTTTGAATACATCTTGTCGATAGGCATCTTGTAATACCTCGAGTCGTCCCGATTTACTTTCGGTCAAAGCTTCCAATACGGGTTTCAGTTGCAGATATGTTTTGTCTGTATCAATGTATTGAATATCAAACTTGGGTTCTACTGAACATTCTTCTGCTTCCTCTTCGGTGGTTTCTCCTTGTGTATAAAGTATGGAGTAAAGTAATATACTGATGGCCGATAGTTTCTCAGCTGAATGTTGTATGTCTGTATTGGTCAATTCCTCCAAATCTGTTGCCAGCTTTTTAAATACAGGCACTTTTTCTCCTAATTTGTTGAAAACAGCTACATGTTTTAACAAGCGAGGATCTCCTTTTGCAAATTTACTTCCGGCTACAAACAAGCGGTTTATTTCTTGCTGAAGATCATATAATGGTTGTAGTCTCATATCGAAATTCGTTAGTGTTTTTGTTAATAAAGAAGTTTGACAATCTTTTCAGGCGTGATGAGTGACATTGGTTCTGCCGACAATAAACCTGTTTGTACATCATTATTTACCATTGCCAATAGGCATATTCCTTGTGGATTTTCTGGTAAAATCAGTTTCAGACAATTTTCGGGTGATATAATTTTCCCAGGCATATCAGCCAATGTCAACTTGTTTCCTTTATTGTCTTCTGCTACCACATGCTCGCCATATATATATACTTTGTGCAGAGCAATCAATATCAACGGATTTTTATCTATCAACGGATTCTTGATTATATTCTTTACCGATTTCAACAGTTCAGCATAATCTGCTGCTGCATACGATTGTATTTTGACCAGATCGTCTGTGGTAATTTTTCTTTCTGTTCTGGCTTCTGCTTCCCATCTTACTCGTGGGTTTATTCCTCCCGGATAGATATACAATTCTTTTAATTGCAACACATCGGTTACACTATTATCTTCTTTTATATATTTTACTGCCTTATAGGGACGATAGTTTTGAGTTTTATACAGTTTCCCTGTTTTCAGATTGATCCATGCCCCTTCATCAACAAATTCACGTCGGGCTTCATTGTCATAACTATTGAAAGAGAGCTGCACTAATTCGGCATTTTCTTCCCACAACCCTAATTGTATCAATTCTGTAAGTTTCCAAATATAACCAATCTGTTCCTCTATAGCAGATGCTATTTCGGGGGCTGCTTCCGGATCCTCCTTACGTTGGCTGAGGTATTCGGTGGCCTTCTTTAGTAGAGCGGTTATATAATTTATTTGGTCTATTACTGTTGTATATTCTTCTCCATCTACATCTTCCATTTCCAACAGTAGGTTATTGAAAGCAGTCTGAATACCTCCAATATAATAGTTACCTAACTCTTTTATCTGCCCTTTTAGATTTCGGTTTTCTTTAGCATCTATGGCAGATAAACCATTTTGCACAATATTGTTCAATATCTTCGATGCTATTTCAATGCCTGACAATTGTGCATCTATCTTTTTGATTGCTGCTGCTTTATTTATTTTTTTTGGTTTCTCCGATTTTTCTTTGAGAGATTCTTTTTCCTGTGCTTTTTTCTCTTGTTTCTTTTCCTGTTTGACACGTTTGTCAGCAATATCTTGCGGTATCTCGTCAGTAGTAAATCCTCCAGCATTTTGCTGATAGGCAAACATCAACCCCAAACTATGTTTGCATGGAAATTGTCTGCTTGGGCAGTTGCACCTGAATACAGGATTACTTTCTTCAATAAAATCAGCGGAACAATAATATGGATTTTTACCGCTGCCGGCACATTCTCCCCATATTAAAGTTTGGTCTATATCTATTTTTAGGTTGGCGAACTTATTTTTACTAACTAGTGCACGTCCGTTTTTTGCAGCATCGGCATTTGGGGCATACCCTTCTATCCTACTCGAATTCAGTTCAATCATGATGTTTCTATATATCCTATCGTTTCGTTTGTATTGTTTGTTTGGCTAAGATAGGATTTATCTATATATTTTAATTGGCTGTTTATATGTTTTAACAATTAAAACGATATAGAAAGTTTCTTTTAATACATAAGTATAATGATTATCGGATATATATAGAATGAAAGTTTAAGATATGATTGTGTCGGGGTGAGAAACAGCATGAGAAAGTTTCTTTTATTTAGTATAATTTCATTACATAAACCTTAATAATCAGCAACATATCATCAGTAATAAGAGAGAGACAAACAAATAGAGCAGGATTCAAAAAAATCCTGCTCTAAAGAATTATAACTTTATTGAAAGAAAGCTAACAAATATCACTTCCGCGCTTTTTCAGTCCCTCTATTTTCAAATAATAGTTACCTAGCATAAAGTGACTTCTCTTGAAACTACAATTATGATGATCTGTCAAATAACCAACAAAGTCTTCTATAAGTTGATCATCAGAAAACAGAAATGATCCATCATAGTTTTCGTCCTTATCAAAAAGAGAGGCTAATGTAATCTCCTCTCTAGGAAAACGTATTCAATATCTTTCTCTATATAGTTAAAAGATTTTGTGTGGATTCAAAATATTTTCGGGATCGAATGTCTTTTTTATTCCACGCATAATATCTAAGATAACTGGTGCTAGCTGCTGCTTTAAATAGGCTTTCTTTGCAAAACCGATTCCATGTTCGCCCGAAACTTGCCCATTCAACTCACGACCTTTTGCATAGATTTTATCAAAAGCCAAATTAAGTCTTTTCTTCCACTCATTTTCATCCAAATCATCTCGCAAAATATATGCATGCAGATTACCGTCTCCAGCATGTCCGAAACTCTTTATCCTAATACCAATCTCCTGCTGAAGTGCATGTGTATACTCTACCAATTCATTCACTTTGTTACGAGGAACAACCACATCTGCCTCTTCCATTTCGGTTGTCGAGCCTTTTATTGCTTCCAAAAATGCTCCCCGAGCTTTCCAAATAGACTCTTCACGCTCTTCTGTATCTGATATCAATATATCAATGGCATCTGCTTTCAGGCAAATTTGAGCCGCTTCTTCATATGATCTTTCCACTTCCTCGCGTGAGTTCCCATCAAATTTTAATAGCAAGTAAGCATCTGACTGACTGTCTGGAAATTTTTTACCCAAATAGATTTCCGAATCAATAATAACCTCACGCTCCATAAATTCAATCGATGCGGGTGTTACTTTCGATTTAACGAGTAAAGGAACTGTGCGTATTGCGTGTTGCAATGTAGGGAAAGGTACAAGTAAGCTTATAACAACCTTAGGCAGCGGTATAAGTTTCAGGATAGCTTTGGTTACAACACCCAGCGTCCCTTCCGATCCGATAATGAGATCTTTCAAATCGTATCCCGAACTGTTTTTTACTGTTTTTCCGCCCAGATTTACAATATCGCCATTAGGTAAAACTACTTCAAGTCCACGAACATAGTCACGCGTAACTCCATATTTAACAGCACGCATTCCTCCTGCATTTGTACTGATATTTCCGCCAATAGTTGCGGACTTTTCGCCCGGATCAGGAGGATACATATATCCATGTTCTTCGGCATAGGCAAGTACCTCCATCAATAGGACTCCGGGTTCGAGAGTGAGGGTCAGATTTTCTTCATCTAATTCAAGAAAACATTTCATTAAACTCAAATCGAGCATAATGCCATGTTCGATAGCTACTGAGGCTCCAACCAATCCTGTACCTGAACCACGAGGAGTGACAGGGATGTTATTTTGATAGGCATACTTCATTACTTCTGAAACCTCATCTGTCGATAAAGCTCTTACAACAACATCAGGATAATTAGCCGTATCACCTAATTCATCGTGACTGTATTCTTCTTTTATATCATTACCGTGAATAACCCGCTGGTCATCATTGATCAGATTCTTCAAATATTCTAAATCCTGTGCGTCTATTCTTTTATATTTCATAAAGCAACTACCTCCTCCCTTTGTTCCATTTTAATTTTTTGTATTAGTTTCGGAATTATGTCATATATATCTCCTACTATTCCATAATGAGCTACATTGAATATAGGAGCATTAATATCAGAATTGATAGCGATAATCTTTTCAGATTTATTCATTCCAGCTACAAACTGAATAGCACCAAATACACCACAAGTGATTATAAGTTTGGGGCGAACGGTACGTCCACTCAACCCAATTTGTTTTTTCGGGTTCATCCACCCCGACTCAGCCAAAGGACGGGTACAAGCGAGTTTACCATTCAATAGGGTAGCCAACTCTTCCAATAAAACCAAGTCTTCCTGTTTCTTCACACCACGACCGGCAACAATCAAGATTTCAGCTGTTTCTATCGTCTCTTCTTTTTCTTTGCGCTCTATTTTCAATACATCGATATTACTCTTGAGTAAAGATTTTTCAATAGCAAATGATGTTATTCTTCCTAAAGCCTCCTCCATCCTTTTCGGTGCATTCATTACTTTGTAACGTACTGTTGCTATTTGAGGTCTATTATTGGGGGTTTGTATCTGAGCCATGATATTTCCACCAAAAGCAGGACGTATTTGTGCCAAATCAGTATTTTCATTCATTTCCAAAGTTGTACAGTCGGCTGTTAATCCAGACCGTTTTCTGGCAGCAATACGAGGAGCCAACTGACGTCCCATGGGTGTTGCTCCAACCAAAATAGATCCCGGATGCCGTTTGTTTATGAAATCTTCAAAAACGGCGGTATAAGGTTCAATCTTAAAATGCTCTAATTCGGGCTCATCATACACACAAATCTCGTCAACTCCATAATGCATGATTTCCTTACTTTTTTCTTTTATATTATGTCCCATCATTAATGCATAAACGGGTTGATCTATCGTAACTGCAAGCTCACGAGCCTTTCCTATAAGTTCGTAAGTTACAGGTAAAATTTCACCATCGATGTGATCGACATAAACTGCAACACCTTTCCATGCCGACTTGTCTATAGCCGGTACATTTTCATCCTCGGTCACAAATTCAACGCAACCATTTGGTCCTTTTTTAACACATAATTTACACATTTTGCATGCTGCATTGATAGACAAAACTCCATTTAAATATTCAAATGCACCAAAAGGACATAATTCGATCAAGGCCTCTGCTTTTGCCTTATCTACTTTATCTTGATGAACAACTAATCTTTTCATAGCTTTCTCGATGATTATATAAATTTCTCAGATTGTAGTATATTAAATAAATCTTCAGTCATGACATCGGCAGTCTTACCTTCCCATATTTCCCTTACTATATTATTCTCGGGAGAAAAAATACGTACAACCTGTGTGGGGGAGCCATTAAGTCCATAATGTTTCGCATCTTTATCCTGCATATCATCCAGAGTCATCCTTAGAATAACTTTGTCTTTTGTTTTTTGCTTCAATATATATGATGGTAAACGAGGTTGATAGATATCTTTATCTACTGCCAACAGACAAGGGAATCGTACCTGTGAGTGTTCTACAAAGTTTATCATGTCCATTGTAACCTGAATATATTTGTCTGTTGCTCCTTGAATGCTTATAACATTAGAAATACTTGGTATATTGAGCCATTCTGCTATTTCGGGTCCAACCTGTGCAGTATCACCATCTGTAGTTTGTTTACCACATAAAATAAGATCATACTCTCCAATTGAAGTTATACCTTGCGACAAAGCATAGCTGGTGGCCAATACATCAGCTCCTCCAAATCGTCTATCGGTGAGAAGAATACCATCATCCACTCCCATAGCAAAAGCTTCCTTTATGATTTGTTCCGATTGAGGGGGACCCATAGTTATTACAACAACACTGCCTCCATATTCTTCACGTAGGCGCAAAGCAGTCTCAAGGGCATAAAGATCATATGGGTTTAACTTAGATTCTGCACTGTCTCTTTTCAATACTCCTGTTAAAGGATCCACTTCTACTTTATTCGAAGCGGGAACTTGTTTTATACAGACTATTATTTTCATAACACTTATATTTTATTGATATTTATAGTTAATCGAAGCGCAATAATACCCCATTTTGCAAAGTGGACATTACAAATGTCACATTTTTGAAAACATATGAATAATTATTTCATATGTTTGAAAACATATAGCTAAGAAATCAGAGAATAAAAATAATTTCGATTCGATTTATCAAAAAGTATATAAAAGGTAATATAAAAACAAGCTGTCTATGAAGTTTTGGTTCAGTCTCTTCTTCTTTTCAAATACTACAGACATACTGAGTCGTATTAGTATTCATAATTAAATAAAATCACCCCTTTTTAACAATTACGATAAGAGGAATATCAAGACTTGTAAGAAACTAAAGGATAAAATAATCAGGATTATGGTAAAGGTAAAAATTGTGTTAGGCAGGAGAAACTCAATTTTCTTTCAAATATAATAATCCGAAGCATCTATTATTCCGGCTCTTAATGCATATCTCGAAGCTTCTTGCGAGTTATTTACATCCAGCTTTCTATAAATATTCTTTCGATGAGTGACAACCGTGTATACACTTATCCCACGGATAAATGCTATTTCTTTTGCTGTTTTTCCCCAAGCAATTTCTTTTAATATTTCTTTTTCAGTAACGGTTAATGTTATACTGAGATTGTTCGAACACGCTGTTTCGGTCATCAATAAGTAATTTTTAACCTGAGAACATATGAAGGCTTCTTTATTATTATATGTAGATAATATTGCCATCTGTATTTCTGAAATATCTGTATTTTTTAAAACAATACTAAAAGCATTGTTACTTAATATGATTTTTTTCAGAAACTCAAAGCTCAATTCTTCAGAAAATAATATCCATTTAACATATTGAAAACGAGCACTCATGTTTAACAGACTATCTATACTGCTAAAATCAGATAGAGTATAATCCATTATCACAAGGCTATCATTTTTTTCTACTAATTCTAAAACCAGATCTCTTTTCATTTCAACGAAAGATATAGTATAAGAATTCTGAGGTAAGCTAAGTTTTATTAAAGCTTCCAGCCCCAAACGTGTAATACCCTGTTTGTCATAAATAATAATATTAGTACTCATATAAAATAGATTTAGAGAGCTTTATATATTATAAGTAATAGAGAAATAATATTCATAAGGAGATTAAATATATGTAAGAGCCTGCTCCATATCGTTCTTCAAATCTTCAACATTTTCTAATCCAACAGAAAAACGAAGAAGATTATCTTCAATACCCATTATATTCTTCATTTCGGATGAAAAGGTTCCGTATATAGTTGATTCGGGATGAATAACCAGTGTTTTATTATCGAATAGGTTAGTTGCCCGCCTCACCAGTTTTAAAGCATCCATAAATTTATAGCAATCTTTTTTCGACGAAAGATTAATTGTAAACATAGCTCCCGGATTTCCGATGAATAAATAATCAGATATTTTCTTATACTTCGAACTCTCTAACTTTGGGTAATTAACTTTTGAAACGGCAGGATGACCTACAAAATAAGATGCTAACTCGTATGCTGTCTGCGATACTTGATTATAACGTATTTGTAACGATTCCATACCCAATGCTTGTAAATAAGCGGTGTCGGGAGCCATACAAGCACCTAAGTTGCGAGCTATTTCGGAGCGAATTTTAAACATCAATCGAGACATTCCTTTAGGTTTTGGAAGTATTCCCAGCTTTTTATTTATTTTCCAATCATGAGTTCCATAATCAACAATTACACCTCCTATACTGGTTGCCCCACCTGAAATATATTTAGTTGTAGACACTACCTCTATATCTATACCTGCTTTTCGAGCATCAAAACCACACCACGGAATAATGGTTGTATCTATTACCATTGGGATGTTCTTAGCCTCCAATATTTTTGAAATTTCAGGCAGATCTGCGACTTCTAAGTGTGGATTGGTTATGATTTCGGCAAAAAAAGCACAAGTGTTTTCGTCAATAGCAGAAGCTATTTCTTCCAGATTATTTGTATCCACAAAACGTATCTCAACACCGAAAGATGATAATGTGGAATGTAAAAAAGAAAACGTATTTCCAAACAAATGAGGAGACGCTACAATATTACTGCCGGTATAAGATATAGCTATAAAAAGATTTGATATAGCAGCCATACCCGATGCAAGGGCTATTACTTGTTGTGCTCCCGAAGCGGCTTTTATTTTCTCCTCGAAATTCGAGATTGTCGGATTCGAGATGCGGGAATAAGTATGTAAATCAGTTCTATGCTGAAAAGCTTCAGCAATGGTTTGAGAATCGTGGAACTCAAATGCAGCATTACGATATATCGGCTGATTTATAGCACCATGAATATCAGGTTTTGCAAAAGCTGTATTAATAACTCTTGTAGAAAACGATAATTCGGAACCTTTTTCTGTATTTTCTGATGAAGTGTGCATATTATTAATTATTGGAAAAATTTCTTTACTTATTTAATAAAACGATCCAGCTTTTTCTCGGAATGAGTTACAAGACATTCCAATCCGCATTCCGAATTATAAGCTTGCACTGCATCACTCTGTTGTTCAATAATGAGTTTTCCGTTTTCAACTAAATCCTTTATCTGGTTGCGTATATTTATCGATTGATAAACATCACGGGCATTTGATGTGACAGCAATATTTACATTACCTTGTTTGAAGATAGCAGGAGATGTAAAATCACAGAGAATCGGATTATCACAGACACTGGTTAATATCCCTTTTTGTTCAGCATCCTTTTTTATTTGGGCATTAAGAGCCTCATCTTCGGTACATACATACACTAAAAAGGCTCCGTCCAGATCATCTGCCGAATACTCTTTCTTGATCAACCCAAAAGGAAGAGATTCAAAGCCTTTATGAAATTCAGGAGATATTACAGTTGCCTTGTCAGTAAATCGAAAAAGTATACTTGCTTTATGATAGCCCACTTTTCCACCTCCAATAATTATTATTTTCTTATCCGTTATATTTATTGCAACGGGCAAAAAATTCAAATCTTCCCTCTTCATATTTTCTGATTATCTTTTGTGTAAACCACATTCTTTATGTTCGGGGTTTTCCCACCACCAGCGTCCGGCACGTATATCTTCACCATCGTTGACAGCCCTTGTACAAGGCTGGCATCCAATACTCGGAAAGTTTTTATCATGTAATACATTATAAGGAACAGTATTTGCCTTTATATATTTCCAGACATCACCTTCACTCCACCGGGCGAGCGGATTCACCTTTATCAGTTTGTTGGGTTCATCCCACTCTATCAAGTCAATTCCGGTACGTGTAACCGACTGTTCTTGCCGCAGTCCGCATATCCAGACATCGAGAGTGGATAATGCCCGAGATAAGGGTTGAATTTTACGAACACGGCAACAGGTTTTGCGTTTGTCTATGTTTTCGTAAAAAGCATTTATTCCGTTTAATCTGACAAATTTCTCTACTTCGGTATTCTCCGGGAAAAAGACTTCCATCTTGACATTGTACTTCATATTCGTCTTGTCGATCAACGAGTAAGTTTCAGGAAAAAGGCGACCTGTATCAATCGTAAATATGCGTGCCGTTGGTTTTATTTTTAAAATCATATCGGTGAGTACCTGATCTTCAATACCAAGACTTGAAGCCAGAGCTATACGATTGCCATATTTATTGAGAAAAAAAGCCAGCAATTCTTGGATGCTTTTAGTAGCATATTCTTCATTTAGTTGCCTGATGAAATCTATTTGATCCATTATATCGAAAATGTTTGTTCTTCTAAGGATTTGACAATCATTCCTGCACCAACAGTTTCGAGTGTAGCCTCGTTTATAATCACAAGACTTCCTGTTATTCTATTTTCGGCATAAAGATCATATTTCAAAGGCTTTGAAGTTTTTATTTGTATATGGGCAATATCATTCATTTTTACAGTTTTATCGTCAGTTATATTTTCCAGCGTATTGATATTCACTTTGAAATATACATCTTTAATAATTCCGAAAACCTCATCAGAAGTGTGACGTATAATGTACTTTGCTCCGATACTTAACGGCCGATGATTGAGCCAACACACCAATAGCGAAATATTTGCATCAATAGTCGGCAGATTATCACTTTTTACAATCATGTCGCCACGGCTCGCGTCTACATTATCATTCAAACGTATGGCAACCGATTGAGGAGCAAAGGCCTCATTCAAGGATATATCAGCTTCGTCAATAGCCTTAACTGTCGATTCGGAAAAAGACGGTAGTATTGTAACCTTATCGCCGACCTTTATCTGTCCGCTGGCTAGTCTGCCTGCATAAGCACGATAGTCATGAAAATCATCGCTTTGCGGACGTATAACATATTGTATCGGAAAACGGACCGGGAGTTTACCCAAGTCTTCCTTCACTGGTAAAGTTTCCAACAATTGCAATAAGGTTTTTCCTTTATACCATGTTGTGTTTTCGGAACGGTTGACAACATTGTCCCCATCACGTGCCGATATAGGAATGTAATGAACGTTTTTAAGTTTTAATTTTTCGGCAATATGGCTGTATTCAGTCTTTATTCTCTCGAAAATATCTTCATCGTACCCAACCAAATCCATTTTGTTAACTGCCAATATTACATTATCAATTTGCAAGAGTGATGCAACGTACGAGTGTCTTTTGGTTTGCTCAATAATACCGTTTCGAGAATCGACCAATATAATAGCAGCATCAGCAGTCGATGCACCTGTTACCATATTTCTAGTATATTCTATATGTCCCGGAGTATCAGCAATAATAAATTTGCGTTTGGGCGTAGCGAAGTAACGATAAGCAACATCAATAGTAATACCTTGTTCTCTCTCGGCACGCAGACCATCGGTAAGCAATGCCAAATTTATTTCTTCGTTTCCGAGTCGTTCACTGGCGGTCTTTACAGCTTCAAGCTGATCTTCGAAAATCGACTTACTATCGTATAGCAAACGTCCTATTAGTGTACTTTTACCATCATCTACACTGCCGGCTGTGGTAAACCGTAACAGTTCCATATCTAAATATCCACTCATTTTATTTTATTTTTTACGATTTAAAAATATCCCGCTTTTTTGCGGTCTTCCATTGCAGCTTCGGAGCGTTTATCGTCCGACCGACCTCCCCGTTCGGTTACACGAGATGAAGCAATTTCGTTGATGATATCTTCGAGTGAATTGGCTTCTGATATAGTAACTCCGGTGCAGGTAATATCTCCGATAGTACGGCAGCGTATACGTTTACGTACAATTGCTTCGTTAGCTTTAAGCTGCATAAAGGGATAGTATGCCAACCAGATGCCGTCACGCTCAAAAACTTCGCGTTCATGTGTATAATAGAGGCTTGGTAGTTCGATGTTTTCTTGCAATATGTATTGCCATATATCCATTTCAGTCCAGTTACTCAATGGAAATATACGGAAATGCTCGCCAAGCTGCTTTTTGCCGTTGAATATATTCCATAACTCGGGACGTTGATTTTTAGGATCCCATTGTCCGAATTCGTCACGATGCGAAAAAAAGCGTTCTTTAGCGCGAGCTTTTTCTTCATCCCGCCTGGCTCCACCCAATGCTGCATCGAATTTATATTCGGCAAGAGCATCGAGCAAGGTTACTGTTTGCAATTTGTTTCGGCTGGCATTTACGCCAGTTTCTTCAACAACGCGTCCTTTATCAATAGACTCCTGCACCGATCCGACAATAAGTTTTACTCCTAGTTTTTTTACAAGATTATCTCTGTACGTAATCGTCTCTTCGAAGTTGTGTCCTGTATCGATATGTAAAAATGGAAACGGAATAGCTGCCGGGTAAAACGCCTTGTAGGCTAAGTAAGCCATTACAATAGAGTCTTTTCCTCCCGAAAACAACAATACCGGCTTTTCGAATTGTGCTGCAACTTCTCGCAGTACATATATCGATTCCGATTCAAGTTCTTTTAAATGAGTTAGTTTTTTGCTCATGATCTAATATGTTTTTTACAAATTGTTTGCTTGTTTTTATCTCCGTAAGATTTAAAAGTCAATAACCAGAGTCATCGGTTTATTATTATTTTATCCTGTTTTTTGAAAAACGGCTTGTTATTAATCGTCCTGCAATACTCAAAACAAGCACTATAATTGTCAGCAGCAATGCTGCGGCATATGCCTTTTCTCTAACTTCAGGTATCGGGCTACTTAACAGAAAGAAAACGGATAAAGGAAGTGTTGCCGCCGGTTCGTCAAGTGCTGTAGGGATATTATCAGTAAATCCGGCTGTGAATAAAACACCTGCTGCATCACCTATTGCACGCCCAACCGATAATAATGTTGCTGTTGCTATTCCGGGTGCTATTTGCCTGATAACAACTTTACAGGCCTCAAGTTTGGTTGCTCCTAAAGAATAGGTAGCATCCAGTAATTCTTTTGAAATCGATTTTGCCACTTCGTCCATCGAGCGAACAAAAATGGGTATAATGAGAAGTGTTATAACTATAATACCTCCTAGTAACGAAGTTTTAAGTCCGAAAAAAATCATTATAGTGAAAGCAAATGCCCCGTAGACAATGGATGGAATACCAAATAATACATCGAATGACAATCGGGTAAGATATGCTAGTCGGGATTTCTTTTGCAGATAAACATTTATATAAAACACAATTGGTATGCTGATAATTAAACCTAAAAAAGCGGATGCAATAACAATCATTAGCGATCCTACAATAGCATTGAGAATACCACCTTCTTTTCCCAGATAAAATCCGCCACCGGGCAGTTCACTTATCATTTCCCATGTGAGGGCAGGGAAACCTGTTTTGGCAATAGTCCAGATGATGCTGGCAAAGAAGCCGAACACAATAAGTGTTGCCAAAATCATTAATAGATTAAATATTTTCTCCTCTATAAACTTTAATTTCATAACTTAAATTTTTCTTCTACCTTTTGCAGAACAATACGGGATATTCCATTGAAAACAAAAATGATAACGAACATTATCAGGGCGGCAAACATTAAAGCCGACTCGTACATGGGGAGTGATAGCATTTCTCCATAATTGTTGGCAATAAGGGCTGGCAAGGGATAAGCACTATCGAATAGCGAAGATGGAATTCCGACCATATTTCCGCAAACCATCAATACTGCTAGAGTTTCGCCAAAAGCTTTTGAGATGGATAGTACAACAGCAGCAATAATTCCGGGTGAAGCTTTTCTGAGAACAACCAAACGGGATGTTTGCCACCGGGTTGCTCCCAGCGATGCCGATGCATCTTTAAAGTCTTTAGGAACAGTTGAGAATATTTCGATAAACAAACTCACTAATAATGGTATAATCATAATACTCAATACAATTCCTCCGGCTAATAGGGTATAACCACTGGTGTAGTCCACAAAATGAGGTCCTAAGCTGTCAGCAATCCAGGGAACAACAATTAGCGTACCCCATAGTCCATATACAACAGAAGGGATACCTGCCAAAATATCCAATACCGGAAATACTACTTTTTTGACCCAAGGCCTAGCATTTTCGGTCAAGAATAAAGCTGTCAGCAAGGCTATGGGAAGTGCTATCACGACAGATAAAACTGTTACATATATCGAACTTAGAATAAAAGACCAAAATCCGAACTGCCCTGATAAGGGACTCCAATCATTTCCTAAGATTAGGCTCCATAAGCTATTTTCATCCAATATTGGCGACGATTTGAAGTATAGCCCCACACCCATAATCAATAGAGCAAGCAATGAAACAATAGTTAATAGTTTCATTAAAATGCTTGCTATTTTATCTTTAATAACTCGCCTTGTTAATAATGTTACTTGCTCCATTTCTATATAGTTTATTTAAGCTTTGTTGTTTCGTCTTTTAATTTTTCGTCAGAAAGTCCGATGTATCCAGTTTCACCTGCATATTTTTGCCCTTCTGAAAGAACGTATTCTAAGAATGCAATTACTTCTGGTTTAACAGGCTTTCCTTTTGTGACTAAATATAAATCGCGGGCAGGAGGTGAAGGGAAACGTCCGTCATTGATTGCAGCAACCAATGTTTGAGTATTTTCATAAAAGTCTTCTTCAGGATCTATCACACCATTTCCATTTACATCCAACGGTATTATAGCTAATCCTTCGAATGGTTTTTTAGTTTGCTGATCGTAGGCATAAGCAATATTATTGTAACCTATTCCAACCTTATCTTTCTGTACAGCTGCAGCAACACCCGGATCACCAAATACTGCTGTTGCTTTCAAGTTTTCTTGCTTCTTGTCGAACCATGCAGCAAATGTTTCGGCAGCTCCACAAGCATCCGAACGAGTAAATACATGTACCGGGGTCGAGGCGGATGTTCCCAATACCTGTCCCCATGTGGTAAGTTCCTTATTCCAGAGTTTTTCGGCTGTTTCTTTTTTTAGCCCAATCTTTTTTATTTCGGCTAACAGAGGGTTGTTTGCATTTATAGTGGGTACTACTGCATCTTTTACAACAGCAAAAGCATAAGCTCCTTTATTTTCTTCTTCAGGATAAATCTCACGAGATACCATGCCTATATCAACAACACCGGCTAAAGCATCGGTCATCCCTTTTCCTGCACCTCCGCCCGATATGTCTATTTTCACATTTGGATGGAGTTTTTTAAATTCTTCACTCCATTTTACAGCCATAGGATAAAGGGCAAATGCTCCTGAAAGTTGAATCGTACCCGAAAGACCATCTGTAGTACTTTCTGTTTCTTGTTTAGATTTATTGGAGCAATTTGTTAAGAAGAAAAGAACAGCTAATAGAATAAAGATTTTTTTCATAACTTATTAATATAAATTGTTAAACAAAAGTAGTTCTGTTAAAAAGGTAAGACAATACCATATTTAGGGTATTTATATACCATAGATAGAGTATATATTATGTGTGGTTGAGATTATTCTTTGCTGAAAAACTGAGGTTTAAAAGTTAATTGCAGATATGCCCATTGTGGAAAGTGAGTATCTATTCCTGTTTTCTTTTTCAGCGTGTCAGTACCTTTAGTTTTAAAATAGGAACTCCATCCTCCCTGAATGGTAAATTGCGAATTAACAGTGTAGTTTGCAGTAATATCAAGTTCTGATCCTATATTTTTACGGTTTCCAGCATCTATCCTTTTTACAGTTGAAAAACGATGAAATGCAGCTTCAATATCGAATTGTGCTGAAAATTTACAACTCACTTCTGCATGTAAATCAAAAAGACCTTGACTCGGTAATGTTGCCCAATACTCCATAGACCCGTTAAATGCATGATTAGTGCCATAAAGTTTGGTGAAAGTATGGTTTTTGTCGGAGGCAATATCGTTGTCTGATCCCGAAAAGATGTCAGTACCAAGTTTCAATTCAAAAATGTGAGATAGTTTTTGCCTTACTGTAGCTGATAGTAGATACGTATTCAGGCTTTTATTTTGTTTATCCCGTCCAAACTGATAATAACCATTTATAATGAAATAGAACGGTTCTTTTTTATTAGTCAACCAGAGGTTACCACCAATAGTGTTGCGATAAGATGTTTTTATATCACCAAGTTTACCTCGCTCAAAACTGTCGTTAACCCATAGTGCCGAAGCAGATACCTTTCCAAAACTTTTACCAATCCATATAAAATTTAAAGTCTTATAAGATTGCTTATATGGAGACAGAAAACGAGTGCTGTCTCCCGCATTGTTATAGGCACTACCAACATTAATTGTAATATAAGAACTCTGATATTTTAACAAGAGTAGGTCATGTGCACCCAGTGTGTTGCTCCAGTTATTGTACGAGAATAGACGTTTGTCGTCATACTCCAACCCCTGACGTCCTAAACTAAACGCAATTTCAGGCGCAAAGTTGTACTCCCCCCAAGCCTCTAAAATTCCAAGGCCTTCTCCTGTTTTAGATACGTCTGTATTTCCATAAGTCCGTGTGTCCAAAATTGATATTTTACTTTTAATATCTTTTGATTCATAATAAGCATTAATCCTTGTTCGCAGATTATTAACAAATGAGGCATTAAGAGTATCAGCCAATGGGTCTCTAAAACCATCACGAAATTCTGCACGCGAACGAATCTCAGCGTCAACTTTGATTGTTTGCCCGATGGAGGTCATTGCATAAATTAAAAATACAAATAAGAATAGGCTCTTTTTCATAATATAATTTGTTTTTAAGACGTACAAAAATGGATATGAAAAGCCCTGCTTTTATTATAGGAAAGCAGGGCTACAATAGTATTATATAATCATACTTCCTATGTTACTTGTATTTCACACGGTTGCATACAAGAACCCACTAAAGAGAAAGCTCTTAGAACAGGCTTTTCTTCTGCTAATGATACAATAATGTAGATTATACGAGGATCGAATGCCAGGCGGATATCTTCCTCGGAAGGACGGGCAGGTGTAGCGGGGTGACTGTGATAGTTTGCTATTATTTTTAGTCCATTGCTTCGGGCATCTTTCAGTACGTCGAATTGTTCTTTCGGATCGAACGAAAAATGTTCGGGACTCTGATCAATATTTGTCAATGCATACTGCTTTTGTGCTATACCATCTACACCAGTCAATAAACCGCAGGCTTCGTTGGGCAACTCGTTATAAGCCTGCTCAATTATGCCATCTACGATGTGTTGCGGAATTTGTATCATTTGGTCAATCTTTCTTTTTTAATTCACATACAGCCTGTTCGGCTTCTTTTAATTCTGTTATTGTAGGGTAATCGCCACATATGGGGCACTTTTTATTTTTATTTATCTTAACGGTTCTAAAATTCATGCTTTTAGCATTAAAAGTCAGTAACCTATTTGTTAACAGGTCTCCAGTTTCGGTCAAAAATTTTAAAACTTCGGCAGCTTGTATTGTACCCAACATACCGGCTATTGCACCTAATACTCCGGCTTGAGAGCAGGTAGGTACGGCATTGGGTGGTGGCGGGCTGTGAAAAGCACATCGATAACAGGCTGTATCTTTAGTATGCGTCATTGTTTGCCCATCAAAGCGAAGGATTCCTCCATGCGAGAAAGGCTTTCCGGCAAGTATGCAAGCATCGTTTATTAAAAATTTAACTGGAAAATTATCAGTTCCATCAACTATAAAATCATAGTCTTTGATTAAATCAAAAGCATTGTCGGCAGTAAAAAAATCATGGTAAGTTATAACTTTCACATCAGGATTTATCTGCCTGATTTTTTCTTTTGCTGATTCTACTTTAGGCTTACCAATATCGGACGTGAAATGTATTACTTGCCTTTGCAGATTACTTAAATCGACCACATCTCCGTCAATAACCCCTAAAGTTCCAACTCCTGCGGCAGCCAGATATAATAAGATGGGAGCACCTAAACCTCCGGCTCCGATGACTAATACCTTGCCATTGTTTATTTTCTCTTGTCCTTCTACTCCTATATCCTGAAGTAAGATATGACGGCTGTAACGTTCTATTTGTTCATCGGTCAAATTCATCAGATAGCCCCTCCTCCCATAAAGTATAGGAAATCTACAATATCACCTTCGTTTATTGCAGTATTATCAAAATCTTCGCGATTGATAAATTCTCCGTTGATTTGAATGGATACCATATCCGGTTGAAGTACATTATTTAATTGCATGAGTTGTGATAAGTTCAAAGGTAAATTGACATCTTGTTCCTCATCGTTTACAACTATTTTGCTCATAATCTTATTTTTTCTTGATTAATACTTTCCAATAATTATCGATTGATGTTTGTTCCAGAATAGTATGCCCTTCGTTTCGTACCGATCCGGGAACATTATTTATAGGTTGCCCGTCATCGAGCCATATTTCAAGAGTTTCTCCTGGCTGAATGCTCGATAAATGAATTTTGGTTTGGACAAAGTTCATCGGGCAGGCTACTCCCCGCAAATCTTTAAATTTGGTACTGGAGTTTACCTGAGTTTTATCGTTTGTCGATAATGTACTGTCTTTCGCCTGTTCTTTTTGTGTTTTGACACCTTTAAACTGTAAGGAATCGTCCATATTTTTATACAAATCAATTACCCTATCGGCTAAAGCATAGATTACCTCTTTTTTCGAATTGAAATCAAACTTTTTATCGTCTCGTGCTACAGATACAATGTCTCGGAATTTTTCTTCAACAAAACCGTATTCAATAAAATTCTTAATAAAAAGGTTGAATATATCATCAGTAGTTTTAGGTTCAGCTCCCCGCGTAACTAAAAGCATTCGGGATGAAGAGTATATAATGTCATATAGCAGATTATTCCGTTTTTTTATATCAGTTTCGTTTTCTAATGTCTGCCTATGCGATTTTATAAAATTAAAATCTAAATCTATCATGTCAAAAAGGCCGGCTGAACATTCGGCAGCACCCCTTCCTACAACACTAAATATAGTTTCGGCTCCCCAATCGAAGTAATAATTTTTATCGTCGGCAAAAAGTGGAATATCTTTATACTCTTCAAGTAACTCTTGAGCAAATATTCTTCCTTTTGTTTGCAAATATCCACTTAGTGAAGGATAATTATTCCTCTCATCCTGATAGGCTTCTAATAGTCTGCGTACAAATACAGGAGCATTTCTCGAACTTATATTACCTATGGCTTCACCTAATTTAGGATCGGTATTTCTGCTTGCTGCTAAATACACTTGATATCCGGGGTAAGTACGTTGATTGCGAAGTACTTTTCCCGAAAAGCCAATATCTGCCCATAACTGTTGTCCGCAGGAATTTGGACATCCCGAAATATGTATTCTGGCTGAACTTAGATTATCCAATTCGTAACTGCTTTTTAATAATTCTCTACGGATAGCAGTAGCCAGTCCTTTCGATAATCCAATTCCTAAACGACAGGTATCAGCTCCGGTGCATGATACAATATTATTTATCAATACAGGTGCTTGTATATCCGCACTAATTTCTTTAATAATTAAATATAATTCAGGCAGAGCTATATCTGGAATGTTACGAAGACGAATGCTTTGGGTAGTTGTGAATCGGATTGTATGATTTCCAAATTGATCTATAAATCTCAGTAATTTTTTAAAACCCGAAATAAATACATCATCATCCAAACTGATATTTCCAAGCAATACAGGGAGTAAGATGCTGTTATATCCTTCTTGTTTTTGAGGACTTACATATCTGTTTTTCCATAAATTATACTCATCTATATTTTCTGATATCTGAACTTCTTTGTTGTATGAATATTTTGGTTGTTCATTTTCTATTTCGTTTAAAATAAAAGCTGGCACTTCTTTTTTGGCTTGGTTATAGTATTCCTTTATCAAACGAATAGTTTCTTCTTCTCCCAGCTTATAAAACACAAATCGAAGACGAGCTTTGTTCCTATTTTTTCTGTTTCCATGTTCGGAGAAAAAACGTTTAAGTGCTTCAGCTACCACATAAAGTTCGTTTGTCGGAATAAAATCGAACAGAATCCATCCGACTGTAGGTTTTGCACCTGCTCCACCTCCAACATATACCATGAAACCCTCTTCTCCATTTTTTACTTTTGCGACAAAGCCAATATCATTAACTGCTGCATAGTCGTTTTTTTTATCATCCGATGAAAAAGCTATTTTCATTTTTCGAGGGAGTAAATACGAATCTGCTTCAGCAATCAGTTTAGTTGTCAATGCCATAGCATAAGGTGTAGTATCAAAAACCTCGCTTTTAGACAAACCACTATCTTCAGATACAAGAATATTACGAATGGTATTTCCTCCACCGCCTTTGGTACTAAGCCCGACTTTCTTTAATTCATAAAGGAGGGGTTCTACGTTGTTCAGATCCAGGTTTTGAACCTGGATCTCCTGACGTGTGGTTATATGTAATAGATTGGATTTATATTTTTTAGCGATATCAAGTAAGCTTAGAAACATAGACGGATAAATAACGCCTCCTGTTGTTCTTACTCGAGACATGTACACCTCATCCTGACGTTGTTCGTATATCCCCATCGGAACACGAAAAGCCTTGAACTGAACTGTTTCTACTTTTTTCGCTTGATAATCTTTTGCCAAAGCCCCAAAGGTTACAATGTCATTTTCTAATGTTTCAGGTAATTTATACATAAATGTAATTTTGTCTATGTAAATGTTTTAATTTTAACTGAATACTCCTGATAGGTATTGTTTTGTCAACTCATGCTTTGGATTGTTAAACAGTTCTTTGGCTGAACCGCTTTCAATAACTTCGCCTAAGTAAATAAATATCACATGGTCAGCTATTCTTAATGCCTGACGTAATGTGTGGGTTACCAAAACAACTCCATATTTCTCTTTCAGTTTTACAAATAAATCTTCTATATGACGGCTCGATATAGGATCTAATGCCGAAGTAGATTCATCTCCTAAAATATATTGAGGTTTTATTGCTAATCCACGAGCCAGACATAAACGTTGTTGTTGTCCGATCGATAAACTTGAGGCTGGTGCATGAAGCCGCTCTTTTACTTCGTCCCATAACCCTGCAGCTTTTAGATTGTCTTCAACGATCAGTTTTAATTGTTTTTTGTCACGTGTACCGTGTATTTTACAACCAAAAGTGATATTGTCATAGATCGACATCGGAAGAGGAGTCGGACGCTGAGATAGTAAACCCATTTTCCGTCGAATGTGAGTTACTTCAACTTTTTTTCCGTAAATATTCTCTCCATCAATAATTATTTCGCCATTAACCTTTACTTTTTCATTATCATCGATTAAACGGTTTATGGTTTTTAGTAATGTAGATTTTCCACATCCTGACGGACCTATGATACAAGTTATTTTATTATTGGGAATTTCAATATCAATGTTTTTGAGAATGTGATTTCCTCCAATACTCACATTCAAATTATTGACTTTAATTTCAGATCCTGGAATTTTTTCTTCAGATATGGTTGATACCTTTTCATTGATAAAATTTACTGGATTAGTAAATCTACGTAATACAAATGGTGTTGCAAACATAGGCGTCGTTTTTATTAGTTTTAACAAAAGTATACTGTTTGGGGGGGAGGTGAAATACCATGTTAAGGGTATATTTTCAGAGAAAAAAATAGCTATTATCTATTGCTCCCTAATATAAATTTCATTTTTATATATGTTTTAAATATTATAGTAAGCGAAAATATAAGAGTTCCTCTTTCTATATCTTTAATCAATTAGGGCAAAATTCAATAAGCAAGTTAAGTGGGTATAGCGTCAGAACTGATAGCTTATAGTTTCTTCTAATTTGATCTGAAACTTACCCTCATTAAAAGTAAGTTTCTTTCTTATAGTATCTATATCAACATCTTTTAGATTTCGAGCAAAAACGATTTTCAAAAAATCGGCTATATCCTCTTGTTTATTTATCCAAAAATGATTCTAGATATTTCATCCAAAATGGTATAAATCTATATTTTATAAATCTTTTACTTTGACCGGTTCTATCTCGTTTAGCTCTGTTCTTGTGTAAGCCACTTTAATATTTTTGCAAACTCTTTCCTTTTTGCATTGCCTTTAAAATATTCTTACGAACAGCTCGTATAGATGGGACTAAATCGCCTTCCATCATTACAAGCATTGTTTTCAATTCTTGCATCAACTCAGGAATGGGACGGCATAATTCATAAGCAATCTTCATACAAAGAGATTTTACTCCAGGCAATTCCTCGCTAGACATCATTCGCTCTAAACAGAAATCCAGAAAATCTACTCTTAGCGGATTCGGAAATGGCTGTCTGTATAATAAGTTAAGCATTACTCTTCGTTTTCCTCCATGTTTACAAACTAATACTTGATCAATCAATCGATCCTGTTTATTATATAACCACTCGTTATCTTGTGACGAAAAATGAGTAAAAATCCAAGCTGCATGATATCCGATAGTTTCATCTTCACCAATAACTAAATTATACAACTCTTGCTTTCGGGCATCACTATCATGTGTTAAACGAATTATCTCATTGATATCGTCCATCCCTATACGTGTGGAGAGTTTGGTATTGAAATTCATATTTAGTTGCCTTTCTTATCTCAAGTTTTTGATAATCGTATCTGTCTAATGTATTTAAAGCATAAGTGTAGTCGGTTATGACTCGTAATAATCGAGCTACCTCATTAATAGACTAAATTTTATTTATTCTTGATTCTTCTTTATTGATGATATTTAGTACTGTTCTTTTACATTCATTAAAATAATTTCGGGTTCACCTTCTGGAGTCACTATAACTTCTTTATCTAAGATTATTGACAAATCTGTCATATGTTTTAATATTTTCTCATGATCTTCAACTGAATTAATCTCTCTTGGGTCTATATCATTTTCTATTTCCGACTCTGAGAAAAAATGACAATTTATTTGAATTTTACCAATAAATATTTGTGCAGAAGAGCAAAGATCATGTTCTCCATCTAGATACCCTTTTATTACATCATAATTAATTTGATTTTCTTCTATTCCTGTTTTGCCATTATACCAGTTGATAATATAATTCTGATTTACATAATTAACCCATTTTTCCCAATCTTCTTTGTTAGTATTTCGAATATATAAGTCTCTCCATGATCCATCCCAATAATAAATCAAATCTTTTAATTCATCCCATTTTTTACCTAAACTTTCCATATTTAGAATATTATACTTTGCATCTTTATAGTAAAATTATTTTAAACTTATCTTATTAGCCGACTCTCTTTTCTTCGAATGCATTTAATCAACTCTCTTTTAAATACTAAGATAAATTAAGTGAAATTATTATAGATTCTATAATTTTTATACTTGCTAATTGTCTAATATTAATATATCTTTCCAATTACCCTTATATAAGCCTCCGTGATAACAAATAAATTCTTCAATCTCATAAGTAAATAAGGTCTTTATAGATTCTTTAGCTTTATCCACATCGTAAGCAAATTCTGGATACGGAATAACAAGTCGACCATCAATTAAAACAACAGCATCTCCAGCTATAAACGTTTTATTTTCCTTAATATATAAAGATATATGCCCTTCTGTGTGCCCAGGAGTATAAATAATTTCGATTCCTTTACCAATGGGTAAGATTTGATGATTCTTTAAAACATCATTTACTTTTGTGCCTTCAACACTTTCTAATATTTTATGAAATATAAGGGCATGCTCCTTATCATCATCAGACAAAGATGAATATCTTTTTTCTGCTTGTTCCAACCGCAGAGGTTTTCTTTGCTTTTCTATATATTCTTTTTCTATATTCGATGCCAATATTTTGATATGAGGATATTTTCTTTTAAATTCAGCTAATGATCCAACATGATCAAAATCATGATGGGTAATAATTATATGTGTTAATCTATCTAGTGCAATGTCATTCTGTTTTGCAACTTCTTCAAACAATCCAATCTGAGAAGGATACCCTGTATCAACTAAAATCATGTTATCCTCATCTTGTATAATAACAGGATATATTACCTGTAGAGCTCCATTATACTCAAATTTTATATTTAAAATATTTATTTCCATCTTAAACTTATTTTATTCGCTGATTCTCTTTTCTTAGCATTTACCAGATCTGCATAGATCTGGGTTGTCGAAACATTTTTATGTGTAAGCATTTTACTGACAGTATAGATATCTGTTCCTAAAGCTACCTGCAAGGTAGCAAAAGTATGTCGAAAGCAATGGAATGTGATGTGTTTTATTACTCCTGCACTAGCTACCCAATCTTTTAGAGGCTGTTGAGTTATCGCCTTTGTCAACCCTTTGAATACTTTACCTTTGCCTCTTTCTCCGCATAATTCCAATAAATGTTGTATCAATACTATTTTTCTGATTTATAGAGATATTACCATATGATAATCGTTTTTTGTATTCGAATAATTGAGAATCAAAGTATTCATTAGCTTGGAGAGCACTCATGTTATTGTATTCAATAACGGTTTTCATGTAGTGAGGTGTAAAACGAATGTCTTGAAATAACATTGTCACACAATAGCCAAAGCTAGCAATCGCAATAGAGCTAAATGCAATATAGGCTAATGGAAAAATAAATACCCCAACAGATAGCCCCTTTGCTTGACCCGATTATAATGCCCAAACAATGATTGTTGAAGTTTTTTATTAGCTTCTTGTTGAGATAATTTTAAATAAAGAGACTTCTTCATGAGCTATGAAATAACTAATATCAAATCGAAGCTATACAAAAGTAAACCAACTACAAAACAATGCGTTGATTTGTTCAGGATTGTCTTAATAATGTCTATATAGATAGTAAAAATACATATTTTTTTCTTTTATAATCTGATAAACACCTCTTGATATGGAGAGATAAATAAACAAGGTTTTCTGCAAAAATACGCTTTGAGGTACGAAAAGGAAGATTTTTGTAAGAAACAACGCTTGATCTTGTGTTTTATTTCAAAATATATCTTTGTGTTCAGATAAAAAGAAATATTAGTTTGCCTTTAGTTTGTGAAACAGAAAACAAATATCTCGTTTCATTATCTTTATTTTCTGATAGCAATTTAATAATATCCAAGAGTTTTGGATAAATCATAGTCATGTTTATCATTTTAAAATCATAAAAAAAAATCACATATATAGATATTGTAAAAAACTTGCAAATTATCAGTTTAATCTTTTTTTTACCTTTGCTAATAAAAAAAGTAGATTTATTTAAATAATTAGTACTGATTCTTCAATAGAAAAGATATTTGCTTCTGAAAAATATGCCAAGACAAAACAAAATCAATACAAATACTTTATCAGCGCTAAAATCAGGAGATCATACCGCATTTGAAACTATATTCTTGGCTTACTTTGATAAGATTCATTATTTTATAAACTCTTTGATTAAATCTACAGATGAAGCAAAAGAGTTATCACAAGATGTTTTTGAGAAACTTTGGAATATTAGAGAGTCTATTGACGAGTCTAAATCATTCAGTTCGTTTTTATACACAATTGCCCGCAACGTAACATTCAATTATTTAAAGCACAAACTAGTAAAAGAATCTTTTCACGAAAGCCTACCTAAATATGAAGAATTTGATGATCCACAAGACGTAATTTTTGCTAAAGAAATAGCTTTATTAATTGAAATGACGGTTGGTAAAATGTCAGACCGGCGTAGAGAAATTTATAACTATAGCCGTCGTGAAGGTTTGACTAATGAAGAAATTGCAATAAAATTGAATATTTCAAAAAAAACAGTAGAAAACCAATTGAGCTTGATTTTAAGCGAGTTGAGAAAGGTGATATCTGCGTTCATCTTATTATTTTTATAAAAATCTAATTTTAGGTCGGGAGTGTTTCACTTGTAAGT
This sequence comes from Dysgonomonas sp., assembly GCA_047605185.1. Classification (GTDB taxonomy): domain Bacteria; phylum Bacteroidota; class Bacteroidia; order Bacteroidales; family Dysgonomonadaceae; genus Dysgonomonas. The sequence continues at coordinate 41,905 of JASGGC010000014.1, forward strand.
TGTATTAGTTTATAAAAGGTAAAACTATTTATAAATTAAAACTAAAAAGTATGAAACAATTATTATGTCTACTTCTTTTTTGTGGAGGATATCTAAATTTATATTCTCAAGTAGATACTGATAACGAAAGAGGAAGGCCTGCAAACAATAATCCTAGTTACTTTAGCTTATCATTAGGTATAGGACCATCTAAGATGAAGAACTCTTATCTTTCAGAATTGACTTCTTCCGGAACCACTTTTAATATTTCTTCCAACATTTCTTCTTACAAAAAGTGGGGCATACAAGACTGGAAATTTCAAATAAAATATAGAGAGTCTGACAGTTTTGATGATGATACTGAAACATTTTTTTTGTCAGCAAGTCATTTTCGTCATAAACTAGTTCATCGTAATATGAATAATACATTTTTTATGCATGTGGGAGGAGGTATTCATGCTGAATTTGGAACAAGTGGTAGAGAAAAAGCCTCGGGTTACAATCAGAATTCACTCAACGCCTATTTAAATATTGAACCATCTTTTTTACTAAAGTATCGTTTTAAACTAGGTCGCCAACAATTCGATTTTAGCCAACAATTGTCAACTCCTTTAGCAGGTGCAGCTATATTGCCCCAATATGGATTTATGGTTCATACTTCTATCTCAGATTCAGAAAATACTGATCTAGGCTTTGCTTTTACTTCTTTACACAATATGTGGGGAATAAAGAGTTCAAGTTATCTGGATTGGAGATTAACAAGTAATGGCACAGAACGTAATACTTTTATCCGTTTAGGAATTGAGTATACAGGATGTCGTGTTAGTTATAAAACAAAACATCAATTGGGTGAAACCTTGTTTACATTAGGATTTGTATATAAACTTTAAATGAAATAAGAAAATGAAAGCAATTATTTATATCGTATCTACGGTGATAGTACTGTCTTTTATATCATGCAATGATATCTTCGTAGATGAAAATCCATCAAATAATCCAGTTGAAAATTTCGATTTACTTTGGAAAGTTGTTGATGAACATTACTGCTATTTCGACGAAAAGAAAGTAGATTGGCAGGCTTTGAAAACTAAATATCGTCCAATGGTAAATAATGAAATGAGGGACAAAGAACTATTTGAAGTAATGGCGAAGCTTTTAGGAGAACTAAAAGATGGCCATGTTAACTTAATAGCACCATTTAATCTTTCTCATTATTGGGATTGGTATCTCGACTATCCTCAGAACTTCAATTATACACTAGTCGAAAGAAATTATCTTGGAAAAGATCATATTACAACTTCCGGCATGAAAGCCAAAAAGATTAACAATATTGGTTATATGTATTATGGAAGTTTCATGAATGATATAAAAAATGAGGAAATGGACTTCATTCTATCTGAATTTAAAGATTGCAAGGGAATCATCATTGACATTCGCAATAATGGTGGAGGGAGTGTTACTAATGAGTATGATCTGGCAAAACGCTTTACAGATAAAGAAATCGCAGTAGGATATACAAAGTTCAAAACAGGCAAGGGACACAGTGATTTTTCTAAGCTGCATTCAGAAAAAGTAAAGCCGTATGATGGTATCCGTTTCACAAAACAGATAGTATTGCTAACTAATCGTTCTACTTATAGTGCAGCTAATGAATTCGCCGGAATGATGAAATATTTTGATAATGTTATTCAGATGGGTGATACAACTGGAGGTGGTGGTGCTTCCCCTAGTTCATACTTTTTAATGAATGGTTGGGAAATACGTTTATCAAGTATGCCCTTTTTAAGTAAAGAAAAAGAAACCTGGGAGTTTGGTGTTATGCCAGATATAGTTTCAGAATTAAAAACTGAAGATGAGGCTAAAAGTGTTGATACAATTATAGAACAAGCTATTGCCTATATCAATAACAAGTAAGCAAATTGTTATTTAAAATAGATAAAGAGCTTCTAGAATAGAGTAAGTCTCTTTATCTTTACATTTTTTAGGATTGGGTATATGGTTAACAATTATATTTCTAAAGTTATACATAAGTTTTTAGGTTCAGAATACTCTTCACAGACTGAGCTGAAAGTACAAAAATGGCTTTTAGAAAAAGAGAATGGGCAGGAGAAAGAACGCTGTTTAAACGAATTTTGGAATGATATAGAGAGTTCAGAAAAAGAAGAACCCTCTCCAATGGCATATAAAGCATTACTTTCTGTCAAAAAGAAATTAGAAATACCTCTAAAACGAAAACTGTCATTCTCTTATATATTACCTCGTGTAGCGGCAATTCTAATTCCAATCATATTATTTGCTGGTGGATACTTATACTATAATACCCATATACCGAAAGATCATTTTACCGAATTTATAACTCTTAATGGAGAACAAAGACACATCGTCTTACCTGATGGGTCGGAAGTTTGGCTAAATGATGCAACAATACTTAGGTACACCGAGAAACTAGAAGGAAAAACTCGCGATATTCAGTTATTTGGAGAGGCTTATTTTAAAGTAAAAAAAGACTCATTGCGTCCATTTATTGTAAAATCTGATTACATCTCATTAACAGTATTGGGTACCGAATTTAATGTGAAAGCATATACAGACGAAAGGGAAACTATTGCTACACTTGCTAGTGGCAGTATACAGGTTGTTACCAATGACAATAAAGCTTACATCATGAAACCTGATGAGCAATTGATTTATAATAATATTACTAAAGAAACTAAACTGCATGAAGTTCCGGCAAACGATATATCGATTTGGAGAGATGGATATATCGTATTTAATAATACGCCTTTAGACGAAATTTTACATATAGTTGAGCGAAGATATAATGTAACATTTGATATACAGGGAAGAAAACTTGCTAATGATACTTATTCTTTGAAGTTCAAAAATTCTACACCTTTAGATGAAGTGCTAGCTGTACTTTCTGACATAGTTGGATTTACTTACAGAGTTGATAATAATCGAAAGGTTGTACTACAAACTAAATCGAAGTAATAAGAGTATGTTGCGACACATTATTTTGACATGCTTGACTCTGCTACTATCTTGTGTCTTATCTGCACAAGATGTTCTCATCACCATCATCAATGAAAACATATCTTTTATTGATATTTTTAAGAAAGTAGAAGATCAGACAGGTTATAATGTTGCATTTAACCAGACAAAATTCGACCCTTCTCAAACTACATCATTAAAAATAAAGAATACCGAATTAAAAAAGGCTCTTCCGGTTATCCTAAGAGGAAGTGGATATACTTATAAATTAAGAGGAAACCATATCCTTCTCCTTCCTGAAGAAGAATTAGTTCAAACACTGTATGGGATTGTGAAAGATGAAGCTACAGGAAATCCTTTATCCTTTGCTTCTGTCAGTATCTTGGGAAATAAAGCAATAGCAACCTTATCAGACACATTAGGGCAGTTTAGGTTAGAGAGAATTCCTGTCGGGTATCACGACGTAATAGTAACTTATGTAGGATATAAATCCTCCATATATCGTGATGTACTTATTAATACTGGCAGGAGACTATCTCTTGAACTTTATATTAAAGAAGAGCCTCATACATTGGGAGAAATAGCTGTATATCCAACAGAAAAAAGCCCCCTAAATCTATTATCCGGACGATATACATTTGATACTGAAAAAAGCAATAAAGCCGCGGGGATAATTGATGATCCGGCTCGTATGCTCAGCTCTTATGCAGGAGTATCAAGTAAAATGAGTAATACCGGAATTGCCATACATGGCAATTCTCCTGCTTTAATGTCATGGAGAATAGAGGAAACGGAAGTACCTAATACAAATCATTTCGGAGAGCTTTTTGGTATTCAAGGGGGAGGTATATTCTCATCCGTACACATATCAGCCCTCCAAAATTCGTCTTTTCTTACAGGAGGATTTCCAGCAAACTACAACAATGCTATATCCGGGGTATTTGATATGAAACTCCGCAATGGTAATAATCGTAGATATAATCACTCTGTCAGCCTGAATACTTCTTTAGGTTTTGATATAATGTCCGAAGGTCCTTTAAATAAGAAAAGGGGATCATCTTATATTGTTAACTATCGTTATTCCATGGCAGGTTTAGCATCATATGCTGATAGTGAAGATCAAAAAAGAAGAGGTGAGAAAGAAATTGTTGATTATCAGGATTTATCTTTTAAAGTAAATTTTCCACTAAAAAATAATAGTTCAATTTCTATTTGGGGAATTGGTTTGATTGACAAATTGAATATAGATCCTAATATTGAGAAAAAAGATTGGGAATATAATAGCGATATAATCGCCACTGATCTCCGACAATATACTTTTTCGACAGGTGCTAGATATAATCTATTCTTAAATAATAAAACCTCATTGAATTCAGGCTTATCCCTCAGCCTTTCAAAAATGAATGTAAAGCAACATAATATTATAAACATAGATAATGATTCTCTCTATAATGGAACACAAAAGACAGACAATTGGAATATTAATCTATCAACATCCTTAAGTCATAAATTCAATTCCCGATTTACAAATAAAACAGGCTTATCTATATCTAAAACACACTATAACAGGAAAGTAAATATTTTTTTAGATAATCTTTTTGTTCGTAAAGCAAAATCAGGCTATGGAGAGTCAACAATCGTATCTTTCTATAATCGATCTTTAATTGATATAAATGACAAAGTAGCTCTTGATATGGGTGTCAACTCTTTGTATTTTGATTTTAATAAAAAATGGACATTAGAACCTCGCCTCTCGATCACTTGGGGTGCTAAACCTTTTCATTCATTCAATTTTTCCTATGGCTTACACAGTAAGATGCAATATCCGGATGTATACTTTCAGGCAGATAATAGAAAAGACGATTATGTTAACAAGAATTTGGACATGACTAAGGCACATCGATTTAACGTTGCTTACAATTGGAGGATTAATGAGAAATTGCAGCTTACATCGAATCTATACTATGAGTATTTATTTAATGTACCTGTTATTGCTGATAGTTCATACTCTATTTTAAACGCTCAAGATTTCATATTTGATAAATTAGAGAATACTGGACTTGGTAAGAATTATGGATTAGATCTGACTTTAGATCAATCTTTCAGTAATAGATTTTATTATATGGCAACAACCTCATTGTTTAATTCGAAATATAGAGGAGGGGATAAAACATGGCACAATAATATATTTAATCGTCGATTCATAATGAATTTACTAGCTGGAAAAGAATGGGTAATAGGTAAAATAAGCCAGAATACATTGGGTGTAAATGCTAGACTAACTTATCAGGGAGGAATCTGTTATTCACCTATTGATGAAGATAGATCTCTAGAGAATAAAAATGTGTTTTATGATCAAAAGTATGCTTATCAAAAGCAATTGTCTCCTGAATTTATATTTAGTTGCTCATTCAATTATAAAATCAACAAGAAGAAATTAACTCATATATTCTCTGTAAACCTCCATAACCTAACAAATAACAAAGACTATCTTGGGCATGAGTATAATTGGAAAACAAAAAGTGTAGATGCCCAATATATTAATTTCTCATTATCTAATATTAGTTATCTAATACAGTTTTAATAAAGGAAAATACTTAATTTTATATTAGGCTATCATTTTAATAACAGTTTTCAGGTAAATGATTGGTGCTTAATATATTCTTTTTTTTCATTAGGCGTGTTAAAGGGAAGTCTATTTTAAATTTACATTGCTATTTGGGGATGAATACTGATGAGGTAAAAATGCTCTTTATAAATGTAGTCTGCGACCTAGTTTCCTGTAGCTTACTCTTATTATAATATTAAAGGATAAACAAAATTAAAAGCAAAATTAAGTAAGAGCAGTTTTCATGTTATTTCTCAAAAATATTATATACAGATTATCACTACAGGAGAAATAAATATAATTAATATTCCAGCAATACAAATACAAACTCAAATTCCGACAACCTTAATTTCCCTAAATTTAGAAATCAGAAAAAAATTAGACTAGAAATAAATTTTTGTATTTAAATAAAAAAGCATTCATATATGAATATTTGTATCTACTATTTAAAATAAGAGCTATTTCTTAGTCTTTTCTGATAAAAATATTGATAATCAGCCGTGTATCGATGGTTACATTGGAGTGATAAACAAATAGGGCAGAATTTTTCAACCCTGCCCTAAAAAAATACAACTTTACTGAAAAAAGACCAAGCAAATATCGCTTCTCTGCTCTTTCAGTTCCTTTATCTTCAAATAACAGTTACCTAGCATAAAGCGACTTCTCATAAAACTGTAATCATGATGATCTGTCAAATAACTAACAAAGTCTTCTACAAGTTGAGCATCATCAGGAAACAGGAATGATTCATCACAGTTCCCGTCCTTATCAAAAGTACAGGTTAATGTAATCCCTTCTTTAGAAAAACGTATTTCAATAGACTTCTCTTGAATATCTTTCTCGATATAGTCGATCAGATAGAGCGGATAATCTGTGTATTTTTCCTTAATTTGTGATATAGAAAGCTTTAACACTGAGTTTGCCTGCTCAATTATTTTAGAATAAAGTTGTTCGGTAGGTATTTCTTTTGTTGTCATAGTGTCCGCATTTAAGTCTAATTTGAGAATCAGACTGATATAAATATTAATAAATAGTTTATATCTCTGCGGTTTTCATTCGTCAGTCAGAATTAGATCTCCGACAGACAATAACAGGATGTTGATACAAATATACAATTAACAAACAAAAAGTTAATCTCGATTTTTCTTTTTTACCTATCTTTATGCTATTGAATCTCAAAATTTATCCTTATGCCTAAGATATTGTGTCGTTGCGGTAAAGTTATAGGACTTGGGGAAATTCCATCTTCTAACCAATGGATGATTATTTCAGATACGAAGATAACAGATGAAGATTGGGATGATAATGGTTTAAATATGTCTGACTTTTACAAAAAAATGGATATAGTTGTAAAATGTCCTGAATGTAAACGCCTATATATTTATTCAAAAGGTTTTGACAACGAACCAGAAGTATATAATTTAGAAGAATGAAAAAGTCCATATCATATTTACCATCAACTAATCAGAGAGATTTGCATTTTATTATCGAATCTGTTTTACAGAGATTGAAGCAGACTGAGATGATAATACTTTTTGGGAGTTATGCCCGAAACGATTATGTGGTGTATGATGAAAAATATGAGTTTGGCAAAATACAATTCTATGTGAGCGATTACGACATATTGGTTGTAACGAGTGGCATATCAGATGGCATTGCAATAAAGATACTCAGCAATATAGAAGATTTATATTACGACCGGGCAACAGATCCTGATCGTCAACCTCCTGTTCAATTTATTAGCGAGGATATGAAAAAGCTAAATAAGTATCTGAACGATGGAAGATATTTCTATACACAAATCAAACAAGAAGGCGTTGTGTTGTACGATAGTGGTAAGTTTAAACTAGCCCGTCGCCGTAAACTTAGCTTTGATGAAATAAAACAACAGGCTCAGGAGTATTTCGAAAATAAATTTGAAAGGGCAAACGGTTTTCTTAAAGGTGCTAGATTTTATTGCTCTGAAAAGGATTATCAACTAGCCTCTTTTAATCTGCATCAAGCTTGCGAAAACTATATTTATGCAATTCGTTTAGTCTTTACGTTAGAAAACCCCAAACAACATAATCTATCAAAGCTTCTTAACTCTGTAAAGAAATATTCTAACGAGTTTATCAAAGTCTTTCCACAAGATACTCCTGAAGAGAAACGACTTTTCGAGCTTATCAAGGCTGCTTATGTAAATGGTCGCTACGATCCCGATTTTGTAGTAACGAAGGAGGATATTGACGCACTTATTCCAAAAGTGGAATTGTTGAGAGATATTACTAAGAGGATTTGTGAAGAGAAGATTGGAGAGTATCGAAAAGAGAGTGAATTAAATGGAAGTAAGTAATTTTATAGCAGGTTTTGCAACAGTTATCTCAGTATTTTCAGTTGGACTAACAATCTATTTTCAGTTCTTCTATGTAAAGAATGACATTAGTTTATATATAGTATCTTTAGATAGGAATGAAGTAGGTACTATAAATATTTCTTTAATTCTACACAACAAAGGAAACGTTGATATATCTATCATAAATTGTCAGGTTTTATATGTCAATCATCAAAGACTGAGTTTTTTAGAAGATAGTGATCTATTTACTCCTTTTGTGATTAAGGAAAAGGAGCAAATTATAGTAAATGTAATAAGTAAAATTCCAGAAATACCTCATGATATAAATGAAGAAGTACGTATTAAGATGAAAATAAATTATGTGAATTATAAAGGAGAATTTTTCACTGATAGCTTCTATTTTGGGGAGATTTATATAAATAACAAGTTTGACATACTGAACTCATTTATTGATTATACTCCTCATAAATTATTAGGAGATAAGACTACTCATGGTATGAGGGATTATACAAGATCGTAAATTGTCATTGCATAAGATGGAAATAGGTGTATCTCTGCATTTCTACGCATCTTTTCGCCAACTCCTATTACTTCAATGAAATGTTCAGGATTAAAAAAACAAATAATGTGAACAATATCTATCAGTATATTGATACAGTCTCCGATTTTTAGCATTTTCATACACATTATTTTACTTTAATAAAGTAAGTTCTTTTTCCAACTTAATCTTACACTTCCCCACATTAAATGTCAGTTTCTTTTGTATCGTTTGAAGCTCAACATCTTTTAGATTGCGAGCAAAAATGACTTTCAGGAAATAGGCTATGTCCCCCCCTGTTTGTTATACTTAACTGATTTAAAGTGATTCCAGATATTCCATCCGAAATGCTATAAATCTATGTTTTGTAAGTCTTTTACTCTGATTGGTTCTACATTTTTCAGTTCTGTTCCTGTGGAATATTGAATGATATATTCACATAAGCGGCTTATATTTTGATCATCTGCGAATGAGGCAAAGGTTATTCTTGTATATTGAATTGCGACTTCAAGCACTTCTTGTTTTCTTATAATTTCATCTTGTTGATGCTTTTCTCTTATTCCATCCAGATCATTGATAAGAAGAGTTTTATTTTCAACAGGCTCTTTTAGCTCTGAGTCAACGGAAGATTCAATATTTTCAACAGTATTAGATTCGGGTACCACGTCTTGATTTTCTATTGTTTGTTTTCGTCTTTTGAATAGTGGGGGATAACTTTCTGAATGATTTCGAGATAAGAAATAAAAAAGACTAATTCGACTACAAATATAATAATGAACACAAGGTTTGCTCCGAATGCATCAAATCCCCACTTTAGAATAAAGAGATAGCGAAATACCAATGGCAAGTGCGGCGATTCCTGTGCTTCCGCATATAATGAGTAATATATTTTCGGAGTCTTTGTAATTCATATTGTCAACTTTAAAACTTCTGTAAACTCTTCCCTTTTTGCATTGCCTTTAGAATATTCTTTCTAACGGCTCGTATAGATGGCACTAAATCGCCCTCCATCATTGCAAGCATTGTTTTCAATTCCTGCATCAACTCTAGGATGGGACGGCATAATTCATAAGCAATCTTCATGCAAAGAGATTTTACTCCGGGTAATTCCTCACTAGACATCATTCGCTCTAAACAGAAATCCAGAAAATCTACTCTTGGCGGATTCGGAAATGGCTGTCTGTATAACAAGCTGAGCATTACTCTTCGTTTCCCTCCATGTTTACAAGCTAACACTTCATCAATCAATTGATCTTGTTTATTATATAAACACTCGTTATCTTGCGATGAAAAATGAGTGAAAATCCAAGCTGCATGATATCCAATAATTTCATCTTCACCAATGACTAAGTCATATAATTCTCGCTTTCGGGTATCACTATCATGTGTTAAACGAAGTATCTCATTGATATCGTGCATTCTATACGTGCGGAGAGTTTGGTCTTGAAATTCATTATTAGTTATTCTTATTTATCAGATTAACAACAACTTTTACCATAATATCTTTTTCTTCAGTACGGCTTTCGGCAATCATTAAAAAAACCGCTATAAAATAGCGACTTAATGGTTAGTTATTACTTGCACGATACAGAATGCATAGATATTTATTAATCAAGGAAATAATGATTTTTTCGGTACAAACTCATAAATAGGTTCTGTATGCATTCTGTTTTGCACCAATTACTTATGCTAATATACGTGACATTGGTGAAAAAACGAAATATTTGATGGAAAGTTCTGAAAATATTATTTTTTAATTTTATTGGGTAGTACTACCCAAAACAGACTACTCAATTAACTTACGCTAAATTGTTTTTTCTATCAGTCTATATGTGTTTATAGAAAAACAGCACATAAAATTAAATAAAAAAGAATAATTTTCCCCGTATCCTCGAACCTACGATACGTATCATACCCCCGACACCACCACGCTTAGCAAAAGCCTTCTGAGTCTAATTTAATTCCAATCTTCTATCTCTGATTCTTTATGAGATTCCTTGTGTAAGGATATTTGGAGATAAAAGTTCAATTATGTTTTTATCCATAATTAAATCGATCATTATATATTAATTGTGCATTTATACACAATTGAGAATATCAGAACCGAATACAACATATCAGACATACTTTTTTATATATTGATCTACTTCTGACTCGATATAACTGTCGTATAAAGTGAGAATACTATTATTTTATCAAAGTTGTTTTAATCTCTTCATTTCCATAGAATGCAGGAAAATACATCAGCTCTGCTTTTGCAGGATTGAGTGTATAACGACCGGTATATCTTGGTAACAATTCAACGTCAAATACATGTTGCCCTTTCGATAGTTTGTTACAGAATATTACTACTTTTTCTTTATAGTGTTCCCGATGCGTCTCTTTCCAATAGTTACCCATCGTCTTTGACTCGTAAGAACAGCCTGCCGGAATAGGAATCTCAATTTGTATATATTCACCATCTCCTGAGAGGTTAAGAGTTGCCTGTAATATCGTAGTTTTACCCTCTTTCAAATCTGCTACACTATCATTATTTACCTTGAATGTTGTCGACATTTCAAATCCTTTAGACTTTTCTTTTATTGGATTTTTATTCCATTCTTTCTGATAGGTAGTAACAAATAGAGGCATAGTCCCCGTTTTACTTACTTGAACACTTTCTTTTGAATCTAGTTTAGTGGTATATGGAAATTCTGAAATTTTGTTTCCATTCATATTCATCACGACATTGGTATAACTATCTACTCGCTTTAGCATATCAGGCATTATTGTTTGCATAATACGTGATGATTCATAAATATTACTCCATGTATTATTTTGTCTTTGTTCAAAGAAGTAGTTTCGAATACTTTCCAATTCTTTGTCGTGTCCTCCTAAATTTTTTAATATCTGATAAGCCAACAGTGTATTTTCTGTATTTGTTTCATCCGGACGATAAAAATATCGTGGTTGAAATTTCCCTTTTTTCTCTTCACCCCAATAGAGAGATCCCAAAATTGTTTTGTGGGAATAGTACATCAACGAGTCCATTCTTATTGAGTCTTGAAGTCCGATAGAAGACATTACTAGCATTGTTTTTAAGTTCTCTCTCGGTGTTGAATTCTCCAACTGAGAATTCACTTTATATAGATATGTCTTATAATCTACAGTAGCGTTTAACCGCTTTAAGAAAATAAGTCTGTCAAGCAATTCACCTTTTGCGTATGGTAGTTTTTTATCCACAGTTAAAGGAAGACTAGATAAACTGTTCCTTAATTCCTGCTCAAAAGCTAATGCCAGCGTATATTTATCTAATTCTGTTTTGTATCCCGCTTCGTCTGCATTAAGTAGTGCATTTATGACATGTTTCGATATCCACATCACAGATTCACTTTTGTTCCACCAACCCCAGAGCCCTTCTTTGTTTTTATTTTTGTTTAAGTTCCTGATAAGTTGATTAATTTTCTTGTCTTCTTTAAATTCTTTTCCCTGTATTTTACAGATATATTTTTTTGCCAACAGAGCTTTAATTTTAGACGCCATCTGTTCATTACACATGTATGGATACCGATCAATATTATCTATTTCACGCAGGAAAAGGTCTAAACTTGAAGCTTCGGCATGAAGGGTTACTCTCCCAAGTTCAGGATCTGTTTTTAATATGTAAGTAGATGAATCATTGATTACTTTAAAATCCCCATAAGTTTGCAGCAAACCTTGCTCAAAAATAGGGAATGAACGATCTTCTCCATCAAAATAGCCATTCTCCATTTGCAAAGAATAAGCCAGAGTGAGACTATCCCCTTCAATTGCATGCACGGGTATATAGTCTACGTGTGAATTACCTATTCTTATTTTTTCAACTTGCTTGTTATTATCTATATCAATAGTTCGAGTTACTGTTAAACTGTCCCCAAAATGATTGGCTACTTTACCTACGGTATTGAGGCTATCTCCCCTGATAGCAAATCGAGGAGTCGATAGACGTGCAGATAAAGCCTTGAAAGATTTGACACTCATCTGTTTTGTATCTGACTGATTCTTTCCACCCAAAGCAACGAAATAAGCATTCCAGTTGGTTATATCATCGGGATAAGTTACCTCGAAATTTACTTCTCCTTTTTCATCGGTTTTAAGTTTTGGTTGCCAGAATGCATCGTCATGGAAATTCCGTCTAATAGTATTACCCGGCTCTTCATTAGGGATATTCTCAGATTCTGCAATTTTAGAAGAAGATAATGCACTGGTCTCAATCATAATTACGCCATTAGCACCACGTGCACCATAAATAGAAGTTGCTGCAGCGTCTTTCAAAACATTTAGCGATAAGATTGATGATGCATCAATATCTTCGAGAGTACCATCAAAAGGAAGTCCATTTATAATTATTAAAGGGTTTGCTTTAGCATCCGTACCAGATGCTCCCCTGATCATTAAACCTGCGACTCTGCCTTGTAAAACTTGATTGTCAAAATAGCCATCTAAGGGATTGATAGTAACAACAGACCCGGTAAGATTTGACTTTTTCTGTATACCATAACCAATAACTACCACTTCTTCCAATCGCTGTTCATCTGCTTGTATGGTAATGTTATAATCATGACCTGTTGATACATTGGCTTCTTTGGTCTTATATCCTATATACATTACCTCTAAGGTAGCATTTCCATCTACATCTATTTCAAACCGTCCATCAAAATCGGTGATAACTCCTTTGTTTGTATTTTTAATCTTCACAGTAGCCCCGATAACAACATCTTCATTATCCCTCACTATACCGGTCACAATCCGTTTATTTTTATTTTCTCTACTAAATTTCCCCTCATCAAATATGGAAGACAAAGAGAGAGTATCTCTTATTGGTTTTGAAATATATGGATTTTCTACAGAGTGAGTCTTAATACCTTTGTTAAATAGGTTATATGCAACTCTCGATATTTCAGTATCTTTCTTATAATCAGCAATAGAATCCAATTTCAGATAATTCTTCCCTCCTTTGTGTAAGTGTATAGGATAACTATATGACGTCGAATCTTTAAAAATAAGATGAAGCGTTAGTTCCTCTGTTGGCAGATTATTAAAGTCCCTGGTCCCTCCATAATAAAGTTGGAAATCTTTCCGGTCTTCTTCCTTTTTCGGTTCGATTAAAATGAGTGCAGGGTTTATTGACATCCCTGTTGTGTCTTTTCCCAGAATCAATTCCAATTTGTAATTAGTGCCTCTAAAACTTTTATTATATTGTCTTATATTGACAAAACCTCTTGTAGAGCGTATAACATCTGTAATCTTAGCCTTTATCTGATTCTCGATATCTTCTTTTGTTAGTGGCTCTTGCTTAAAGTTCAATACGGGTTTAAATACTGATATGCTTCTGTTTATGTGCGATTTATCCCATTTTTTTATTTTCTGATAATTCGGATATAAGGTATAATGATTTCCTCCTTCAATTTCAATATTAGCTAAAAACTTGTTTCCAGCATAAACTGAGGCTATATTTGAGAGGTCTCCACCAATATTTCTCTTAGGAAAAGGCCCTGCAAGAATGGGAGTTTTAACTTGAGTATTTAAAGTTCGGTCATAGGTAGTTCTATTTGTGTAATTTAGATAATAGAGAGTATTACCTGTATTAATATAACCCGGAATATCAATTCTTTGGCGAATATTAGGTAGTTCTGTTTCTCCAAAATTATTATCTACAGTTATTAATTGTGAGCTAAGCTCTGAAACCTCTTTGTCCGATAAATATCCTTGTTCCTTCTTTTCCAATAATCTGGAAGTTAAAACGAAAGGTGTTAATATAGGATCCTCATACGGAATCTTTGTATATGGTTTCCCGGCATTGAAGGACAGAATATTTTTCTTGCCTTCTTCGATATAAAAATTTGAAGCCAATATCTCCCTGTTATGAGTCCGAAAACGCAAACTGTGTTTTCCCGGATCAATTTCAAAAGTATATATATTCTGATGTTGAGACTGATTGGCATAATAAAGCCTTTCGTCTATCCATAACATATGTACTCCTTGTACTTCTCCACCAATAACGACAAAAGGGGATATTTGTGTTTTTCCGTTGGAAGATTGTTCCTTATATACATAATATGTTTCCGGATATAAAAACTTATAGTATTCGACCGTATCCAGAGCTATTGCGCCAGCCCATCTTTTCCATGTCAAACTTGATTTTTCATTATGATACAAATCATCATCCATTTCATAACGGGTATTATAAAACTGCTTGGCATAACGAGCTTTACCTCCAATGGAGATATTAGGCATTGAATAGTTCTTAAACTTGGATGTAAAAGAATAGGCTGTAATATCAGCGTCTTTTA
>JASGGC010000015.1:0-49761 GCA_047605185.1 Dysgonomonas sp.
TCGATGTGCTCGGTCTAGACGAAGAACTGCCAGATTCGCTAGGTTTAGTCGATGTACTTGGTCTAGAGGAAGAGCTGCCAGACTCGTTGGGTCTAGTCGATGTACTTGGTCTTGAAGACGAACTGCCAGAACCACTTGGTCTTGAAGACGAATCAGGTCTACTTGGTTTAGTCGATCCACTTGGTCTGCTTGGCCTAGTTGAAGGTCTATTGTTTGGTCTGTAATTAGGTCTGTCAGGTTCCACCGGATACACTGGTGATGGTGAGGATGGACGATATATTGGATCAGAATTTCTATACATGAAATCAAATCCGACTAGGTGTTCATTCCAGAATTCAATAGCATATGATTCATTCTGGTAATTTACATATTCAAATACTTCTTGTACTCCATCGCTTGAGTAATTTGTTGATAATACACGCACCGGATATCCCATTATTTGGTTAACCTCGCTTTGAGTCATTCCAACAGATAAATTTCTAACATTAGCCGTTTGGTAACTACCGCAAGCAGACAAGAGGAGAAGGGTGGAAAGTAGAATTGTATAAATATATTTTTTCATAATCTAATTTTATTTAATCGTTTGTATAGTTCATTAGAATAGAACTATTGTCAAAAGGTTTAATATCTATATATTCTGCTTTACTTTTTTTTTCGTATAAATTACTTTTTTAGTAACAGCGTTTGTTATCCGTATTGTGGATATAAGTCGTCCAGTAGTTTCTGATATTACATCTACATTCCATACATGTGTTGTTCTACCCTTGTGTTGGATCGTTCCGATTGCCCTTACAGTATCGCCTAATGCAGCACTCGAAATGTGGCTGGCACTAATCTGCATACCAAAGCAGCGTTCGTCGGACGAGCAGAGTACATTAGAACCTACTCCTGCCACAGACTCGGCCAACGTAATTGTTGCACCTCCATGTAGTATTCCCATTGTTTGTGTGTGGTATTGGGATACATGCATTGTGGCTTCGAGAGTGTTAGGGTCTTCTGTTTCAATAAAAAAGATATCGAGAGTTTCCATCAAAGTATCTTTGATATGTTCTTTTACTTGATTTGTATCTATTTTCATTTTTCAATTTCATATGTTGTTGCTTGGCAAAGATAGCTATTTATAAAGCTATAACAATGATAGTTCGAGCCATCTTAATCTAATTCTTGTAACAAAGGTGATATGTTAAAATGGGAATTAGTTTTTCTTGACGATTTAATTAAGTATTTTTTATAGTTAAATTGATAACAGAAAATATCAATTTTTTCTTAATAATAGTTATAGATATCTTCTATTCGAATTAGATGTATTTGATATCTATGCATCCGGAAATTTTCTAAATACTTCACTCCTATACTTATAAGTAATGTTTTGGAAGTATTATTGTGTCAAAATGAATGTTGTAATGAGTTGATAAATAGAATTATAATGTTTTTTAAATAAGTCCAATATATTGCATATTTCATCCATTTTACTTATTTTTGTTTTCTATAGATAACTGAAGACATTAATTTTTACAATTCTCAAAGGACAGAATGATATGGCAATATTACATTCAAAAGAGCATTTTTCTTGTCTCAACTATGATACTGGAAAGGACTCGATCATCCAAAAGATAGTATTAAAAAAAGGACAAAATTGGAACTTTACATCTCAAAAAAATAAAATTGTACTCTTAACCTCAGGTTCATTAAACTTTTCTTTTGGAGAGTATTCTGATCGGAATATATCTAAAGGTCAAATATTAGCATTTCCTGCCAATTATAATTTTTCATCAGAAGCATTAGAAGATAGTGTAGTTATTACGATGAGGACTACTGCACAAATGTCCCTATGTGACGGATATGTAATGGATAATTTGTTGGCCGAAAAGAAAGACGATTTCGAATTCGATCTGACTCTGTTAGAAATGAAAGATATAGTTTGCTTGTATGCTCAGAGTTTGGAAAGTTATTTAGATGATGACTTTAGATGTTATTATCTATTTGAAATGAAAATAAAAGAGTTCTTTTATCTTTTACGGGGCTACTACACTAAAGACGAATTACTATCTTTCTTTTACCTGACATTAACTAACGATAATAGCTTCTCCGATTTTATACAAGTTAATTATCATAAGGCAAAAACAGTACAAGAGTTGGCCGATTTAGCCAATTATAGTCTTTCTGGTTTTCAGAAACGGTTTAAACGTGTTTTTGGCGTTTCTGCATACCATTGGATGCAAGAAAAACGCTCAAAGAATATACTTCACGAAATAAATAATCGGAGTAAATCCTTGAAAGAAATCAGTAATGATTACGGCTTTTCATCGCCCTCACATTTTAATGATTTTTGTAAAGAATACTTTGGTACAACTCCTGGCAAAATAAGGAAACAGGGGATGACAAATATAAACTCTTTTTGACAGAATAATTAGAAGTTTATATATCGTAAGTGATATTTATTCTGGAATATAATCCCTTTCATAACCAATGTTTGTATATCAGGAACCTTTGTTCCGGAAATAGATTAACTATGTCTATATTGGGATAGGCAGTCTATTTTGTTTTGTAGAGGATGTGAATTTTCTATTTGATGAAATACTTGTGCGGATTGGTTTACATATTTTTCCGGCTATAATAGTGAGATTTTTTTATCTAAATTTTAATATCTCCAATTTTAATTAATAGTTTTGCTATTATTTTATATAGCAAAAAATCATAAACATGACGACAAGCCGGGAACAATATCGTAAATATTCACTTATTGTATTAATTATCGTATTAGGAGCACTACTATTTTTCAGATTTCTCCCTTTTCTGAGTGGAATATTGGGAGCTTGTACTGTATATGTATTAGTGCGGAAGCAGATGCATAGTCTCACCGAAAAGAAAAATATACATAAGAGTATTGCAGCCATAATCATATTAGTCGAAGTAATACTATGCTTCCTGATTCCCGCTTTTGTTGCAATCTGGCTTGTAATCAATCAAATTCTATCTATTGATTTGAATCCAACCTTATTGATGAGTAATGTTCAGCATTTTATCGATCTTATACAAAATAAGACAGGTTATAATTTATTCAGTAGTGATAATGTTGCAACATTTGTTTCTTTTGTTACTAAGATGGGGCAAGTTGTCGTTGAGCAAATCAGTGAATTTGTCATTAATGCTGTAATTCTGCTATTCATTCTATATTTTATGTTGGTTAGTAGTCGCCAATTGGAACGCTATGTATATAGTATATTACCATTTACGAATAAAAACAAAGCGAGGGTACTTGCTGAAATTAACGTTATGGTAAAGTCAAATGCCATTGGAATTCCTCTTTTAGGAATTATCCAGGGAGTTTTTGCCCTGATTGGTTACTATATATTTGGAGTCCCCAATCCAATTCTTTTCGGATTTTTGACATGTATAGCTACCATCATTCCTCTTGTTGGCACAGCGTTGGTTTGGGCACCTCTTGCCGGCTATTTGGCGCTCAATGGTAATTGGACAGGAGGTTTAGGACTTGCTCTATTTGCTCTTGTCGTCATTAGTAATATTGATAATTTAGTACGTTTTGTCCTTCAGAAAAAAATGGCAGATACACATCCCTTAATAACCGTTTTTGGTGTTGTTGTTGGTTTACCCTTATTTGGTTTCTGGGGAGTGATATTTGGACCATTACTAATATCTGCATTTATTTTGTTCTTCAATATCTTTAAAGAAGAATATTTAGATGAAGAAGAAGGTGATACAGATAATTCAGGTATAGAAAAAGCATAATCAACTTTTCCGATATATGTTATCTCTTGAGTGAATCGTTCATAATCAAATATATAATAATAGAGGTTATACCAAATCTGGTATAACCTCTATTATTATATATTTCAGAATTTATTATTCAGCAGTAACTGTCTTTGAAAATTCTAGGACAACACTTCCATTTTGTACAAAAGAAAGAGTTTCACCATCTATTTTAACTTGTACAGGTAAAGATAAGATAGGTAAGTATTTATTCTCACCTTCATTTGGGCATGCCATTCTGGTAGAAGCCAATGGTCCAAATGAAATTGTATTGTTATCTAAAGTGTATGTTCCTCTATATTGATTACATCCTCCATATCCATTGACAGTGTTGTCTGCCGCAAATTTAATTGTAGCCGGACGCTCTCCAAATAAAGTTTTCATATCGCCATCAGCAATACTTTTCAAAGTCCAGTTTCCAACTAACTGGTCTACCGTAATAGGTTCTGCACTAGTCAAATCTTCTCCTTTTTTAAATTGTAATAATGTTTTATTGCCTTTATTGAAATTTAATACGCCATCTTTATCAATAATTAAAGTCGCTGGAGTTTCTAATGTTTCCAGAAACTTAGACTCGTCGTTTTTGTGGGCACAAGCCATTAAAGTAGAACCTAATTTGCTTGCAGCAAACTCATTCTTTTCAGAAAGAGTAAAGCTACCAAAATATCTGTTACATCCAGCCGACCCATTTATCTGATTAGACTCGAAATTGAATTCGATACTAGGCATTGGACCTTCAAATGCAGTTTTGGCATCTGTTCCGTCTAATGTTTTTAATACCCAATATCCAGATAGCTGAGCTTTGTCAAGAGGTTTTGTAGCTGAGCAACTTCCCATACTGAAAAGTATAGAAATTGATGCAACAAAAAGTGTTGCTGTTTTGAATAAAGTTTTCATAAGTAAATGTTTTATTATTACTGTTCTTATTGTATCCTAAATTTATCAGCATCTTTCCATGCTGGAAACTTAGTTCTGAATTTGTTAAGATTTTCTTTTGATATATGGACTGTTTTTGTATCCTCAAGGTTTAAATCGATAGATAAAATTGTTTCACCTTTTGCATCAATCATTTTCGAATTGCCTTCATGGACTAAGTTGTTACCATCTGCTCCAACTCTGTTAACCCCACATACATAGCACATATTCTCTATGGCCCGTGCTTCTAATAAAATATTCCATACATGGCTACGCGAAGCTGGCCAATTGGCAGTGTAGATCAATAAATCATATTCATTATCTACATTTCGCGCCCACACAGGAAATCTAAGATCATAGCATACAAGTAAACAAATCTTGAATCCTTTATGTTCAATAATCAGTTTCTTTTCGCCCGCAGAGAAATAATCAGCCTCTTGTCCCATACGGAACAGATGTCGTTTATCGTAATAATGTTGCGATTCGGAAGTTATAAAAAAGCCACGGTTAAAATATTTATTTTTATCTATTGCAATAAAACTGCCACAAATGGCAATGTCATATTGTTGTGCTAATTTACTCAGGTGCGATACAGTTGTTCCTGTAACAGGCTCGGCCAACTGATGACTATTCATGCTGAATCCGGTTGTACACATCTCAGGAAGAACGACGAGGTCAGTTTCCCCTGCCAAGCTTGAGACTATTTTCTCTATCTTGGCAAGATTTGCTGATTTATCTTCCCACAGAATATCATATTGGGCAAGACTAACCCTAAGAATTTGATCTTGCATACATATAAATTTATGTTTATAACATGAACTGTTCCGGATGATGAGCTGTTACCCCTTTGTAGCAATTTTTTATTTCAATCAGGTCAGCATCTACATCACCGGATGGGCTAATTGTTTTTATGAAGTTCACCTCTTTCAACTTGTAATCTAAAGATACTACTTGGATAGGTACATTAGCTGCTAGTGCAATATAATAAAATCCCTTTTTCCAGTCAGGATTCGATTTTCGGGTAGCTTCTGGAGTGATAGCCAATTGGAACTTTTTACGCGAATTATAGATCTCAACCATCTGATCAGTAACCGATGTTTTTTTAGAACGATCGACCGGTACACCTCCCAATAGTTTAAAAATTAAATTCATCGGAAAAAAGAACCAGTCTTTTTTTATTAAAAACGAAGCTTTCTTCCCAATTGATGTATAAACTACCAGGCCTAATGGCAAATCCCAGTTACTGGTATGTGGCGCAACACAAATAACACATTTATCCGGGATATCTATATTACCTGAAACTTTCCAACCTATAAGCTTCAGTATAAATTTGCATATAACTTTCATATCAACCTAATGCAGAAATCTCTTTTCCTAAGATATCTATTCTGGTTTTGATATCGGTATGTAGTTTCTTATAATATGACTTAACACGTCCCTTTACATCCTTACCTTCACTTACGCTTACTCTTTTTAGTAAATCGCTGTGATCTTCTGCTATATGGGCTATTACTTTATTAGCTGCATCCGTATCTGCATCTACAACATATACCTTATAAAAAAGGCAGTCGGAATAAAGCAAACCCATTGAATTGTTTATGTATTTTTTCAATTTTCTTCTACTACTCATATCAAATAAATTTGTATATTTAACCCATAACAGATTAAAATAGTTAATTACGCACAAAGGTATTAAAAAGAGCCAATAAACGAACCCGGCGCTTTGCTTTATTTAGGCATTTTTACGAATTAACTTTAACAACTAGAATAGGAAATTATGACGGAACAAAACAACATTGCAGAATATGTTTTCGAAGCAAGTTGGGAGGTATGTAACAAAGTAGGAGGTATTTACACTGTATTGTCGACCAAGGCAAAATCAATGCAGGATTTGCATAAAGATAAAATTATATTTATTGGACCGGATGTATGGCAAGAGACTGAAAGCCCGTGGTTTGAAGAGGATCAGGAGTTATTTGTTGCTTGGAAAACTGTTGTCATTAATAAAGTTAATTTAAAAATACGCATAGGACGGTGGAGTATACCCGGCAGACCAATAGTTGTGTTAGTCGATTCTAAGTCTCTGTTTTCTCGTAGAGATGAGATATATAGCGAAATGTGGAACAAATTTAAAGTTGATTCGCTTCACGCTTATGGAGACTATGATGAGTCATGTATGTTTGCTTATGCATGCGGAATGATAGTTGAAAGTTTCTATAAATATTACAATCTAGAGAATGCGAGTGTTGTAGCCCATTTTGACGAATGGATGTTAGGTATGGGGGCATTGTATGTTAAAGACCGTTTGCCAAAAGTGGCGACAGTGTTCACTACACATGCAACATCAATAGGGCGTTCTATAGCCGGAAATAATAAACCATTGTATAATTACCTGTCGTCTTACGATGGCGATCAAATGGCTCGTGAATTGAACATGGTTGCAAAACATTCTGTCGAAAAAGCAGCCGCATTACAAGTTGACTGTTTTACCACAGTGAGCGATATCACAGCCCGCGAGTGCAAATGCTTATTAGATCGTGAGCCTTTTGTGACACCTAATGGATTCGAAAAAGATTTTATACCTCAAGGAAAAGCCCATGAGAAGAAGCGTAAAGAGGCTCGGAAAATATTGATTAATGTTGCAGAAAAATTGCTTGGGTATGATATCGAGCAAGATGCTCTACTAGTTGGCACAAGCGGACGATATGAATATAAAAACAAGGGTATTGATGTTTTTATAGATGCTATGGCACGACTCGAGCAGATTAAACAACTAAATAAAGATGTTGTTGCATTCATAATGGTTCCCGCGTGGATAGATGGTCCCCGTGCTGATCTGCAAGAGAGGTTAGCCTCAAGAAAAGAAACATCAGAAACACTTGTTCATCCCTATATTACACATTGGTTACGGAATATGAACCATGATTCGGTTCTCAATCAGATCACTTATCTCAATATTCATAATAGAAAAGAAGATAGAGTGAAAATTATTTTTGTACCTTCATACCTAAATGGAACAGATGGCATATTTAATGTGCCTTACTATGATTTGTTAATCGGCTTGGATGTAACAGTATTTCCTTCCTATTACGAACCTTGGGGATATACTCCGCATGAAAGTATTGCTTTCTCGGTGCCTACCATAACAACATCACTAGCCGGCTTTGGGCTTTGGATGAGAAAGATGGGTGACGAACGAGGAATGGACGATGGAGCAGAGGTTATCAGTAGGAACGATTACAATTTTATAGAAGTGGCAGAAGACATTTGTAATCGGGTTTTTGAAATGACCACCAAGAGTGAAGAACAAGAAAAAATACTTCGTCAGGCAGCTTTAGACAGAGCTGCATTAGCCGATTGGTCACATTTCTACAAATATTACGAAGAAGCCTATTCTTTGGCTCTATCTAATATGAAACAACGGAATAATATAGAATAGAATATTATATAAAACAATATTGTATGAAGATTAAGTCAAGCAGTACCAATGCCCCATCGTGGAGGCAGATACAAACTCAGGTGAGATTGCAAGAAGGATTACTTCCTTTAGAAAAAATTGCTCATAATTTATGGTGGGTGTGGAATACAGAGGCAACTGACTTGTTCAGCGAATTGTCTCCAGAATTGTGGAGCCAATCAGGGCACAACCCTGTTGTATTATTGCAACGGTTATCTTATGAAAGAAGTGAAGAGATTATAAAAGATGCAGCATTGATGGCAAAAGTTAAGTCTCTTTGCGAAAGCTTCGAAAAATATATCTCAGAACAACCGGATAAATCAAAAACTTCTATCGCTTATTTTAGTATGGAGTATGGCTTCAGCCATGTACTTAAAATTTATTCCGGAGGTTTAGGAGTCCTAGCCGGTGACTACTTGAAAGAAGCGAGTGATAGTCATGTAGACCTCACTGGTGTTGGTTTCTTGTATCGTTATGGCTATTTTTCTCAGACTATATCTCCCGACGGACAGCAGGTTGCTAATTACGAACCTCAAAACTTTAACGAATTACCTATCGAACAGGTATTCAATGAGGATGGTAATCCAATGATTCTGGCAGTTCCTTATCCCGACAGAGCAGTATATTGCAACGTTTGGGTTGTGAATGTGGGGCGGATCAAGTTGTATCTATTAGATACCGATACTGATTTGAATAGTGAATATGATCGTTCTATTACTCATCAATTGTATGGTGGCGATTGGGAAAATAGAATGAAACAAGAGTACTTGCTTGGTATTGGAGGAATACACTTGTTAAACAAACTAGGTATCAAAAAAGAAGTATACCATTGCAACGAAGGGCATGCAGCTTTGATAAACTGCCAGAGGTTAGTTGATCTTATCGAAATAGAGAGATTAACTTTCAATCAGGCATTAGAGGTTGTTAAAGCATCAAGCTTATATACTGTGCATACGCCGGTTCCAGCAGGGCACGATTATTTCGATGAAGGATTGCTTGGAAAATACTTGGGTGGTTATCCCGCTCGTTTAGGCATTTCGTGGCAAGAGTTTATGGATATGGGACGTGAACATCCGGGTTCGGACGAGAGATTCTGTATGAGTACATTTGCCTTGAACACTTGTCTCGAAGCTAATGGCGTTAGTCTATTGCATGGGATTGTTTCTCGTAATATGTTTCAGCCTATATGGCCGGGATATTTTGCAGAAGAATTGCATGTCGGTTATGTAACCAATGGTGTGCATCTACCCACTTGGACTGCAAAAGAGATGAAAGTATTATACGAAAATACTTTTGATAATAATTTCTATAATGATCAGTCTAACCATGATATTTGGAATGAAATATATAGTGTTAGTGATGAAAAACTCTGGTCAATCCGTTCCACATTAAAGAAACGCTTGATTTCGTATGTTCAAGATCAGATGAAAGAAGGTTTTATTAAGAACCAAAAAGCACCATCGGATATACTTCAGGTCATAGATAAAATAAATCCTGATGCATTGCTAGTCGGATTTGGCCGTCGTTTTGCTACATACAAGCGTGCCCATTTATTATTTACAGACTTAGATCGTTTGTCTAAACTTGTAAACAATGAAAAATATCCAATCCAGTTTTTATTTACAGGAAAGGCTCACCCTGCTGATGGTGCAGGTCAGGGACTAATAAAACAAATCATAGAAATATCTCGTCGTCCAGAATTTTTCGGGAAAATTATTTTCTTGGAAAACTATGATATGCGTTTAGCTAAACGCTTGATTTCGGGTGTCGATATTTGGTTGAATACCCCAACCCGCCCTTTAGAGGCATCTGGAACATCCGGTGAAAAAGCTGAAATGAACGGAGTTTTAAACTTTTCAGTCCTAGACGGATGGTGGTACGAAGGATATCGTGAAGATGCAGGTTGGTGCTTAACTGATAAGAGAACATATTCGAACCAAGGTTATCAGGATGAGCTTGATGCTTCTATCATATATTCCACTTTCGAAAACAAGATCTTGCCGTTATATTATGCACGTAATTCGAAAGGATATTCTCCGGACTGGATTCAATATGTGAAAAATTCGATAGCCCATATTGCTCCTGAATACACAACCAAACGTATGATAGACGATTATATCGTTCGTTTCTATCGTCCTTTGGCAACGCGAAATAAATTTGTTCGCGAAAACGGGTATGCAAAGGCAAAAGAATTAGCCGCTTGGAAAGAAGACACAGCATCTAAATGGGACGCTTTTACAGTAGAATCAATCAAATCGTCCGGTAAAAATCTGAATGATATATCAACTTCATCTACAGTAATTTGTTCCGAAGGGGATAACCTAAAGATTGAAATCGTGTTAGATAAGAAAGATATGATTGGTAATCTGGGCATTGATTGTGTATTATTAAAATATGATACAGATAATAATGTCGATAAATTTGTAGAATCTTTACCATTTAATTTAGTGAAACAAGAAGGTTCGAAACTGTATTTCGAGTTGGATGCTGTTGCACGCATAACAGGCTCTAGCAAATTTGCTTACAGAGTATATCCAGTACATCCGGATATGGCTCATCGCCAAGATTTTGCTTATGTACGTTGGATCTAATTAGATAAAAATAAAAACGCCGGAAGGAAACTTCATGGCGTTTTTATTTTATTAGGTAATAAACTTTGACAAAATAACTTATAAAGCTATACAACAACTTATTACTATATTTTATTTTATGAAAAAATATTTTTTCTTTTTTTTGATAGTTGTATTCTTTGCTTCTTGTGGAAATGTAGATGAGAAGCATTTATTAAATGATGATTCGGGCTGGACACTAAATGAAAAAGCTCAGATTGAAGATAGTATCTTGAAATTATCCGGAAACTCTGCCATTGCACAACTTGACAAAGAATATAAGAACTTTGAATTGACAATGGAATGTAAAACAACACATGGTGCTATTGCCGGAATCTGGCTACACTCAGATGCTGTTGATGATAAACCTCAGGGAGGGTATGAAATATTAATCAATAATAATATTGAAAATACTGATTGGCGTAAGACTGGAAGCTTGTCGGCTATCCGTAATTTTGGGAAACGTACAGTCGATAATGATACATGGTTTCCTATCAAGATTAAGGTATTAGGAAAGCAAATTAAGGTATATGTGAACGATGTATGGGTTGTAGACTATACAGAACCGAAGCATCCTTATCGTACCGAGACTTATGCCGACCGTTTACTTACAGAAGGTGATTTCTTATTTTATAACTATACAGACCATCCGGTTTTGTTTCGTAATATGGCAATAAGACCTCTTGCAGACTATCTGGAAAGTGATAATCCTACAGATATTGATGAGCAAACAGATGATATTATCCGCCTGCAACAAGTCAACTATCCTCTTATCGATAGCCATGTTCATTTAAAAGCGGGTTGGACTAAAGAACAAGCGGCAGCAATGTCTCGTAAACTAGGTATTACCTACGGAATTGCTCCGAACTGCGGTCTGAAATTTCCTGTTACATCAGATGCTGATATTGCAACATATATCGACACTATGCAACATACACCATTCCTCTTGCCGATGCAAGCTGAGGGACGTGAATGGCTGACATTGTTTTCAGAAAAGGCTATGAGTAAATTTGACTATCGGTTTACTGATGCTTTGACATGGACTGATAATAAAGGACGACGCCAGCGTATATGGATAAAAGAAGAAACTTATGTTGAGGATAAGCAGCATTTTATGGATATGTTGATTGACAGAGCTTGTGTTATTATTTCAACAGAACCTATTAATATCTTTGTGAATCCAACATTTCTACCGGATGAACTGATGGATGAATATGAAGAGTTGTGGACAGAAAAACGTATGCAACGGATTATAGATGCTTGTGTAAGACATAATGTGGCTTTGGAAATCAACAATCGGTACAAGATTCCATCAGCAAGATTGATAAAACAAGCGAAAGCTGCCGGAGTTAAATTTACGTTTGGAACCAATAATATGGATCCTAATATTGGTCGCATGGAATATGCTATTGAAATGATAAAGGAATGTGACCTAAAACCTGAGAACCTATATATTCCGCCTAGCAAAAATATCTGATATCTCGTCAGATTCATATATTAAGTAGCCTTCTTTGTTTTGCTGTGCAACAGCATACATCGCGAAGGCTACTTTTTTTGAATCTATACTTCTATATTTTCTCATTTTTCCAAATAGAAAAAATGAGAATATTTTCATCAAATATATTCCGGCTTTTTCTCCTAATCTGAATTCTTGTCGGTTTCCTTCTAATATTGAGGGACGAAATATTGCAACTGTCTTAAAATCATAATTTTTTAAACTCTCTTCACACTCTCCTTTGGTACGGATATAAAAAGTCTTCGATTGGGCATTCGAGCCAATAGCTGTGATTATAAGAAATTGTTTGACACCATTTTTTGCTGCTATTTCGGCAAATTTGGTAGGGTACACATAATCTACTCTTCTGAAAGCTTCTTGGCTACCCGCTTTCTTGATTGTAGTTCCTAAACAGCAAAAGAAATCATCACCTTTTACCAAATGTCTGTATGAATCGGGCTTATCAAAATCAATAACATGCTCTATCAGTTTAGTATGTTTTATATTAGATGGTTTGCGTACAAAACTGATGACAGAATTATACTCTTTACTATCAAGTAATATTTGCAGCAGGTGTGAACCAGTCAACCCGGTACTCCCGATTATAATAGCTGTTTTAGACATGTTATTAATATTATATCAGATCACTAAAAATAGTAAGAAATTTGTATACATTTGCATGATTTTTTTCAAAGTAACAAGACAATGAATTTTTCAGCTTTATATACAGTACTTTTGCTAATAGCATCCAATACATTTATGACGTTGGCATGGTATGGACATCTCAAATTAAAAGAGTTCTCATGGTTTTCTTCACTCCCTCTTTTTGGTATTATCCTGATCAGTTGGGGGATTGCCTTTTTTGAATATTGCTTTCAGGTTCCGGCAAATCGTATTGGATACGAAGGCAATGGAGGACCTTTTTCTCTGATGCAACTAAAGATTATACAAGAAGTGATTACATTGGTCGTTTTTGTAATCTTCAGTACAATTGCATTTAAGACCGAGGCCCTCAGATGGAATCATTTAGTGGCTTTTGTTTTCCTGATTGCAGCTGTCTATTTTATATTTAAGAAATAGACTTTTAGTAGATTATTCCAGATCGACAACAGTTATTCCTGCTCCACCAAACTGCACATGCTCGTCTTGATAATTACTAACACCGTGCACTGTGCGCAGATAGTCGCGAATCAACTGGCGTAGTATTCCTGTTCCTGTTCCATGTAGGATACGTACACGGGACATACCTACCAGTATAGCATCATCAACAAAATACATTACAGCTTGCAAAGCCTCATCTCCACGCATTCCTCTTACATCTATGTCTTGCTTGAAGTTTAACTTCTTATCCCGCATGTCATCCGTATGAGCTGCACCCACTTGTTTGCTTTTGGTCTCTTTCTTAACTTGGTTTTTGCTTACATATTCAAGAGAATCAAGTTTTACACTCGATTTTATCATACCAAAAGCTACTGTTGCATTGCCTTTTTGGATGTCAATGACTTCTCCGGTCGATGTTTGTCCTTTTATCCGTACATTGTCACCAATAGATATTGTTTCAACTTTCTGTTCTTTAGGAGTTTTGTCTTTCGCTTTTTTATTCAGTTCTTTCTCCTTCAGTTTCTGTATCTTTTTGGCGATCTTGTCGTCTCCCGAATCCTTTTCGTTATCTAATGAGTTGCGGAACTCATGCAATTGTTGGCGTGCCTGCTTTGTCTTTTCTTTTTCAGCTTGCGATTCACGTATTGTGCGTATCGTGTTTTCTATCTTTGCATTAGCTTCTGACAATATACGTTCAGCATCAGCTTTGGCTTGACGAAGTATCTCTTTTCGTTGTTTTTCGACACTCAGTAAGTCCGTTTCATACGTAGAGGTAATCTCCTCCAATCGCTTTTCCTTACTTCTTATATTTTGTCGTTTAGTCTCCCAATATCGTTTGTCACGGACTATGTCTTGCAAATATTTGTCCATGTTGATATAGTCGCTGCCGACTATTTCCGAAGCATCAG
Source organism: Dysgonomonas sp. (assembly GCA_047605185.1). Lineage (GTDB taxonomy): Bacteria > Bacteroidota > Bacteroidia > Bacteroidales > Dysgonomonadaceae > Dysgonomonas. The sequence goes on from JASGGC010000015.1 coordinate 14,257, forward strand.
CGATCACATCCTCTGGTAAACCGATCTTTCTTGCAATTTCTACTGCAAAAGAACTGCCCGGGTTACCTATTGAAAGTGTGAAGAGAGGTTGCATCATGTGCCTGTCGTAAAGCATAGCTCCATTGATAACACCTTTGTTTTCATTGGCAAAGTGCTTTAAGTTCTGATAGTGGGTTGTGATTACGCCAAATGATCCCTTGTCATTAAATCGTTTGAGTAATGATTCTGCAATAGCTCCACCGATCTGAGGTTCAGTACCTCCTCCAAACTCATCAATAAGAAGAATGGTCTTTTCATTACAGTTTCTTACAAAAAATTTCATATTCGTAAGATGTGAACTATATGTACTTAAATCGTTTTCGATAGATTGTTCATCACCGATGTCTATAAATATGCGGTCAAAAAGCCCTACTTTCGAATTCTCAGCCAATGGAATAGGCATTCCGCACTGAATCATATATTGAAGCAAACCTACGGTTTTGAGACATACTGATTTTCCACCTGCATTCGGACCCGAGATAATGAGTAATCTGTTGTCAGCTTCCAGCTCTATATCGAGAGGCACTATCTCTTTATTTTGTTTCTTATGAGACAGATATAACAATGGATGTTTGGCTCTATACCAACGGACAATTTGTTGATCGTCGACAGTTGGTTTTATAGCATTTATCTCGATCGAAAAAGCAGCCTTCGCACGAATAAAGTCTATTTGCCCTAGAAAATTGTATGATTCTACAATGTCGGGGACTAGTGGACGCAGAATATTGGTAAACGATGTCAGTATTTTTATTATTTCACGTCGTTCGTCGCTTTCCAATTCACGTATACGGTTATTTGCTTCTACTACCTCCGATGGTTCCACAAATACAGTTTTGCCCGATGCCGATTCGTCATGCACTATTCCTTTTATCTTCCGCTTGAATGCTGGAGCAACAGGGATCACTAACCGGCCGTCGCGTATAGTTGGGGTAACATCTTTTTCTACCAAACCTTCATTCTGTGCAGAGCGAAGAATAGCATTCAGGCTTCGAGATATACTGCTTGCTATTTTAGTCATTTCGCGGCGTATGTTCCCAAGCTCGGGAGACGCATTGTCTTTTATACGTCCATATTTGTCTAATATACTGTCTATTTTAGTAATGAGATCGGGAAATGTCACTATTTCTCCTGCCAGTGCATATAAATAAGGGTAGGGGCTGTTTTCTTGATCTTCTTTTTTGAAGAAAGAAACAATCTCACGTATAGTTTGCAATGATCTGCGTAAATCGAACAATGCATTTTCATCTATCCATGTCCCTTCTATATGTATATTCCGAAGTGACGGGCGCACATCAATAAAGTAGCTGGTCGGGAAATTATCCTCTTCTTGTATAATTCGGATAAACTCGTCAGTTTGTGAAAGATATTCTATTACAGATATATATACATTGGAGAAGACCATTTCGTCTACTTTTTCTTCACCTAGCGAACTGAGGCACTTGGCTGCTAATAGTTGACGTATTTTGTCAAAACCAATTTTTAATTCAAAATTGTCAGGATAAATCATTTTTGTAATTTTCAGGTCACAAAGATAATTAATTTAAATCGATGTTGTTAATACACTCTTGTCCAAACTTGTTATTTTGAATTTATCATTCAGTTATTCACCCGTTATATAAACAGGTATAGGCTGAATGCCATGACAGCCATGCCCAGCACAAGCCCTATTATAGATATATGGTGTTCTCCATATTTTTCGGCTGATGGAAGTAGTTCATCTAGAGAAATAAATACCATAATCCCCGAGACAATTGATAGGATAATTCCATTTAAGGCAGGAGTCCAGTATTCTATCAGAAATATATAGGCTATTAGAGCACCGAACGGTTCTGCCAGTCCGGAGGCGAAGGAATACCAAAATGCTTTTTTTCGATTTCCTGTTGCATGATAGATGGGGACTGCGACAGCAATACCCTCAGGTATATTGTGTATAGCAATGGCTATGGTGATAGGTATAGCAACATCGAGAGAACCCAATGCGGATGTGAATGTGGCTATCCCTTCCGGAAAATTGTGTATTGCAATAGATAGTGCCACCATCAGCCCGGTTCTTTTTAAGGAGTGTTTATGGTGCATGTCTTCTACTCCTTGTATTTCGTGAGGATTAATGTTTTTAGGGACAATCAAATCGATAAGGCTGATAAGCGCAATCCCGGCAAAGAAAGCAATGATAAGATACAATGTTCCCAGTTTTTCTCCATATACCGATTCCAGTTCCAGTTTTGCTTGAGGCATCATTTCCATAAATGATACATAAAGCATGATTCCTGCTGAAAAACCTAGTGCAGCACATAAAAATTTGGTGTTGGTGTGTTTTGCCATTAAAGCTATTAAACTACCTATTCCGGTCGATAGTCCGGCGATAGAAGTTAGAACAAAGGCAAATAATATATCTTCAGATCCCATTGTGTAATTGTTTGATCGGATTGTTTGTTTTTTATGTTTTACAAATATAATGCTATTTAGGGGCACTGTAGGCAATGTCTGGTTTGTTTCAATAAAATAATTTATATATTTATTAGAATCTCTCTATCAAATGGTAGAGAAAGTAGCCCTTTTATATTACTTCTGTCATAAATGTAAATTTATAGGGTATATACTATATGTCTATAATACAGTATGGAAGCATTGCAGCTTATCTCCATATATTACTTAAAGATAAGAGAAAAGCTTGTGTGGGTCGAAAGTCTCAAATTATATTTATATTGATTCTAAATAATACTTACTAAATAATATTATTTTTGTGTCCTTATCTTAATAAAAATACTCATCTTTGTATTTCAATTATAAAGTAGTCTTGAAATGTTTCTTTCTGATCTAAAGACCGGTGAAAAAGGTGTTATCATAAGAGTTAATGGTAGTGGAGCTTTTAGAAAGCGTATTCTGGAGATGGGTTTCATCAAAGGTAAAATAATAAAGGTAATACTAAACGCACCTTTAAAAGATCCTATCAAATATAAAATAATGGATTATGAAGTTTCTCTTCGTCGAAGTGAAGCGAAACTAATAGAGATTGCTTATCCGGATAAACTGAAACATACAGAGCCTGTCTCCTTACAAACTGTACTCGATGAAGAAGATGAGATTAATGACAGTTTGTCTACTTCTATCAAAAAAAATGATATAGCTAAAAAGGAAATAACAGTAGCCTTGGTCGGTAATCCCAATGCCGGTAAAACATCGTTATTTAACATCGCATCCGGAGCTCGTGAACATGTCGGTAATTATGGTGGTGTTACGGTCGATTCGAAAGAAGGACGCTTTAAACATGGAGGTTATATATTTAAGATTGTCGATCTTCCCGGTACTTATTCCTTGTCTGCATATACACCCGAAGAGCTTTATGTCCGAAACCATATTGTAGATGAAAAACCGGATGTCATTATTAATATAGTTGCGGCTTCCAATCTCGAAAGGAATCTATATCTGACAACTGAATTAATCGATATGGAGGTGCCCACTGTGATGGCACTCAATATGTATGATGAATTGGAAGAGTCCGGAGCTCAGTTTGATTATCAGAAGTTATCTAAAATGATTGGCATCCCGATGATCCCTACTGTATGTAAGACCGGGCGAGGGATCAATGATCTTTTCGATGCCGTTATTCGTATGTACGAAGGGCGTGAGCCTGTTGTGAAACGAGTTCATATATCATATGGTAATACTGTTGAAAATGCTATAAGCAAATTAAATATTCAACTCTCTAAGTTGAGTGAACCTTTGATTTTCCCTAGGCGATATATCTCTATTAAGTTATTGGAGAAAGATAAAGATATAGAGGCTTATATAAATACATTTCCGGACAAGGATGCTCTTGTTGCTCTAAAAGATGTGGAAATCCGCGACATAGAAGAAACCCTGAAGGAAGATACAGAATCGACACTGACCAATGCCCGTTATGGATTTATAGCCGGAGGATTAAAAGAAACTCTCAAAGAAAAGACATATGAGTCGGACACAACCCGCTTGATAGATTCTATTGTAACTAATAAATATATTGGATTCCCTTTGTTCTTCTTTTTTATGTGGATCATGTTTGAATGTACTTTCAGACTTGGAGGCTATCCGATGGAGTGGATCGAAAGCGGAGTGGAGTATTTGGGAAATCTTGTACGGAGCATAATGCCGGATGGTATGCTTAAAGACTTGGTCGTAGATGGTATAATCGGTGGAGTAGGAGGGGTTATTGTCTTTCTTCCAAATATCCTTATCTTATATGCATTTATATCTTTCATGGAAGATTCCGGCTATATGGCTCGTGCTGCTTTCATAATGGATAAGGTGATGCATAAAATGGGATTGCATGGAAAATCTTTCATTCCTCTCATTATGGGATTTGGGTGTAATGTTCCTGCCATATTAGCCTCACGGACTATCGAAAGCCGAAATAGCCGAATGATTACAATGTTAGTCAATCCCTTTATGTCTTGTAGCGCACGTTTACCTGTCTATCTGTTATTTGTAGGTATATTTTTTCCATCATATGCAAGTTTCGTCTTGTTTGGGCTTTATTTGTTTGGTATTTTGCTTGCAGTTATTTCAGCTAGATTGTTCAAACGCTTTTTGTTCTCCGAAGAAGATACTCCATTTGTGATGGAACTTCCTCCATATCGTATGCCAAGCTTACGTTCTGTATTGATTCACATGTGGGATAAATCGAATCAATACCTAAAAAAAATGGGAGGAGTTATTCTTGTCGCTTCTATTATAATTTGGTTTTTGGGTTATTTTCCCCAAAATGAAGAACGAAATGCCGGTTTTGACGACCAGATTACTCAAATAGAGAATAAATTTACTCAAGGTACTATTAGTGAGCCTGAAAAGGATGAACAAATAGGAGAAATAGAAGAACAGCGCAATACAGAACACCAAGAAGATTCTTATATTGGTCGTATTGGAAAAGCAATTGAGCCTGTAATGAAGCCTCTAGGCTTCGATTGGAAAATTAGTGTGAGCTTATTGTCCGGTATGGCTGCAAAAGAGGTTGTTGTTAGTACACTTGGAGTCCTCTATACGGGTGATCCTGATAATCAGGAGTCATTACAAACCCGATTGGTTAGTGACGTAACAGCCAATGGCTCTCCGACCTTTACTCCATTAGTTGTTATTAGCCTTTTGTTATTTGTTCTGATCTATTTCCCATGTGTAGCTACTATTGCTGCTATAAAAGAGGAATCGGGATCTTGGAAATGGGGCGTATTCAGCATTGTATACACTACAGGACTTGCATGGGTCATATCATTTATAGTATATCAGGTTGGTAGTTTAATATAGTTATTGTATTATCAAAGTAATATAGAAGGTGTAACAAAAACTTGTTACACCTTTTTTGCTACATATTTATTAGATATAAGTGTTAAAAACTCATTTTAACATTTTTGTAAGCTACTTAAAGTAGCAATCTTATACAGTTACTACTTTTCTTTGTCCTTCTAATAATGTTAAATGTACTTGTTGGGGATGTCATTTTTCTTGTTTTTAATATCTGATTTGCTTAAAATGCTATCATATTGCTATAATTAGTATATTTTAATCGGAAATTTTTTTTTACGTGAAAATTATATAAATTTGCAAACTAGTAGACAAACTAATGCTAAAAATGGTATGGCGAATATCAAAGTGTTAGTGTAAAAGGTTTAATTGAAAATTAAGTAGTGTTTGTATGAAGAAAAAAGTGATGTTAATTTTATCCTGCTTATTTTTGAGCTTAGGGTTTGTTGTTGCACAAACAACTAGAGTAACTGGCGTTGTCTTGGACGAAGCTGGTGAACCAGTTATTAGTGCAGCAGTCGTAGTTAAAGGAACTACAGTCGGTACAACAACAGATTTGGATGGTAAATTCACAATCAATGTACCAGAAGGGAAAAAAGTATTAGTATTCTCTCTTATTGGAATGATAAAAGAAGAAGCTAATATAGCACCTAATATGAAAGTCGTATTGAAAAGCGATGAGCATATTTTGGAAGATGTTGTAGTTGTTGGCTATGGAACACAAAGAAAAAAAGATGTGACAAGTGCTATTTCTAAAGTTGGAGGTGAAGATCTTAGTGGATTAGCAGCTCCTTCATTTGATACCCAATTAGCCGGACGTGCAGCAGGGGTACAAGTGACTACTCCGAGTGGGGTATTGGGACAAGCTCCCAAATATAACATTCGAGGATTGAGCACAATCTCTTCAGAAACGCAACCTCTTATTGTGATTGACGGTTCACCCGTTACTTCAGGCGAAAAGCAACAAGCTTACACCCGTTTCAATCCTATGGCAGATATCAATCCGAATGACATTGAGTCAGTAGAAATATTGAAGGATGGAGCTGCTACAGCAATTTATGGATCACGTGCTGCCAATGGAGTTGTTTTGATAACAACTAAAAAAGGTAAAAAAGGAGCAGCTAAAGTGACATACGATGGTTATGTAGGTTTTTCATCTGTTGCAAAAACACATAAGTTATTAAATGCCAAAGATTTTGTAACTATTGCAAACGAAAAATTTGAGAACTGGGGTGAAACCGGACAGGCTGTATATAAAGAAGGTGATCCTGATACAGATTGGAATAAAGAAGTTTTTCAAACCGGATTTCAACATAATCACAATGTTGCAGCAAGCGGTGGAACAGATAAAAGTCAATATTATTTTTCAGTTGGTTATACAAACCAAGAAGGTATTGTCCGTAAAAATGAACTAGAACGTTACTCTATCAAAGCTGATTTGACACAAGATGCAACGAAATGGTTGAAAATCGGAATGAATATTATGGCAAACAGAACCATTATTAATGGTGTGATGAATGAAGAAAATTCGTTAGGAAGTGTTGGTTTTGCTACTCCACGTATGTTGCCAAACGTTGCAGTGTACAATCCGAACGATCCTACAGGTTATAATATTGATGCGGTTGAAAGAAAGGCTTTAGGACGTGGTTCCAACTTAAAATATATCGATAATGGAATTCAAAATATAGTATGGGCTTTAGATAATAATATCAATAAATCTACAAATACACGTGTTATTGGAGGTGGATTTGCTGAAATTAAATTTATGGATGGTTTGACATTCCGTACTCAAGGAAGCACCGACTTAGCTAAACTAAACGACTTTATGTATTGGAACAAAGAGTCTGGAGATGGATATGGCTATAGTGGTTATCTAGCTGAAATCAATACTACTTACCGTGTATGGAACTGGCAAAATGTTTTGAATTTTAATCGTACTTTTGATAAAGTTCATAACTTTTCCGCAACAGCTGTTCAAGAATATACTAAAACCAATTATGAGTGGACTAGTGCTGATGTTCAAAAATTAGCGGATGGATTCTTCTCTAATCATATTATATCAAATACTTTTGGAGAAAAAGATGTGACTGGTAATAAAACTTACAATGGTTTAGCTTCATACTTAGTTCGTGCAAATTATAATTATGACAGTAAATATTATATTGGAGGATCTCTTCGATATGATGGTTTGTCTCGCTTGCCAAAAGATGAAAGATGGGGATTATTTCCAGGTGCTTCAGTAGCATGGCGTGCTTCGAAAGAAAATTTCTGGTCTAATAGTAGTGTAAATGAATGGTTTAATGATTTGCGTTTAAGAGCTAGTTATGCAGTATTAGGAAACTCAGAATTAGGTAGTAATGATTTTCCTTATCTAGGAGCTTATTCTCCAAAATTATACGGAAGTCAGAATGGTATTGCTTGGAGCAATATGGAAAACCAAAAATTGAAATGGGAAAGTACAGCTACATTTGACCTTGGGTTAGATGGGTCATTATTTAATAATAGATTAACATTTGAACTTGCTTATTGGCAAAAAGATTCACGAGACTTAGTTCTTGAAGTTCCAACAGCTCCATCTATGGGGATTCCAGATAATAAATACTATGATAATATTGGTAAAATGAAGAATTCTGGTATTGAAATTACTTTGGGAGGAACAATTATTGATTCTAAAGATTTTAAATGGAATGCAGACCTTAACTTCTCTACATTAAAAAATAAAGTAGAGTCATTGTATGGAGGTGCTGAAATTGTAAATAATTATACTATCATTAAAGAAGGTGAATCATTTAAGTCATTGTATGGTTATGACTATTACGGAGTGAATAAGGCAAATGGTAATCCTATCTGGGTAAAAGCTGATGGCTCTCTAGTTCAATTTGATACATTTGGCTCATATGGTTATGCTGTTTACGATCCGAGCAACCCATCAGATGTTTCACAAGCATCTTCACTATCAGCATCAGATAGAAAAATATTAGGTTCATCAATACCGAAATGGTTTGGAGGTCTTAATAACTCGTTTACATATAAGAGTTTTGATTTGAATGTATTCTTACGCTTCTCAGGAGGTAATAAGATAATGAACGCATCTCGTCAAGGAACATTATTGAATATGGAATTTGCTAATAATGGTACTGAAATATTAGGCCGTTGGCAAAGTGTTGATAATCCAGGTGATGGAAAAACTCCTAGAATTGGTTATGGTGATGCTACTGTTTTGTTTAATGATGGTTATACAGATTCTCATTTTGTTGAAAATGGATCATATTTGAAACTATCAAATCTAACATTAGGTTATACTTTGCCAAAAGCATTTTTATCTAAACTAGATATTTCAAAAATGCGTTTCTATTTACAAGCTCAAAACTTGTTTACGATCACTAGTTATAAAGGTTTAGATCCTGAAACAACTACAAGAGAAGGTGTTGACTGGGATGGTTTACCTCAACAACGTATATATACTTTAGGTGCTAGTGTGACCTTCTAATAATTGTATAATTTTGAAAAAAGAAGCTATGTTAAAAAAATATAAGAATATATCAAGGGTAATACTAGGTTTATCTATTATTGCTGTTGCTTTCATGACAAGCTCGTGTGAGAATGATGTTGTGGATTTGGAACCGGAAAATAAACTTTTTGATCAAACTGCTTATGCAACACCAGAACGTTGTGAGTTGGCTGTTGTCGGAGCTTATGATATTGCTCAACAAGGAAAATATGGAGAAGGAGATGATGGTAGCTTTTCCAGAGGATATCCTTTTGGAGCTGCCAGTATTATACAAGGTGAGATGAGAGGTGAAGATATGAACTTGACAGCGGTGTTCTACGGAATCACTTATAAGTCTACATATACTACATCTTCAGCTAACAATATGTATATGTGGGGTACTTCCTTCGAAGCTATCAATAGATATAATACAGTTATGAAAGGTATTAATGGCGCTGTAAGTGATGGTACATTAACCGAAGCTAAAGGAAAACAATATATTGGAGAACTTCTTTTCCTTCGTGCTCTTACATACCATAATTTGATGATTCATTTTGCATTACCTTATAATGTGAGCGGTAATAATAACTATGGTTTACCTCTTTATTTAACTGCAATAACAACAAAAGAAGAAATAGAGGCAGCATCTAAGATCGGACGTTCTACTGTAGAACAAACATATACTCAGATCTTAAAAGATTTGGATGATGCTGAAGCAAGTTTCCCAAATACAGATAAGAATAGTGCAAATAAGATAACTCGTGCCTCAGTATCTGCTGTAATAGCATTGAAGACTAGAGTTTATTTACATAAAAGAGATTGGAAAGGGGTTATAACAGAAGCTAAGAAATTGATATCAGTTTCTGATCCAAATGCAAGCCTTATAGGTAACTATAAACTTGAATCATCTCCAGCAACACCATTCACCTCTTATAGTGACAACTTTGAATCAATATTCTCTATAGAAAATAATTCTACAGACAATGGAACAGTTAATGGTGCTATGTCTGCAATGTTTTCAGCAAGAAGCGGAGGACGTGGTATCTGTACTTCTTCACCAATACTTTATAATTCAAAATATTGGTTGAAGGATGACAAACGTCGTGACTTGTTGATGTATAGAAGTTCAGATAAATATTATTTTGTTGATAAATATCAAAACCCGACAACAAGAGAAGAATATGCACCAATAATACGTTATGCAGAAGTTTTATTAAATTATGCAGAAGCGGCTCTTCGTGATAATGATAAAGCAACAGCTTTGGTTCTATTGAATGCTGTTCGTGATAGATCTCTTGCAGATCCGGCAACTCAGACATATAAGTCTTCTGATTTTGCTACAACGAAAGATTTTCTAGATGCTATTTTATGGGAAAGACGTATTGAGTTTCATGGAGAAGGGCGTCGTTGGGAAGATATTCACCGTTTAGCGAATGATGATATATCTCCATCTAAAGGTATTCCTGCTAAAATAGAATATAACAATGCGAAATATTACAAGAAAGCGGACGGAACAGAAGTGAATCCGAATGGAGCATTCCAGTTTGATTCTCCTGTAAGTTCAGCATGGTTCTCTGGAAGTACAGCTTTTGTACCTTATACAGATAAACGTTTTATTTGGCCTATACCATTGAATGATATTATTCGTAATCCGACATTGAAAGATCAGCAAAATGCTGGTTGGTAAGAAAATATCTTATACTATATAAAAAAAGGTCTAGGCAATTGCCTAGACCTTTTTTATTTCTTTTAACCCCATTTTATTTCATTACAATTATATCTTATCTATCTTTGTTCTAAATAATGATATTATGGTACAAGAAGTTGTAGTAGTGTTAATCGGTATTGTAGTTGCACTCATTGTTTTGCGCAAAGTATATAGTTTTTTCTTTTCAAAGAATCAGCAGAAAGGTTCTTGTGGATGCTCAAGCTGTGGATGCAATACTGTCAAAAAAATAAAATAATATATTTTTATTTTGCATTTTCGAAATATTAATATATATTTGAAGTACAAATTCAAGAGAGAATTTAAATCTAGGTCGTATTGGTCGATTGGGAAACTCATCAATTATTAAAATTACCGAGACAAGCACTTGGTTCTAATGGCGGGCCACACCTTCGGGTTGTTTATCGCAGTGGATTACAAAGGGATCAAGGCACTCAAATCCTGTTTTATGGAGTTTCGGCTATATCCACCAATACGGCTTTTATATACAAGGCAGACTATCTGATTCAGGTAGTCTGCTTTCGTTTTATCCCTTTTCTGATAAGCTAATTTTATTAATGTCTAAATAAGTAAAAACGATAAATTAATTTTGTTCTCCCTCTATATTATTTATCTTTGTAATCATATAAATATATATGTTTATTCTTAATCCTCATGAATACATTAGAAAAATTAACAGCCGAGAAGCTTCTTAGTATAAGAGCTATCAAATTGCAACCGTCCAATCCTTTTACTTGGGCATCGGGATGGAGATCTCCAATTTATTGTGATAACCGTAAATTGATATCATATCCTAAAGTAAGAACATTTCTAAAAATAGAGTTGAGTCGTCTTATTATCGAAAACTTTCCTGATGTAGATGCTATTGCTGGAGTGGCAACAGGTGCTATTGCTCCGGGTGCATTAGTAGCAGATGCTTTGGGCTTGCCATTCGTTTATATACGCGCGACACCGAAAGATCATGGATTGGAAAATCTGATCGAAGGAGATTTAAAACCTGGTAGTAAAGTTGTTGTCGTTGAAGATTTAGTATCAACAGGTAGCAGTAGTTTGAAAGCAGTAGAAGGAATTCGTCGCGATGGATCAGAAGTGATTGGTATGGTAGCTAACTTTACATATGGCTTCCCTATTGCAACAGAAAAATTTGAACAAGCAAAAGTTCAACTTCTAACACTGACTAACTATGATGCTATTCTGGACGAAGCATTGCGTATCGAATATATTGCAGAGGCTGACCTAGATACATTAAAAGAATGGAGAAAATCTCCAGCTGATTGGAAATAATAGAATTTATTAATGGCCGAATTTGTTAGTGAAATAAAATCAATTCCATATTCAGATATGGATGTATATACTGTATTGTCTGACCTGAAAAATCTAGAATACGCGAAAGATCGGATACCTCAAGATAAAGTAAAAGAGTTTACATTCGATACAGACTCTTGCTCTATCGCTGTTGATCCTATCGGACGAATTAAATTTGTAGTAGTGAATAGAGAACCAAACTCTGTTATAAAATTCGAAGCAGAGCAAGTTCCGTTTGGTGTTACAATCTGGATACAATTGGAGTCAGCATCTGATAGTGAAACAAAAATGAAACTAACTATCAACGCAGATCTTAATCCATTTATTAAACCGATGGTTGCAGGTCCATTGCAACAAGGATTAGATAAAATTGCAGATGTGTTAGCAGTATTACCTTATGATAAGATATTGAATAAAGGAATAATTGATTAGCAGATGAAACTTTGGGAAAAGAACGTACAGATAAATAAAGACGTTGAGACTTATACCATTGGTCGAGACAAAGAAATGGATCTTTATTTAGCTCCATATGATGTATTAGGTTCGATGGCACATATCACAATGTTGGAATCTATCGGATTGCTTACTAAAGATGAATTAACGAGTCTTTTGAAGGAGTTAAAATCTATTTATCAGATAATACTTGATGGGAAGTTTGTTATTGAAGAAGGAATTGAGGATGTTCATTCTCAGGTAGAGTTAATGCTTACCCGTCGTCTAGGTGATGTTGGAAAAAAGATACATAGCGGTCGCTCTCGCAACGATCAGGTATTAGTTGATATGAAACTTTTTACGAGAGATCAGATTCGACACTTGGTAAATACTGTTTCGTCTTTAATTGATATTCTATTACATCAAAGTCAAAAATACAAAGATGTTTTGATGCCGGGATACACACATTTGCAAATAGCAATGCCTTCATCTTTTGGATTGTGGTTTGGAGCGTATGCCGAAAGTTTAGTTGATGATTTGCAGCTATTACTCGCTGCCTATAAGATATCTAATCGTAACCCATTAGGATCAGCAGCTGGTTACGGTTCCTCTTTCCCTCTGAATCGTCAGATGACAACAGAGTTACTAGGCTTTGAGTCGATGAACTATAATGTCGTATATGCACAAATGGGGCGTGGCAAGATGGAGCGTACTGTTGCGTTTGCTATTGCAGGGATAGCAGCAACCATATCGAAGCTGTCATTTGATGCTTGTATGTTCAATAGCCAGAACTTTGCTTTCATAAAATTACCGGACGAGTATACTACAGGTTCAAGTATTATGCCGCATAAAAAGAATCCGGATGTATTTGAACTAACTCGTGCTAAATGCAATAAACTACAAGGACTACCCAATAATATAACCCTGATAACAAATAATTTGCCTTCAGGATATTTCAGAGACTTACAAATAATAAAAGAGTTATTTATTCCGTCATTTGAAGAAATTAGTGATTGCATTACAATGGTTTCGCAGATGATGGAAGAGATTATTGTAAATAAAAATATTCTGGATGATGAAAAATACCTTTATATATTTAGTGTAGAAGAAGTGAATCGTCAAGTATTGAATGGAGTTCCTTTCCGAGATGCATATAAACAAGTTGGTTTAGAAATAGAAAAAGGAAATTTCAATCCAGATAAAAATATTAATCATACACACGAAGGAAGCATTGGAAATCTGTGCAATAGCCAAATTGAGATTTTAAAACAAAATGTGATTGACCAATTTGAGTTTGATAATGTTACCCGTGCAGAGAATAAGTTACTCGATACAATATAATCAAATATAATACTTCCATCCTTTTATGGAAAATTCAGAAATAATATTAGTAAATCTTTCAGGAGAAGACAAACCGGGTGTTACAGCAGCCCTTACTGCTGTTTTAGCCAAGCACAATGCTAATATATTAGATCTGGGACAAGCCAATATACATCACTCTTTATCTTTGGCTATCATGTTTGAAGCCATTAATACGGGAGAAGTAATCAAAGATTTACTCTTTAAGGCTTCCGAACTAGGTGTAATTATTCGTTTCTCTCCAATAAGTAAAGAACGATATCAAAACTGGGTACAATTGCAAGGAACCAAGAATAGATATATTGTTACACTATTGGGACGTGAATTAAAACCCGTTCAAATATCAGCAGCTGCAAAAATAGCTCAAAAATATAAGCTAAATATTGAAAAAATATCCCGCTTAACAGGGCGAGTTCCTTTAGTCCCTTCCGAACGACCTAGCCGTTCCTGTATCGAGTTGTCGATCCGTGGTTCGGTGATTGATGAGCATTCGGTGAAGAATGAATTTATGAACCTTGCTGTCCAGCATGGAATTGATATAGCATTCCAAGAGGAAACCATGTATCGTCGTATGCGTCGCCTTATCTGTTTCGATATGGATTCTACATTGATACAAACTGAGGTGATTGACGAATTGGCTGTTCGGGCAGGTGTTGGTGACGAAGTAAAAGCGATCACAGAATCGGCTATGCGTGGAGAAATTGATTTCTCAGAAAGCTTTAAGAAACGTGTGGGACTACTCAAAGGATTAGATGAATCTGTAATGAAAGATATCGCCGAGAATCTGCCAATAACAGAGGGCATGACCCGATTGATTAAAATATTGAAAAAAAGTGGCTATAAAATTGCAATCTTATCGGGAGGATTTACCTATTTTGGTAATTATCTGAAAGATAAATATGGCTTTGATTATGTATATGCCAATGAGCTTGAAATAGTAAATGGTAAGCTGACAGGTAACTATGTTGGAGATATTGTAGATGGCAAAAGAAAAGCTGAGTTACTCCGGCTATTAGCTCAAGTAGAAAAAGTAGATATACGTCAGACGGTAGCCGTTGGTGATGGAGCAAATGATTTGCCAATGATTGGTGTTGCTGGTCTTGGAATTGCATTCCATGCTAAACCCAAAGTTAAAGAAAATGCGAAGCAATCTCTTTCTACTGTTGGTTTAGATGGGCTTCTTTATTTCCTTGGTTTCAGGGATTCCATGTTAGTAGGAGAAGAATAGAAAAATATATTGAGTTAAAAGAGCGACATTCTTATTTAGAGTGTCGCTCTTTTTCTTTGGAATAAAAACAATATCTAAGAGAAGTATTATAATAAATGGCTATTATTTTCAAGTACTACTTTCCCAAGCAGAGTTTTGAATAATGAAGACAAAAGAGTTAAGGAACTTTACAGCCATTTAGAGTAAAATGCTCAGAACACTCTAATACTTCTCCTCGATATTGATTTTATTATTTATATATATGTTGATAATGCTTAGTTTTGTATTATTGCGTCTTTAAAACGCAATCGGAGCACAAAGATATGGAACAATTTGATGGACATTGTATTTTATTTGTTAAAAAAAAGTAATTAGCTTGTTTTTGTCGGTTTGTATAGATTCTAAATAAAAATTTTTAGTTAATAGTTAGATTGGTATTTCTGTAGTTTAATAATCTCAAAAGTTAGTGTATTACTTTGATAAATAGAATAAAAGAGAGATATTCTATGCTTAGCATATCTCTCTTTTGTTTCGTTATCAAGAGTACATTTTTTCTCTTAGTGATTTTATCTCATCAGATGTAATATAATCATCATACTCCATTATTTTATCTATAATTCCTTTCGGAGTCAATTCTATAACACGATTACAAACAGTCTGTATGAATTCATGGTCATGAGACGACATCAATACATTACCTTTAAGCTGAATAAGCGTGTTGTTGAAAGCCTGTATCGACTCCAGATCGAGATGATTAGTTGGCGAATCCAATACCAAACAGTTTGCGCTTTTTAGCATCATTCGGGCAATCATACATCTCATTTTCTCTCCTCCGGATAAAACCTTCGTATTCTTTAATACTTCTTCTCCAGAGAATAACATACGTCCCAAGAAACCTTTGATATATATTTCGCTCGTATCATCTGAAAATTGAGAAAGCCAATCTATCAGATTAAGATCATTCTTAAAAAAGTCTCCATTATCAAGAGGCAGATAAGCTGTTGTTATTGTCTGACCCCAACTAAAGGTTCCTTTGTCAGCTTTAATATCTTCGTTGATGATCTCAAAAAATGCAGTCATTGCACGTGGATCTCTTGATAAAAAGATAATCTTATCATCCTTCTCCACATTGAAGCTTACATTGTCAAATAAGAGTTTTCCTTCTATAGACTTACTCAAACCATTTACCTCCAGGATTTTGTTTCCCGGTTCTCTGTCCGGAGAAAATATAATTCCCGGATACCTGCGTGACGATGGCTTTATTTCTTCAATATTAAGTTTTTCGATCATTTTCTTGCGGCTAGTAGTTTGTTTGGATTTAGCTACATTGGCACTAAAACGACGGATAAACTCTTCCAGTTCTTTTTTCTTTTCTTCAGCTTTCTTATTTTGTTGTTGTTGCTGGCGTAATGCTAATTGGCTCGATTCGTACCAGAAGCTATAGTTTCCTGCAAACATATTCACTTTACCAAAATCTATATCCACTGTATGAGTACAAACTGAATCAAGGAAGTGACGGTCGTGCGATACTACTAATACCGTATTTTCGCTATTTGACAAATAATTTTCCAACCACATCACAGTATCTATATCCAAATCATTAGTAGGCTCATCCAGTAGTAAGTTGTCCGGGTTTCCAAAAAGGGCACGAGCTAACAAAATTCTTACTTTCTGCTTACCGCTCAAATCTCCCATTTTCTGAGAATGCAGTTCATCAGGGATTCCCAAACCACTAAGTAACATTCCTGCATCACTCTCTGCATTCCAGCCCTCTAGCTCAGCAAACCTTTCTTCTAGTTCAGAAGCCCTGATACCATCAGCATCAGAAAAATCTTCTTTAGCATACAATGCATCTTTTTCTTGCATTATATCCCATAATACAGTATGCCCTTGCAATACTGTTTCCATTACTGTTTGGCTGTCAAAAGCAAAGTGGTCCTGCGATAGGACAGATAATCGTTCGCCTGCCCCTAATGCAAAAGAACCCTGTGTTGCATCTTTTTCACCACTTAGTATTTTTAGAAAAGTGGATTTACCTGCCCCGTTGGCTCCTATTATTCCATAGCAATTACCACTTGTAAATTTCAAATTCACATCTTGGAATAATACTCGCTTACCGAATTGAATACCTAAATTTGATACTGTTATCATAAAATTGAGAAAGGGATATGTGATCCCTTCATATTATTAAAAAATAGATTATAACGCTTTTATATTTACAGACTGCCTAACTTCAGTATTTACATTAAATATCCGGAGTTGCATACCATCCCATGCTTCTATCGTAATAGAGTTTGTGGGTTTACTATTTACATACTTTTCGAAATTGTATAAGTAAGAATAGTTTGTGCAATAGGTAGACTTGTTAAATTCTTTTGCAATATCAGTGTAATATGTCGGATTCCAAAACATACAGTCTGTATAACCTGTTGCATCAGTAAATCGAGTTGACTGGTCGCGGTATGGCATTGTTTCAGAAATAAATTTTTTATATCCTTCTGATAATTTTTCTTTAGTATGTTCGAATTTTTTATTGTCAATTTTTTTGATTGTGTATCCTGCACGGATCCCTGCTTTATAAGCCGGAGAATCAGGATCTACATCACGTACTTTTGCCGGATCATCTGCATCAAAATAAATTCCGGTATAGTTATACTTGTTGAAATTTACAATATATTCACCTTCAGTCTTCGATGTTGTATAAGGAAATTGTTTCAACATAAGAGGAGTATGTATTCTTATATACTCATCAAATGAATATGACGAAGTAAGGTAATCTTTTATATTACAATCCCACATTTGAGTTAGCTGTCCCGGATTAATATATTTCTTATCATAGAAACTGAATCCGAACTCGGATGTAAATTGTCCTAATACTGTCTTTTTACTGTTTTGAGGATCAATTGCCGGTAGTAATATCATTTGACGTTTGTCGGTGTCGTATCGCCAAATACCTTGCGCCGAATTTATATCATCGTTCAGTCCTGTGAATTTCGGATTTGCCTCAAATGTATAATATGCTTGCACTATGATATCAGGGTCTTTAGTATCCCGAACTAACCCTTTAGCTTGGAGTTCCTTGTCCAATATCTCCATAATCTTTTTGTCAGTATTGGTCAGAACAGTGTTATCCCGATAAAAATCATATGTGTGATAGTCTGCATAATCAACATTTTCGTTTGGTTCTACTTTAACTGGCAATACGAACTTTCTGCTATTTGTATTTTCAATACTGTAAAAGGAAAAAATAGAAGATAATTCCTTTTCGCTAACTGCATTTGTATTAATACATTTCCTTAGTAATGGATACTCCTTAAAGTAAGTATTCATGTTTCGGATAGTGAAATTTACTATCGGATCATATACATCAAAAAGCCAGGATGCAATTGTTGGATTATCTCTTAAATAAGTTGCTTTACTGTTGATTTCCATTACTATGTCTCCCACTTTAATGCCTGCGGCTTCAGCCGGAGAATTTGATTCGACCTCGGTTATCACTAATTCTCCATACCCCCAACATGGATTTTTGCTAACCTCAAATGTGAACCCGTAATAACAATTTTTCTCATATCCTTGAGCATTTAAATTGAATAAGGAAATGATGAAAAAGAAAATTCCAAAAAAATATTTCATTGTACAACGATTTCTAGTATATAAGAAATATGAATAAAAATTCATCGGCAAAGATAGTTTTTTTTTATGAGAAAGGAAACATAATTTCATTGTGTTGAACCGTTCAGCCTGTCGATATTGACAAAGCTAATTGTTAGTGTCTATTTTGCCTTTTGCTTTATGCGTTTATTTTGCAAATAAGTTTGGAAATGTACCTATATAGTAATATCTCTAAAAATAAATAAGTACCTTTGTTTATCAAATTTATAAAGCAATACGATTATGTTTTCTGGAATTATTGAAGAAGCAGCAACGGTAGTTTCGTTGCAAAAAGATGCTGAAAATCTGCATCTGACAATGAAATGTTCGTTTGTAAATGAACTGAAAATAGATCAGAGTGTGGCTCACAATGGTGTTTGTCTGACAGTTGTCAGTCTTGATGAAGGTACTTACACAGTTACTGCAATAAAAGAAACTTTAGATCGTTCAAATCTGGGATTGTTGAAAGTGAATGACAAAGTTAATGTAGAACGTAGCATGCTAATGAATGGTCGTCTGGATGGACATATTGTACAAGGACATGTTGACCAGACAGCTAAATGTATTAAAGTAGAAGCTGTAGACGGTAGTTGGTATTTTACTTTCGAATATGACTTTGATAGAGAAATGGCTAAAAAAGGTTATCTGACTGTCGATAAAGGTTCTGTTACTGTAAATGGAGTTAGTCTAACAGTTTGCAATCCGACCAATAATACGTTTCAGGTAGCTATTATTCCTTATACTTATGAATTTACAAACTTTCATCAAATAAAGGAAGGTACAGTTGTGAATTTAGAATTTGATATTATTGGAAAATATATAAGTCGCCTCACTAACTTGTAATAAAAGTGCTTTAGCCGGACTTTTGTTTAAAATAGAAGCTTGTCAAAGCATTTTGTCTAAGATGCTTTAGAAACAGAAGAATTATAATTTTATATAATATTTGGCTATCAAATCAGATAGTTTTGATTGCAAGATATCTGTGTTGATTTGATAAGTAAATCATTATCTGAATATCTTAACGTGTGATTTCAGTGAATAGGGGATAAGATCATGATAGAAAAAAAGAATTGGCTCTATATTATTATTTTCGTTGTTGTTGCAATCTGGTCCGGGTATCAAGCTTACGAACCGTGGTTGTGGCTGTTAGAAGCAGGTCTCTGTATTGTAGGTCTAGCTGTTTTAATACTTACCTACAAACGTTTCCGTTTTACAGATCTAACTTATGCGTTCATTCTGATTCACTTTATAATTCTCTTTATAGGTGCTCATTACTCTTATGCACGCGTCCCACTATTCGATTGGGTAAAAGATTGGATGGGCTCGGACAGAAACAATTATGATAAAATTGGACATTTTGCACAAGGCTTTGTGCCTGCTATGATTGCGCGTGAATTGTTAATACGTCTCAATGTAGTCCGGAAAAAATCATGGATTCCATTTCTTGTAGTTTGCATTTGTTTAGCAATAAGTGCTTTTTATGAGCTTATCGAGTGGTGGGTTTCTTTCTTTTCGAACGATGGAGCTGACGATTTTCTAGGCACACAAGGATATATTTGGGATACACAATCGGATATGCTTTGTGCCATGATTGGTGCTATCTGTATGCTTATTTTCTTATCCAAAGCACAAGACAAACAAATATCATTGCTATCTAATAAAGATTGATAAATGAGACTTACTTCAAAACAAGAAGGGCACTTGATCATGCTTGCCGTGATGTCTGTGTTCGGGTTGAATATTCCCATTAATAAATATCTTTATAGTTCAGGTCTTTTAAGCCCGATGGCAGTCACTTGCCTGCGAATGACATTTGCGACTATTGCTTTTTGGCTGGTCTCATTATTTATGCCCAAAGAGAAAGTTGAACGGAAAGATATGTTGATTCTTTTAGTTGGGGGACTTTGTGGGATGCTAATGAACCAAGGGTTATTTGCATATGGGTTAGGCAAAACATCACCTGTAGATGCATCTATTATAACAACAAGTGGGCCTTTATTTGCTATGGTTATAGCAGCCATTGTCCTCAAAGAGCCGATAACATTACAAAAAATAGGAGGTGTTATAATTGGAGGCATGGGGGCAGTTGTATTAGTATATTCGAGCGTTCAGGTGGTAAATCAAGCACCAAATGCTGTTGGCAATTTGTCTATTCTTTGTGCCCAATGCTTCTATGCTACTTATTTAGTTATTACTCGGCCGCTATCAGCAAAATATTCATCCATAACCATGATGAAGTGGATGTTTTTATTTTCCGCATTGTTTATTCTTCCAATATCTTATCAAGATGTTCTTAATGCACATATCTTTAAACAGAGTGATGTAACTCCCTATTTTTTGATTGCTTTTACCCTTCTTGGTGCTACATTTTTCACCTATATGATGATTCCCCATGCACAGAAGCGTATTAGGCCAACTACAATCTCGATGTATAATAATATGCAACCATTAATAGCTTCCGTTGTAGCTATATGTATGGGAATGGATAAATTTACAGTTGAAAAATTAGTAGCAGGTATTTTGATATTTGGAGGTGTCTATCTTGTGACACAAAGCAAATCTAGACTCGATATTGAGAGAAGCACAGATTTAGAAAAATAATATGTATTTTTGTACACTTACTATAACGCACAAATGAGAAAATATACATTAGTAATATTAGCAGTTTTGTATATTATGCTTTCCTCATTTCAGAATGATAAAAGTATAAAAGGAAATGATATCCATACATTAGCCTCTCGGGCTGCAAGCGGATCGAGTACGCAAGACAAAAGTGAAGATGCCAAAAAATGGCTGTTAGAAGCTATAAATAACTATTTTCAGGATTTATCTTCGATGGCAGCTATAACAACCCCTCTCTATTATGAATATAAATCAGATGCAACAGCAGTTGATTCTGATAGTGATGGCAGCCTTACCCAAGAAGAATTTGAAAATAAGTGGAAGGGTAAGTTTAATACAGAATATGCAGGAGTCGATTGTGGCTTTTTAATATCAGGACAGGATTGGGGTAATATAATAAAAGTTACAGAATGTGATTTGCTGGCAAACGAAAAAGGAACTTACATTTTCCATACTGTAATCAGTGATGTCGAATATGAAGCTGATTATATAAGAGACATAAAAGTAATAGAATCGAAAGGTTCATTTTTAATAAGTGATATAAAAGAATATAACTAAATAAAAGGAAGCAAGAACTTTCAGATAAAAGTTCTTATTTACTTCTTTTATCCTTTAATAATGTAATGACAATGATAAATAAAATCAAGATTATAATCATTTTATTATCCTTACCACTAGCTTGCTCTGCCCAATTTATTGGCATTGGAGCCCAATATGCAGATGCCAAAAGTAAGGGAAATGACATCCAATTCGCAACCAGCTTTTCTTATCCTGTTTGGCACAAAAAGAACAGTTTAAATTCTTATATTTCCAGTGGAATAGATTATACAGGGGGTTCTTCTCCTGTGTCTGGCTTAAACATTAAGCCTTTACAAGTGACAACTTTCTTTAGTGAATCATTATTTAATAATCGGCCTTATACGATTTTGTTAAGTTGCGATGCCGGATATCTATTTAACTTCAAACATGGTAAAGATGGTGTTGTGCTAACTCCGAATCTATATATCGATTATAGTTGTTTCTTTATAAAGACGGGGTATGACTTTAATGTGACAGGCGGGGAACATCAGTTTTTTGTCCGTGCAGGAGTCAGTTTTGGGATGGGGACATTAAAAATGTTTCCCGGAACAAAAATCTGGTAGAAAATTATAAACACAAACTATACAGATGAGAAACTATTTATTCCTATTATTTTTATTTCTACCTTTGTCAGGATTTGCTCAGCTTGTCGGATTTGGCTATCAGTCTGCTGATTTTAAAACAAATCAGTTTGCGATGAATATCTCTGTCCCATACGAAAACATTAAGAGCCGTGAAGGTGTTTTAGCATTGGGTGCAGGTCTCGATTTTACAACATCTGGAGCTAAAATATCGGGATTGAATGTAAAACCGATTTCATTCCTAGCAGGTACAGATGGTATGATAGACCCCAAGAAGAGTACGATATTACTAAAGCTTGATGCCGGTTATAATTTTAATTTTACTCATGGTAATAATGGAATTATACTTACTCCGGCTCTGTATGCCGATTACGGCCTTTTCTATTTATCGGCTGGTTATGACTATAATATAATTCATAACGAAGGGCAAGTTTTTTTACGTGTTGGAATAGGATTGACTTGGACTTTATTAAAGAATTTCGGGCCATAAATTGATATTTATATATAATTTAATATAAAAGATGAAGATAGCAGCATTGGTGTCAGGTGGAGTTGATAGCTCGGTTGTGGTACACCAATTGAAGGAACAGGGATATGACCCTACTATATTCTATATTCGTATAGGTATGGAAGACGAACAAGGTTATATTGATTGCCCAGCAGAAGAGGATATTGAAATAACCACATACATTGCAAAAAAATATGGCTGCAAAATGGAAGTGGTATCACTACATGAAGAATATTGGGAAAATGTGGTCAGTTATACAATCGATGCTGTGAAGCGTGGTTTGACTCCCAATCCCGATATGATGTGTAATAAGATGATTAAGTTTGGGTGTTTCGAGCAGAAATGGGGGCACGAGTTTGATAAGATTGCAACAGGGCACTATGCCACCACTACCGAAATTGGTGGTAAAACATGGTTGTCTACAGCTGCCGATCATATTAAAGACCAGACTTATTTTTTAGGACAAATTGACTATTTGCAAGTCTCTAAATTAATGTTCCCGATAGGCAATTTACAGAAAAGCGAAGTGCGTGCTATTGCTGCCGCACAAGGACTACCATCAGCTCAACGTAAAGATAGTCAGGGAATCTGTTTCTTAGGGAAAATAAATTATAACGATTTTATCCGTCGCTATTTAGGTGAACGAAAAGGGAAGATTGTCAATTTTGAAACTGGTGAAGTGGTAGGAAAACATAATGGTTATTGGTTTCATACCATCGGGCAGCGTAAAGGTTTAGGGCTTAGTGGTGGTCCTTGGTACGTCATAAAAAAAGACACAAAACGTAACATTATTTATGTGTCTAATGGTTATGATCCCGAAACTCAATACGGAAAAGTTGTAAATTTGGCAGGTTTTTCATTTATCACTGAAGATATCTGGGGTGATTTTGAAGGGCAGAAGGATATTACTTTCAAAGTGCGTCATACGCCTGAATTTACATCCGGAAAGATTCAGAAAATAGGAGATCTATACCGTATTTACTCAGACGAAAAAATACAAGGCATTGCTTCAGGTCAGTTTGGAGTTGTTTACGATGCCGAATCAAAACTCTGTCTAGGTAGTGGCATGATTGCCAATGATGGAGAATAATAAGAACATTTACTCCTTTCCATTTATATTTAATAATTCATGGATTTTTTAGAGAGTTTACGACAATTAGAACTTGTCGACGTCATAGAGATTTTGGGGACAATAGCGTTTGCTATAAGTGGCATACGTTTAGCATCAGCAAAAAAATTCGATTGGTTTGGTGCCATTGTTGTCGGTTTTGTAACAGCTGTTGGTGGAGGTACATTGCGTGATATATTGCTCGATGTTCCTGTGTTTTGGATGCTGTCGATCCGTTATCTGGTTTGTACCATATTTGCTTTTGCTATAGTAATCTGTTTTCGACATTATTTAATTCATCTCAACAACACAATTTTCTGGTTCGACTGCATCGGGTTAGGTTTGTTTGTCGTTGTCGGTTATGAAAAAGCAATGGTACTCGAATATCCTTTTTGGATTTGTATCTCGATGGGGCTTATAACAGGTATTGTCGGAGGTATGATAAGGGATATGCTTATAAATGAAGTACCCATTATCTTTACACAAGAATTGTATGCTATAGCTTGTATAATAGGTGGGGTTGTATTTAGTATAATGAGATATTTTAATGTAGACCTATCCATAACGGAAATATCAACAGCAGTTTCAATTGTGATAGTTCGTATTTTGGCAACAAGATTCCAGTGGAGGCTTCCCATCCTTAAAGGAGAGGATTAGTTATCCATATACATAAGGAACAGCATTCCCATTCTATGATTTAGATATTTGATTGATATAACTAAAATTGATAATTTTATAGTAATTATCTATTTGATTTATTAGAAATAAGAGTGTATCTTCGTGGAAGAAATAAATTATTTAACTTAATAAAAAAAATATTATGTCAGTATTAGTAGGAAAAAAAGCTCCTGTATTTAAATCTAATGCAGTGATAAATGGTAACGAAATTGTTGAAAACTTCTCATTGGAACAATTCAAAGGTAAAAAATATGTAGTGTTCTTCTTTTACCCTGCAGATTTTACATTCGTTTGCCCTACAGAAATTATCGCATTTCAAGACAAAATTGCAGAATTCGAATCTCGTAATGTAGCTGTTGTTGCAGCTTCTACAGACTCAGCATTCTCTCATTGGAAATGGCTTCAAACACCACAAAACGAAGGTGGAATTCAGGGAGTTAAATTCCCTATTGTAGCTGATCAATCATTGATGATTTCATCTGCTTACGATGTTTTGGCTGGTAAATTTGATTATACAGACGAGGGAGAAGATGTATTTTTAGGTGCACCTCAAGCATACCGTGGTCTATTCTTGATAGACAAAGAAGGTACTGTTCGTCATCAGGTAGTTAATGATATGCCTTTAGGCCGTAGCGTAGATGAAGCAATCCGTGTTATTGATGCACTTCAATTTACTGAACAATACGGTGAAGTTTGTCCTGCAAACTGGAAAAAAGGAGACAAAGCATTAAAAGCTACACAAGAAGGTATTGCAGATTATTTGTCTCACAAATAATTTGAATATCTACACTTCTATTATCAGCAATAATAAAAGATAAAATTGTTTATTTTAGTTTTAAGCAAAACCGTAGTCAGATGTGATTACGGTTTTCTTATGAAATGTACTTAAATCAGGTCGTATTTACAATTTTTAGAGTGAATTTATTAAGCCCTTATAATCCGATCCTTTATTAATTTTCATACCTTTGTTCTTCAATTTTTTAATGAAATATTTAAAATAATATGGCCAAATATAACTTTGATCAGATTGTAGACCGTAATTGTTGGGGTACGCTGAAAACAGGTGTTCTTAAAGAACGCTATGGACGTGATGATTTAATTCCACTTTGGGTTGCTGATATGGATTTTTTGTCACCACCGGCTGTAGCGGAAGCCATTATGGCAAGGGCACAACATGGTGTGTTTGGATATACTAATGCTCCTCAAACCTATTATGATTCGATAATCAATTGGGTAGACAGGCATCATGGTTGGAAAATAGAGCAAGACTGGCTAACCTATGTTCCCGGTATTGTGAAAGGGATCGCTTTTGTTATTGATTGCTTTATAGCACCAAACGAAAAAGTTATAATACAGCCACCTGTATATCACCCATTTCGAATTATTCCGACGTTGCATCATCGCGAAATTGTCGATAATCAGCTTTTACTAGAAGCCGGAGAATATAAGATGGATTTAGAAGGTTTGAAAAAAGTAATCGATCCATCATGCAAGTTGCTTATTCTTTGCAACCCTCATAATCCTGGAGGGCGTGTATGGACTAAACAAGAATTGTTCGATATCGCAGAAATATGTTATGATAATAATATCTTAGTTATTTCGGATGAGATTCACTGCGACTTAGTACACAGCGGGAAAAAGCACATTCCGTTTGCTACAGTTTCGGAAAAAGCTGCTCAAAATAGTATTACTTTTATGGCTCCCAGTAAGACTTTCAATATTGCCGGTATTGTCAGTTCGTATTCTATAATTCCAAATCCTAAATTGAAACAAAAATTTCATGACTATTTGGCAAGTAGTGAATTGGATGAAGGTCATCTATTTGTTTTTCCTGCAACACAAGCTGCCTACAATCATGGAGATGAATGGCTTGCCGAAGCCAAAGAATATATATGGGATAATGTTTGTTTTGTAGATGACTATCTTAAAGCAAATATACCTCAAATAAAGGTGATGAGACCAGAAGCTTCATTCCTGATATGGTTGGATTGCCGTAATCTAAACTTATCGCAAAAAGACTTAGTGTCACTATTTGTAAATGATGCTAGATTAGCATTGAATGATGGCGCTATGTTTGGAGCAGGTGGTGAAGGCTTTATGCGTATGAATATAGGAACACAGCGATCTGTGCTTAAAATAGCTTTAGATAATCTGAAAAAGGCTGTTGATCTGAAACAAATCTGATATCAGACTTGTTTTAACTAAGGTAACTAAATTAAGGCATGGTTGTTGTAAAGACATACATAATATCTTAAAAGTCCAATCAAAAGGACATAACTAAATTTATTCATTAACTAGCTAAATAATTAAAAATGAAAATTTCAACAAATACATTTGTTTCTTTGTCTTATGACTTGAATGTAGGAGAAGGTGAAGAACGTGAATTGATGGAGAGAGCTACCGAAGAAACTCCGTTAGAATTTATCTTTGGAACAGGATCTATGTTGGAGGCATTTGAGAAAAATCTTGATGGATTATCAACCGGAGATTCTTTCTCTTTTGTATTGACTCCAGAGCAAGCTTATGGCGAATATGACGATGAGCATGTTGTAGATCTTCCTCGCAATATTTTTGAAGTAGATGGTAAAATAAACGAAGAAGTAATTTTCGAAGGTAATACAGTTCCGATGATGGATACAAATGGAAATCGTTTGAATGGTTCTGTTGTAGCAGTAAAAGATGATGTTGTTACAATGGACTTTAACCATCCATTAGCAGGAGAAACTTTGAACTTCTCAGGAAAAGTATTGACTGTAAGAGAATCTACTCCGGAGGAAATAGCAGCATTGTTTGCTCCTCAAGGTGGAGGATGTGGTTGCGGTTCAGGTTGTGGTTGTGGTGACAGCGAAGAAGAGTCTTGTGGCTGTGGCGACAACAGTAACAGTGGTGGCTGCGGATCAGGTTGTGGTTGTCACTAAATAGAACTCTACAATATAACTTAAGAAAGCAAGCTTTATAGGCTTGCTTTTTTATTTAGAAGATAAAATATATCTTTACCTTCTAAACAGACTACTAACTATTAATATAACAATAATTGGATTATTTAAATCAGGAAATCCTTCTTTTGGGAAAAGTACTTATGATAAGGTTGGACGATCTATAGATTCGTCTAATGTGATGACTGTAAATGGAGCAATTGGTAAAACAGGTATACTCCTTGCCTTAGTGACAATTGGTGCTGCCATTACATGGAATATGTTCTCTAGCTTGGCTTATCAAGGGCTGGTTATGCCTTTGTTCTGGGTTGATAGGAGGTTTTATAATGTCAATTATTATAATCTTCAAAAAGGAATTGGCACCATATCTGTCTCCGGCATATGCTGTTCTTGAGGGATTGGCATTAGGAGGTATTTCGGTTATAGCCAATGCTTACTATCCCGGTATCGTATTCCAAGCATTGTGCCTGACACTCTTAGTTGCAACGATTATGCTCGTATTATTCCGTTTCAAAGTTATTCAAGCAACACAAAAATTTAAAAGCATAATCTTTATAGCTACAGCTGCCATTGCCGTTTTTTATTTAATAAGCTTTATTTTATCATTCTTTGGAATATCATCTCCGGCATATGCTTCTACTCCATTAGGTATTGGCATTAGTGTATTTGTCGTTATTATAGCAGCATTAAATCTTATTATTGATTTTGATTTCATACAGCAAGGTGCCGAATGCCAAGCTCCTAAATATATGGAATGGTATGGCGCATTCGGATTGATGATAACTTTGGTTTGGTTGTATATTGAAATATTAAGGCTTTTGATTAAAATAGCCGGTCGTCGATAAATCAAAAATAGACAATATATCAAAATAAAAGGGTGCTTTATTAAGCACCCTTTTATTTTGATATCAGTTCATATTATTCAGTAACTATTTCGATATTCATTTTTTCTTCAGGTTTCTTATAAACAGAAGCAGGATACTCTATAATGACACTTTTACCATCTTGCGAAAGCAAAGCTTTTGGATTGTTGATTTTTACAACTTTTTTTGGAAAATGATATTTAACTATCAGTTTACCCTGCGAAAAAAGTTGTGACATCATAGCCGTTTCAGCAGTTGGATTCTCATCGTCACTTTCAGCAGAACTGCTTATAGTGGTTCTCGACATTTTTTTTCCATCCCATGTGTAGCTGGATAGGTTTGATATCCTGTCCATATTGAATCCACTATTGCCACTAGCTTTGTCTATTGTCTTTTCCTGAAGCCTGTCAGCAGAAATAAGTGCTTCATTTAATTTATCTATGTTGTCAAAATCACCATACATCAACAATGACAATACTTGCTCGTCAGGCTTATTTTTGATATTAAGAAATAATGGAGATACATTTTCTAAATCCTTCTTGTCACTATCAGTCATATTGGTAGTATCAACCTTTTCTCTAATAATCTCTGCAAAAGAAATAATACTATCAGATGGAATTGAGTTATTTGTTTTATTGGCCAAATCGGGTATCATTGCCAGAACTTCACTAGCATCAACTTTCATCTCGTATCTTACTGTTGCGTTATCTTTGAAATATATGTCTTCATAGATAGAACAGCTAGAAAAGAATATAATGAAACTTATGAATACTATTAGTTTTGATAATTTGTTTTGTATCATGATTTTATTAAAATGTTGTTATATGTCTGAATTGACTATACTTTACTTTAAACTATAAATAAAATAATGGAATTTCTTATCTAAATCCAATACCGCTTATTCCAAATAAGTATAACCATACAGTCCCGAACGGTAATTCGACAAAAATTCCTTGCCTTCTTCTACTGTTATCGAACCTTGCTTAACACAAGTTGTAACCCATGTTTCGACAGTTCTTACAAGTTTTTTTGCATTGTATTGAGCATAGTCTAACACTTCAGCAACAGTTTCACCATCGATCATCTGTTCTATTTTGTACCCATCACCATCTACTGAAATGTGGACAGCATTGGTATCTCCAAACAGGTTATGCAGGTCTCCTAATATTTCCTGATATGCACCAACCAAGAACACTCCAAGATAATACGATTCGTTCTTTTTCTTATTGTGCACAGGTAGATATGCTGATTGGTTTCCGTTCGAGATAAAATTATCTATCTTACCATCCGAATCACAGGTAATATCTTGCAATGTTGCTGTTTTATCCGGACGTTCATCAAGCCTATGAAGCGGAATAATTGGGAACACCTGATCTATAGCCCACGAGTCTGGCAGAGATTGGAATAAAGAGAAATTACAAAAGTATTTGTCAGGCAATAATTTAGATAATTGCTTTAACTCTTCCGGAGCATGTTTTGCTCTTCCTGCTATCTGATATATTTCGCGTGCAATTGAGAAATAAAGTCGTTCCACTTGAGCCCTTGTTTTCAGGTTTAGCATTCCTAAACTGAAAAGGTCTAAAGCTTCTTCCCGTATCTGTTGAGCATCGTGCCATGCTTCAAGCATACGCGATTGATTGAGGTCGTCCCATATTTGGTACAACTCTTTCACTAGTTCGTGTGAGTCGTCTGCAATATCTTCACTTTCGTCCCATTCTGGGAGGGTAGCTGTTTCCAAAACTTCGAAAACAAGGATTGAATGATGTGCAGTTAATGAGCGTCCTGATTCTGTAATAATATTAGGATGTGGAATATTATTTTTGTTTGCAGCATCCACCATTGTTGCGATAGAGTCATTTACATACTCTTGGATAGAATAGTTAACACTGCTTTCGCTATATGAAGAACGAGTACCGTCATAATCAACCCCTAGACCACCTCCGATATCGACAAATTCAACTTTG
The DNA here is from genome assembly GCA_047605185.1 of Dysgonomonas sp. Taxonomy (GTDB): domain Bacteria; phylum Bacteroidota; class Bacteroidia; order Bacteroidales; family Dysgonomonadaceae; genus Dysgonomonas. Next base: position 44,579 of record JASGGC010000015.1, read on the forward strand.
AAACCCATGTCATGTAATTGGACATAGAATTGTGCAGCCTCACGCAAAGCAGTTTTTATACGGCGTATTTTGGTAACTTGGCTACCTATATGGAAGTGGATCAAGCGAAGTGAATCTTGCATACCATTTTTTTCAAGATAGGCTAGAGCTTCAAGCAATTCGCTCGAATTTAAGCCAAATTTGCTTCCATCACCTCCCGATTCTTCCCATTTTCCACTGCCCGAACTAGCCAATTTAATCCGTATTCCAATATTGGGGCTAATTTTAAGTCGTTTAGCAACTTTTGTGATTAGAGGAAGTTCATTGAGTTTCTCTACTACAATGAAAACACGTTTACCCATTTTCTGAGCAAGTAATGCTAATTCTATGTAACTTTCATCTTTATATCCATTACATATAATTAATGAATTAGCATCTGTATTTATAGCTATTACGGCATGAAGTTCCGGTTTCGAACCGGCTTCTAGTCCAATGTTGAACTTTTTACCATGGCTTACCAACTCCTCTACTACCGGACGCATCTGGTTTACTTTGATTGGATAAATCAAGTGATTTTGCCCTTCATACCCATATTCCGAAGCTGCCTGCTTGAAACAAGTAGATATTTTTTCAATTCTATTATCCAGAATATCTGGAAAGCGGAGTAGGACAGGAGCTGCTATGTCACGCAGTTGCAATTCGTCTATAAGCTCCTTCAAGTCAACAGCAACCCCGTCTTTTCTGGGTGTTACAACAACGTTTCCTTTGTCATTGATTGAAAAATAATTTATACCCCATCCTGAAATGTTGTATAATTCTGTTGAGTCTTCAATACGCCATTTTCTCATTTTCTATAAAAAGCTGAATTATTTAATGGATAAATATGTTATTATTCTTGCATTTTTTGGATCTTTGGCTCCTTCGCCATAGATATCAAAATCAGCCAGATATTTTCGGTCAAGGTCTGATTGCCAGATCTGTGCCCAAGTTTTACCTACACAATATGGCATTTCGCCTTCCGATATGTATTTATTATAAGTGCATGCCGGTATTTCTTTGACTATCAATCTATCGGAAATAGCATCAATCTTAGAAACCTGACATCCTAGTATCGTTGTATATTCTCCTGTATAATCACTTTCATAATCAGTGTATATACAATAAATATCATCTGATATTTTATTGGGAATAAGATGTTGTATGTCATTCAGGAAAAAAAACTCCCACAATTTTGCGATGTCTTTTTGCGACTTGTAATTCTGATTGGTTGTTCTCACAGAGACACCGACAATAATTAATTTGTCTAGAGAAACTTTTTCGAAATTCATCTTAATTCACAATTAAATTAAAAGATAATTTATAGGAAATAACTGTCTATATCATTCAATATTGATGAATCCTTTTTTAGGACTTTAGTTATTTCAGCGATATATAATACATGATAATCCTTTTCCGGATACCACTTCTCTATAATCTCTTTGTCCAAAAAAGAATTTTCAGTAATTGGTTGAGCAAATAGCTTTTTGACAAAAATAGCAGCATGTGCTTCCTTGAAATAAGGTATATTGTCTTCGGTAGCTATTGTTAGTCCCTCTTTTGCTATTTTATCTTCATCCCGTCCCGATACTTTTCCCAAATATGATAGGGCTTTTTTGTAGCTGTCATCAAAGAATGTAAGGGAGAAAGAATCCGCATTGTCTACAAATTCTTTAGTGTAACGCTGAGGACGTATAACAACGAAAGCAACCTCTTTGTTCCACATAATTCCCCAACCACCCCAACTGGCAGTCATTGTATTTACTTTTCCATCTTTTTCTGCTGTCACCAACATCCATTTATTTTTTAGTTTAAATGGATTAAGATTGAAGTCTTTTATGTTTATTTCTCTGAAATGGCTCATTCTAATAAAGTTTAATCTAATTTCAATACAGCTAAGAATGCTTTTTGAGGAACCTCTACGTTTCCTACTTGTTTCATTCGTTTCTTTCCCTCTTTCTGTTTCTCCAATAGTTTACGCTTACGCGAAATATCACCACCATAACATTTTGCTGTTACATCTTTACGTACTGCCTTAATCGTTTCTCTGGCTATAATCTTCGCTCCGATGGCAGCTTGTATGGCTATATCGAATTGTTGGCGAGGTATTAGCTCTTTTAGTTTTTCGCACATACGTCGTCCAAATGATTCGGCATTGTCGAAATGTGTTAGTGTCGAAAGAGCATCAACCGGTTCACCATTTAGTTTTATATCTAGTTTTACCAATTTTGCTTCACGATAATCATGCATATGATAATCGAATGAAGCATAACCTTTTGATATACTTTTTAGTTTGTCGTAGAAGTCAATTACAATCTCGCCTAGTGGCATATCATAAGTTATTTCGATACGGTCGCCCGATATATATTCTTGTTTCAGCAGAATTGCACGTTTCCCTAAACAAAGAGTCATTATCGGACCTATATATGCCGTGTTGGTTATAACAGATGCACGGATATATGGTTCTTCTATAAAGTCGATAAGTGTAGGGTCGGGAAGACCTGCCGGGTTATGTACTTCCTTGACTTCACCCTTTTTGTCATGCACTAAATAAGATACATTGGGTACAGTCGTTATTACATCCATATTGAACTCTCTATCCAATCGCTCTTGGATTATCTCCATATGCAGCAATCCAAGAAATCCACAACGGAAGCCAAATCCTAAAGCTACGGACGATTCCGGTTGGAATGTAAGTGAAGCATCGTTCAGCTGGAGTTTCTCTAATGATGCACGAAGATCTTCAAAGTCTTCACTTTCTATTGGGTATACTCCGGCAAATACCATCGGTTTTACTTCTTCAAATCCGGCAATAGCTTTTTTGCATGGATTCTTTACGTGCGTGATTGTATCTCCTACTTTTACTTCTTTTGATGTTTTTATCCCCGATATTATATATCCTACATCCCCACATTGAACGACATCTCTTGGAGACATATTTAGCTTCAATACCCCAATTTCATCAGCCTCGTATTCTTTGCCTGTGGCAAAAAACTTCACAAGGTCTTTTTTTCTTATGGATCCGTTTACAATCTTGAAATAGGCAATAATACCTCGGAATGAATTGAATACGGAATCGAATATTAAAGCTTGCAATGGAGCTTCAGGGTCTCCTTTCGGAGGAGCAACCCGGTCTATGATAGCGTCTAATATGTTATATACACCTTCACCGGTCTTACCACTGGCACGGATTATCTCTTCTCTTTTACAACCTAGTAGTTCTATGATCTGATCTTCTACTTCATCAGGCATAGCGCTTGGTAAATCTATCTTATTTAGGACAGGAATAATTTCCAGATCATTCTCTATTGCCATGTACAAATTAGAAATGGTTTGTGCCTGTATTCCTTGAGCAGCATCGACAATCAGTAATGCTCCTTCACAAGCTGCAATAGAACGGGATACTTCATACGAAAAGTCAACATGACCTGGGGTATCGATAAGATTAAGTATATATTTTTCATCTTTGTATATATATTCCATTTGTATCGCATGGCTTTTGATCGTAATTCCACGTTCACGTTCCAAATCCATATTATCTAATACCTGAGCTTGTAAGTCCTTGCCTTCTACTGTTTTTGTGTATTCCAGAAGCCTGTCGGCAAGGGTACTTTTTCCATGATCAATATGTGCAATGATGCAAAAATTTCGTATTTTATTCATTCTTAATTATTCCAAGAAAATATTTACTGTATAATAAGCCTAATTTATTAAGCTTACAAAGATACACAAAGAATGTGGAAAATGAATATATTAGCTGTGAGATTCTATTTGTGGTATCATTCTGATTTTGTGTGTGTCGAAATAATGAAAAAAAGTTTTATATATTTTCAATATAATGTAAAAATGTTATCTTTGTTGCTGATTTGATAGAATTGTTATTTAAAACTATACAAATGAGTTATCTTATAAAACCAAAAGAATACCATGCTCTACTGGACCTGAAACAAACAGAACTAGGTATTAAGCAAATAAAAGATTTTTTTCAACAAAACTTATCTTCAGAATTAAGATTGAGACGAATAACAGCACCTCTATTTGTTCTAAGAGGTACTGGGATTAATGATGATCTTAATGGTACGGAGAAAGCGGTAAGTTTTGGAATCAAAGATATTGATAATCAACAAGCCGAAATTGTTCATTCGTTAGCTAAATGGAAGCGTTTGACTTTAGCGGATTATAGTATTTGTGAAGGATATGGAATTTATACTGATATGAATGCTATCCGTGCTGATGAAGAATTAGGTAATTTACATTCTTTATATGTTGATCAATGGGATTGGGAAATGGTGATGTCCGAATCAGACAGGAATATTGCCTTTTTGAAAAATGTAGTGAAGCGAATATATGCAGCTATAGTACGTACCGAATATTTGGTTTATGAAATGTTTCCTCAAATAAAACCCATTTTATCACCGGAAATTAAATTCATTCATTCGGAAGAATTATTACAAATGTATCCAGATCTACAACCTAAGGAACGAGAGAACCGGATCGCAAAAGAATATGGGGCAGTATTTATAATGGGTATTGGAGGGGAATTGAGTAATGGTAAAATCCATGATGGTCGTTCTCCCGATTATGATGATTGGACTACTGTTTCAGAAAATGGTTATAAAGGACTAAATGGAGATTTATTAGTATGGAACCCGGTACTGCAACAAGCTGTTGAATTATCGTCGATGGGAATCCGTGTGAATAAACAAATTCTGGAAGAGCAATTGAAATTATCCGGACAAGAATCACGTAAAGAACTATATTTTCACAAGCGTTTAATAAATGGCGAACTTCCACAAACAATCGGCGGTGGAATTGGACAATCTCGTTTATGTATGTTTCTATTAAGAAAAGGGCATATTGGAGAAATTCAGGCTAGCATTTGGCCGAAATCTATGCGTGAAGAAGCTCTTAGTTTAGGTATGCATTTGATTTGAAATATGTTATTTATGGTTTGTGAAGAATGATTCGAAAAAAGTTTAATTTTTGTTTTGTTATTCGAAAAAAGTACATATCTTTGCATCGCTTTTGAAGGAAAGCACACTTGTTAAAAGTGTTATGGAGAGATGGCAGAGTGGTCGATTGCGGCGGTCTTGAAAACCGTTGAAGTGCGAGCTTCCGGGGGTTCGAATCCCTCTCTCTCCGCCAAGTAACATAGAAAAAGAAGTTGA
>JASGGC010000016.1:0-43544 GCA_047605185.1 Dysgonomonas sp.
ATTCGGGAACGGTTGGTAAATCAAACATCGCTGCATAAAACTTGACCTCTTCCCACGATAACCATTTATCCATTTGGCGTACGGCAAAAATAAAATAATATTCTTCAATACGTTTGTATTCAATAGAATGAACTGCATACAGATTTTCTCCAAAGAGTTCTATATTTCCCAAGTCATTTTTCATCAGCTCCCAACGTTCTCTCAATTGGCTTGTCCAAGGAGATGTGGTAGGGGCAATGTGAGATCGGGCAAATACACCAAATTGATTGAGGCAATTATTTTCTCCATCTAGTTTTTCGGTGTGTACAAGGGTTTCTATATTTTGAATATCTTCCCAATAAGTATGATTAAATCGGTCATCACTTGTTGTTCCCGGTGAAAAAGGGAAATGATAGGTGCGACCATATTTTTGTGATTGCATGATTATAATTGTTTCGTTTATAAATATATAAATTTCTCATCTGATAAGTTTTTAGGTTTATCAGACAGATAAAATAGGGAGTATATCCCTTATGAAACAAACAATTACATGATTTCTAGTTTTTATTGGATTATTACTTAAATATTAAAAAAACGTTTTGTGTTTCTATACGTCTTATCGGCTAAATCTTCTATATCTTCATCCAGATGATATGCTAATTCGTCTAAAATATGGACTAAGTATTTCGGCTCATTCCGTCCGTCTTTCGGCTTCTCATCCATATTACGTGGAGTAAGGAACGGGGCATCCGTTTCGATCATTAATTTATTCTGAGGAATAAGCTTAACTAAATCTATCAGATGTTTGCCTCTGCGTTCATCACATATCCAACCGGTTATCCCGATATAGCAACCAAGTTCCAGATATGCCAGCAATTCGTCCTTCTGTCCTGTAAAACAGTGGACAACCATATTGCTTATATCATTCTTATATTGATCAAGAATCTTATAAAAATCATCGAAAGCATCCCTTTCATGTAAGAAGAGAGGTAGATTGGCCTCACAAGCCAGTTCAATCTGGGCTTCAAAATACTTACGTTGTATATCACGTGGCGAAAAGTCTCGGTTGTAATCCAATCCGCATTCGCCGATAGCCACAACATAATCTTGTTTTGCCAGATTTTCCAGAGTCCTAATTGTTTCTGACGTACATGATTTTGCATCATGGGGATGTACTCCGGCCGTACTATACAGTTTGCCGGGATATTTTGATGCATACTTTGCAGCCTGTATACTACTTCTTTCACTTGTCCCCGTCATTATCAACGGGCTTACTCCTACTTCAATGGCGGATTGTACAACCTGCCCACGGTCTTCATCGAATGACCGATGCATCAGATTGACACCTATATCAATTATTTTCATTGTTGTTATATGTATAAATTTATTGTGAAATATACTTCACATCTATATAATCTGTCAGCCAAACTCCATTATCCGATTGATAAAAAAGAATACCATCTTTATGCATTTTGCCTGTCATAATGGTTAAAACTACAACTTTACCATGTCGTGACCCAACTTTGGTTGCTGTTTCTTTGTCCTTGCTCAGATGCACATGTTGGCGGCTACCTTTTATTATTCCTTGTTCCATGATGGACGAGAGAAATCGGGTTGCTGTTCCGTGATATAAAAACTCAGGTGGTTCTACCGGAGATAAAGCCAGATCGATATTGATGGAGTGTCCCTGATTGGCTCTGATCTTATTTCGCTTTTCGTTGAACGAATACCGTTGTTTATCGTTTGTTTCTACAATCTCTATCAGCTCTTCCATCGAGAAATTATAGCGGTGTTTTTTACATTTTTCGATAAGTTCTTGCACATTTGCCCAACCGTTTTCGTCTAGTTCCAACCCTATTTTATCAGGATCGTGTCTGAGTACAAGACTCAGGAATTTACCGATACGTTTTTTATCTTGTTCTGTCATTTTATTTATATTTTTCAGCTAATTCTTTCAAGTGTTTACGGTAAAATAAATGTTCTGCATCTTCTATGATCTCACTTATATCGAAATTGACAGCATATTTACCTATAAAATCTTTTACCTGTTCTTTTGTCAAGGTACGTTTATCACTTAAATAATCAGCCATTTTGATTAATAATTTTTCTTGTTGTTTAAGTACTTGTTCTGCCAATTGTTCTGCTTTAACAAGTAATTCTTTGGCATCTTTATTTACTGTTTCACTACTGTTATCGAATATTACTGTTGGTGTTCCGTTCACATTTTCATTTCCGAAACAGGCTTTCACATCTCCCATACCACAAGCATATAATACATAGGTTGCCAGTTGTGTAGCTTTGCTTAAATCCGATCTGGAACCGATGGTGACATTTTCTTCTCCAAAAGTAATGCGTTCGGCAACGAAGCCTCCTAATAGTACAGCCAATCGGTTTATAATTTCCTTTTTCGAAATATAATTCCACTCGGGACGAGCCAATACAAAGCCATCACTATTGCTATCGGCTGTCACTGAAAATACGACTTCCGGAACTGTTTTCATCAATACTGATGAAAGAATGGCGTGCCCACTTTCGTGTACAGCTACAATGGCTTGTTCATCATTTTGTTTTTCCTGACGTAGTTTACCTAATACCAAAGGTTGTTGGTCGATGATATAATGAATAACTACATTATTCTTCAGAAAATCAATTTGTAATGCACTATTATCTTTCACAGATGCTCTTTCATTTATTGTAAACTGGATCGAATCAGCTTCATAACCATTCAAATAAATCTCATTCAGAATTTTTCCCAAACGGGTATTTACGATTTGATGAACTGTGGTAAATAATGGGCGCGTTCCCTGTGTCGGATAAACTCCTTCTTCATATATCAGATGTTCGATTTTGTTATCGAATACCATTTCCAAATTGTAAGTGTCCGCGACTTTTTTTCTTACCTTATCTAACTCGAGTCGGATAATTCCGTAAAATGATTTTTCATCAAACGCCGGATAGATAATGTGATTATTTCCCAAACGTGCAATCTGTTCGCTACGGAAACGATTCAACAGAGCTTGTTTCACTTCTGTAACGGTTATCTCTGTCGATTGACGATGGAACTCATTGGCACTCATATCGGGATTGAAATTACGACTCATTGTATATACTTCATCCAGATTGCCCATCACGAATATCAGCGACTTGGTACAATCTACAGTCTTAGGTTTTAGTGACGCTTTATACAAAGAGATTAAATAATCAATTGTTTGGTCGCCATCCAGTTCATTTAGCTTTTCACGCAATTCGCTTGGTGTAAGGAAAAGATGATCGAGCATATTAAAGATTGTACTGACTTCATTCTCAGAAATAAAAGGAGTTTTCTCTGTTTTTTTATTCTTCTTATCTTCGGGTTTATCACTTGGATTTACAATTCCCCAATATATATCTGAATTTTCAGTTATGAATCCTTTTTCTACTTCTACTCCTTTGAAAAGAGCCATATCAAGTTTCTTGATCAGCTTGTTGAACCAGCTCATATTGTATTCGAAGTTTATGACATCGAATTTACCACAATCGAGCAAATCCCATATAGCACGGATCGAAGCACGGTCTATTTCTTCCTGCTCTTCATTGATAGTCCGGGCCAATTGGAATTCGTCCAGCCCGATAATAAATGGAGCTCCGTCGCAATTTTCGTAGATATCTTTGAATGAATCCTGAATGTCATAATATTGTCCTGAACATTCTCCAAGATCGAAACGGAAATAGTGTTCGGTATATCCGATCAGTTCGGTAAGTCGCTTAATGACGGATGTCTTTCCAATTCCGGTTAATCCCCAAAGGTTAATAATAACCGGACGATCTTGCATCTCAGGGAAAAAGAACCAAGGGGTAATTGCATTTGCTATCTGATCGATAACACTATCAATCCCGATAAATTCTTTTTTTAGCTGGATAACCGCATTGTTCAGTCTTTCTTTCTTCTCGAACAGTTGTTTTTTATATTGTTCTTGTTTTATTTGTTCCATTATTTTCTGATTAAAATGAAAAGTATTCGAAATACTTATTCCATATTATTTCTTCGTATTTAAAAGCATAGCTTTCTGCATAGTTTTCTCCTCTGGCTATTTTCTTCGATTTAGTATTGATCCGATCGTGATGATGCCCTAATTCATGTAAGAAAATGTGCAATAATAAAAATGCTTTGATCTGATTTTCTGTAAAATCGCAGATAACATAATCTTTTTTTATCTGATATTCTATACCTAATTTATCAAAAATGTTTTTATGAGCATTAAAATAACTGATGTTATATTCTTTAGTCATTTCTTTCTCCCATGCGCAAATAGCAATTACACCATTTTGATACCAACCATCCGTATAAGAATCTCCTTTCGCCAGCAAAACTGCATCAAATTCTACATCTATTTCTTCTCTGTTGGGAAGTATCTCCAAAAACTGTTTGATATCTCTCTTTTTAAGAAAGTGTTTATATCCTTTTCCGGGTGCTTCTACATCTATCTGAATTTCTTCTTGACGAGTATTCCAATAGTTAGGAGTCAAAGTGTGCCTGTTTTTCTTTTGCACACTACCTTTCTTTATTCTTGTTGCTGTTCGTCGTGCAAACATAATTTATTTTATTAATGGTTGCTGTATTACTTTCACAGGATTACCTCTCTCAAGATTATTATGGTTATCCCAATTTTCTTGTGCCTGTTGCATAGTTTGTTCTATGTTCCATGCCGAAAGTTTTATCAATAATCGTTCGGTTGCCAGCTTCTTATTCTGCACTTGCGAACGCTGATCGGATGCCGTAACACTCAACCCCGACGGGGCATGAGTAGCTCTGACAGCCGATTCGGTTTTGTTGACGTGTTGACCACCGGGTCCTGATGCTCGTAATGTTTGATAAGTGATATATTTTGTATCTATTTCACTCAGTTCGGTAGGCGTAAAGGTATTTACCCCAACAAACCAGTTTTTGCGTTTATGATAGATGCGATATGGGCTTTGTGCTATCCATTGAATAGTTCCTTCCCATTCACTCACTATATCTTCTGCTTTACTGCCTTCGAGCAATACGATTGCCGAAAATAGTGTACGATTCATCTCGCCTTCTTCCCGTTCTATTACTTCGGCTGTCAAACCTGATTGTCGGGCTTGAGCCAATATTTTTTCCAATACTAATGCTACTACACGGCAGCATTCGGCAGGACCACGACCCGAAGTTATTTGTAAGTATATTTTATTGCTCATTTTTTTTATTTTCTAGGCACCAGAAAAGGATTTTAGCTATATTTTTAGCATCATCTATTCCTCTGTGGTGCGTACCTTCAAGTGGCAAGCCTAGTATATGTAAAGCTCCATTCATACCGACTTTCTTATTTAGACCTTTTACTTGAGTAAACAGTTCTTTTACATTTATATGATCTTGCGATAGTGGATAATCGATGTTACGTACTTGACACTGGTTTTTCAACATTTTTATATCATATGCACCATAACTAGCCCATGTATATTGGTAGGCATCGTATTCAGTACGAAGCACGCTACATGCTTCAGAAAATGAAATGCCGTCTTTATCGAGCATTTCTTGGGTTATTGTTGTCAGTTCGGTACAAAAATTACTAACTCTTGATTTAATAGGTTTTACTAATATCCCTTTGTTTTTAGATATTTTACCTGTTAGTGTATCTAGCTCGCAAATCCCTATTTCGATTATTTCACTTACCTGATCTTTTGGCTGTACGCCTTGCCAACAAGTGGCTTCTAAATCTATAACTAATATTTTATCTGTTATTTTCATTTTTTTTACTCTTTATTCATTCTTACTATTCGTGGCATAAACTTACCGTGAATATCTACTAGAGATTCTTGTGCAGGCATTACACGGTCAATATCCTTATATGCCAATGGCATTTCTTCTACACTGCCGCCAATAAGAGTCACCCCATTTTGAGAGAGTAGTTTCTTTAATGCTGAATTGGTAAACTGATCCTTTGCCTTGCTTCTGGACATTGCCCTTCCCGCTCCATGAGAAGCTGAGTAGAACGATTGGGTATTTCCTTTACCACAAACCAGATAACCCGGTGTAGCCATACTTCCCGGAATAAATCCTCCAACACCCTTTCCGGCTGGAGTAGCCCCTTTACGATGTACAATAGCATATTGGTTAGGAGTAATTTCTTCTCTCCATGCAAAATTGTGATGATTATTTACATTACCTATTGCTTTCAGTCCCAAAGCTTTCGAAAGGTTGATATGTATCCGTTCGTGGCAAGCTTGTGCAAAGTCGCCGGCAAGATTCATACTCATCCAATATTCCTGTCCTGCTTCAGTATCAAGGCCGAGCCAAGCAAAGTGTTGTGCCTCTCTTGGCAATTTGCACACTTCACGGGCAATGTCGCTATATTGCCTTGCTATGGCAGCCCCCATTCCGCGAGAACCTGAGTGGGAGAGGAGCGCTACATAATTTCCAGCCGGAAGATTCATCACATTGTTTTCGATCAACTCTATTTCACCAAATTCTACAAAATGATTTCCTCCGCCTGATGTTCCTAATTGACGGACAACTTTTCCATGAAGCATTTTGAGTAAAGGCGTAAGTTGAAACTCACTTCTATCTAATATTTGATGTTCTTGTGCGAAAGGTAAACCTCCATCCATACCGAAATGGGTATATTCTTTCAAAGCTTCTTTTATTTGATGTGAGTAACGTTTCAGAAAATCAGCTTTAGCATCAAATACTGTAAGGCTCATTCTGCAACCGATATCTACACCTACGGCATAAGGTATCACTGCGTTTTCTACAGCTAATACGCCACCTATAGGCAAGCCATATCCGGCATGTGCATCGGGCATCAATGCTCCACCAACAGTAATTGGTAGTCGCATAGCCAGTTCCATTTGTTGCTTAGCAATGCTTTCTATAAACTTACCGCCGTAAGTTTTAAAAGGGAGGGGTTCATCAAGTAGGTTGTAAACAGAAAACTGTTTATCTTCCATCGTTGGTGAAAAATGTTCAGCCAATTTACCCCATACTTCGTTGTTTTTATATTTTCCCGGATTATTCAACAAATCGGTTAAAGTTGTTTTAATATCCTCTTTTGTATTGTGTTTACAATACTTGTTTATTGTATTTATTGCCAAACTGCGAGCTATATTGTTGGTATATCCTAGTTTGCTTAATTCTTTTGGTTGTATGTTCATAAACTAATTTCGTTGTAATATTCTTCCATTATCAAGTGTAATGGTTTGTTTTGTAGAGAATTATAGGCATACAGTTTTCGGTCTTCTCTTTGTTCGTTTATTTTTTTCCAAGAATAGCTGTTGCCCCCACTCATTTTTGTTAATCGTCCTTGACTTTTATATCTGTCAGTTACTTTATTTATTTCGTCAAGTTGCTGTTCCAGAAGTGGATCTTTACGCTGTACCCAAGTAATCCAATGAGGGCGAATACTTAATGTGAATCGCCATGGTTCACTAAATACATATTTTATTGTCTCTCTTTTTAGTTGTTTATCGTAATATTTAATTTCGTAAAACATCCGTTTTTCATCTTCTGTGAATTTTAATATTTTATGAAAATGATAACTATCCGATTCCATGAGTTTTTGCTCTTTGCGCTTACGCTTGCGCCGTCTCCATCTTTTTGAGGTTCGTTTACTTTCAAAATCTTTGTTCGGGCTGTATCGGATATCATTTATTTTATCTAATATTCTTTGATAAAAATCTGGATTTGGAGTATACTTGCTGTCTTCTGTCAACATAAACAGTCGTTTATATCCACAGCGTATAGGAGGATTGAGTGGCTCATAGCCCAGATTTCGGATCTCATTATAAAGTTTACGAGATTCTCTATCCAATTTTCTCAATTTTTTATCCTGAGCTGTACGGATTCGTCTGATTTTCCATCTACGGGACAGAATCTTGCAATGCATAGTCCAGTCTTGCTCAATAGCAAAATTGTCCATGACTTAACAATTTGTTTATGATATAGCGCAGCTAAAAGGGCATAAAAATCCCGGTAAGCTGATATATCAGCAATTAATAATAAAATTTAATGATGAGTTTGAAACTAACCAATGACTATCAACTTTGCAGCCGTGAATTTTGATAGGTATGTTAAGATATTGTGAGATTTATCATCTAGATAAATCGAATTAGTTCCTAAATGTTTTGTGTTCTATTTTTTGACCAACATAATTGTACCCTTTCTCTAAATTTTTAAGGGTTAGTATTCATTTTTACGGATGCAAATATATAAAGGATTTTTATATTAACAAATTTTTGGAATAAAAAGATAAATAAATTTGCATATCGAGCAGTTAAAGAGGAGCCTAACTCTGGAATTATTTTAATAATACAATCAGTAGAGCTATTACTTTATATATAACAAAATCTATCTAAGTTTTTCCGATAAAGGGTAATTGTAATATTATATTAAATAGAAACAATAAAGGTTCTGAATATCTGTCGACTAGTTAGATATGGAAAGCTTTTAGCTATCTAACCATATCTTGAATTCAGGTACCCGTTCTCTACTCACTATGGCATCTTCTTCGGGTATAGGATCCAAATAGAGTTTGAGACGATTTCCAAAATATAGCCGGATATTTTTTATACTTTTTCGGGAAACAATGAACTGGCGATTGATCCGGATGAATGTATGGGGATCAATTTCTTTTTCCAAATAGTCTAGGGTTGATGATATGGCATATCGTTTTTCTGATGTGATGAGATAAGTTATTTTATTAGATAACTGAAAATAAGCGATGTCAGTTTCAGCTATTGACAGCAATTGATCACGCCATTCTACCAGAAAATTAGCTTTATATGTAGGCTGTTTTTCTGATACTTTCTTAATAATATCTTGAATATTAGAGATTTGAGGTAATGGATTGTATTGTCTATATCGGGCTAAACTTTTCTCAATCTCGTTAAGGGCGATAGGTTTGAGTAAATAGTCAATACCATTAGCCTTAAAGGCTTTTATAGCATATTCGTCATAGGCAGTTGTAAATATAACAGGCTTTGTAATTTTAAATGAAGAGAATAGATCAAAACTTAGTCCATCTGATAATTGAATATCCATAAAATATAGGTCTGGTTCTTGGTTAGATGTCAGCCATTCTAATGTTTCTTTTACGGTTTGTAGAATAGCTATTATTTCGATATCTTCTTGAACTTGTTCAATCAGCCTTTTTAGTCGGTTAGCTGTTAATGGTTCATCTTCTATAATTACGGCTTTTATCATCTCAATCAATCTAATAATGGAACTTTAACAAGAAAAATATTCTCATTGTGAGTTATTATAATTGCTTTTTTACTCAAAAGTTCATATCTATATGATATATTACGAAGCCCAATGCCAGTGCTTTCTGTGCGTTTAACAATAGGATTGATATTGTTTTTTACAATTATAAAATCATTTTCAGAGAATATCTCGATTTCCAATGGATTTTGCTTACTAATTGAATTATGTTTGATTGCATTCTCAATCAATAATTGCATGGTTGCTGTAGCTATCCCTTTTTCCATAAGTCTTTCAGGAATATCAACCGTTACAATAAGACTATCCTGATATCGTATTTTGTAAAGAAATAGATAAGAACTTATAAAGTCCAGTTCATTACGTAGTGGAACAATCTGTAATTTTTCATCCTTTAGTATATGGCGATAAATGATGGATAAACGTTGAACATATTCAACTGCAAGTTGTGGATCTTCTTCAATCAGAGAAGTTAATGTGCTGAAGTTATTAAAAAGGAAGTGAGGGTTTATTTGTCTTTTCAATAGTTCAAGTTCAGCCTGAACAATTTTATTTTCATATTTTGCAGCTTTAATTGCAGCTTTATTCCATTGGGTATAAAAGGATTCGGCAGTATATATTGTTGAAAACAGTATGGATAGGATGACTCCTATAATAAATGATTGCCTGAACACAATCGAATCTATTAGCAAATATGGGAATAATAATTTTATAATAATAAGTATAGCACTGACCAAAAAGAACTGAATGCCAAGTTGTACAAGAATCCGTTTTCCTAAAGAAGAGCGCCATGGGAAATAAACATCTATTTTTTTCGTAATAAAAAAGCTCAGTTCCATTACTAAAATAACTGCTAACCATATTATTGATAAGTCTCCCAACATTTCAAGTAACATGGTCGGAGTCAGTTCACACTCCCATGGATTGATAAAGAGCAATATGAGATAAAATACAATGCCAACAACAAAGTACCCTATAATTTTAAACCTTTTACTTGAAAATGTCATAATGGTTACAAATTTAATTATTGTTACTAGATAATATCTTTGTTTTTGAGATAAGCTTTATGTGCAATTTAATTATTATTTAATTATATGATAGACAATTATTGTTTATAGTGGGGCAGATGTTACTTGATTATGCCAAGTGCTTTTTTCTTAGCAGCCAAAGCTATGTATGCATCGTAAATAGCTTTATTATAAGCATTGTTAGATTGTATAACACTAAACTGTCCGTCCAGTACATCCTGATAACGCCCAATGCCTTTTTTATAGCGTTCGTCCACTAACTCTAAACTTTTTTCTGCTGCCTGAACAATATCTTTATTTATCTTTATTTTAGAAAAAGATTCTATAAAGTCACCTTCTGCATTTTTATATTCTAATAGAGCCTTGCTGGTGAGTTGTTCTTCTGTAATCTTTAACTCTTGTAGTGTAACAAATGATTGTTGAGCTTTACGATCATGTTTAAAACCATTGAAAATAGGGATATTCAGTTGCATACCGATAAAAAAGCTTTGAGGCCAATCGTACTGCTGGAACTTGAATTTATCAGATTGAGCCTGAATTTGATATTGACTAACAAGACTAAGAGTGGGTAATCTTCTGCTTTTGTCCAAATCAATTTGCTTTTTTGCCAGACTTTGATGTGATATATTCTGTTTTATATCCGGACGCTCTAGAAAAGAAGTGGAAGCTTGTTGTCCCAATATTTGTGTGCTCAGGAAATCTTCATCAATATTATCAATTAAAATCAATTCATTATCTAATGAAATACCGATTAGATCTTTCAGATAATTCATCGATTGTGTAATTTGATTATTTACTATATATAAGTTCGATTTCTGACTTTGTACATTGATATAGACATTCAATGTGTCAGAAACCAATACCACACCATTTTGATATAAAACTCTAGTATCGGTTAAAGTTTGCTCTGCTCTTGCTATCGCTTTTTCTATTAATGCTTTATTAAGTTCAGCTAGCAGTGTATTGTAATATGCTTTACGTATTTCGTCTGCTAATTCCCATTTTGCAACTTCTCTATTTACTTTGGTCAACTCAGTGTTGAGCTTGGATAGCTTTATCCCTTCTTCCAATTCGGGATTGAACAAAGGTAATTGAAGGTCGATAATCGCATTAAAATGATTCTTTGATGAAGCATTTACTGTCATCATCTCAGAATCGTCAATAGCCAGTTCCCCTGTGTTGGAGACTCCAATTTTAGGGAAAAAGAATACGGTCGGTTTCAGATTACGAACATAAGAGGTAATCGCATTGATTTGAGGGTAGCGGTTAGCTTGAATTTCCTTAGTGACATATTGTGATTTCAATGTGGATAACTCTATGGTTTTTATAGTCTTATTTTGAGATAAACCTAAATCAACAGCTTGCTCTATGGATAAGACTACAGATAAGTTTTTATCATTTGCATCTGATTGAGCATTTACTTGTAAATAGCTAAATAAGAGTGCAAGAATAGTAATTACTATTTTATTTCTTTTCATTGTCTTTTCTTTTTCTTGTTTTTTGTATCAATTTTGTAATACCATAATGAACTACAGGCACCAACACTAATGTAAGGAACATTGAGCTGGTAAGTCCTCCAATAAGTACCCATGCCAAACTACTTATCATTTCAGATGAAGCTCCTTTTGACAGAGCTAGTGGTAACATTCCTATAACCATCGCTAGTGTGGTCATGAGAATTGGTCTTAAACGGGTTGTTCCAGCCTTTATTAGTGCTTCATGTAAAGATTTTCCTTCTGTTAAAAAATCGTTGGCTTTGTCGACTAAAAGAATGGCATTTTTAGTAACAAGTCCCATCATCATTATCAATCCGAATATGGAAAAAATATTCATCGATTTTCCTGCCATTGCTAGAGCAATAATAGAACCGCCCACCCCAACAGGTATAGAAAACAATACTACAAAGGGATAAGCCCAATTATTGTATAGAGCAACCATTATCAGGTAAATTAATATTAGTGACATAGCCAAGGCAATAACAAGGCTTTCAAAAGCATCATTTTGCATATCCAAATCCCCCTCATACGAAAGAGATACAGAAGCTGGTAAGGGATTGTTTTTTACTAAGGTTTTGATATCTTCACCAACATCACCTGTTGGCCTGCCAGTAACTTTAGCCATTAACATAATAGAAGGTTTTTTATTACGTCGTTCCAAGACAGAAGGAGTTGTAGTCAGCTTCACTTCTGCAAATTGTTTTAAGTATACTACTTGTCCCCAATTATTGATAAATGGAAAATTTTCCAGATCAGAAACGTTAGCTCTATCTTCTCTTCGCAGCGAAATGCGTAAATCTATATCTGTACCGTCTTTGCTAAACTTCATGTCTTCAGAGCCATTTATTGCAATACGCAATGCATTACTTATTCCTTCAACTGTTAAGCCATAATCTCCCAGCTTCTGTCTGTCTATATTTACCTGAAGAGAAGGTTTAGGTTCTTCGACTGATAATTTTGGAGCCACAATTCCATCTATTTTTTTGATATCTTTCAATAATTGTTGTGCTGTGTAAATAACAGAGTCCCGATTCTCTCCATATAATAAAAGCTGTATTGGAGCTGCATTGGTTCCGAATAATCCTATTGTCGATACATCTACTTTTACTCCGGGTTCAGATAATGCTATTTTTTTCAATTCTCTACTAATTTGAGAAATACTTTTAGTTCTGTCTTTAGCCTCTATTAAGGATATATTTATACTAGCAACGTTGCCTCCTTTATTTTCGTTAAAGCCATCACTCTGATAACCTATTAATGTAAATTGTTTAGTCACTTCGGGTACTTTTTCAATCCGGTTTTCGATTGATTCTACGATTCTATCCATTTCTTTCAGCTGTGTTCCGGGAGGTGCAGTTATTAATAAAGAAAGCTCACCTTTGTCTGTTACTGGAACAAATTCACTTCCAACATATCCGGTAAACATCAAACTGATAGATGTGATAAGAAAGACTACGGAAATAGTAATTGTTTTCCATTTGTTTTTCAATGCCCACACTAATATCTTATTATACAACTTAGTAAGATGTTCCATTTGTTTTTCGAAGAAAAGGGCAAATCTGGAAAATATTGTTTTTCCATCCATATGTGTTAATTTTGAAAAACGGGAAGAAATCATTGGCGTAAGGGTGAAGGAAACCATTAAGCTTGATAATGTAGAGGTAACAATTACCAGAGAGAATTCCTTAACTAAACTTCCTACCAGTCCGGGAACAAAGGCTAGAGGTAGAAATACAACTACATCTACTAAAGTAATAGACATTGCAGCAAATCCTATTTCTGTACGTCCATCTAGTGAGGCTTTCATCCTGTCGGATCCCATTTCCATGTGACGATAGATATTTTCCAATACCACAATCGAATCATCTACGAGAATTCCAATCACTAATGACATAGCCAGTAAAGTCATTAGATTTAAGGAATAATCCATAGTATACATCATTATAAATGCTACAAGTAAAGATGTGGGAATTGCAATTAATACTGTTACTGCATTCCGAAAACTATGGAGAAAAACAAGCATAACTAAGGCCACTAAGACAACTGCAACAAAGAAGTCGAAATATACGGAGTTGGCTGCTTTGAGTGTAAATTCAGAAGAATCTTGAATAACTGAAAACTTTAGTCCAATATTGCTATATTGAGATTCCAGCTGTGTAAGATGTTCTTTCACCAATTGTGAAGCTTCTACAGCATTAGCTCTGGTTTGTTTATCCACAAGCAGGCCTATCGAATTCTCTCCGTTAACACGGTTTATTACTGACAGGTCTTTCTTGCCTTCTTTTATGTCTGCAACATCTTTTACATAAATTATGCTTCCGTCAGACAATGTCCGTACCGGCTGCATCCTCAAGTGGTCAAAGTCCTTCACTTTACCGGTTGTGCGTATATCAAATTCCCCATCTACTGACTTAATGCTTCCTATTGGTATCTCTACATTGTTCCGATTAATAGCTTCGGTTAGTTCATCAATTCCGATACTATATCCTTTCAATTTGTCCAGATCTACAGCAACTTTTATTTCTCGGGGAGAACCTCCTAATAGAGTAACTCGCCCCACATTTTTGAGTTGGGAAATTTCCTGTCTGATCTGTTTATCCAACAATTCATACAATTGCTCTTCTGGTATATTGGCTGTGGTCCCGATTCTTAATACAGGTTCTGCATTTATACTGTAACTTTCCAGAGTCGGTGATTTTACTCCTGCAGGGAGTTCCGGGAGTACTTTATTCACTGCTCTTTGGACATCTTGCATCGCCTTTTCTGAATTTGCATCAGCTATGAATTCAATGGAAATAACGGAAGAATTTTCGACAGAATAAGTACTCACTTTTTTTATTTTACTGACTCCGGCAATAGCATCTTCTAGTTTTTTTGATACCGTATTTTCTATTTCAGTGGGCGATCCTCCGGGATAGATGGCTGTAATTGTAATTACAGGAGTAGCCAATTCAGGAAGTAGTTCATAACGTAACTTACTATATCCCAAGATACCCAAACCTGCAATAATGAGATAGAATACGATGAATAATATAGGGCGTTTAATAGCTAATTCTGTAATTTTCATTCTGATTTTGTTTCGTTTTGAGTGTTTTGTTTATCATTCACAATGTTTAAAGTCTCTAAAACTATACCCTCACTTATGTTGGATTGGCCTTTGGTAATTATGGTATCTCCTATTCTTAATCCAGATATGACCTCTATCTTATCTTCAAATTCACGTCCTGTTTTTAATGGACATTGGACAGCCTTTTTGCCATCTTTGACTAACCATACATAATTTTCTCTAATTGCTGTTCGGGGAATAGCAATTGTAGAAACCTTTTGATTATCTATTGTTTTTATATTAGTAGTCATTCCTCCCATGAGGGTTATGCCATTTTGGTTATTCTTTACTTTAACTAGTATTGGGAAAGATCTGGCTTGGTTGGCTATAGGTATAATGGAAGATATAGTACCTTCGAAAATATGTTGAGGATATGCATCTACCGTAAAATCTATGTGCTGACCTACTTGAATTTGAGATATTTCTTTTTCTGGAACATGAAAACGTACTTCAATCTCATTAAGAGGAACAATTATTGCAATTGGACTACCTGGAGATAAGATATCTCCCACATTTATAGACTTATTGGATACAACTCCACCAATCGGGGCATATATTACATTCCGGCTTAATTCAGATTGTGATATTCTCAATTGTTTGTCAGCAGTTTCTAATGCATGAAGTGCTGTTTCCAGTTCTATACCCGTTGCATTATTTTTTTTATGTAATTCCAGATACCGTTGATAATCTTCTTTGGCTTTTTTGTAATCAATCTGATGAATCTGATGAGACGAAGTTTTCATGTCATTATTCAGAATGGCGATTACTTGCCCTTTCTGAACAGTGCTACCATTTTGAATATTCAACTTAACGACTCTTCCTTCGGTTTCTGAAACAATATTGACCATGCCTGAGACTTCTACAGTTCCCGGATATGAAAGAGTATTTGTAAAGCTTGATTTTTTAATTATAATAGCTTCTACACTAAAAGGGATTGATTCTTTTTCGGCCTGTATTTCTTTTTCGGCTTTTTCCTTATTGTTGAAAATCTTAAATAGAATCAAACCGACTAATAAGAAGACACCAATTATCAAATAAAGTTTTTTTCGCATAATTGTTTTATTTTTTGTCTCAAAATTAGGGTACCATATGATGAGATTCATGTGAAAGGAAATTGAGCTGTAAATATTCGGAACTCAATTGTTATATAGTAATCTAAGCTGAGAGATAGATCTAAGTTTCAAAGGTTAGGTATAGATATCTAGGATATCATTATGTAATTGTAGAATAAATATCTAAATGATATTTATTTTTATTTAAATCAATTAGTAATAAAGAGAGTGTAATTCCAAAAATGAATGATAGGTGCTTATAATCAGAGGGTTTTTGAGGAGTGTATTTCTAAATATAAATTATATCTTGGATTAGAATAAGTGATAAAAAGATAGTAACTATAAGTATTTGGTATAATTGGACTACAAAAGTTTATTACTTTTGTGGTTTAGCAAAACAAAAGCTTTCTGAAATTATATCTACTTCTATGAAAAAAACTACTTTGTTCTTTTTAATTATCATATCTTCTTTTGTTTCCATATTTGGACAAAAAAAAGATTTGGCAGAAGAATTAAGAATCTTAGATCAAGAATTGAAAAACCGGGATCAATATGCACTACAAAAAGAAGCACGTATAAATCAATTAAAAGAAAAAAGACTTTTAAATATTACTACGCATGAAGAGTATTTAATAAATATAGATATAATAGATGAGTATGCGACTTATTTATGTGACTCTGCAATGATATATGCAGAGCAAAATTTATTATTGGCTGAAAAATTAGAAAATAAGAAATATAAGTCTGAATCTCAAATTAAGTTAGCTAAAATATATGCTTTAGCAGGTCTGTTTTTCGAATCGGCTCAATTGTTAGATGCAATTGTGCCCAACCATTTGCCGAAAGATTTACGCAAGGAGTATTATGTCTCATATTATATGTTTTATAATACATTGATTAAGTATACAAATGATAATAAGTACAGTAGCAAATATCAAGAAAAAATGATTACATATGTGGACTCTGCTAGGTCGTTAGTTGAGGTAAATTCGGAAAGAAATGTAATCGAAGATATTTATATTGACTTCTTTAAAAATAATACTGCATTAGCAATCAAAAGGCTGTCATTAATGATACCTCAGGTTGATCCAGAATCTCACAATTATGCATTGGCAACCTCATGTTTGGCTTATTCTTATATGAAACAGGAGGTAGAACCCGAACAGCAAAGAATCTATTTGGCAAAGGCGGCTATAACCGATACAAAACTGGTTATTAAAGACCATTCTGCACTTTTGAGTTTAGCAATTCTTCTCAATAAAGATAATGATATAGAAAGGGCATATAAATATATGAAGATTGCACAAGAAGATGCCAATTTCTTTAACTCAAGACATAGGCATATCACTATTGCTAAATTATTTCCTATAATAGAAAAAACATATCAGAGCAAAATAGAAAATCAAAAAAAGGATTTGACTTTTTATTTAATTCTTGTTACGATACTTGCTGTTGGACTTTTATTGACAAGTATCTATATCTATAAACAAGTCCGTATAGTAACAAAAGCACGCCGTAATCTTAAACAATTGAATCAGAAACTAGATGAAGCAAACCATATTAAAGAAGAATATATCGGGTATTTCTTGAACCAATGTTCTATATATATCAATAAACTAGATGAGTACAAGCAACAGATGTATCGAAAGATAAAATCGGGGCAGATAGATGATTTAGTAAAATCGGTATCAATAAATAATAAGAAAAAAGATATTAAAGACTTGTATACGAGTTTCGATATTGCTTTTTTGAAATTATATCCAAGCTTCGTAAATGATTTCAATCACCTATTGAAAGAAAACGAACAATATAGAGTTAAATCAAATGAACTAAATACCGAACTTCGCATTTTTGCATTGATTCGTTTAGGGATTACTGATAGTAAACAAATATCTTCTTTCTTACGTTACTCAACACAAACAATATATAATTATAGAAGTAAAGTAAGGTCTAAAGCGATAAATGAAGGAGAAGATTTCGAAGAAAAGATCAAAAATATAGGTCTTTTATAAGCCAAATTTGTTTACCAAACAAAAAATCAATAATGTAATTTAATATATTGATAATCAGAAAATAAATTGTTTTATTTCCTGTTCTAAAGTTTACCAAATTCCTACTTAAATAGCTTAAGTCGGAATTTTTTTTGTCTATACTCTAATTTTGTGGTTATAGTTTGACCTAAAGAAACAAGTACCAACCTTATTATAACTAACCATCTATTTATAACCATGAAAAAAAGTATAAAAAAAGCATTTTCTGTCTTTGTTGCTTGCTTTATAGTTGCATCACCTTTGCTTGCACAAGAAGTAATAAAAAAAGATAGTATTCAACAAAAAAATAAAAACGAGGAAGGTGACAGAGGCGTTATGCTTAGTGCATCCAGTGCCACAGGGCCTCGGGATATAAATGTGGGGCTTCCTCCCGGAGTTGGGGGAACTCCTGTTCTGGAGAACGGCCTTCCTGTAGTTTATTTCTCTTGGCCCGAACTTCCGAATCGTGCATGGCGCATGGATGGGATGTTGGATATGCGTCGTTTTCAGCTTCTCGACTTACGTCATACCAGTATTCAATATGGTGAAATCGGTTATTCTGTGAGTACATGGGATAATCTCGGAACAGATAATCTTAGAGGTAATATTAAATTAGCTTCTAACCACTATGGCTTACTCAATGGAACAGCTAACCTTAGCGGACCATTAAACAAGAAAGGCTTACAATTTTCAGTTGGAACTTATGCTAATTATGATCCGGGATATTTTGATGTTGGGTTCACTAACTATTATGCCGATCAAACACAAATGTATAAAGCTGCCTTAACCCAACGATATAAATTTGAGGGTGGAGTAGGTTCTATCAGTGCAATGTACAAATACATTAAATCGGGAGGAATGCTCATGAGTTTTAGCCCATATGTATATAAAGGGGATGGCAAAGTCGGAGAATATAATGGATTAAAGATCGGACGAAACTCTTTTTTCGAACCATCAGGAAAAATCCAGTTGATGAATCCATATACCGGAGATATTGAAGAACGTGATATGATTAATGATTATAGGACATCATCTCATAATCTGGATATTATCGGGTCAAATGAATTCAAAAGTAGTGGCTTGAATTTAAATTATACATTGCGTTATCGTGAGGCTAAAGGGAGTATACATATACCGGCTATTGCTTCGGTAATGGATGCCACACCCGGAATGTTTACTTATATGGATGGGACTCCCTACACAGGGAAGGATGTGTCGTTAGTGTTAAAGAAAGGAACGAAAGAGATTCCAATTAAAACATTAGCAGGTGTTTTTGAGTTAAGTAAAAAATCACATAACCATCATTGGAAATTAGGGCTAACAGAACAGTATTATGATATAGATAATTTTTTAACTACAACAAGTTTCTATTATCAAGAGGTAAAGCATCAACCTGCAAAATTACAGATGGTTGGGGTAACTGATAAATATGGCAACCTTCCAAATTATAATAGCCATCTGGAAGCAAACGATGGATGGGAAAATAAACTATCATTATGGTTTTTAGATACATGGGATATTTCTCCTGCTTTTACGTTGAAATACGGTGCCCGCATCGAAGCTCAAAGTATAAAAGGAAAATATGCTACGGCGGCAAATCGTACAAATGGAATATTTAATGATGTTCCTTGGTTAACATTCGATAAAACGTATTGGAACAAAGGGGGATATGCTGACCTCACAATCAAATTAGCAGATTCTTTTGGTTTATTGGCTGAAGGGGGATATAATCAATGGGCTCCACATATTGAAACATATGCGGGACAAATTCCTGTGGATGGAAAACAAGCCAATATCCTAAATGCTGGATTCGGAGTCTATTATAATCATCCTATGGTTAGCTTGGTATCAAAAGCTACCTATATAACGAAAGATAACTATCTGACCCGTGTGAGTATGACTAGTAGTAGCAACCCAAATGTTTCGGCTATGCAGACAATTGTATATGATATAGAAGCTTTAGGATGGACTACAGATGCAGTATTGAAGCCATTCAATGGATTTAACTTGCATTTATTAGCCACTCTACAAGCTCCTAAATATAAGAATTATGAAGGAACAGCTAAATTTAATAATCCTAGTGTTGCCGACGAAGCTTATAACTATACAGGAAATACAGTAACAAGTGTACCTAAATTGATACTGGAAATTGATCCAAGTTATCAATTCAGAAGTCTAAAAATATGGGGTACTGCCAGATATTCGAGTAAAACATATGCGAATTTGTCAAATACAATCTATTTTGCACCGCGTTGGGAAACATTTACTGGGATTAATTATACATTCAATAAGAATTTAAGTGCCGGTGTTACGGTTGTGAATCCATTGAATAGTAGTGGTGCTTCAGGTACAATTCCGGGAGCAGACCTTTGGTCGAAAGCCGAAGTAGATAAAAGGCTGGAAGATGCCAAAAAGAATGGGAAAGATGGAATCCCATTTGCAGGAACTTATATACGTCCATTTACAGTAGAATTTTCAGCATCATATCGTTTCTAGTTAATATAAAACGGTTATTGCTAATAAAAAAAGAAGTAGATATGAATGAAAAAATATTCTTTCCTGTAAGAATGAATTTTATTTTCAGATTTATTGATCAACAATAATAAATATAGTATTATGAATTATATAAAAAATATTTTAGTTCTCTTGTTTGGTATATGCTTGTCGTTAGGATTACAAGCTCAAGATAAATATCGTGACCTCAATAAGAATGGAAAAATGGATCCGTATGAGAATGAAGCCTTATCTGCTGAAGAAAGGGCAAAGGATCTTCTATCTCAAATGACTTTAGAAGAAAAGGTTGGGACGATGTTCCAAACTTACAGTATGCTTAATAAAGATGGATCAATAGATGACAAAGCATTTATGACAGGAGGTTTATCTACCGACAAACTTATTCTGGAAAACCAAATGACTCATTTCAATCTGGTTGGAGATGCTCCGGCGATATCTATTGCGCGTTATAATAATACAATCCAAAAAATAGCTGAAAATACCCGGTTAGGAATTCCTATAACTTTTAGTACAGATCCACGTAGTAGTTATAAAGAAAGTGACTTGAGCACAACTATTTCGGCAGGAGATCTGACTGCTTTTCCTGAGCCTCTCGGATTGGCTGCGACTAAAGATACATATTCGGTCTATAGATCGGCTCAGATAATGGCTTCCGAATACAGAGCATTAGGAATCAGAATGTTGTTAAACCCAATGGCAGATGTTGCAACAGAACCACGTTGGGGACGTATATCTGGCACCTTTGGTGAAGATGCCGATTTAGTTTCTAATATGGTTAGTGCATATATCAAAGGTTTTCAAGGAGATGTAATTGATCAAAATACAGTAGCTTGTATTACCAAACACTTTCCGGGTAATGGACCACAAGAAAATGGATGGGATGGTCATTTCAATTATGGAAAGAATCTAGTTTACCCAAATGATAACTTAGAATACCATCTTCAACCTTTCAAAGCTGCTATAGAAGCAGGTTCAATAGGTATAATGACTTGTTATGGAATACCTAAAGGACAATTTTCGAAAAATATAGGATCTTCTTTTTTGAAGGATGTCATGACTGATCTTCTAAAAAATAAAATGAATTTTGGAGGAATCGTTATTGCAGATTGGAATACAGTTACTGACAAATATGTAAATGGTGAACGCCTTATCGAAGTACGTAGTTGGGGATTAGAGAATGCAACAGTAGAAGAACGGTTACAAGCCTTAGTTTTTGCAGGGGTCGATCAGATCGGAGGAGAAACTCAAACTGTTGCATTAAAGAAATTAGTGGAAGATGGACAAATTCCAATCGGTATTATAGATGCTTCTGTGATGAAAATAATGCTTTTGAAATTTCAACTGGGGCTGTTTGATAATCCTTATGTTGACGAAAATAGAGTGACTGATATAGTCGGAACAAGAGAAAATAAAGCAATAGGAAAAAATATTCAACAGAAGTCGTTGGTACTCTTAGAAAACAAAAACAATATGTATCCGTTACCCACCAAAAAGAAAGTTTATGTGGAAGGCTATAAAAACAAATCTGCTTTTGCAGAATATGCAACAATTGTAGATAAGATCGAAGACTGTGATTTTGCTATTATTCGCCTAACGACTCCTTATGGTCCACCTAGAAACAATAATATGCTAGAAGCTCATTTTCATCAAGGGACTTTGGCTTATAATGATTCTACGAAAAATGTTATTGTTTCTAAACTGAAAAAGAAACCGAGTGTTGTTATTCTCAATTTAGAAAGAGCAGCTGTTATTCCCGAAATAGCAAAATCAGCAAAAGTATTGATTGCCGAATTTGGAGTCTCGAATGAAGCTTTAGCAGATGTTATATTTGGTAAAGGTAGGCCACAAGGTCGATTACCAATTGAACTTCCTTCTTCGATGGAAGCTGTTGAAAGGCAAAAAGAGGATGTTCCTTATGATTCTGAAAATCCATTATTTCCATTTGGATTTGGATTGAATTAGGATACTACATTTAAATATAATGCCGACTTAGAGTATAAGTCGGCATTGATTTTATATAATTAATAATACTTTATCAGATCAAATCTATTGGATAGAGTAGGGGATGATTTACTCTATGTAGCTTAACATCCACTCTTTCAAATTAAAAATAGATAGTAGCTTTTTGTCCTTATTATTGTTTTCTATTTGATCAAATTCATTAATAATTTTTAGCCTTAAGCTTTCTTTTTTTCGAGGTGTTTGAGTAATAAGATCTGTTCCTAAAAAATGAAAAAATATATCTTCAAGCTTAGAATTTATTTTCTGGATTCTATTTATTCTTTTTATTGAGCGTATTCGTGATATTATTATGTCAATATCTCCAAGTTCGTAGTGAATCACTAAGTTTATAATCTGTAAAGGACGGAAGAGGGATAAATTCGCATAATTGTCGCTATTGATAATATGTGTCATTTGCTTTCGAGCCTTGACTATTTCTTTGTTGTATAGATGGATAACTGATAAGTAGAGAGAAAGTTGCAAATACCTGTAAGGTGTCAGAGTGTCTATCCTTGAGATTAATTCTTTATCGAATGTATTTATTGTAACTTTGCATTCTGCATATTCTTTTCTATCTAAATATGGGACAATGGTATAAATAAAGCGGACACAAGAGATTTCAGTCTGAAAGGATAAAGAAGGATGATCTAGTGTTTCGAGCCTTTGGAGAAAATACCCCATTTTGTCATATGCTTTGATCCCGTTTAAACTACCAAGGATGCCTTCCAGAACTCTTGCATAATACATTGGAGGATTGCTCCATTGTTGTTTGTTGCTATTGAACAGTTTGTCAAGTTCTATAAACGAATTTAATGCTGATTTATAATCCCCTACATAAATAAGGTATTGTGCCTGGAATAACTGATGTAGTTTTTGTATTTCGAATACATCCTTATTTAGATTTGAGACTAAAGATATTTCGCTAACAATAAGATCATTCAAGAATTGTTTATGTTGGTCTAGCTGAACTGGGTTTGCCTTTTGCATTCGCAGTAATAATAGTTCATAGAGAGAGGATTGCTCATTTATTTGCCTCAATATTTTTAAAGACTCATTTGCTTTATGTTGTTTGCGTAGCAATTTTTGTTCGGAGGTATCTTGAAATTCGTTTGTTCTGAGATAATCTAGCTCCATCCTTTGGATAGTCAGTAAGAGAGTATAATTATGTATTTCGCCAGCATCATTTTTTAATTGCTGGAGTATGTCATAATATTCACCATTCAGATTTCTTTCTTCCAAAGTTTTTGCCATCATTATTTTTTGAAAAAGGGCAAATTCTTTGTCTTGATTTGATTTGATATGTACTAGAGTATTTAGAATGAAATCGTACAAATAACTGGCAACAGGATGAAATGAGGTGTTAGAAAACAATCGATAAAATTCTTCTTGTAATAGCGTACTATCTACTATTTTATGCTTGTCGACCAATGCGAAAAGCTCCATGTAAACTTTTTTCCCTTTAGTTAGGTTGGAGTGCAGATATATTGACTTCTTTTCTGATTTAGATAAAGAACTTATTAATAGAATGAGTGAATTTATCTTTTTCATGTTCTACTTTATTTACTCTTGCTATCCTATAAATTTAACAACTAGCATACTTATATAAGTATGCTAGTCGCTAACTTTTTCTAACACTAAGATAGTTAGAAAGTAATAAATAACCTGTATACCAATTATAGTTTTATCCCAGCCACGATATAATAACCCCATCCATTAGTACGCACAGGCATAGATCCACCATTGTATCTATTTTCACCCCCATGGTACCAATAACGTGACACAGCCGAACAATGAAAGCGTTTGTACGAAATATCAATAACATTTGACACTGTAAGTGCATCATTACTACCAATATCTTCAGACGGTAGTATCTGTGGTCTTTTATCTAGCCCAAAGTCATAATCTCCAAAACCAATGTATGTTAATCCTCCATCACCATTAAAAAGGCTACATATAGGATAATTCCAATTTAATTTTACTCTATATCCTTTCCACGAATGTTCATTACCCGATCCATAGTTTGTAAATGTTTTACGCAAATAGAAATTTACATCTAAATTAAATTTACTGTATGTGTTTACTGTTGTTCCCAAACCATACCACAATGAATGGGCAGACTGATAATCTGATGAAGAACCGAAGTTGCCAATATAGTTAGTAGCAATGAAATATTCTTTCAGAAAACTGTTATTTCTACCTTTGCCTAATAGTCCATTTATAGACATGCGAGCTTGTAAATCAGCAAAAGCTTTAGCTCCATCTTTGTCCCATATTCCTTGAATATTTTTTCCTGCACCAAATGTTTTAGGTAAATCCACGTAGCCATAGAAATCGAACACACCTTGTCGACCCATTAATTCATATTCTAAATATAAATTGTTCACTTTCTGTGGTCCATATCTGGTATTTTGCCCCCAAACTATATTGGCATTATTCGAAAACCAGTTTGGAACTTTATCTTCTGTTTGTGGGGTTTCTTGAGCAAAAACAGAGATGTTGTATGCGCATAAGAAACCTATAAATATTAAAATATATTTATTTTTCATAATCTAGGAGGGTTTTTAATTTCTTCCTTTCTTTCCAAAAGATCAGGAAAGAAAGGAAGTGAAAGATGAAAAAAATGAAAAGTTAGTGTTTTGAGAATAGTTCTGTAAGTGTTGTGTTAAAGTTGTCTACAAAGTCTTTTACTTTAACATCTACGGCAACCTCTACATTAGCCGCATTAGGATCATTCAATTTACCTGTATCAGCTATAGTACGTCCCCAATCTTCTTTTGTAGTACCAACTTTCATTGGTAATTTTAGAGTTGTTACAAACTCTGGGTGTACAGCAACAGCAACAGCTAGTGGATCATGTAATGCACATCCGGTCAATACAGGCTGGTGAGTAGTTTCCCATGTAATATAGTAGTCTACAATATCAGCAAATGCTTTTCCTGATGCAGTTCCAAGCTCTCTCCATTTTTGAGTATCAGCTTTAGTCAGAGTTGTTCTGTGTGTAACGTCGAGTCCAACCATTGTAAATGGAGTATTGCTTGTAAATACTTCATTCGAAGCTACGGGATCGTTGAATATGTTAGCTTCAGCATAGTGGTTCATATTACCTTCTACAATTAAAGCTCCACCCATAACTACAATTTTACCTACTTGTTCACCAAATTTAGGATCTTTTTTTATCACTTGTGCCAAGTTTGTTTCAGGTCCGGTAGCTACTATATAAAGATCTTTGCCATATTTTTTAGCTGATTCGATCATAAAATCCATAGCACTTTCTTTTTCCACACTTCTTGTACTAGCTGGAATTTCAATATTTCCAATTCCGTTTTTACCATGGATTTCTTCCACTATTTGATCTACTTTATATGCTTCCTTTGCACCTGTCGGTCTATCATTACCTGCATATACCGGTATATCTTTCTTTCCAAGTAAATCAAGTAGGGCTAGTGTATTCTTGATACTGGTATCACGGCTTACATTACCATATACGGTTGTAACCCCTATTAGTTCTATATTTGGACTTCCGATAGCATAAGCCAGTGCCATAGCATCATCAACACCAGTATCCAAATCTAAAATCATTTTCACTTTTTTATTTTCGACAGTTTTTTCTTCCGATTTTTTATTTTCAGCAGAAGCTTGTGAATTGTCCTTATCACCACCACACGAAGCAAGTAATAATGGAACAGCAATTAGTAATAAAAAAAACTTTTTCATGATAAAATATTTATTTAAATATTAAAACTTTTACTCTTTGGTTTAAAAACCTGCAACAACAATCAGTCCTAACCCTACTATGAAGAAAAGGAACATAGCTGCTAAATATCGATTAACACTACTTGGTGCATTTTTAAATTCTTTCCAAATGAAGATACCCCAAATAGCAGCAATCATAGGTGCTCCTTGCCCAAGTGCATATGATATGGCTGCACCTGCTTTTCCGGCAGCAATATAGCTCAATAAAGTGCCTAGTCCCCACACTATACCACCGGTGATACCTACCATGTGTGTTCCAAAACTACCTTTAAAGTATTCTTTGTAACTAACAGGTGATCCAACAAATGGTTTTTTCATTAAAATAGTGTTGAATATGAAATTGCTCAAGAATATACCTACTGCAAAAATAAAGAATGCTGTATATGGTGTGATCTTACCCGGTGTTGGAGCTTCGAAATTGTCCAAGTCCATTGCTGCAGCTACGAAACGGTAGAAGAATGACATCAATACTCCCGCTACTGCTGCAAGAATAATTCCTTTTTTAGCATTTTTATTTTCTCCCGACTGTGAATTCTTACTTGCAGCTATACCATTTAAAATGATAGCAACCACTATCAGTGCCACACCTATAAATAGCGTAACCGGATCTCCTTTTGGTGAACCAAAATAATTAATAAATACCCCTAAGACTAAGGCTAGCCCAACCCCAAGAGGGAATGCAACAGCTAATCCTGCCATAGAAACAGAAGCCGAAAGGAGTATATTTGAAGCATTGAATATAATACCACCTATTAGAGCACATAACAATATGATTCCGTCTGCTTGTTTCAGGTCTGGAATGAAACTACGCCCTGCTTCCCCAAAACTACCTAAGGTGAATGCCATGATGAGCGAAAAAGCCAGAATACCAATGGTATAGTCCCAATAGAATAGCTCGTATCTCCATGATTTGCCTGCTAACTTTTGAGTGTTGCCCCACGATCCCCAACAGATCATTGTTACCACACAAAGTACAACGGCAATAAAATAACTATTAACTATAAACATGTTATTAAAATTTTAGGTTAAACTTTATTTTTAACTATACGTTAATGTTTGATGATAGTTCTTTTCTATAAGGTATAGATGCCTGAGCGCCCATACGAGTAACTGTGATTGCTGCTGACTGATTTGCAAATTTGATTGCATCTATAAGGTTTTTACCTTCAGATATAGCTACGGAAATAGCACCACAGAATGTATCCCCTGCGGCAGTTGTGTCTGCTGCATTTACTTTTAGTGCAGGTATCTGGTGATATTCATTACCATCTTTTAATAGTGCACCTGAACTACCCATTGTTATTACTACAATATCGACTCCCTTAGAACAAATAATATCTGCAGCTTTTTTTGCGCTTTCCCAATCACTGACTTTGATACCCGAAATAATTTCGGCTTCAGTTTCATTCGGAATTAACATATATATGTGTTTAAGCAACTCATTTGATAAAGATTGTGCTGGAGCTGGGTTTAGAATTACTTTAACCTTATTTTCTTTAGCCTTTTTTGCTGCATACTCTACCGTTTCCATTGGTATCTCAAGTTGCATCAATAATATATTTGCATTTGCTATTTCTTTCTCAGCTTCTTTTATGTCAGCCGGAAGTAATGTTCCATTTGCCCCGGAGGCAACAACTATACAGTTTTCACCATGTTCATCAACTGTGATAAGCGCAACACCTGATGGAAGGTCGGGGTCAGAACATATATAATCTGTGTTAATATTCTCATCATTATACAATTCTATAGATTGACGTCCGAAAAGATCATTTCCGGTCTTTGTAATAAATGTAACATTTCCACCTAGCCTTGCAGCAGCAACTGCTTGATTAGCACCTTTTCCTCCTGGGTTCATCATAAAAGTACCACCTAATATTGTTTCTCCGGGAACGGGTAAGCGACTCGATTTTACTACCATATCGGTATTGCAGCTTCCTAATACTACGATCTTATTTGTTGCCATGATATTTATTATAGTTTAATAGTTAACGTTTCAAATACTAAAAATACAGTTAGTGTTTTCTGGTATAAAAGGTGTTCAAAACGTCTATTGTTTGCTTATTATGTGTTCAAAAATATTGCAATAGTATAATCTTTGGAAACAATTAATTGATAAATACTAAAATTACAATAAGTATTGTTTGCCCTATATTTATCATTATATAACGTTGTATAAATGTTTTTAGTTCATATGTATATGCCAAATAATAAATTTATAAATCAAAATATTATGTTTGTATTTTGAAAATTGTTTAGTTTTATAAACAAGTGAATAAAATATCATCTAATTAAGATTACATAAAACTCATCTAATATTACCTCTGTTTTTTATTCCTATTTGAGTATTTATACTTATTTTTAATTACCATATAACATGCTGTTTGTTAAATATTTGTGTTGTATATATTCTTGTTGTTACGTGTTGATATGACAACGTAAGTAAAGGTAGAAAAGTAAAATATATATATACATAAAAGTAATATTATTTGTTTGCTAAAAGACTATATTTGTAGCAAGACATTGCGCCATTAAGTATTTTATACGTGTTGTTCGTTCAGTTTGTGTAAAACCCAAAATTACAAGCGTAAGTTGTATTAATCTATTTATTCATTAGCTTAATATTATTATTAAGCTTAAACGAACGTATATGATAACAAAAAATGCACTATTGACACAATATTATAAACTGGTAGGACAAGCAGACTCGATGTTAAAACTTTCATTATCAAAGATTAGAGATGGGTATATAGATCATCCTATATGTCTGATAGAGTATGTTGAGAATGGTATCCATGAAAAATCTATTGAAATAAGATTTGATGAAAGTGAAGCCACTTTAACATGTTCTTTTGATAATAATGGAAGCTGTGATTTAATATTTTTATATCCGGACAATGAATTGGTATTAGAAAAAATTGTAGATTATTTATCTGAAAACTATGATTATAATTTTATGAGAAGTAGATTTCTGTTACCGAATGGTTTTGCAAAAGTACAGGAAGTTAAAAATACAGCTTATAATCTTTGTTTAGTATTTTATCAATAACTCATAAATTTTCGGGCAGAATCCATTTAGATTCTGCCCGATTTTTCGATGCATTTTATATTAGAGTTAGCTTATTTCAATATCAAATGTTCTCTATTTGGGATCTGACTCTAGATGCTGAACTCTGAGCTTCAGTTCATTTAGCTGTTCTTTATATATAATTATTTGTTTATCTTTCTCCTCTAACAGCTTATTGTACAATTCCTTTATATCTTCTATCGGATAATTGTAATGGTGATTGTTTTGTTCCTCAACCACTCCCTGTATTATTACATCCTTTGAATTTTCAGCAGATGTATTTGTAAAAGTGTTATCTGTAACTTGATAATGTTTCATGATATCATCCAACTCAAAACTTTTCAAAAAGTCTAAAGGAACTTCTAATGCCAAAGATATCTTGCTTAACAATTCATCATTAATAAACTCTTTTGTTTCAATTTCTGAAATTTGTTTTTGACTAAGTTGTAGATTATAAGCTAAAACCTCTTGGCTTATACCCTTCCAATTCCTGGCCAGCTTTAAATTCCGCCCTTGATGAATGTTCTTCTTCTTTGTATCTATTTCCATATTATAATACTCTGGTTTGACATAGTATATATTATTATAAAGATAGAATATTTTAGATATATGCAACTTAGTACACTTATAATGTGATGAATAAAATAAACTATAAAATAATATTTTAGACTTTAGAACCTAATTACATTTGCATTAGACCAATTTTACAAATTAGTATATTCATTTATCTAATACAAAAATAATAGAAAAATAATCATTTACGAGACTAAGGACTTTAAAATAACTAGTCTGATTATTTAAATAATCTAAAAGCAAATATTCTACAAATAAATGATTTAAATAGTGTTTATTTTATATCTATTTTAGAAGATATTGTGTCTAAAACCCTTTTTATTGATATACAAAAGTACAGAATTTAACCTAATTTATTAACCTTTTAACACCTTATCAATTTTATGAGAAAAATACTTGTGACTGTATCTATATTTTTATCATTTTCCTATGGAAAAGCACAGAATATAGATAATTATGTTTTGGTAGAAAACAAAAATGGTCCAACCTTGGGATATTCTCCCACTTCCGGTGTGAATATTTTGACTATAAATGGATTAAAATTCAAAGATCTTAATCGAAACGGAAAATTAGACCGTTATGAAGACTGGCGTCTTTCTGCTGAAGAACGCTCTAAAGACTTGGCTTCAAAAATGGAAGTTGAGCAAATTGCAGGTTTGATGTTATATAGTAAACATCAGAGCATTCCGGCATTGGCAGGAGGTTTTACTTCCGGAAAATACAATGGTAAGATATATGAACAGAGTGGAGCTAATTCTTGGGATTTAAGTGATGACCAAAAAAAGTTTTTGAAAGAAGATAATCTACGTCATGTACTCATCACCAGTGTAGAAAGTCCTAAAGTTGCTGCTAAATGGAATAACTCCATGCAAGCCTATCTGGAAGGATTCGGATTGGGGATTCCCGGAAATACAAGTTCAGATCCACGTCATTCAGGACAAGTATCTAGTACTGTTAAGGCGGAATTTAATGCAGGAGCAGGTGGCGCAATATCTGTTTGGCCTGATGGTTTGGGGATGGCATCGACGTTCGACCCTGGTATCGTAAAACAGTTTGGAGATATTGCAGCCCAAGAGTATAGGGCTATGGGGATTACTACAGCCTTATCACCCCAGATTGATCTTGGTACTGAACCGAGATGGTATAGAATATACATGACCTTTGGTGAAAGTCCCGAATTAAGTACAGATATGGCACGGGCTTATATAGATGGTTTCCAGACATCCACAGGAAAAGACGAAATAGCTGATGGATGGGGATATAAAAGTGTAAATGCTATGGCAAAACATTGGCCTAGTGGAGGTGCTGAAGAAGGAGGACGTGATGGACATTTCGCATTCGGAAAATTTGCTGTCTATCCCGGAAATAATTTACAAGAGCATTTGAAACCATTTGTTGATGGAGCTTTCAAACTAGAGGGCAAAACACAGATGACCTCTGCAATTATGCCTTATTATACGATTACATATAATCAGGCTAAAGATGGTACAAATTATGGAAATGGTTTTAGTAAATATATAATAACAGACTTGTTGAGAGAACAATACAAATACGATGGCGTAGTATGTACGGACTGGCTTATTACAGCAGATGAAGGTAAAACACCAGGTGATTTTGCTGGAAAACCTTGGGGTGTAGAGAATTTAACTGTTGCCGAAAGGCATTACTTTGTGCTCATGGCAGGAGTGGATCAATTTGGAGGAAATAATGACATGAAACCGGTTATTGAAGCTTACGAAATGGGGATAAAAGAACATGGTAAGGCTTTTATGCGTAAGCGATTTGAACAGTCGGCAGTGCGTTTGTTAAAAAATATATTTCGACTAGGTTTATTTGAAAATCCTTATCTAAATCCGGATGAATCAGAAAAAATTGTAGGTAACCCCGATTTTATGCAAGCAGGATACAATGCACAATTAAAGTCTATTGTAATGCTTAAAAATAAAGGTAATATATTACCTATCACAGATCGTAAAACAGTATATATACCTAAAATATATTATCCGTCAACACAATCTTGGTGGGGTGTTTGGTCACAACCGAGGGTAGACTATCCAGTCGATCTGAATCTTGTAAAAAAATACTATAATGTAACTGACGATCCTCAACAGGCTGATTTTGCAATTGTTTTTGTTAATAGCCCGATTAAAAACTCAGACGGAGGTGGCTATGATAAAGAAGATAGAGAAGCTGGCGGAAATGGTTATGTTCCTATTACTTTGCAATATAAAACTTATACGGCTACAGATGCTCGTGAGAAAAGTATAGCAGCAGGTGATCAGGTAGTTGATCCATCAATAACAAATAGATCGTATAAAAATAAATCGACTACAGCAGCTAATACCATGGATCTTGAAACAATCTTGGTTACGAAAAGAACAATGGGAAATAAGCCTGTAATTGTAGTTCCTAATATTGCTCGTCCTATGGTTTTCAATGAGTTTGAATCGAGAGTCGATGCTATCATCGCACGCTTTGGTGGGGGCGAACAAGCTGTTCTGGATATTATATCGGGAAAATATGAACCTTCAGGATTGTTGCCATTGCAAATGCCGGCAAATATGTCGACAGTTGAAAAACAATTTGAAGATGTGCCTTTCGACATGGAATGTCATAAAGATACTGAAGGTAACTTGTATGATTTTGCATACGGGCTTAATTGGAACGGTGTTATCAAGGATGCCAGAACTGATAAATATGGAATAAGAAAATAAAAAATTAACATATTGAATATGAAAAGATATATTAGTCTGCTACTTGTTTTTGTAGTAGGAGCGGGGCTTTATGCTCAGAACTCTTTAAAAAAAGACAGTACAAAAGTAGCTACAGTAGAAGGAAAAACTGATCGTAATGTGATGTTGAATGCATCAAACAATACAGGTCCAAGAGATGTAAATATAGGTTTGCCGGCAAGTGTAGGAGGAACAACAGTTCTCGAAAATAATCTTCCTGTTGTATTTTTCTTCTGGCCTGAGTTTCCGACAAAAGCATGGCGAACAGATGCTATGACCAATGGGTTTCAATTGTTAAACCTTGGACAAACGGCTTTGAATGTTGGGGATGTCGGATTTTCTGTAGGTACATTAGATAATTTAGGAACAGATGAATTTACTGGGAGAGGAAGTGTCAATTCTAATCATTTCGGGTTAGTAAGGAATACAATTAGTATAAGTGGGCCTATCAATACAAAAGGCTTGAAGTTTGCGGCAGGAGCTTATACAAGCTTCGATCCGGGTTCATTCAAACCGCAAGGTGTAGATAAATATTATGCCGACAAAACCCAAATGTATAAATTTGCACTATCACAAAGTTATACTGCATCTTGGATAAAAGGTACTACATCTCTACTTTACAAATATGTAAATTCAAAAGATTTGATGACAAAGAACAGTCCTTTTATTTATAAAACGAATGGTAAGGTAGAAGAGCTAGATAATTTCAGATCGGGGAGAGATTCATATTATGAAAATTCCGGCATGAACACCCTGATTAATGCTTATACCGGAAAACATTATACTCGTGATATTGTCAATGATTACGGTTCCCGTTCTAACAATCTTGATCTGATAAGTAAAAATACTTTATCAAATGGATTAAATCTGAATATGTTTATGAGATATCGTGCATCAAGGGCGGGACTATATGCGCCATTTTCGATGGGTATCGATATGGCAGATTCGAGAAATGCAGCAAATGTAAAATATCAATATGAAGATGGAACACCTTATAATGGTAATGCTCAAGGTATATTCGTTTTAGCATCGAGACGTACACCAATACAGACATTTATGTCAAGATTTGAAGTCGGACGGAAGTCTGGAAATCATGATTGGAAAGTTGGTATACAAGAATCTTATTATGGTGTTGATAAATTTATTACTGAATCTACACAATACTATCAAGAGATTGCTCCTAGCCCCAGAAAATTGGTTCGATATAATTATAATTCAGCTAAAGGAGCTTGGTTGCAGGAAGGGGTGACTAATAATGCGGGTACAGGTAATTACAACGATAATATGGCTCTCGAATATCATAACGGACATGAAAACAAACATGCTATTTACATTATCGATAAATGGGATGTATTCTCTTCATTAGAAGTTACTGCCGGTGCAAGGCTTGAATATCATACTGTACGGGGTGATTATTTAGATCGTAAAGTCATGGATCCTGCTACAGGTTTACCATATACAACTATAAACGGACCTAAAATAAAAATAGATGACAATTGGGTCAAGAAAGCTTTTTCGTTGAATGTTGTATATAAGATGACTGACAAATTTGGATTGTTAGGAGAAGCTAACTATAACGAGCAAGGTGGCCAATTAGAAAGTTACTCTTCGGGTAATGATCCTAACTTGAAGAAATCAAAAATACCGGAAGGTGGTTTCGGATTATATTATAATCACCCGATTGTTAATTTAATATCAAAAGCAACATATATCAAAAGAGATCAATATAGGTCGACCGTAAATTTTTCGAATCCGAATAATGCAAGTCAAATAGAGAGAGCCATGACGCATTATGATATTGAGACAGTAGGATGGACTACAGATGCGATAATCAAGCCATTCAAAGGATTTGATTTACATCTATTGTTTACATATCAGTCCCCGAAATATAAAAATTATTCAGGAACGATATCATTCCCTGATGGTACCGTAAGTAACTACGACTTCAGTGATAAAATAGTAACTGGCATAGCCAAAATATTAATAGAAATAGATCCAAGTTATACTTATAATGATTTAAGAGTTTGGTCTAGCATCCGGTATTTTGGAAAACAATATATGAATAGACCTAATACTTTATATTTTGCACCTCGTTGGGAAACTTTTGCGGGAGCAAGCTATCGGCTGAGTAAGAACTTTGATGTCAATTGTACTTTTGTAAACTTATTCAATCAAAAAGGAGCATCAGGTTCAATTGGTGATGCAGACTTAATATTAACAAGTGAAGATGCAAAGAAGAAAGATAATACAATTATGTCCGGTTCATATATCCGTCCTTTTACAGTTGAGTTCGGATTGAACTATAGATTTTAAAGCTACTTGAGGGAGTAGTGTAGATTATTGTAATCTGGTAAAGTCCCAAGTTAATTGAATAAGTTAACTTGGGGCTTTTGTTTGTACTTCTTTCTTATATATTATTTCACCATTTGTTTCTCAACCATTTGTGCGAAAATACCATTTTCCTTTTTGAGGTCATAAGGTGTCCCCATTTCAGCAATATCGCCATTATTTAATACAATAATTTTATCAGCATTCGCAATTGTTCGCATACGATGGGCTATAATCAAAACCGTCTTATTCTGTACCAATTCCGAAATTGCAGTTTGTATTTTTGTTTCGTTCTCGACATCCAGCGATGCTGTTGCTTCATCCAGTAAAACAATAGGAGCATCCTTCAACAAAGCACGGGCAATAGATATACGCTGGCGTTCTCCACCCGAGAGAGTCTCTCCATTTTCACCGATAATAGTTTGATATCCTTTTGGCATTTTGCGGACAAATTCGTTGCATTGGGCTAGTTGCGCTGCTCGTATCACTTCGTCATCGCTAGCTTCCCGTTTGCCTATGCGAATATTATCCATAACAGAAGCATTGAAAAGTACAACGTCCTGAAAGACCACAGAATAATTTTTAAGTAAAGTTTCAGGTTCTACTAGACTAATATCCTGTCCACCTAATGATATTTTACCCGATTGAATATCCCAGAAACGAGCAGCAAGTTTAGCAGCTGTACTTTTGCCACTGCCCGATGGGCCAACCAAGGCTGTAATTTCGCCTTGTTGGGCTGTAAAAGATATGTTCTTCAATATTTGTTTACCCGATTCATAAGAGAAAGTTACATTGTTAAATTCGATATTATAATCGGACGGATCAAAATCTGTCATTCCTTGTTGGATTGGTAGTGCTTCCATCTCATTCATTCGGTTGATACGGACATCTAGAAAAAATAATGCCGCCAGATTATTAAAGACTTCCGAAACCGGAGCATATACTCTAGAACCTATTACCATAAAAATAAGGTATGTAAATAAATCCACATCTCCTGTTACTAATAATTTAGCTCCGACGATGATAACGCTGGCTAGCCCCAGTTTGAGTAGACTTTGTGCTCCGTTAACAAGAGCCCCGGTCATCAATTCGCCTGTGGTATGACTTTTCTCATATTGCTTTATTTTTTCATCCAATTTTTTCAGATAGTCGGCTTCTTGATTGTAAGATTTTATTTCTTGAACAGCTTCTAAGCCTTCTTGTATATGTTCGCTAACATCCCGCTTATCCAAATAATTATCTTCGAAATCTTTTCGTATCTTCTTTTTTGCTATCAGCAAGATTGCTAAAGCTATGGGTACAACCCAAAATAGAGCTAATGACAGTTGCCAATTGTAGAAAAACATCCCGATAGCAATTAATACAATGCTGATCAGTGAGGCAACTAATTGCGGTACTGCGTGTGAAAATGTATGCTCCAAATCTGTACAATCATCCATAATGGTAGATGTAAGATCCGATAAATTCTTTTCTCCAAAGAATGCTAAAGGCAGTTTTCTTAACTTTTCGGCTAATGATATTCGGCGATTGGCACTCTCTTCATATACATTCGTGAAAGTACTTTGATATTGCCAGATAGCTATAAAATACATAACCAGCATAAAGATGAGAGCGAGAATGATATAATAAGCTATTCCATGAATTATATTACCTGATGGATTAAGTATTGGACGGAAATAGTCTTCGAGAAAAATAAAAGTGAATACTGCCGGTAACATCAATGCTATATCCAGCAATGTTGTGAAAAATACTCCTCTACAAAAATATTTGGCTCCTTTATCCGATAGGGCAAAACGTTGTTTTATTGTTTCAAGCATTGTGTGTCTCCTTTCCTATTGTCCAGTGAATTGATTGCTGGTATTCGTTCCACATATGTAAATAAATTCCTTGTTTGTTGAGTAGTTCAGTGTGTGATCCTTGTTCTGCTATTTGACCTTTATTTATTACCAGAATATTATCAGCATCTACTATACTGGTCAAACGGTGGGCTATGATTAATACAGTTTTTCCTTTAGTCAGTTCTTTTAAAGCCTGATGTATCAAATGTTCATTTTCGGGGTCTGCAAATGCTGTAGCCTCATCCAGTACTACAATTGGTGCATTCTTCAGAATAGCACGAGCCAAGACGATACGCTGTTGTTCTCCACCCGAAAGATAAGTTCCATCTGTCCCTATCTTAGTTTGTAATCCGAGAGGTTGTTTATCTATTATCTCACGGCATTGAGCCATATCCACAGCTCGGTTTACTTCTTCCATTGTTGCTTTTGGATTACCATATTTTATATTTTCAAGTAGAGTTGTTTTAAAAAGTTTTGTATTCTGAAAGACAAAAGAAATTTTGTTCATCAAATCTTCCGAAGCAATATCTTTTACATCGATACCACCAATCGATACATTCCCTTCATTCGGATCCCAGAAGCGAGGAATAAGTCGGGCAATGGTTGTTTTTCCACTTCCCGAAGCTCCAACCAAGGCTATTGTTTTACTTTCGGGAATATTAAAGCTTATTCCATCAATAGCTTTTTGGCTTGCATCAGGATAAGTAAAGGAAACCTTATTAAATATAATATTATATTTTTCTATTTTTTTCGGATTTTTAGAAGTAGAAAGAGTCATAAAGGTTGTTAAGTTATCAAGCCGTTCCATTGCTTCTCTTGCTTGTCCGAAAGCTTGATCCAGGTACATACTTTTCATTATACTCTGCGAAAAAACAGGAGTTACCAGAACAAAAAGAAAGAAGTTGAGTAAAACTGATGTGTAATTCCCTGAATAATTGATTAATAAAATACAGACAGGTACCAGAAAGAAAGCAAACCCATTGATGACAACTGTATATATCGACATCGGCTGCTTCCACATGATAGTATAGCCATATACCATCTGATTATAACTCATAATTGCTTTATAGAAATTCTTAAATGAATATATTGTTTGCTGAAAGACTTTAACTACAGGAATACCTCTGACATACTCTACCGCTTCGGTGTTCATTTCTTCTAAAGAAGTCATATAGTTTTTCATAAATTGTTGGGATTTTCCTCCCATCATGGATGTCATAAGGACAAAAGATATAATAATAGGAATCATGCATGCAATTCCGAGTTGCCAATCGAAAATGAAAATGAGGATAATAGCTACAATGGGAATTATTATTGTAGCAGCAAGGTCGGGTAATTGATGTGCCAAAAAGCCGTGCGTAACACTGGCATTGTCATCTATTATTTTACGGATACGTCCACTGGTATTTGTATCGAAAAACCCGAGAGGCATTTTTATTATTTTTTGCATAGCTTCGCTTCGCAGGTTAGACTCTACTCTAAATGCTGCAAGATGAGATGACATTAATGCTACAAAATACAAGATGACACCACCGATGGCCGATCCGGCAGCCCACCATGCGTAAGTTGTAACATTTTCGTTAGGAGTACTCCCTCCTGTTTCTAGAAGATTTTTTACGATAAGCCAGATAAAAATGAAAGGCAGCATACCTGATAGTGCACTGAGGGCAGATAGTAACATGGAAATAGGAAGAAGTATCTTCCGACTGCCCATATACTGTTGCAATTTTTTTAATGTATTCATACGATTATTATATATTTAATTAGTTTAAATCAATAGCGAACAATGTCCTGTTTTGTTCAAAAAAAAGGGAGGCTAATACTAGCCTCCCTTTATATTCCTGTTAATTCGCGCCATCCGGCAATCTGAAACCGGAAATATTCTCTAAAGAATTCCTTTATTTTTTGTATTTCCATATCATGTGTTACAATTTCGCCGACAATGCTTACCATAAATGCACATAAAGTATGAGTAAAGAAGGGTGAGACGTCGTGTACTTGTGGATAATGCT
Source organism: Dysgonomonas sp. (assembly GCA_047605185.1). Taxonomy (GTDB): domain Bacteria; phylum Bacteroidota; class Bacteroidia; order Bacteroidales; family Dysgonomonadaceae; genus Dysgonomonas. The sequence continues at coordinate 38,721 of JASGGC010000016.1, forward strand.
TTTTTACGAGTGTTGCATGATTATTTGAAACATCGGTAAGATACTTAATCAGTGTCTCCCGAAAGTTCTCCATTGTCGAACCCTGCGAGTGAAAAAGTAATAACCGTATTTCCTCTTTATATTTCATTAGCAATTGTATATATACATTTGCTGTTTCTTCCTGATAATTAAGAGTAGACATGAGATTGAAATCAATATATTTTTCAGTGTGCTTTTCTTTTACAAAAGCAAATAAATCATTTCGGGCTGGTGATACAACTTCGAGAAATATTTCATCCTTATTCCTGAAATAATTATAAATGTTACTCAATCCGACATTAGCATCTTTTGCAATAGCACGCATGGATGCATCCTTAAAACCTTTTAGAATAAATTCTTTTCGGGCAGCTTTTAGTATTGATTTATATTTATCGTCTTTTAATACTCTCATCTCAATAGAGAACAGTGTTCATTAATTGATTACAAAATAACATTGTTAAATAAGATTGTGCAATCACCATTTCTTGGTATTTTATCTTATCCTTATACTATTTAATACTGATTTTTTGTTGTAGTAACGAGAACAAAAAGCATATTTCAATGGTGATGAAAATAAACGTACTCCATGTAGGAATTAAATAATTATATTGAGGTAGATGTTTTTGTTAATATAGTGACGATAATTATATTTTCTAAATGGAATCAAATATTTTTATAGTGTAAACTCAAATAAAAATTATATAATAATGGGTTGACTAGCTATCTAGCTCGTATCAAAGAGTGTTTCTAATAACATATTTTCGCTTATCTTCAGCTCTGATAAATTTAGTAGATTTTTGTACTGATTATATTAATGTAATAGTGCAATTTTTTTTACTATATTACCATTGAAAGTTTTATTGATGTGTAAAACATTTGGCAAATACATCTTTTAAACTAGGTAATGATAAATAAACGGACATTATGATGAAACTTAAATTAAAAGAGTAACTACAATAATTATAATAGTATGCAGAACAGAATACTAAAAAGCAGTCCTAAAATTATGTCTGTATTCCATTGGGGATATTTTTATATTCTTAGAAAACACCTTTCTCATATTGTCAGAAGATCCCAAGCCGCATAAAGAGGCAATCTCTTTCATAGATAGGGATGTGTCTGTTAGATATCTACAAGCCGTTTCAATCCTCAATTTTTCAATATATCTTGCAGGTGTAATGCCTGTTTCGCGAAGGAATACACGAGCAAAGTTTCTCGGACTCATTAACGCTTTTTCTGACAGGTCTTCTATTGTTATTGTTTCTTGCAAATGCTCATAAATCCAATTACAAACAATTTGTATTGGTTTATAATCTGTTTTTTGATAATTTAGAATAGAGCTATACTGAGATTGACTACCAGGACGTTTCAGATATAAGACCATTTGTTTTGCCACTTCTAAAGCAAGGGTTCTATTGTAATCTTCTTCAACAAGGGCTAAGGCAAGATCCATTCCGCTAGATATACCTGCGGAGGTATAAATATTACCATCCTTAATAAAAATAGGATTACTGTCAACTTGAATATCCTTATACTTATTACCCAGGTAATCGCATTTTTCCCAATGGGTTGTAACTACTCTATTTTTAAGAATACCAGCTTCAGCTAAAAAAAAGCTTCCTGTGCATATAGAACATATTCTATGTATTTCCTTAGACTGCTCTGCGATCCATTCAAGAACATTTTTCGAAAGTTTGTATTGCTCTACCAGAGCATTGGGGACTCCAGGTATCAAAAGAGTATCGATAGAATATGAAATCGTTTTGATACTTTCTTCACATTGTATTGTAATACTTGACGCAGTACGAATGCTTTTCTTTCCACTAATAGAGACTGAATGTAATTCGTACACAAATTCAGTTTCTATATTATGCCGCTGAATATATTCTAATGCCTGTGAAAAGACTTCATAAGGTCCTGTTATATCCAATAATGTAGCATCAGGTATAATTAAAAATACAATATGTTTAATCCGATTTGTCATATCTCACAAATATAAGATTTATTTGGCAGTATTGGACGCTATATTGTCATTTAAGACAATTCGAATTTGACTTACTTTTGTCATCAAAATATATAAAAAATCAATGCGAATTAGACAATTAAGTTAGAATGGAAGAAGAAAGATTTTTTAAACTTCTATCAATTCAAGATATTCAGGAAATAGCAACCTTAGGACAACAACTGAATCCATCTTTGGGGATAGGGGATGTCAGAGATTATCTTATTCAGATGTTTGAATTCCAAAGCTATCAATGTTTTGGTTTATATATAGGTCAACAACTTGTTGGGATTGCAAGCGGATGGATAACTGTTCGGTTATACTCTGGCAAACAACTTGAATTGGATAATGTGATAATTCATTCAGAAATGCAATCAAAAGGATTGGGAAAATTCTTTTTCAATTCTCTTGAAAATTGGGCTAAAGCTAATAAATGCTCTACAATAGAATTGAATACTTATGTAAAAAATGCAAGATCGCATAAATTTTATTTCAGTTTAGGTTATTCTATTCTGGGATTTCATTTCCAAAAATATATATAATTATAAAAACTACTAAAAAACAAATATAATCATGATAAGATATATAACAGCTAAAGAAGCCGCTTTACTTGTAAGACATGGGAATAATGTAGGATTCAGCGGATTTACACATGCAGGATGCCCCAAAGTCGTTCCTTTAGAGATTGCTGAACATGCAAAAAGAGAACATATTAAAGGAAACCCTTTTCAGATCGGAGTCTTTACAGGTGCATCGACAGGCGATAATATTGACGGAGCATTAACAAGAGCAAATGCTATCAAGTTTCGCACACCTTATCAGACAAATAACGACATAAGAAGTACAATCAATAAAGAAGAAATAAGCTATTTTGATTTGCACCTTTCTACATTGGCACAGGATTTACGGTATGGTTTCTATGGGAAAATAGATGTAGCTATAATAGAAGCATCAAGTATAACTGATGATGGAAGAATAGTACCAACTTGTGGAGTCGGCATCACGCCAACGATTGCTTCTCTGGCAGAAATAGTGATTGTAGAATTAAATGAATGGCATCCCAAAGAGTTACAGGGAATGCATGATTTGTTGAACTTGCAAGATCCGCCACATAGAAAAGAAATTCATATAAACATTGTCAAAGATAGGATCGGGAAAGAATATATAGAGGTTGATCCGTCCAAAATATTTGTAGTAAAAACGAATGTCCCTAATAACGGTAACCCGTTTGCAGCTATTGATGAAATAACAGCAAAGATCGGAGATAATACAGCTAATTTCTTAGTGCGAGAAATGGAAGAAGGAAGAATTCCTAAATCATTTCTTCCTGTTCAGTCAGGAGTTGGGAATATTGCCAATGCAGTTTTAGCTTCAATGGGTAACAATAAACAGATACCAGATTTTGAAGTTTATACAGAAGTTATTCAGGATGCTGTTATAGATATGTTGGAAGAAGGGCGTATTACATTTGCCAGCGGAGGAACACTTACTGTAAGTAATCCATACATAGAAAGAGTGTATAAAAATCTTTCTTATTTTAAAGAACGTATTGTTTTACGGACATCTGAAATATCAAACAACCCTGAAATAGTGCGGCGACTTGGCATTATATCCATGAACACAGCTATTGAAGCTGATATTTTCGGGAATATAAACTCTACTCATATTATAGGAAATAAAATTATGAATGGTATCGGAGGATCGGGAGACTTTACCCGCAATGCCTATATATCTATATTTCTGACACCATCAATTGCTAAAAATGGCAATATCAGTGCCATTGTTCCAATGGTTTCACATACCGATCATAGCGAACATTCGGTAAAAGTAATTATTACAGAGTATGGTGTAGCAGACCTGAGAGGAAAATCCCCAAGAGAAAAGGCTATGTGTATTATTGAAAACTGTGCCCATCCCGATTATCGCCCGTTGCTATACAAATATTTAGAAAGTGGGGTTAAAGGACAAACACCTGTTAGTTTATCCAATGCATTTGCTTTTCATGAGGCATTCTTAAAAACCGGAAATATGCAAGATGCAGTTATAATATAACAAAATGATTACTCATGGCATAAAAGGACTTCGGTCTAATCACCAATATTTACCATTAAATTTTATGCTTATGAATTATTTTTCTAAAATGATGTTTTTTAGTTTAATAACTGAAAAATTACAAGAGATTACAAATGAAAGAATAAAAAACGTCTATGAAAACCTTGTAACGGAAGTATTAACCTTAAATCAATCTGAAACAGATTATCAAACTATTTTTCAGTCATTGAATTTGACTCGTATAGAGTTCTAATCATTGCAAACACAAATATTATACGAATAGGGAAAAAAATGCCTTAATAAAATCTTACTTCCAGAAAGTGATTTCTGTTACTGACTCTGATCTTATGTTGTTGAGAAACAAAATTTATTTATCTTGAGTGACTCAGAGTAGAGCTTTAAGTATAGTCTGCATATACTCCCTAAGCCGAAAGATTAGAAAATTGTTGCATTGGCTGAGATGGTTGAAAGTCTTTACCTAAGTCTATTTCTCCTTACCAATTTAAGAAAACCAGAAAAATGTTGAATTATAAAGAATAAACTAGCGTGAAAGTGGGATATTTCCTTTCGTATTTAAAGTCCCATGGCTAAGTCTCTTTTGACTGCTTTTTAATGGGATTTTCTGCTAGGGGCTAAAAACAAAAAAATCCTGAATTCTTCTGAATTTCAGGACTTTTCGTCGATTTGTAAATCTTACTGGCGGTATGGACGGGACTCGAACCCGCGACCCCCTGCGTGACAGGCAGGTATTC
>JASGGC010000017.1:0-43162 GCA_047605185.1 Dysgonomonas sp.
AGTTTTTATACAGACTTTTCTTAAGATCCTGAAAATTCATGGGTTATTATAAAAATAAAATACACAAAATGTGTCATAGATAAGATCTAGTTTAGAGAAATAGTTATTTATTAAACTTGGATACTTAGATATATCCGACCTAAAAACTTGACAAAAAATCTGGTTTTATCACAATACCAAATCGAATACGTTGGCGATATTCATTGTAGTTTAATAAGCATTCTCCGTAACCATTATAATATTCTACAAATAAATATTGATTATCGTCACTGAATAATCTTATGGCAAAATTCATAACAACATTAGCGTTTAAATTAGTCCCACCTCGTTTCGTAACAAGACAACTTGCGCTATACTTCCGTTTTGCGCTTGTATATTCCATCCCCAGATGCCCCCAACCAGCATAATGTACAATATCCGGATTATTCTCTCCGTCTACGATTGGAATCCATATTTTGGAGTGTAAAGTCCAATTATCATTAAGGGTTAAGCTAGACCCGAAAGATATTTTATTCCAGCTCCGTGAGGAAATACTATCTTTCCCATTCGACTCGTGTTCGAATTGAACATTAATATTTCCCAATAAACGATTATTATAAACAATAGCTTTACCGAGACCTAAAGATGGGTTGAAGTTCAGATCTCGAAAAGGGAATGAGTCTTCAAAAACATCCCAGAAGGCTTTTTGAGTATATGTCAGAAAAAAATAGGTTTTGAATGGCAATACACTGTTTGTTAGGCGCTGGCGAATACTCACCTGAAATTTTGCATCTGAGTTTTGTTTTGAGGGATTCTTAAAAAGGTCTGTCCCTACTACAAGGTAATTATCTTTATAGATGCCAAACGAAGGAAGGGCATCAAATTTATTTATAATACTATCAGCATTATTTAATGTTTTTGAGTCTCCAAATACTGAGCTTACAATAACATCTGTTTGCTGTTTAATAAATGCTTTATTAAATGGATTTGAAGAGTGTTTTTCTTCCGGAACTGAATCAGTAACTTGCTTTTCTGAACTGACAGGTTCTTGCCCATGCAATACGCTAGTTATTGCCAAACACATAGACATTAGTATAAATATTCGCTTCATATTTTGATTATTTTTTAATCAAGTTGGTCAATACTTCATAAGCTATAGGACATGTTGATGTGTTTTTTACCGTAAGATTAAATATCTGACTAAATTTCTTCCTATCCGTATGTGGGTATTCACGGCATGCTTTGGGACGATATTCATAAATAGAACAATAATTGTCAGGCATTAAGAACGGACATGGCATAGAGTTAAAAACATAATCATTATCCTCATCTATTTTGAGGTATGTGGAAACCACATCTGAGGGTTTCATCCTTAATGCTTTTGACATCCTATCTATATCTTTATGAGAAATAGCAGGACCTAATGTTCTACAACAATTAGCACATGATAGACAATCAATTCGGGATGAATATTCATCATGCAATTGATGTACAATTGCATCATTTTTAGCTAATTGTTTTTTATTTTTTTTATAGTACTGTATAAAATCCGGCTTTGATTTTTCTGCCAGCAATCGTAATTCACTATATTTTTTCATTTAAACGGTCTTCCGGACGTGTTATTTCTCCCACTAGGGGTACTCTCATTCTTACTTTTATTTCATCTTTATCATAATTGTGTCCTATAAGAAACATCAATTTCGTAATGGCTGTTTCAAGGGTCGAATCAAAACCACTTATTACACCTGCCCGTAACAACTCACGACCAGTCTCGTAACGTCGCATATCTACACAACCAATATTACATTGTGTGATGTTAAGAATTATAACTCCTCTTCTTACTGTTTCGCGAATCAATTCTAGGAACCAAGAGGTAAGGGGAGCATTGCCTGAACCAAATGTTTCGATTATAACCGCCTTTATACCCTTAATGTTCAATATTGTTTCAACAGTCTGCCTATCTATCCCAGGAAATAATTTAAGAACTACAACACGTCCATCTAAGCGGTAATGAAAACGTACTTTTTTCTCAGGATCACTGGGTAGTATAACTTTACGATCGTACCGGATTTGAATGCCGGATTTTCCTAAGTTGGGGAAATTATAGGATTTGAATGCATTAAAATTATCTGCATTTACCTTTGTTGCCCGATTGCCTCGCAATAAATCATTTTGAAAAAAGATACAGACTTCAGGAACAATCGGATTCCCTAAGTTATCTTTATCTGCTGCTATCTCAAGTGCTGTTATCAGATTTTCTTTGGCATCTGTCCTCAACTTTCCAATAGGAAGCTGAGCCCCTGTCAAAACTATAGGCTTGGATAAGTTTTCTATCATAAAACTAAGGGCTGATGCAGTATATGCCATAGTGTCGGTACCATGTAGTATGACGAAACCATCGTAATCTTCATAATTATCTTCTATCGTATGCACAATCTTCCGCCAATGGTCGGGAGTTATTTCGGATGAATCGATAGGAGGATCAAAAACAATATGGTCTACATGGAATTTGAGGTGCTGTAATTCAGGCATATGGCTATTCAAATGACCAAAATCAAAAGCTTCCAGACTACCTGTTTCAGCATTTTCGACCATTCCAATAGTCCCACCTGTATATATTAATAGAATATGTGCGTCCGAATCGATCATGTAAGTTATAGTTTTTATGCTATATAATTCAGAAAATAAATTGGAGTGTAAAAATAATCAAAATCTATTCTTGAAGAAAGTATTATGGACATTCTGTGACACAATAGCAATAAGCTCCTGCAGTTCAATATCCATATCCTTACTGATATTTTGATAAACACTCAGTATTGAAATTTTCGAAACATCAGTTTCTAAAAATAAAGAATCTATAGGGATACATTTCAATGCTTCTTTATTGTAATATTCGCCTATTGAAATTTTAAAACCCAGATCACATAGTTGTTTTGCCTGATTGACTCCTCCCCTAAATCCATGTATCACCCAGTCTGAAGTTTTTTTATATTTCTTATAGATGGGAATCAAGTCGTCCCATGCTTTTACGCAATGGATCATTATAGGTTTCTGAATTTGATTTGCTAATTCAATTTGCCGTATAAATAAAGACTTTTGTGTATGGATATCTCCTCCACGCAATAAGTCTAATCCAATTTCACCAATAGCCAGAACTTGCTTCACAGATGCAATATTTACCAATTTGTTAAAGTCAGATTCAACTGCTTCTTCTGAATACCATGGATGAATACCTACAGATATAAAAAAATCATCCAAACTTTGAACTGGAAGGGAATCATAATCTATAGGATATACATTCAATATTGAATATATATTGTAGTTATCAATTGTTAGAGAACTGATAGTGTGAGTATGTACATTGTATAAATCCGGCATACCAACATTATAAAGAAAAAACGAGGATACCCCCTTTGAAGGCTGCCTCGTCGATGAATTTAATTGTATTTTGAAAGTATCTCTTTCATCGAATCAAATTTATAAACTCTTCTCTCGTCTTAGCCTGATTAAAAGCTCCTGTAAAATCGGATGTAGTGGTCGTTGAGTTTTGTTTCTCAATTCCCCGCATTTGCATACACATATGCTGTGCTTCTATCACGACCATTACCCCTAATGGATTTAGAGTAGACTGAATGCAGTCTTTGATTTGCATAGTGAGTCTCTCCTGCACTTGTAGTCGGCGGGCAAACACATCTACCACACGTGGTATTTTACTTAAACCGGTGATATATCCATTGGGTATATAAGCTATATGTGCTTTTCCCCAAAAAGGTAGCATATGATGTTCGCAAAGGGAATAGAAATCAATATCTTTTACAATAACCATTTGGCTATAATCTTCTTTAAAAAGAGCTTTTCGAAGTATATCCTCAGGAGATTCATTATATCCTTTTGTCAAAAATTGCATTGCTTTTGCAACTCTCTGCGGTGTATCAAGCAACCCTTCGCGTTGGGCATCTTCGCCCAATAAACTTATTATATTCTTATACTGACCTGCAAGCAGGTCTGTCTTATTATTTTCCTCTTGCATTTATATATAAAGGTATTGTGTAATCAATAAATTGGAGTTTATTGTGCTACGCGTTTTACGATATCAGAAACGACATGCATTTCGCCTGCAAATGAAGGAAATGTCTTTTTCATTTCACTCAAAACCCGTTCTGCATCTTCCCTGTTCAGAAAATTTCCCACACGCAAGCGCCAAAGCGGTGCATTATATGTTATCACAGCTTCCAGATCGGGATACGAATTACGCATCATAGCTCTTTTGGACTCTGCTTCTTGTTTGGAACGGCTCTGATTATTACCTGAAAAGACTTGTATTTTAAAGCCTTTGACTTTCACTAGATTTGCCGATAAATCTACACTACCATCACTGTTCGCCCCACCTATAGTACTAGTGGCATTGCCTTCGTGGTAAATACCAACTAAATGTTGGATAGATTCATCTTGCATTATTAATATATTTCCTTGACGACCTCCTTTGGGGGTGTTTAAATCCTCAATAATAGTTTTCTGTCCATTTTGAGACTGAGCGACTGTAGATAGTGACAGAAGTACAAGGAAAATATAAAAACCTTTTTTCATGCGGGAAAATTTACTTTATTATAATTGCAGGAGAGCCAGAGTATGACTCTCCTTGCAATACATATTTTAAAATGAAATATACAATGTTATCTTTTATTGAATATAACATTATATTTAGCACTTTAGTTTTTAGAATGCCTCGATAATAGGCAAAAACTTATCAACTTCTAATGAAGCACCACCGATCAAACCACCATCAATATCAGGACAGCCGAATAATTCTTTAGCATTACCACCATTACAGCTTCCTCCGTATAGGATTGAAGTATTGTCTGCTACTTCTTTTCCGTATTTTTCAGCTACTGTTTGACGTATAAAGGCATGTATTTCTTGAGCCTGAGCTGATGTTGCAGTAAGTCCTGTACCGATAGCCCAAACTGGCTCATAAGCAAGAACTATTTTAGAGAAATCTTCAGCTGATAGATTAAACAAAGCATCAACGATTTGTTTTTTAACAACATCAAAATGCTTATTGCTTTCTCTTTCATCTTTAGTTTCACCAATACAAAAAATAGGTGTAAGGTTATTAGCTAAAGCAAGAAGAGTTTTTTCTCGTAGAATAGCATCTGTTTCACCATAGTAAGTACGGCGTTCAGAGTGTCCTAAGATTACATATTTAGCACCTGTAGAAGCTACCATAGCCGCAGAGATTTCACCGGTATAAGCACCTGAAACTTTATCTGCACAGTTTTGAGCAGCAACAGCCACTTTAGATACAACTGGAGCTACACTAGCCAAATGAATAAATGGAGTACCGATAACAACATCACAGTTAAGGGTTTTAGCAGCCAAAGCAGCTTCTAAGTCTTTAGCAAAAGACACCCCTTCTTGAAGGTTCTTATTCATCTTCCAGTTTCCTGCAACAATATTCTTTCTCATGATTAAAACAATTGTTTATTATTATGTTATTCAAAAAATTAGTTGTTTTTTTCTAAGTCTTGCTCTATTTTTTTCTTCTTTCGTCTGAAAAAAAGCAAGTCAAATCCTTTTAACCCCAACAAAGGTAATATAAATAAAGCACTTATTAAAAGGATATTCTTTTTGTCTTCTTCACCTACATTTATTTGCTGACTATAAGGCAGTTGATCGAGAGGAGTAGTGAGATCTTCCTCTCCAGGCACATCGATATCCGCCCATTTGTTTATGATGACACCATCCTTTAATAATAACAGTCCGGGATTGGAACGTATTATCGTTTTTAGTGTACGTTCATCTGTATTGCAGAAATCAAAATCAATTGTATTTTCATTAGCCCATGCTGCAATATCATCAGGACCCGATGCTGTAAGACAATAAAATTTATAATGATAGTCCAGCGCATAGTTTTGCACATCTTCAAACTGGCTAAGATGCGCTGTCTTTATAGAACTCAAGGACGGAGAAATCATCAGAAATACATAATTACTATCGGATAATACATTTGTTGTAATATCTTCTGTATTTAACAATACTGTTTTCCCCTGATCGAAATATAATCTATTTATTGTAAAATCCTTTATCAACGGTTTTTCTCCTTCCGAAATTATCTTCGTATCCATTTTCACAAATACCCATGTACTATCTTCCCATGGATAATTGTCTTCGGTAAATTCTTTTTCAACTCCGTCTTTTGAATATATAAACAGATTTTCTTCCTGTCTACCTTTACCATCTTCAGCTTGCATCAATGCCGGAATATTAGCTCCTATCTTATAAGGTCGGAAATCGAATAAAGGATCATAAATATAGTTTCGAAATACAAAAAGGCTAATAAAAATAATGATGTACAAAAATGCCAACCAGTATGTTTTACCTGTAAAAAAATTACTGATTCGTTCCCGATATATAATCACAAATATGGAACAAGCCAATAATACAATATTTTTATAAAAAGTAGCCCAATTGCTGATTACAAGAGCATCACCGAAACAGCCGCAATCTTCTACAGGATTGGCTATTGCCAGATATAGCGTCAGTGGTGTCATAAAGAGCATTGTCAGCAATACCAATCGGGAATTCCATCGACGATATATGCCAAACAACATAAATGCTCCCATCAAAAATTCCATAATACATAGAAAGACTGATGCTGGCAATGCCAACGACGCAAAAGAGGATAGATCGAAAGAAGATAAATAGTCTTCTATTTTGTAAGCTGTTCCATATGGATCGACTGCTTTAACAAAACCTGAAAAAACAAAAGTAGCTCCCAACAAAACACGGGCTACTTCTACCAAAATCTTTATCGCTACATCTTTTTTTGCTGCCATATCTGAAATTTAGTTTTCGTTTTCCGGAAATTCTAATTTAATAAGCCCAAATAATGAATAATTTACCATATCCATATAATTAGCATCTATACCTTCGGAAACAATTGTTGCACCCTTATTTTCTTCGATTTGCTTAGTGCGGTATATTTTTGTAAGGATAAGATCTGTATATGAGCTGATACGCATTGCTCTCCAAGCTTCGTCATAATCATGGTTTTTAGCATACATCAACTCTTTTGTTTGTGTCATATGCTTATCGTACAAAGACATAACTTCATCAACACTCATATCTACAGAGTCGGAATATCCTAATTCTAACTGAATAAGTCCGATAATCCCATAATTAACAATTCCGATAAACTCAGGCTCTATACCTTCATTTATCAGACTCACGCCTTTTTCTTCGATACTACGTATGCGTTTTGCTTTTATTAATATTTGATCGGTTACAGATTGAGGGCGAAGGATGCGCCATGAAGCACCATAATCTTTTAATTTGTTCGAAAACAGACCACGACATATTGCGATAACATGCTCAAATTGCTCTTTAGTATCTACCATGTTTAGAATCGTATAATTATAGAATACAAAGGTATGAAAAAAAGTTGTACAGAAACTTCTCTACAGCATAGAGTATAACTATAAAATATGTGAATGGTAATAATATTTAGTGAAAAATATATCAGTTTATTGTTTTATAATTCAATATTACTGAGAAATATTAGTTAAATTTGTTTGTTAAAACACTTATTTAACACTAATAAAACACAAATTAACAAAACTATCTAAAACAATTATTATGAAAAAATTACTCTTCTTTGTATATAGTATAATACTACTTACATCATGTAGTCAAGACGAAGGTTTCACAAACCCTGAAAATGTACTATCAAAAAAAATGTTTCCTGTAACATTCAATATCGAAAGTGATGCATTCAGTGTGGAAGCAGAACCGATTAATGATCCTAAATCATCCCCAAATAATCAATACTATGGACAACAATTTCTACAATATATCATTTATAGCGAATCTGGCGAAGTATACTCAAATAAAATTACCGGAGCTGAGTCTTGGAACAAAATTGTAAGTGAGGGCAAAGCTCTGATTAAAGATACTCTACCTGAAGGAAACTATCATGTAGCCATCGTTACAGGAAAATGTGGAAACTATCAGATACCACACTACTATTACATCAATCCAATCAATTATTTCACTGATTATTATACCCCAAACACCAGTCCATCAAGTGCTTTAAATTCTAATAATTCTGAAACTTATTATAATACTTTCGATCTGGTTGTAGGAAAAGAGAATAATACGGTAGCTATCAAGCTAGAACCAACTTGGTCTTATATAACCTTGAATATGCATAATCTGGATAAAATGGAAATTCCTGAATATGCTGATGGAATCATTATATATGCCAACCCTAATCTTAAAGGATTCTCGATAAAAGATATTAAAGCAAAAGGATACACTATTGGGGCAAATGAATTTCCGGCTGCTGGAAAATTTGCAGAAATGCCTCTTGAGAGTTTCTTAGCAAATAATCATTTCAGTGCGAGAACATACACTGCAGCCAGTGATAGTAGCGTTAGTATAGAAATTAAATTTTTGAGGCTGCAACAAATTATAAAAACGATAAAACTAGGTAGCTTCAATGTACTTGAAAATAACAAAAACTATAAGGTTACTATAGACCATAAATTGATGAATGAACAAAAGGTCGGATTTGACGTAACGATCAATCCATTTACCGGAGAAGATGTTGATGTAGAGCTTCAATAAACATTGACTATATTCATATAAATAAAAAAAGCGGATATATGTCCGCTTTTTTTATTTATATGAATATGTAAGACATGATTTATGTGTAAATTTAAGATCTAGAATCTATTAAGGAATTATCAAATTAAGTATAAAGCATGGAAACAGAACGTATTGGTTGGATTGGTTTAGGTAATATGGGAATCCCGATGTCTATGAACCTTGTCAAATCCGGATTTCAGGTCAATGTGTATAATAGGACACGAGGAAAGATGGAAACACTTATTGATGCCGGTGCAAAAGCAAGTGCATCGATAGATGAATTATGTAAAAACTCGGATGTAATTTTTGTAATGTTATCGAACGATGAAGTTGTTGAATCAGTCTTTACAGAGTTGCTGAAATGTGATGTACATGGTAAATTATTTATCAATATGAGTACAATATCTCCTAATTTAGCAATCTCATTGTCCGACAGATGTTACAAAGAAGGTGCCTCTTATCTTGATGCACCCGTGTCTGGAAGTGTAAAACCGGCGATGGATGCTACATTGTTAATATTAGTAGGCGGAAAAGATAAGGACTATGACAAAGCTACACCTTTGTTTGAAAAATTAGGTAAATTATCTTTGCTGTTGGGCAACGCAGGGGCAGGCAGCAAAGCAAAACTGGCAATAAACTATTATATGTCTGTTATAATTGGTGGATTGTCAGAAACAGTCTCTTTTGCAGAACAACACGGAATCGATAAAGAAGCAATGATGTTGATAGTTAACGAAAGTGCGTGTGGCAGCCCTATGTCGAAAATGAAAACTCCATCTATCATCAACAATAACTATCCGGCTGCTTTCCCGCTAAAATATATGCTCAAGGATATAAAATTGGCAATGGACGAAGGTCTAAATAGTGAATTATCGCCTGCTATATTAAGAATGTACCAGAAAGCTTCCGATATGCAATTAGGCGATGATGATTTAATGGCGGTTATAAAGACTACTAAAAAATAATTGATAAGTTGACAAAAATAAAAAAGTGCACCAATTAACAAACTGTTAGTTAGTGCACTTAGTCGTTTATATAAAATAGTTGATCAAGAACCCTAAATCATAAAGTGAAGCCTATTTTGCAGATTCACCTCAGCAATACCACCATCAATATCAAGATACAAAATATTCATATTCGGATAGATAGCCTTTATTTTTTTCTCTATACCCTTAGCTACCACATGATTGGCAATACACCCGAATGGTTGTATACAAACTACTTTGTTTACTCCTTTACGGGCATAATGAGCTACTTCACCAGCAATCATCCAGCCTTCTCCAAACTGATTGGATAAGTTAAGTATTTGCGATGCTGCTTCTGCTTTAGCAAATATAGACTCTGATTCTTCATAAAATTTGAATTTAGATAAAATCTTTTCAGACTTTTTCACTTTCGAATTAATATACATCCAGATAAGTGGTTTTAGAGACTTTTCGAAAATGGAAGGTTCTTCCAAACCAATCTCTGCATTGACTTTGCTATTAACAAAAAACTGAAGCAAGAAATCCAATATCGGTGGTGTAGAAACTTCTACATTTTTGGATCGAAGCCATTCCGTTATATTAGACTGGGCATAATTATTATACTTTACAAATATCTCTCCGATCAATCCTACTTTGGAGTATTCTCTATCGTAAATCGGCACATTATTGAAGTCTTCAACCGCTTCTTTTAATAAACGCATCAATGTTTTAGGATTATTTGCACGAACGGCATCTATCCCCCGTTCTATGTAGAAATCAAAAATTTCCTGAGCTGCACCAGCCTTCTTTTCACGCACCGATATAGCACTATGCATCATCTGTAATCCGTCTCCATAAAGCACTAATGGAATCGCTATTTTCGCTATTTTCTTCCATTTCAGATTGAATTCACTTTCATCGTTCTGATAGGTCTCACCTGCTCCAAGTGCTATTACCGGAATATCATTAAATCCGGCATTCAACAATCCACTTTTTATTTGAGCAATATAGTTCGTTGCACGGCATTGCCCTCCTGTCTGGGTAATAGCCAATACAATATCTTTCACGTCATACTGTCCTGATTGTAATGTGTGAATGATGTCGCCAAGTATCAAGGTTGATGGATAGCATACTTCATTGTTTCCATACATCAATCCTTTATCTGCTGCGGCTTTATGCGATTTAGGCAGATTTTCGGTTTTCAATCCTAACAGTTCACCTAATGCAGGGACAAACGGAGATAAGAAGTCAGCTAACCAAGGAACTAAAATAGTCTTATTTTTATCAGATGCTGTGTAGGGCACAGAATATCCACTATATTGTTTTTGGTCTATATTCTGACCACCTTTCATTGCTTTTAAAGATTCAACTAACGAACGTAAGCGAAGGCGGATAGAACCGGGACTGGCTATCTCATCAATACGGAGTACTGTAATATTTTTACCGACAGCTTTCAGTACATCGCGTGTCTCGTCCATAAAAAATGAATCGGGACCACAACCAAATGAATTTAACTGAATCAATTGTATATTCTGAGGTAATTTAGCGACTTCCATAGCAGCTTGTACCACACGGTTTGGATACGACCATTGTGAAATAATATTCAATTTACCGAATCCTTGGCTTTCTGGCTTACGGAATACGTCATCCGTCAAAACAATAACACCTAAGTCAGCTAGAATCTGACCGACTTTCTGATGGATCAGAGGATCTGCATGGTAAGGTCGTCCTGCCACTACAAAAGCTAATTCGCCACTCTCTACAGCTCTATTCAGCAAGTCAACTTGATAGTCACGAAGTTGAGCTTTCAAACCACCTCTTACCTCTTGTGCATTCTTAAATGCCTTATCGAAAACTGATTTTGAAACGCCTAGCTCCGATAGATATGTATAGCATCCCTTATAAAGAGCTTTGTCCCTACTGAATGTTATAACAGGCTCGTCGAATGCGATACCAAATTTTCCTTCAGGATCTACTGAACTGCTAATGACATCGGGATAACCGCTTACGACAGGACAGTTGAATGAATTGGAGGAGCCTCCAAATTCTTTTTCTTCTTTGGGTACAATCGGGTAAAAAATACGATCTACTTTCTGATCTATCAATGCAAGAATGTGTCCGTGTACGAGTTTGGCAGGAAAACAGATATTATCAGACATTATTCCCCCTACCCCTTTTTGATAGAGAGGGAAGGTAGATTCGGGAGAAATGCGTACATTAAAACCACATTCGGTAAGTAGTGTATGCCAGAACGGATAATTATCGAACATATTCAGTACACGAGGTATGCCGATAGTCTTTCCTTTTTCTATATTTTCGGCTAGAACAGGACGTTCAAATAATATCTCATTCTTTTTATCGAAAGCATTATATCCAACTTTACGCTCTACATTTTTATTAAAGAATACTTTTTCACATTTGTTACCGGCAAAGCAGATATTTCCATTATCGAATTTGAATCGTAATACCGAGCATAAATTTGTACAACCTTTACAGGTCAATTCTCTTGTATTTATAGTAGAGGTATCCAATAGAGCTTCTTTACCCAAAAATGTAGTTTCTTTATTCCCCTTTTCCCACAAGCGTTGAGAATAAAGAGCAGCACCTAATGCCCCCATAAGTTCGGGATGGTCGGTAGAACTTACTGTCTTTCCGGATAACATTTCTAATGCACGATATACGGCATCGTTTCGGAATGTACCTCCCTGAACGACAATATTGTCACCTAATATATTGAGATTAGATATTTTTAATACTTTATATAAACAGTTTTTGACTACTGAATAGGCTAATCCGGCAGCAATATCATCATTTCCTGCATTTTCACGAAGTGACTGTTTTACCTTGGAGTTCATAAATACAGTACAACGAGAGCCTAAGTCGCTAGGATGCTTTGCCAGACACGCAGCGCGAGCAAAGTCTGACAGTGGCATATTCATTGTAGATGCAAAGTTTTGTAAAAATGAGCCACAGCCTGCTGAACATGCCTCGTTTAATTCTATATTCGAAATCAACCCATTATTGATAAAGATTGATTTTATATCCTGTCCCCCAATGTCGAGAATGAAAGACACATTTGGATCTACATATTGAGCACCCGATAAGTGAGCTATTGTTTCAACAATGCCATAATCTAACCCTAAAGCTGACTTGATAAGGTCTTCTCCATATCCGGTAGCAGCTGACGAAAGAAAATTGACTATAACACCTTTTTCTTCAGCTTGTTTATAAAATTCACGTAAACCATCTATAACTCTGCGTAATGGGTTACCTTCATTGTTCCCATAAAATTTATAGATAATATTCGCTTCTTCGTCCATTATCACTATTTTGGTAGTGGTAGACCCCGAATCGATACCCAGAAAACAGTTTACGGTTTTGTCTTCTCCCAAGTTCTTAAAACTAAGACTTTTTATCTTTCTATTAGCATCCCAATGGATATAGTCCAGTTCGTCTACAAAAAGAGGTTCTAATGCATCTGAATGATTGGATGTTGTAGTTACGGATAGTTTTTCTATCAGATCTGTTAAATCAAAACTAACTCTTTCAGATTCTTTTTCCTCAAATAATGCAGAACCCCATGCCGGGAAATATTCCCCATTCTGAGGTACAATAAAATCTGTATCCTGTAGCTTTGTTACTTCTTGAAACGCTTTGCGTAATGGCGGTATAAAGGTCAGTGGACCTCCGATACACAACACTTTGGCTACAACTTCGCATCCTCGTGCCAAAGTTGTTATAGATTGTAATGCCACTGCATGTAAGATAGAAGCGGAAATATCTGATACAGGAATATTACGGCTTATCAAGTTTTGCACATCTGTTTTGGCAAACACCCCACATCGCGAAGCAATAGGATATATTTTATCATAAGTTTGTGCTTTTTCGCCAAGCTCATTGACCGATATATTCATCAAGCTAGCCATCTGGTCGATAAATGCTCCTGTACCTCCTGCACAACTACCGTTCATCCGAATATCGGGATGGCGTTCGTCTGCGAAAAATACCATTTTTGCATCTTCTCCTCCTAAATCAATTAAAGTATGTGTTTCGGGATATACATTTTTCACAACTTCTACGGCAGCTACAACTTCCTGCACGAAAGGGATAGCTACACGTTCGCCGATTCCCATACCAGCAGAACCTGTTATATTAACAAAAAAAGAAGCTTCGGGCAACTGCTCTGAAACTAATCGCAATTCGTCGACCAACGTTTGCTGAATATTAGCCTGATGTCGGCGATAAGCTTTATAGATAATCTGCAAATCGTTATCTAAGACTACAATTTTGACAGTTGTTGACCCAACATCAACACCCATTTTGTATTGTATTTTATTCTGCATAAAATCTGTATTAATTTATAGCTACTATTTAATATAGTTATTAGTTAAACCTCAAGTTTTTATATTTACATTCCAATAATCCGAGAATCATCGATATGCAATTAATCATTTTTTTCCAGCATAAATATTTCTTCCACGGGCTTTTGGAACACTTGTGCAATTTTTAATGCTAGTAGTGTGGATGGAATATATTTGTTAGACTCAACAGCATTAATCGTTTGCCGGCTAACACCGATCAAAGTTGCTAATTCCTCTTGAGTTATATTTTTAATCGCCCTTTCTACTTTGATTTTATTTCTCATGTCCATCTTTCTTTGACCTATAGAGTAGGATGTTGAAGCGAATAATAAATATAATTAGTATTGAAAACAGGCTTACGGTCATAAACCTGAAAAATAAAAAATCATAAATGAAAATAAAACAAAATATCAAAAATGCGTAACTGATATAGGTAGCCCATAATAGAGCATCTAATCTTATTTTTGATATATATTCATCTTCGATCTTCTCTTTCGAAAAACCGACAAACCATGCTGCTATAATAAATAATATCGCTGCTAATTCATTAGTCAGGTTATTTTCGACTACATTGAAAAATTTCCATTGATTTTCACCTAACTGTCCTGAAAGGAGTGCTAAAACTTTACAATCTAAAAAAGAAAATTCAAAATCGAAAAAAGCGACTAGAATACCAAGTATTGTAGCAGGAATAAGGAGTATCCATCCTACTCTTCGGAATGAGTGTGGTAGTAGCAAGTTTGATATCATATATTGATAGCTTTAGTTATCAGCAGACAAATATATGGTTTATTTTACAAAAAGTAAAGTAAACTTTACAAAAAGTAAAATAGATGTGACTAAATAGAATATTTAGAACCTATTCAGTCAGGTAAATACATCAATGCTTTTTCCATATCCGATGGCGTATCTATACCGATGGTTTCTATATCAGTAAATCCAACTTGAATTCGATACCCATTTTCAATCCAACGAAGTTGCTCTAAAGATTCGCTTTTTTCGAGTACAGATGGGGATAGTTGAGTTATTTCTTTTAGTATATCTGCACGATATGCATACATACCTATATGTTTATAAAAGGTGTGATAGTTTAGCCACTCTTGCTGAGCGACATCCCGAAGATAAGGTATTATAGAACGGCTAAAATAGATAGCTTCATTTTTTTTATTAATTACAACTTTAGGCGAATTAGGATTAGACAATGTATCAAATCCATCTTCTTTTTTGAATGGTTTTACTAAAGTAGCTAATTCAACATCGGGCGCATCAAAGCATAGCTTTAGACTTTCAATTTGCTGTTGATGTATAAATGGTTCATCACCCTGCACATTTATTATAATATCGAATCCATTTCCTATTTTCTGATATGCTTCATATATACGATCTGTCCCGCTCCGATGGTCTGCCGAAGTCATTATAGCTTTACCACCAAAAGCTTCTACTACTTTTTGGATACGAACATCATCTGTTGCAACCCAAACTTCTTCAACAGCTTTGTTTACTTGTTCATATACTCTTTGAATCATTGTTTTTCCCTTCATGTCAGCCAAAGGTTTCCCCGGAAAACGTGTCGATGAATAACGTGCAGGAATAATAGCAATAAACTTCATATATTATATTTTTTATGCACCTCAAAGATAATACTTATTTCAAAAATGGGATGTATATTTGCGGCGGTTATGAATGAAGCATTA
This sequence comes from Dysgonomonas sp., assembly GCA_047605185.1. GTDB lineage: Bacteria > Bacteroidota > Bacteroidia > Bacteroidales > Dysgonomonadaceae > Dysgonomonas. Next base: position 15,646 of record JASGGC010000017.1, read on the forward strand.
ATTAGCATCGGCTCAAACAAGGATAGGGAGCGCAATCTATGTGCTTGCCGACAAATGTTAGATAGAACGTATAAAGATATCAAATACTCTTTGACATCTGTCACAATCCCCTATGGTGAAAATTACAAGAGTGATTTTCTCAATCAGCTCGTTATAATTTATACAGATCAAACAAAAGAAGAAATAAATAGCACATTAAAGTTATTCGAAAAAGAATTGGGGCGACAGGTCACTGATAAAATAACGGGAAATGTAGTAATTGATATTGATCTAATAATATGGAATAATGAAATATTGAGACCGGAAGATATGAAACGATCATATATCCAAGATTTACTTTCGACTTTTCCTTAAACCATTAGCTATATTTATAAAAACAAAAGAGAGCCCCGGTTGGGAACTCTCTTTTATCTTTTATCTAAATAGAATTATTTATTTAAAAAGAACATAGTTGTAAATATTATATTTATCTTCTTTGTCCTTTATTTTGGCAACTGCTTTAGCATAGTCCGAATCAGGGCCTTCATTCCACAACTCGCGTCCTAACAAAAAGTCATCAAAATATTCATCCCATGTACCATATTCAGCCTGCGCTAGAGGTAGGGCTTTAGCAATTAATTCTTTAGCTTCTGTCTCTGTTATGTAGCCTGCACTATATCCCATATTTACATTGTTAACGTAACGGGCATAGTCCCAAGCTTTCATAGTATGACCTTCGAATCTAGAATAGTTATCTTTAAGATATCTTAAAAGTACCAGATCAAGTTCATTCGGTATAAATAGTGTAGATAGATCTGCATCTTTGTTCTTTTCCAAAAAATCAAGATGTTCTGCATATTCTTTAGAGTGTCCTTCGGATAATAAACCTTCTCCCCTCTTAATTAAATCTTCTTTGCTATTGATACCCCAAGCACTGCTCAACATTCTTTTAGCCCCACTTCCATCTTCTGGCTTGAAAGGTAAAATAAAATAGTTTGCATAATACTCATGCATTTCTTTTAAGAAACCTTTGCTATCAGGTTTTGCACTTATATCAGATGCTGGATTTAATTGTCCTTCATATCCGGCAATTATATATACACCTCCCAAAAGCTCTTGTTGTAGAGTTGCATCCTCAATAGTTGTTCCCTCGGAACCACTATTACCTCCACCACACGACAATAAGAACACTGAAGCCAAAGCTCCAAATACTAATTTTTTCATACTCAAAATTTATAAAGTTTGTAATTAAAGTGTTTATTTTTTCTTTTTCTTGTTCTCTTCCTTCATTCGTTGTTGTTGAATCCGTTGAGCTTCTTCTAAACGTGCCATAAAACCTGATTTCTTCTTTTTAGGCTTAGCCTTATTGGCTTCGAGCTTAGCTAATACTTTCTCTTCATCTATTGCATAACGGAAAATCAAAGTAAGAACAATAGTAATCAATAGAGACAAGAAATAATAATATGTCAATCCAGAAGGATAATCATTCAACATAAAGAAGAAGATTAATGGCATCAAATACATCATCCATTTCATACCAGGCATTTGTTGTTGTCCTGTATTAGTGGCTTCCATATTAAATTTAGTATATACAATATTGGTTGCAGTCATGAGTATACAGAACAAACTTAGATGAGTACCCAATAATGGTATATGTGTTGTCCATTCTATTATAGCATCGTATGTAGACAAGTCTGATGCCCATAAGAAGCTTTGTTGGCGCAGTTCGATAGCGTTCGGGAAAAACTGGAATAGAGCAATCAGTATAGGCATCTGTAAAAGCATAGGGATGCATCCACTCATCGGATTCACTCCCGCCCTATTATAAAGAGCCATCGTTGCCTGTTGTTTTTCCATCGCTTGTTCTTGCTTTGGATATTTAGCATTCAGTTCTTCCACCTGAGGACGCAAAACTCGCATCTTAGCTGACGACATAAATGACTTATATGTCAATGGAGATATGACTAACTTAACAATGATTGTCAATAGCAAAATAACGATCCCCATCGAAAGGCCTGTTCCTTTCAATAAGTTAAACAATGGAATAACTAAGAATTGATTGACCCAACGGAACAATGTCCAACCTAATGGAACTAGTTTATCCAAGTCTAATTGCTGTTTAGCATCGGATATATTACTATCATATTGTTTCAAATGAGAATAATCCATAGGGCCAAAGTAATATGACAATCCGGCATGCATAGTCTGAGAATTAAGATCGACTTTAGCTGGCACGTAAATAGTAGCATCAAAAGCTTTCAGATAATCTTCTGACACCAACATCTTCGAATTAAGAACTGCTGTTTCGATTTTGTCGTCAGCAATAATAATTGATCCGAAAAATTGATTTTTGAAAGCAATCCATTTCGAAGGCTCTTTAACTTCAGCACTGTCATCTTTGTCTGCCTTTAACTCTTCTACATCGCCTCCTTGATATTTGTAATAAATATGTGAGTAACGTTGTTCATTTTTAATATTCTTTTCCTGACGAAGTAGCTTTTGACTCCATTGCAATTCAAAAATATCTGCTTTATCACGATCTAATAAAGCCTGCATACCAACCATATTGATATCGTATTTCATCAGATAATCACCTTCTGCCAACTTATAAATAAAGTCAATATATTGGTTTTCAGAATATGAAAAACGCATAATAAGAGATTGCTTATCTTCTGTTGGTATTTTAGTAAAGACTAGATCTGATGTATTCAACACTTTCCTATCTTTACTTGTCAGTACCATATTTAGTACAGCATCATTGTTAAATAAGTAAAGAGAGTCACCATCATAACGCTTAAAGTCTTTCAACTCTGCTGTTATTATTTGCCCACCTTTAGTTGAAAAAGTCAATTTAACTTTATCATTTTCCAGTGTGGTGAACTCAGGAGCATTATTTGATACTCCGACAACAAGTGAATCTACAACTTTTGTTGTTGAATCTGTTGATACAGTTGGGGCAAAGAAATCATCTACACCATCCTTTTTAGTATCAGTATTTAAAGATTTCTGTTGTTCTGCTAAAAGAGTTTGAGCATATGCTATCGAATCTCTGCGGCGTTGTTCTTTTTGTTGTGCTAATTGTTCTTCGGAAGGCTTACTCAACAGCGTAAAACCAATAAGAACTGCTGCTATAAGAGCAAAGCCGATAATCGTATTTTTATCCATCTAATTATCTTAGGTTTATAATAATATTTCCTTATTTATTTTTTTTGATTTGCAACCACTGCTTTTATGAAGCTCAAAAATAATGGGTTGGGAGCGAGAACTGTACTGTTGTATTCCGGATGAAACTGCACCCCTAAAAACCACTTTTTGCCGGGTAACTCAACAACTTCTACCAGATTAGTATCAGGATTGATTCCGGTACACTTCATGCCTGCTTTTTCGAACTCTTCTTTATAATCATTATTAAATTCGAAACGATGACGATGACGTTCCTCAACTAAAGGTTTACCATAGGCTTTGTAGACTAATGACCCTTTTTCTAAAGCACACTTATAGGCACCCAAACGCATTGACCCTCCCATTTCGGTAATATTCTTTTGCTCTTCCATCAGGTCTATTACCTTAAAAGGTGTATGAGGATTCATCTCTGTCGAATTGGCGTCTTCTAAGTTCAATACATTACGTGCAAATTCGATGACCATACATTGCATTCCCAAACAAATACCAAATGTAGGAACATCATTTTCACGGGCATACTTTAATGCAGTAAACTTACCTTCGATACCACGTTGTCCAAAACCCGGAGCAATAATCAAGCCATCCATTGATGATAATACCTTTTCGACATTCTCCGCAGTCAATTTATCCGAATGAATAAAGTGTAAGTCTAATTTATGATCGTTGTATGTAGCAGCTTGTAACAGCGACTCATTTATCGATTTATAAGCATCAGGTAATTCTACATATTTACCGACTAAACCTATGCGTACAGTTTGTTTTGCATGTTTTTTCTTATCTAAGAAATCACGCCAAGGCTGCATCAGAGGTTTTTCTTCGACAGGCATACCGAATTTACGTAAAATAATTTCGTCCATTCCCTGATCTTGCATCTTCAACGGAACTTCGTATATCGTAGGCACGTCTACAGATTGCATCACTGCATCAACATCAACATTACAGAACAAAGCTACTTTGCGAAGTATCTCTTTACTCAATGGATGTTCGGTACGTACTACTAAAAGGTCTGGTTGTACACCTTCCGATTGTAATTCTTTTACTGAATGTTGAGTAGGTTTAGTTTTTACCTCTTTTGCAGCAGCAATATATGGTACATAAGTAAGATGTACACATAAACAGTTTTTGCCCAATTCCCAACGCAATTGACGTACACTTTCTATAAAAGGAAGTGATTCTATGTCACCTACTGTACCTCCAATTTCAGTAATTACAAAATCGTAATTATATTTTGTACCCAACATTTTTATGTTGCGCTTTATCTCATCTGTGATATGCGGTACTATCTGTACCGTCTTACCTAAATAATCACCTTTACGTTCTTTGTTAATAACATTCTGATAGATACGTCCGGTAGTGATATTATTATCTTTATGGGTAGGTTGATTTAAAAATCGTTCATAATGGCCCAAGTCCAAATCAGCCTCATGTCCATCTACAGTCACATAACACTCACCATGCTCATACGGGTTTAATGTTCCGGGATCGATATTGATATATGGATCCAATTTTTGGATGGTAACTTTATAACCTCTGGCTTGTAACAACTTGCCGAGCGAAGAAGCTATGATACCCTTACCTAAAGACGAAATAACTCCTCCTGTAACGAAAATATACTTTGTATTAGCCACAACTTTTGTGTTTAATTATTATACTCCTAAGAAAGCACAAAAGTATAAAAATTATTTGGAGCTTACTTAAAATATGAAGTAAAGATTTGTAAAAGTAAAAATGATCATTGTGAATATTTTAGATATTTAGATTTATAACCCCAGCTGAGTATTACAGGAACACATATTGAATAAAATGCAATGCATATCCTCCAAAATCAAATATTTTATATTAAATTTGCACACTATATTAAATAATGTGCATTCTTTTTATTAATGTATGGCATTAAATAAAACCAGAAATACATTGATCGATGTGGCGCGGCAGCTGTTTGCTAAATTGGGTGTAGAAAATACAACCATGAATGATATTGCTGTTGCATCTCATAAAGGACGTCGTACATTATATACCTACTTTAATAATAAGAACGAGGTATATCAGGCTGTTCTGGAAACAGAGTTAGATCAGATGTATTATTCCCTACAAAACGTTGCAAACAAAAAACTTCCTGCAGACGAGAAACTAATGTTATTCTTCTACACACGATTTGACACCATAAAAAATGTTGTAGCACGTAATGGTACTCTTAAAGCTGACTTTTTCAGGGATATATGGCGTGTGCAGAATGTCCGAAAATCATTCGACAGGAAAGAAATACAAATTCTAAAAGATATACTAAACAAAGGTGTTGAGGAAGGTATTTTTGAGATGCCAAGTACAGAAGTCACTGCCGGTATCTTACACCATGCACTGAAAGGACTTGAAGTGCCTTACATCAGAGGACAGATAAACCCGGCAAATCCGGCAAGTGAATCTAACAGAGAAAATATTGCTTATCTTATATTCCAAGGAATAAAGAAAAAAAACAAAGAATAATTATAACCAACAATTAATTTATTTTATCATTATGAAATTATTAGAAGGTAAAACCGCAGTCATCACAGGTGCAGCTCGCGGAATAGGTAAAGCCATTGCGCTCAAGTTTGCACAAGAAGGTGCTAATATTGCTTTCACTGATCTCAATATCGACGACAATGCAAAAGCAACAGAAGCTGAAATTGCAAAATTTGGCGTAAAGGTGAAAGGCTATGCATCTAATGCTGCAGACTTCGATGATACACACAAAGTAGTAGACGAAATATTGAAAGACTTTGGACAAATCGATATACTTGTTAATAATGCAGGTATTACTCGCGACGGTCTTATGATGCGTATGAGCGAACAACAATGGGATATGGTTATCAATATCAACCTAAAATCTGCATTCAACTTTATTCATGCCATTACTCCTATTATGATGAAACAAAAAGGAGGAAGTATCATCAATATGAGTTCAGTTGTCGGTCTTTCAGGAAATGCCGGACAATGTAATTATTCAGCTTCTAAAGCGGGAATGATTGGTCTTGCAAAATCTATTGCTAAAGAAGTAGGTTCTCGTGGTATTCGTGCAAATTGTATTTGCCCGGGATTCATTATTACAGAAATGACTGGTGTGTTGTCTGATGACGTAAAGAAAAAATGGGCAGAACAAATTCCTCTTCGTCGTGGCGGAACACCAGAAGATGTTGCTAATGTAGCAGTATTCCTTGCTTCTGATCTTTCATCTTATGTGAGTGGACAAGCTATCCCTGTATGTGGTGGTATGAATATGTAACAATCATTATTGTGATGTAAAAAGCACATGTGAATAATATAAAAGCCTTTTCTGTATTTCAAGAAAAGGCTTTTTATTTTTTAAAAAAGTAGACTTACAGTATATTATAATAAAGAATATAATATACAATTGTCATCTTTTTACAAACAGCTTTGTATATATCTTTGGAAGCTCACTTTTGAATTAGTTGTAGTTTCCATTGTTACATAATATCTACTACTTAAATTAATCATTTTAGTAGCAAATTCTTTAGTTACAATCGGATAAAATCCATTAGAAGTATTATTACTTACAATTATTTTAGTTGTAGTAGTGCGTCTCCATGGTTGGATATCGCTATTTGACAAAGCTGTAGTTATAGCTAGGATATTAGAATTCACAGCTGGTGAGAATGAACCAAAATCATAGATAAACTCATTAGTATACAAATCATAGATAGAAGATGGAAAAGCATTGTTAAGTGTTATAATACCATTGTTGTCATTAAATATTGGATGAACAGATGTATTATAAGGAGATTTAAGCGCTTGGGTTAACATAGCTTGACTTATTTCTCTTGCATTATAATTCCCTAATAAAATAGCAGGAAGCAAGTATGGTGTTGTACCTGCAGCATTTGTTAAAACAAGTTCTGCTGTTTTAGTTAAGTTAACCGGAGCATCAGCAATTACCAATTTACTTACAGAAACTCCAGGGATTGCGTTATCTACTTCCAAAGCACGAGCTGTAGCAGCAGCTACATAACCTCCATAACCATATCCTGTCATTGTTACATCAGCATAATATTTATAATTATTTGCAGATAATACGTTGCGGGCAGCTCTAACTAGATCAGTCATAGAAGATTGAACGAAAGTACGGTTACCATATGTAGTTAAACTTGAACCTTTAGAACTACCAAATCCCAAATAATCCGGAATAAATACAATACATCCGGTCATTGCTTTCTGTACCCAGAAATAATATTGATTCAAAGCACCACCAGGTAAGTATTGACTAATGCCATTTGCAAATATCAAAGATGGAACATCTTCATTAGCAAACATATTATCTGGAGCTGCAATATGTATTCTATAAGTTGCATTCATATTATAAGTTTCTTTACTAGGCAACAAAAGTACACCTGACTCTACTGTGCGACCTCCACCAGCAGCATTAGTACCTGCTTGGATTTTTAGAGCAACAATTTTGCGTTGATTAGTGTAAAAACATTTAGTTGTTTCTCCCGACTCAGGTACTTCTATTCCTGATTCAGCTAGTACCTTAGTAATATTATCCAATTCAGCCTCATCATATGATGCCAAAACCTGAGCATCTACATACTCACTACCTTGTTCTTTTGCTTCTGGAGTATCCGTCTCCAAATCATTACTACAAGACATAAATAATGCTGTACCAACAACGGTGCACATTATGAAAAATAAATTTTTCTTTAGTTTCATAAAAATCTGATTTAATTTATAAAGTTTATAGTTAAAACACTCTTTTCTATTTAGTTTTTCTTGCATCGAACACTCATCGAAGCCCATTCTATTTCGGTACTTGAGCGCATATTGTCATATCTAGATGCAGCGTTCATAGATGCAGGTGTAAACTGAACATAAGCAGGATTCATCACCTGAACATTTCCAATACCTGTAGTCGGGTTTGGAACAGACATATGGCTACCAGACCAAGTCGCAGCCCAAAATGCAGCTTGCAATCCATAATATTGATTTGTATCATTATCTAACCATCCGGTTAATAAAATATTAAAACCTGTACCATCTGTTTTACTTAAAGCAACTTGCGTCCAATTTTTCCCTCCTAAATATGCCGGATTTTCATAAGCATTATAAATAACGGCTGCCAAATTAACTGTATAATCAGGCACTTTTTCAGGAGATAACATAGGGTTGGCGCTGCCGACAACAAGAGAAAGAGGTATTCCTGCAGTAATATAATCTGTTGGATTATTCTTTAAGTAAGTAGCCAAATTATTCCATTCCTGAAGTGAAGGTATATGCCAACCATCAGGACATATGCCTTGTATTACATCCGTATAATTTGCAACCATAGCTTTCGGATCTTGTTTTACTGCTGTTCTGTATGGATACAATACGCCCATTTTTTCATTTTTATTATAATAAGTATGGTCACGCCCGTTCCCCGAAGTAGGAGTAGCACCAGGCACTTCACTTGGATAGGCATAAAATAATTTTTTATTCTCAGTGTCTTGATTTTGATTACTTCGTGTTCCTAATTCGAAATCAGTACCTGTATATGTAGAACAATCTGATGTTATCCTCATATTTTCGACCATCCATATGCCTTGATCTCCAAATTGATGAGTTTTATATATATTTCCTTCATTATCTATAACAAAATCAGACCCCTCTCCTCCTCTAAGAGTATAGTTTAGTGCTTTCCAATTATTACCATTCCATATATATACCCCTGGACATAAGGTATTTCCTGATGTCATATTAAAAACCGTCAACCCAATATGATTAGCATCCATCTCTGCCTTTTTGGATGTTGTATTATACTTTTCTGACGGCGACCATATTTGTTGCCCATTTCCCCCAATGGATGATACACCAAACATTGGATATAAAGAATCCGGAGTAATAAGATTAACACGTGGTAATAATAACCCTTTTTTAGAATTAGTATAGCCTTCACTTTCTTTCAATTGGAGTATAGCACCACCCACAGGTTGTTTCGAATTACCAACTGTCACCTGAGCATAACTATGACAAGATATTATAAAAAAAATGGTTAATAATAGAAATACACTTATAGCCTTCATATGTATAGTTTGTAAAATTTCTTCTTGAGCGAATTCCTGCTACAAAGAAAGCATTTTATTTGTTAAACAAAAGCACAAATTATGAATTATTTTTATCTTTTTATAAAAAAACAAGCTCAAATATGTTAACAAAATGTTTTTTCATGCGGAAAATGTAAATAAAACACAATATAAAAAACAAAAATTATAAAAAAAAGGAAGGCGAATTAACATTAAGAATAGGTTTTAAATATTTCAGAATACACAAATCAAAGCATTAGTTTTTTCCCTACCTTTGTGAGGCTTATGGAAGAAATATTCGACATACATAGAGGTAATATATCGGACAACGAGAAAGATTTTGAAAATGCTTTGCGGCCGCTGACTTTTAGTAGTTTTAGTGGACAAAATAAAGTTGTAGAGAATTTACAAGTATTTGTCACTGCAGCTAAGATGCGGGGAGAGTCTCTTGACCACACCTTATTGCATGGCCCTCCGGGATTAGGCAAAACAACGCTATCCAACATCATTGCAAATGAACTAGGTGTAGGCTTTAAAATTACATCAGGCCCGGTATTGGACAAGCCCGGCGATTTAGCAGGTTTATTAACATCGCTGGAACCCAATGATGTATTATTTATCGATGAGATACACCGATTATCACCTGTAGTGGAAGAGTATTTGTATAGCGCCATGGAAGATTACCGTATCGACATTATGATAGATAAAGGTCCCAGTGCCCGATCGGTACAGATAGAGCTGAATCCGTTTACTCTTGTTGGTGCAACTACACGCAGTGGCCTGCTGACAAGTCCATTAAGAGCTCGTTTTGGTATCAATATGCACCTTGAATATTATGACATCAAAACTTTGACCAATATTATACGTCGTTCCGCTAGTATTCTGAGTGTACCTTGTTCAGAAGAGGCTGCACTTGAGATTGGATCGAGAAGCCGCGGCACTCCACGTATTGCAAATGCACTATTACGCCGTGTTCGAGATTTTGCTCAAGTAAAAGGTTCGGGCAAGATTGATAAAGATATTGCAACTTATTCACTAGAAGCATTAAATATAGACAAATATGGCCTTGATGAAATAGACAATAAGATATTATTGACTATTATAGATAAATTCCAAGGTGGCCCAGTGGGAATATCGACTATTGCAACTGCATTGGGCGAAGATTCGGGGACAATAGAAGAGGTTTATGAACCATTCCTCATTAAAGAGGGTTTTATGAAACGTACCCCCAGAGGGCGTGAAGTGACAGAACTGGCATTTGTCCACTTAGGGCGAAAGAGATCGAGTGAACAAGGTTTCTTATTCTAAAAGAAAAAAACGGAAAGGAAGACTAATAAATAACTAATGAATTTAGAACTTTTTATAGCAAAGCGAATACATTTTGGAGGTGAAAATGGAGAAAAACGAGTTTCGTCACCTGCCATCAAAATCGCAATAGCCGGAGTGGCTATAGGATTGGCCGCCATGATTCTCGCTGTATCGATAGTGATAGGATTCAAAAAAGAAGTTCGAAATAAAGTTGTTGGTTTTGGTTCGCACATCCAGATTACAAACTTTGACAATAATACATCATACGAAACTCATCCGATTTGTATTGATTCTGTACTGACCAATAACCTCAAACAGACTGAAGGTATAGAGCATGTAGAATTGTTTGCAACTAAACCCGGAATTATAAAGACTGATGATGCATTTCAGGGAATTGTATTGAAAGGAGTTGGAGATGATTATGATTGGAGCTTTTTTAAGCAAAACCTGATCGAAGGCTCTATTATTAATATGAGTGATACAGTTAGTACCAATCAAGCCATTATTTCTAAAAATATAGCGGATAAACTTAATTTAAAAGTAGGCGATAGTTTTATTACCTATTTTGTACAAGACCCAATACGCGCCCGCAAATTTGAAATAACTGGTGTATATAGTACTAATTTCGAAGATTATGATAAATTATTTATTGTCACCAAACTACAATTAATACAACGGCTTAACGATTGGGAAGAGAATCAAGTTAGTGGAATTGAGCTTCTCGTAAATGATTATAGTAGGCTAGATGAGATAAAACAAAATGTATTTATCAAAGTTATGGCTGTTCGTGATTGCAATGAGAACACACTATATACCAGATCAATAAAGGAAATAAACCCAATGATATTCAATTGGTTGGAATTACTGGATATGAATGTCTGGGTTATTATGCTGCTAATGTTGGCTATTTCTGTATTCACTATGATTTCCGGGTTACTTATCATAATTCTTGAACGAACCAATATGATAGGTATGCTGAAAACGATGGGAGCACGTAACTACAGCATACGCAAAACATTTTTGTATGTTTCCTCTTTTTTGGTTCTCAAAGGTATGCTCTTTGGCAATATTATAGCTTTTGTGGTATTGCTAGTACAAAAATATACAGGTATTCTAAAACTGGACCCGGATACTTATTATGTATCGGAAGTACCTATAGATATTAATATCTTCTACATCTTACTTATCAACATAGGTACATTACTGATTTCTATGCTAATGATGGTAGGTCCTTCTTATCTGATAGCGAAAATATCGCCTGCCAAGTCTATAAGATTCGAATAAGCTTATTCGTGATGATAAGGTTCGTTGTTGAGAATAGTCATGGCTCTATATAATTGTTCTACAAATACAAGCCGTATCATTTGATGCGAAAAAGTCATGCGAGACAATGTCAGTTTTTCGTTTGCTTTGTCATAAACAGCTTGCGAAAAGCCATAAGGACCGCCTATCACAAAAACCAAACGTTTAGATACTGTATGTGTCTTCTTCTCTATGTAGGTAGCAAATTGCATGGACGAATATTCCTTTCCTCTTTCGTCGAGCAATACAAGATAGTCGCCGGGTTGTAAAGATTTAAGAATTAACTCTCCTTCCTTTTCTTTTTGTTGATCGACGGTGAGGCTTTTTGTATTTTTCAGATCAGGAATAACCTGTATCTCGAAAGGAATATAATGTTCCAAACGTTTCTCATATTCTTGTATCGCCTCTACAAAATAACGGGCGTCTGTTTTACCAATAACAAGTAAAGATATCTTCATATTTTTTCTTTGTGTACAAATAGCAAGGATGATTATTTAGAGAGCTTGAGAATCCTTAAAGCCCCCCTGATAACGATTAAGAATACAATACTACCAATTATTAAATCGGGAATACCATTTTCAAGAATTAATACCAAGAGCCCTGCTATAATAACTCCTGCATTAATAATTACATCATTAGATGAAAATATCAAACTGGCCTGTATATGGGCATCCTCACTTTTTGTACGTTGTAATAAAATTAAGCATACTCCATTTGCAATCAAAGCTAGTATTGATATGCCTATCATAAGACGAAAATCAGGCAATTCTTCGACACCTATAAAACGTTTGACAACCTCAATAAATCCTAACAACGCTAATAGAATCTGGAAATAGCCACAGATCATAGCAACTCTCTTCTTTCTACTCACGGCAGCTCCTACAGCAAACAAACTCAGTCCATACACAAACGCATCAGCAAGCATATCCAAACTATCTGCAACCAATCCCATAGACTGGGATAAAATGCCCGTAGACATCTCGAGTAGAAAGAATATGAAATTAATAGCTAAAACAATAAGTAAAACACGACGCTGTTTTTGATTCTCGTCTTGTTCAAAGGAATGACTATCTGTATCTACATTACGACTCTCTATCAATTTTGAACCTAAATTTAACTCATTGATAGCTTCTTCAATAACAAGAGCATCATCTGAATGGTATATGGATAAAAGTCTGTTATTTAAATCATATTCCTGATTTGCAATAGACTCAACTGATTCCAGCTTCAATCTGATAAGATTCTCCTCACATGGACAATCCATTTTATCTATCTTGAATGTTGTTTTTTTCATTTCTATAAAAATAAAAAGATATAGAGGAAAGTACTTTCAAAATTAATAATGTTTCAAGATATAATACAAAGAAATAAATAGTTTATCCATAAATAAAATGATTTATTGTTGTTATAAGATTGAAATAAAAATATCAAATCAAAAATTTTCTTTAAAAGCATTGATGGATAATAATTCTAAAATATTACCGAAAATTTCAAATTATAGGGATGATACAATAGTTAGTAACATTTATTTACAATTTTGTAACATCTTCAAACTAGAACAATTCTTATATTTGTATTAAATACATAAACTAATTGCCATATGAGAATAATCCCTGATTCGGAACTGATTATTAATAATGATGGGAGTGTCTTTCATCTACATATAAAACCCGAACAACTTTCGGACAAAATAATAATGATGGGTGATCCGGATAGGGTCAACTTAACTGCTTCATTTTTTGATTCTATTGAATGTGAAATACAAAGCCGTGAATTTAGAACAATAACGGGTAACTATAAAGGTAAAAGAATAACGGCCGTTTCGCATGGTATCGGCCCCGATAATATAGATATTGTAATAACCGAACTGGATGCATTGGCAAATGTCAATTTCAAAACACGTGAGGTAAAAAAAGAATTTAAACAATTGACAATGGTACGTGTCGGAACATCCGGTGGCTTACAACCACATTGTCCGATCGGATCATATGTCGTGGCTGCCAAGTCCATTGGGTTCGATGGCGTACTGAATTATTATGAAGGTAGAAATGAAGTTACTGAACTTGGCTTTGAAGAAGCATTCAAACGTCATGTCGACTGGTCTCCATTACATTGCTCTCCTTATGTGGTAAAAGCCGATGAGGAATTAGTCGGGCGTATCGGATACGATATGGTACAGGGTGTTACTATCTCAGCAATCGGATTCTATGGTCCACAAGGTAGATATGTACGGATGCCATTAGCCAAACCAGATTTAAATTCTAAAATAGAATCATTCCAATACGGAGATGAAGTTATTACAAATTACGAGATGGAAAGTGCACCTCTGGCTGGATTAGGCAGACTAATGGGACATAAGGCTATGACGGTCTGTTCTATTATAGCCAACAGATTAGCCGGAGAGTCAAATGCAAACTACAAAGGTTCTATTGAAAACCTGATAAAAACAGTACTTGATAGAATTTAAATAGATGAAAGCACAAACTAAAAAGAAGATTAAACAAATTGTGATTACTATATTATTGTTAACTATTGCTTTGGTTGGAATAGTATGGTTTGCAAATTGGAAGATTGAGCATGATACTAAAGATTACGTTTTTAAAGACATCGACGGTATCCCGAGCCAAAAAGTAGCTTTAGTGCTGGGAGCAGCTAAAACTATAGGGAACAGGGAAAATCCTTATTTTACATATAGGATGCAAGCTGCATCTGAACTATATCATGCAGGAAAAGTAAAGGCATTTGTTCTCAGTGGAGACAATAGCCGTGAAACATATAATGAACCTGAAGATATGCGTAATGCGCTTATAGCAGCAGGTGTCCCTGATAGTATTATATATTTAGACTATGCCGGATTGAGAACATTAGATTCGATAGTACGGATGAATAAAATATTCGGACAAAATTCATTCATTGTCGTTTCACAAAAATTTCATAACGAAAGAGCTGTCTTTTTGGCTCAATACTATGGGTATACAGCCTACGGGTATAATGCTAAAGATTTAGCAGTAAGCAGATATTCTTTTCGGACAAAAGCCAGAGAAAAGTTTGCCAGAGTGAAAGTATTTATGGATATATTAATAAACAAGCAACCCAAATTCTTGGGAGAGACAATAGATATTAAATAATATGCAGATTGAAATACTCAGCGATGTAGATAATAAGACAATTACAGCTTTCAATAGGCTTATGCAACAGTTGTCTTCAAACTATAAGCCTATAGCGAAAGAATATCTGATAGATATAATAAACTCATCAAATATAATCATTTTTGTTGCTAAAGAGAATGAAACTATTATAGGAAGTTTATCGCTGGTTTTTTACAATATACCAACAGGAATGAAAGCATGGGTTGAGGATGTTGTTATAGATCAATCTGTTCGGGGCAAAGGTGTTGGGAAGGCTTTAATAGAACAGGCTATCGTTTATGCAAAACAATCAGGAGCATCTAAGTTGGATTTAACATCTAGTCCGGAACGTGTTGCTGCCAATAAATTATATCAAAAACTCAATTTCGAAAAAAGAGAAACAAATGTATATCGATTAATGTTATAATGACTATATTAAAAGAAAACGATACAATGAAAAAGAATTTATTATTAGCATTTATTAGTTTCATATTCATATCCACATCCTGTAGCCTATCTTATGAGAAAAATTTAAATAATATGGGCGAATCTGTTCGTCAACACATTCGCTACAATGACGAAAAAAATGAAGTTAAAACTGTAATTGAAATTCTGAAACCAATTTCATACAAAGAAATTCCTGTTGAGCAAAGAAAACAAGCGGATGATACATATTTATGTAATGTTTATGTAAAAGCCAAGTGGTCATATCTAGTTGGCTCACGGGTCTATAATATGAACGACACATTGAAGTGTATCTTTGATAAGAAAATGTCTTTTATCCGAATAGATAAAGACGAAAATTAAATATTTATCATCCTATAATATCAAACATATAAACAATTCTACTATGGGACAAAATACCTATTCTGATTTTGATAGTTTAATAATTACAATCAGTCAATGGATGCAAGATCTACTATCTGACTGGGGCATTCCTGGAAACTGGATAGTATATGTTAAATTAATAGTTATGCTGGTAATAGTCAGCACCGTAGCATATTTCTTCCAATTTATAGTAAGACGAGTTCTTATTTTTGTTTTTCAGCGTATTACAAAGGTATCTTCTATCAATTTCTTCGAATATGCAATAAAAAACCGTTTACCTCACTATTTAGCATTAGTAATTCCATATTCACTAGTGAGAGGTACAATACCCCTAATTCTAGTAGATTTCAAACACTTCATTAAGCCATGTGTGAAGTTTGCCGAAATATATTTGATATTTATGATTATCTGGACTATTGTAGCAGTCTTCAAATCTTTTGCAGATCTTCTACAAGAAAAGCCAGCTTTTCATAATAAACCAATGAAAAGTTATATCCAAGTTATACAGATTATTCTTTTCATATTCGGAGCTGTAGGTATATTTTGTATTCTGACAGGTAAATCTCCAGCCGCTTTTTTTGCAGCTATGGGGGCAGCATCAGCAGTGCTTATGTTAATGTTTAAAGATTCTATTATGGGTTTTGTAGGTAGTATACAAATATCGACAAACAATATGGTACAAATTGGTGACTGGATCACAATGAATAAATATGGGGCAGATGGAACTGTAGAAGAAATAAATTTAACTACTGTCAAAGTTCGTAATTTTGATAAAACAATCACAACAATACCAACCTACGCTCTCATATCAGATTCGTTCCAAAACTGGCGAGGTATGCAGGAATCGGGAGGAAGACGGTGTAAAAAAGCAATATATATAAAACAGTCTGATATAAGGTTTGTGACAGATGAGGAACTGGATAAATACAAGAAGATAGCAGGATTAGAAGATTTTATAAAGAATAAACTAAATGAATATAATTCTTTAAATTCTAAATCCGATAATTCATTAGCAATAGGGAAA
The DNA here is from genome assembly GCA_047605185.1 of Dysgonomonas sp. Classification (GTDB taxonomy): domain Bacteria; phylum Bacteroidota; class Bacteroidia; order Bacteroidales; family Dysgonomonadaceae; genus Dysgonomonas. Next base: position 32,451 of record JASGGC010000017.1, read on the forward strand.
CATAGCCTCACAAATAACGATTTGTTTATGCAATATGCTGTCTCATATCTACGCAATCATCCACGAGTGAATAAAGAGATGACTCTCATGGTACGGCAATTGGCTCCAACTAGCGAAGGATTGCCAGTCGAGATCTATATTTTTACAGATACAACAGTATGGGTAGAGTTTGAGAGTATTACAGCAGAATTGATAAATCACTTAATAAGCTCTGTAAGCTTCTTTGATCTCCATATCTTCGAAACTTCATCCGGTAGTGATGATTATAATGTACACATGAAAGATAAGGATAGTAATTAAGAAACGGTAATCAATTGATATCTAGATTCAAGGTGCTTTTAGAAACTATTTTCCAAAAGCATCTTGATAATCAGCTAAGGCTCTTCGTATCACATCTTGTGCGACATCAACATTATACACATCTGTAAGAATACATCGGGGCTCTTTATCTCCGGGTAGATCTTTGTAAGTTGTAAAGTAATGTTTCAAACGCTCTATTACGGAGCAAGGAACATCTTTTATATCTCTATATTGTCCATATATAGCATCATTTTCGAGAACAGCAATAAGTTTATCATCTGCTTTATTATGGTCTAATAAACGAAAACCACCGATAGGACGTGCCTTTACTATAATATCGCCATGAGTAATATCTTTTTCTGTCAATACACAAATATCAACAGGATCACCATCACCTTCTATATCTGTTCTACTAAGCTGTATATTAGTTAATTCAGCTACTTTAGATGCACTATAGGTCTGCGGAATAAAACCATATAATGCAGGAATTATATTCGAATATTTTTGAGGTCGATCTATACTCAAATAACCGGTTTCTTTATCAACCTCATACTTAACAGTATCAGTCGGTACTATTTCGATAAAAGTAGTAACAATTTCCGGTGTATTCTCTCCGGCACTAATACCATGCCAAGGGTGTGCTTTGTATTTCATCTGAGTTAATTGTTTGTTTTATATTGGGTGCAAATATAATCAGAATAAAGATTATATAAGGGTTTTGAATCTTTTTACTTAAATAAATGATTTTAATATATTCCAAGGATAAATTAATAGTAAGTAAAGTTGTAAGATAAGTATTAGTATTTTTAATTATCTTTGTAAAACAAATTGACTCAAAACTATGAAGAGAATTTTATTATTAATTTCACTTTTGTTTACTATATCGATAGTAACTCAAGCTCAAAAACTACTAGAAGAAGTTAAGTTGTCAACGAACCAACAAACAATTCTTATATTGGACAATAATACATGGAAGTATAAGAAAAAATCCTTGAATAAATCGGATGACAAAAACAAAGATCAGAAAATGTTAGAAGAAATAAGATTATCTGATCAACAAATTATAGTGATCTTCAATGATTATATATGGAGATATAAGCTAGAAAACAAGTTCAGAACGGGTGATGAAGAGGATATACTTGTAGATTCCGATAGCATTAAAGAAAAACCAGTAGAACCTGAAAAGGTTGAAAAACCCAAAAAAGAAGTTTTCTTATGCAAAGCTAGAACCAAGAACGGATATTGTAAAACAAAGGTTCCTCGTAAAGGTCTCCGTTGTTGGAAACATGAAAGATAAATAACAAATAGAAATACTTAAATATATAAATGGCCGGAAGATAAATCTTCCGGCCATTTATCTTGTAAATTGATAGACTAATTAAAATTGGAAATAGATAAACGGTTGAGGCCCGCTCGATGCTGTTGCATAGATCAACCAAATAATGAGTCCTAAAAAGATTGCATAACATTCTATCGGCATTTTATTAAAACCGGACTTTATTTTATCAACAAAATTATCTGATAAGAAATGCATTATATATCCAATACCAATAAGTATAAACACATTTTTATATCCTTCTAAAATAGCCAACCACTCTGATGGAACAAAAGTTAGTTGTCCAACATTAGTAATTACATCTTTTGCCAATTCAAAACTATCTGCCCGGAAAAATATCCAGCAGAATGAAACTAGGTGAAAAGTGATGAGAATACGTACAACACGTCCTACACGTGTAGTTCCTGACAGTGGTATAAATTGCTTGATAAATCGTTCTATAGCCAGCAACAAGCCATGCAATCCTCCCCAAATCACAAATTTCCATGATGCACCATGCCACAACCCTCCTATCAGCATTGTCAAGAATAGATTTACATAGGTTCTAAAGTTACCTTTACGATTCCCGCCTAAGGATATATAAAGATAGTCACGCAACCAAGAAGATAACGATATGTGCCAACGACGCCAAAACTCTGTTATTGACTGTGACTTATAAGGTGTAAGAAAGTTTGGAGGTATTGTAAATCCCATCAATAGGGACAAGCCGATAGCAATGTCGGAATAACCGGAGAAATCACAATATATCTGTAAGGTATATCCATACACAGCCATTAAATTCTCGAAAGCAGTATAGCTCATTGGAGCATCGAAAACCCGATCTACAAAATTGGTTGATATATAATCGGAAATAACCGCTTTCTTGATAAGACCAATCATTATCAAGAACATTGCCTTACTGGCATCTTCTTTCGACAGATGTAGTTTTTTATACATCTGAGGTAAGAAGTCCTTAGCTCTAATAATAGGTCCTGCTACTAACTTTGGAAAAAAGGCAATATAAAAGCAAAAGTCGAGTGTCGATTTTGCTGGCTCCATCTCTTTCCTATATAAATCAACGGCATAACTAATAGCCTCAAAAACGAAGAAAGAGATCCCAATAGGAAGGACAATATCATGTAATGCCAGATTTCCATTGAAGATTGCATTAAAATTTAAAATCAAGAAGTTGGTATATTTGAAATAAGCCAACATAGCCAGATTAGCAACAATAATAATTCCTAATAAAATTTTCTGTTTACTTTTCTCTGTCTGATGATACATCTGTCGTGCTAATAAATGGGTAACGATGGCACAGCCAATAAGCAAAACAAAATAATTTAAAGAGAATGAAAATTCACCTAAGTTTATTTTCATAGCATACCCACCAGCCTTATAATAAAAGAATAAAGAAAAGGCTATTAGATATATTTTCCTAAACAGGTCAAATTTTGGAGATTTTACTGAAACATAGATTATATAAAAGACCAAAAACAATCCTAAGAATAAGGCACTATTAAATAACAGTGGCCTTTCAGGATCATAAGTAAACCAAGATTTAATATTATCAATTCCACCAATTAAATTGGATATAAGGTCGGGTAAATATATATCTGTTATATCGAGTAACATTTTATTGTTTTTTCTTTAGTTTTTTGTAATCATTATACGCATCTATAAAATCTGAAGCAAACATACTTCCTTGTGTCTGATATCCTTTTGATGTATAATGTACCTTATCTCTGGCAATTAGGTCTGAATATTCTCCTTTGAGAGCAATTCCTGCTAATCCGCCCATACGCCCATATAAATCCCATACAGGCAAATTATTCATCCCCATCAGAGCCACGCTATAATCTGTAACATATGGATTGGGGCGACGACGGCGAAACATGGAAGGAGGTGGCGTCATTACCAATATTGTTGCTTGAGGATTCTTTTGTCTTATATTTTGGACAAATTGGTCTAATTGATCTATATAGCTTAAAGCAGAAACTTTTCCAAATGACTCGTTAGTCCCAAATGATAATATAATGAGATCAGGTTTCAGGATGGGTAATTGCTTAAAGAATCGTGGATATTTATTATAATCTGATAATTTAGATCCATTGACACCAATAGTATGGTATATAACTCCGGGCTCATCATTTTCTATAACAAAGCCATTAAGGTTGTACATTGACGTAAATTTTGATGTATCCGGAAGAATCATTATATGATCAAGCAAACTATCACTCGTATATGAAGAATAGTATGGTTTACTTACTAATGGAACAAAATTGAGATCTTTCTCGTTTACTTTCAAATTTGAAACTTGTGCTTTTGCCTGGCCACCTTTGGTTGGTATTTTGAGTGTTTTACCCGGATGGATCGTATTAGAACGCATACCATTGGCAGTTTTTATCTGGGCTACAGTTACACCATATTTGCGTCCAATAGATGACAAGCTTTCTCCCCGTCTGATTTTATGATATTTAACTCCTCCGGCAGATGAAATTTTAGTGGTAGAAACAACCTCTAAAGGCTCACCAGTTACAGACATTTTATAATATGGTTCTTCAGATGGATATATAATCTTAACTGTATTAAATTTATATTTTTCTTCGGCTGTCAACTGTACAACAAAACGTTGTGAGGATGTATATAACGCAATACCACTCAACCCCATACCCACATCTGCCACAGGATATACATTCAATAAACTTTGCCATGTAGCATCACTTACGTAACGGACACTACGTGTACCATTGGTACGTAGTAAACTGTACGGAAAGGTAAATCCATATCCGCCATTGCCAAACAAATCCTGGAGCGATTCTCTAATTGTATTTGTAAATATATCAGCCTGTATGTGTGAATCTCCTATATGAACTATATTTACTTTTCCTTTTTTATATTTTTCAAGATTGTAAAGTTTCTCAAAAACACCAGATAATAAGTCTTGATTGGCAAAATACTGATTCCTATCCTTCAATTCTGTTACAGGAGTATTAGCCCATATAGTAGATGTATATGTTAAACTAATTACTATTAATAAAAAGAGAGAGGCAAGTATTTTCTTGGGTTGTTTCATCAAAACTAATATTTATTATTGTTCTTTCTTATATTTATGATATCCTTTGTCAATCTCATCATAAATAAGTTTCGCAATCTTTTTAGAGCCAGTTCCATTAAAATGGGTATAATCCTTTCCGGCTAGCTTATTATCAACCCATTTTACCATAGAGCCATCACCTCCCATCAAACTATATAGATTGATATAACCGGAATGAGTATTTCGGGCATAATTTTTTTGAGCTTTGGCTAATGGTAAAACAGCTGGATCTGTTTTCATTACTCCATCTATTTTAGAGGCTTTATCTGCTGTAGAAATAATTAGTATATCGGCATTCGGGAAACAAGCATTCAAATTTTTGAGAACTGTTGTCATATTTTTTTCATACCAGCTATAATTTAAGGTACCATATCCTAATACATTAGCACCATAATGTAAAACAATCAGATCATAATGCAACTCTCGATCAAAAGCATTCATCAATGCCGGATTCAAAATAGACAACGGCAATCCTGAATTACCTCTTATTGAAAAATTATCGATATGAACCCCATGTCCATCATCAAAATTAAATCCATAAATAGGGATAGAATCTGCTTTGTGAAAATCAACCTTTATAGATTGGACAGATGAAGAGGATAAAGATAAAGTATTTAATAAATTGTTCGGCAATAACTCTTTGTTTACAACAGAGTCTTTATCAGCCCAGATAGATATATGTGCCCTATTATTATTTGATTTGCCATAAAACAATGTAGGATTATTCAATGTTGTAGAATTACGTTGCGATTGGGCTTTATATTTGACCCAATATGTCTGTCCGGGATCTTTGGCAAAAAAGACTTGCCCATCGATTCCAAAAGGGCTTATCGGCTTTTTTACCTTAACGAAAGACTGAGAAAACCAATTTTTCGAATACTGGTGCGAAATAGAAGCTCTTGCACTGGCCGAAAGTGAAGAAACTGCTACAAAACCAACACCATGCCCTCCATAATTATCTTGAAATTCGCTTCGGACATCTTGTACTATATAATCACCATCATTCATGGAATCACCAAAATAGGCTACCCTGACTTTACCTGATTTATTTTGTTCTAAAGCTTGTAACTTAGCATAAAATCGTTTTAGATTGATATAGCCATTGGCTGTCAAAGAAGGATCGAAAGACGCTTCAACTTCTTCCATAGCAGTTGTATCATTCGACGCCACATCAACTTTAGCCGGAGCAACTGATTCTGTAGTATCGGCCACAGCCTCCAACATCATACTATCCAGTACAATATTTGAATTAGCCGTTACTTGTTCCGGAAATAAACGTTTGGGTAAAATACTCTTAAAACCTAAGAAAACACAAATGGATAGAATAATCATAAAAATTATCCGTCCGAAATAAGAATTATCTGAAATACTCACTGTCAATGATTTATTATATTTATTCTCAGTCTGTGTATACTATTTTTTATTATTGAATGCAAAACTAATAATTTACGAAATAATTAATCACTCTTTAGATGTAATAATTTATAAAATGAAGTAATTATTTCACAAATATTCTAGTTGTTAAAATTCACAGAATAAACAAAACAATGTTTATCCATATTTTGCCTTTGCTGTTATATGCTCTATTGCTATTTTAAAGACCGTAGTCCGATTCCAAGATTTATCCATATATTTTTCACCTATATCTACATAATCCGGCGAATATTTTTTCACGAGAAGTCTTAGTCCTTTACGTTTTTCTTCATCAGAGTCTTCTATTGTAGCCTGCCCAAAAACAATAACACTTTCATAAAGTGTTGTAAACTGATTAGCAATAGGTTTAGTAACACCAACAAGACAAAATGAAACATGGCTATTCTGCTTTATCATATCTATTTTTTGCCCATCAGGAGCGCAATGGAAATAAATAGAGTTCGTTTCTTCATCATAGGCATAACTAATAGGAATACCATAACCATAACCATTTGAATCTGCACCCAAACTTAAGAATCCATATTCTGTTGTTAATAGTAATTCATGAATCCTACCTTGATCCTCTAATACTCTATTTTGTCTTCTTACCTCTCTAAACATATATTACAAAATAAAAATGTTACTCAATCCTAGTCCCAATAATTGTTAGTTGCTCTAGTTCTCTGTTTTTTCACTCCTTCCATCGGAAATCCAATCAGAAAAGTATTTGTATAATGGTGAGTTTGTATACCATTTACGTTGGTTTGATAAAAAGATCCAAGATAACCAACCCTTATTGTATAGTTCTTAATTGGAATATCAAAACTCAAATAGTTTCGTAAAGCACGTTGATTATGTAAAGATGCAAAATAGACCATATTAGTTGTATTACCCAAATATATCTCGTAGTACGATTGCCTGTATGAACATAATACACCGGCAATAGGGCTATCGATTTGCCATCTAACAGCCATTTTCCTCATTTTGTACGAAGCAATTGCAGATAGATTGAAATTTGCATACCCACGGGCAGAAGCTGGATTATTTCCATTTCTATCATTGTAAAGAACACCGGCTGAAAAATCACCAAGTCCCCCAATTCCAACTCGTAATCCATCTGAATTATAAACAGTGTAATGTCCCCCTAAGCGATAGTTTCCTAATATCCAATATTCAGTAGCATTTTTTGCCGGATTATCACCTTTTGCAAATTCTAAATCTATAATTTGTTGTTTATAGAACTGATAGTCAAACCATGTAGTACGTCTCATCTGTTCATTATAAATGCGGAAAGATATACCTTTATATTCTAACGGAGACAAATAAGTATCATACATATTTGCTGTGCCGATACCAAACACAAATGAATTATTTGTATTCAACTCAGGCTGCTGAATAGAATTAGTTTCATCGACTATAGGCGATTGCTCTGAAACGAAATTAGTATCTGTTTTATGTATATTAGAAGTATCTGCTTCGCCTGAAATTAATTGTTGAGTGAAGGCAAAATCAGAAATTAGTAAAAACCCTGATATCAATAAACATATTAAAACTGAATTATTCCGAATCACCATCTTTAAATAAAGATTTTTGTCCTGTTATTTCGTCTAGTATATCCGATACCGGCCTATCATCAATTTCATCATCATCGTCTATCTGAACCTCAAATTTTTTCTCTTCCGCATTCACTACTTCAGGAAAACGAATTGGCTCTAACTCCTTAATCTCACCTATTTCGAAAGTAGATAAACGTTTCCCCTTAGCTTTAAAGCTTTTTACGGCAATAAATTCATCAGCATCTATCTCCAAAGACTCACGATAATTGTCCCGCCCTCCGAAAACAACTTGAATTCGAGGATAAACAGTATCTGTAAGTATATTCAATTTCGATTCAGTATTATCTCCTAAAAAATTCTGTTTCTTAGCTGATGCTTCAAAGGTGAATCTTTTGAGATACATATATTGTTGATCAGCATCAAATAAAACTGCAGTCCAATTCTTATTCGGATTAAACTTCTCAATCCGAATTATCCCTTGATCATAATGATTACTTAAATCAAAATTTGATGTATAAAAATCTCCATTTTCATGAACAACTAGTATCTGATCATCACTCTGAAACTCTCCTAAATATTTTCCACGCTCATCGTAGTTCAAACGAAGAACATCCTGATCGAACCATACCTTACGTCCACCGAGCGTAGAGCCTCCTTTTTGTTTCAAAGAGATCTTATGTACTTCTGCTTTTGTTAGTATATTACCCATAGACTGACGCCCCTTGATAGCAATATCACTAAAATCTTTTTCAAAAACTAATATTTTCTGACGTGGTTTAGGTTTCAAAATCACACGTATAGTTTCAGCTTCTCCATTTGGATTAGCACTAAAATACATAATCCGGGAATATTCAGTACCTTGTGTCACATCATATTCCTTATCTCGCGTAATACCAGTTACTGCAAATCGTTTGATATAAGCTGACCCTGCTTTTCCATGACGATAGATAACATTATAGATAGTACGATTATCATTGCGACGAAAAACATTCAGATATAAAACATTTTTACCTACGAACATTTTATCGCTGACTTTAACGATTTTGTACTTACCATCTTTATAAAAAATAATAATATCGTCTATATCAGAACAGTTACAGACATATTCATCTTTTTTCAAAGAAGTCCCGATAAAACCTTCCTCTCTATTGATATACAGTTTTTCGTTTGCTTCAACTACTTTCGTAGCTTCAATTGTATCGAAACTACGTATTTCCGTTTTACGTAAAAAGTTTTTACCATACTTTTCCTTTAACATAACAAACCAAGAAATAGTATAATCTACAATATTGGTAATATTATGTTCTATTTCCTCAATCTGTTCTTTATAACGAGCAATTAATTCATCCGCTTTATCTGAATTAAATTTAAGAATACGTCCCATTTTGATTTCCATCAATTTAAGAATGTCTTCTCGTGTAACTTCACGAATAAAAAGCTTTGCAAATTTTGCCAACCGACTATCTATATGAGCTATGGCAGTATCCATATCAGGTGCATTTTCAAACTCCTTATCTTTGTAAATACGTTCCTGAATAAATATTTTCTCAAGAGATGAAAAATGCAAACTCTCTTCTAATTCTGCTTTTTCAATTTCCAACTCTCGCCTTAACAAATGTAATGTATTATCTGTCGTATAACGAAGAATGTTACTTACTGTCAAGAAATAAGGTTTATTATCTTCTATAACACAACAATTGGGAGAAATACTTATCTCACAATCAGTAAAAGCATATAATGCATCAATAGTCTTATCTGAAGAAACACCTGATGCCAAATGAACATGTATTTCTATATTCTGAGCAGTAATGTCATCGACTTTACGTATCTTGATTTTACCCTTATCATTAGCTTTAAGTATCGATTCCATAATGGATGATGATGTGCGCCCATATGGAATATCACTTATTACCAGAGTTTTACTATCTATCTTAGATATTTTTGCACGAACTTTTACTGACCCACCACGTTCTCCATCATTATATTTACTTACATCAACATAACCTCCGGTAACAAAATCGGGATATAGAGTAAAGTCTTCACCTTTCAGGTGGGATACTGCTGCATCACATAGTTCATTAAAGTTATGAGGCAATATTTTTGATGACAACCCAACGGCTATTCCTTCTGCTCCTTGAGCTAATAGTAAAGGGAATTTAACAGGTAAAGTTATAGGTTCTTTGTTACGACCATCATATGATGGTTTCCACTCTGTTGTCTTAGGGTTAAATAGAACTTCTAATGCAAATTTAGATAAACGTGCTTCAATATAACGTGGTGCAGCAGCTCCATCTCCGGTAAAAACATTTCCCCAGTTACCTTGACAATCTACTAATAAGTCTTTTTGTCCTAATTGTACTAAGGCATCTCCAATAGATGCATCCCCATGTGGATGGAATTGCATAGTATGCCCTATCACATTAGCAACTTTATTGTAACGTCCATCATCCATCCGTTTCATAGAATGGAGTATACGACGCTGTACAGGTTTTAATCCATCACCAATATGAGGAACGGCACGCTCTAATATTACGTATGAAGCATAATCTAAAAACCAATTCTGAAACATTCCCGATAAATGGGTTTGTCCTTCTAAATCTTTTAAGGGTATTTTATAATCAGAATGTGAACCATCATCTTCTATATCATTTTCAGATGAAGAGTCTTGGTTATTATTATCATCGAATTCGTCTACTATATCTTCAGGGAGCATGCTTATGTTATATGTTATTATTTAATAACTGGTAATATGAAAAACTAACTCAAAGATAATTTTTTTTCGATTGAAAACAAAATCAAATATTAAGGAGAAAAGTTTAATTAAACTCAATACATGTCATCTTTCAGTCTTTCAGATAAAGACAAGATAGTATAGTATATATAAGGTATATATTTATACTATTGTATTGTATGATATGGTATATGCTATTGTATAAAAAAGAAAGACTCACCAATTAATATTGATGAGTCTCTCTCTTGTAAGACGGCGGCAACCTACTCTCCCACTTTTACGTAGTACCATCGGCACGATTGG
>JASGGC010000018.1:0-32847 GCA_047605185.1 Dysgonomonas sp.
TGTTACAGGCGGTAATGTTACTCAATGTGGTACTTACCGTCGGAGTAGGGTTTACCGTGATAGTAAAAGTTTTTGGATCTCCAACACAAGTACTTTGCTTAGGACTCACAGTAATTGTTGCTGTTATAGGATTAGCTGTTGTATTAATAGCAGTAAAACTTGGTAAATTACCGTTACCACTGGCTGCTAAACCAATAGAAGTGTTTGAGTTAGTCCAACTGTAGGTTCCTCCAGGTAGTGTATTTCCTGAAAATACAACTGAAGCAGCTGAAGAATTATTACAATATACAACATTAGAAGGTTGGTCTACAGTAGGAGTATCATCATCTAAAATAGTATATACTGTTGTCTTTTGAGTTCCTGGGATAACTAAATCATTACAGGCCTCATTATCTATTGATATATTAAAAGTTCTATTATTTTGACAAGTCGTATTGCCTAAGATAGTAATATTATTTAAAGTGAAGGTCTTTGGGGTTGCATAATCTCCCGCTGGTATAATAAATCCTTTGACATAAGTATAATCAGTACCTGAAACAGCAGTACCACCAGATATTGTAAAATTACAAACCTGATCTTCAATCAAATGTCCTTCACTAACAATTATTTTTACAGCATTGGCTAAATGGGAAGTATTTCCTTCAGCTTCTTCAAAATTTGCTGCTTCAAAGTTCACTTTTACAGATGATGAGGTCGCAGCGGAAACAACAGGATCACTAACAGCTACATTATCAAATTCTCCTTTATTATTACCATACCCATGCATAACTTGTTTAGCTTGAGTTAAACCGGCTGTCAAGGGCCCAATAACAAATTCAACACCAACCCCGTCATCCGGACAACTAGCATTTTGAATTTGATTTAGCAACATTAAAGTAGAATTATTTACAGTAAATTGATTAGAATGTGCTCCCGAAAAATAACTTCGAAAACCATTTTTAGTTTTAAATCCATGTGTGGAAGGAAATACTGGATCCTTTTGAGAAGATTTACATGCGGATTTATCAGCTGCAGTATCCTCGCGATAGTCACCAACAAAATGCCCTGTAGCATTAGTTGTCATATAACCTCTTGACGAATCGCTCCCTAGTATGTAAGAATCATGATATAAATAAAGATGCACAGTTTGAGGCACAATCAAATCAGAAGGGGCACGGACATAATAATCTACAAGAAAATAATTATTCGGATATGTATATTTAAAATTCAAAGTTACATAGAACTTTGGATTTTTACCATTGGAATCTGCGAGTGAGGAGACTACATAGCCAGAAATACTAGTTGTCCAATCATTTCCAGTCTGTAAAGCTGCTGTTGTAGAACAAGCTGTCATAGTCATAGCGGATGCACTCACTTGAGTTCCATTATCAAAACGGAAATTAAGCCTAACACCTCCTGTTGCTCCAGCAGGCCAGGTATATCCACTAAAGTATTGACTTTTGTTTTGGCGATATACAGCCAAATTACCATTAGTATTAACTTGTACTTTTAGACCATCCGTCAACCCAGCACCTCCATCAGGATTTATAACCTGAGCTGTTTGCCCAATAATATGGGATCCAAATAGACAGAAAAGGACTGTGAATAATATTAATCTATATTTATCCATTATATTATATTGCTAAAATAAAAAACAAAATAAACCCAACTAATTCTGGATTAAATCCTTCATCAATCTTATAAACAGGTTTGTTATCAACAGTATAAATCAAATTATCATATAATAGAGCAAATTGTTGTTCTTTAGAATCATTATGACCTTCAGATCTAGAATAATACCGTCCTTGCGATGGTATATAATAACCAATAATGGAATGATCTTCCCTATAATACTTTATTTTATCATTTTCCTTAAGATAATAGCCAGTCCTCACATTATCACAAATTTCTCCATTCAATAGAGCAATTAATCGACCATTTTCTAATTTGTAATTAAGTGCATCCCTTGGTTCCATTACAAATTCTGTATATGATAACTGAGTTGCTATTTTTGTATTTTCTGGAAGAAAATACATGGATTGTTGTGCATTAACCCCTCCTATTATACTAGATAGCATCACGATAAAGGAGATAAGTAGTTTTGTATATTTACTATTTTGTTTTTTCATCTATATATTGTATTACTAATTGAAGATACCAAATCTCTAGTTATACGATTACCATCTAGAGTGATTTTAAGTATCCTTATTTTGATCATCATGATATTTTCCTTAACTAAATATCAAATGTCAATTTCAGTAAATTGAAATCATATTAAATCGAATATAGTTCAGTCAAAAAGGATGTGTTAACTTCGATATTCCAAAATAACCCTGGGAATAAAAACTAACAATGTTTTTAATTTTTTACTATTAAGTAAATATCCTGTTATAACTTGTTGTATTATAATAGATACTCTTAAAAAGATTCAAATAAATCAAAGTAGAATATCTCTCATATGAATCAATATCTTTTTGTATTCCTTCTATCTAAATTCTAATTTAAAATCCCAGGGTAAATTCAGTCTTAATTATATTTCCTTATAATGGCAAATTATCTTCTTCTTGATTAAGTTCTGTTTCCCATTCTTTAACCTTAACCTTTATATCCAATAGTGCATCAGGTTCGCCTCTAAAAGTAAGCTTAACTTCTACTATCTGGTTTGGTGCTGGATAAGAAGGAATAACAGTGGCCCCTTTTCCGATAAAAGGACTACCACCTAACATCATACAAGCCTTTATCTTAACTCTATGTGAAGTAACATCTGCTGCATTTGCTCCCATGTGAGCTGGAACTATAAAATTTACAGTATCAGCTTTACCAGCTGCATCAAATTTTAAATAATTTCTAAGTGGCTTACTAGAAACTGTTGGGGTTATCTTATTTGGTAAAAATTTGCTTTCCCAAGATAATGTTGTAGGAACATCTTGCAACTCAATATAGTCAGTTGTAGACTGTCCGGCAGGAATTGTCCCAAAACCAGAATGAGTCAAAATAACTCTTATCATACCAACACTTCTTTTAAGGTTTGCATTGTTAATATAATTTGTCGTATTAGCTAAAATCCCTGTATTGGGAAAAGAAGCATAACGCAATTCTTCGGGAACTTTAGTTAAAAAATTACCACCAGCATCTAGTGGGGTTTCCCACATTTTAGCTGTGCTCATAGCCTCATTAAATACTGGCAACTTAATAGAACTCTCTATATTTGCATCTGATGAAAGCAACACAAGATTCCAAGTTCCAGCAGCCATATTTGTAGTTAGCTTGTTACCCACCTTGTTCACATTAAGCTGTTTACGTTGGAACTGGTTAGTCGTATTAAATACATATAATAATGCATTATTTGCAAGGTCCGAAGCCGAAGCAAATTTCAATTCCACATTGGCAGTAGCCTCAGTTCCAGTAGAAGAATTATCTATAGGATCGGTAATTTCATCATTATTGCCACATGACTGAAGACCTAATATTAATAACAGGACAGAACCTGCAATAATTAAATCAGTCAATCTACGTTTGCTTTGTGTTAATATATATGTTTTCATAATCCTATTTATTAATCATTATATTTATCGCCAATCCAAGAAAATAAATTATCACCAACCTCTTCTTCTACAGAGATAACAGATTCATCTAAATAATTAAGTTCTGTTGGTGTCGAACGTAATTCTTCGATACTAGAAGTAGAAAATAAGCCGAGTTTCTTTATAGTCACAGACAAACCATACTGATTATTTCTCTTAATATAATCATGCTGACCTGCAGGTTTACTTGGGTACCCTGGTCTGTTTACAACTACAGGATAGTAACATTTAACAGTTTTTATTTTATTATCTTTTGTACTTTTAAAGTTATATCTAACACCAATAACAAAACTCGTTGGAGCAGAAGCTTCCTGATTTTCAAAAGCATAAAACCAAAGAGGAATATCATTCGTTGTTATATCATAACTAGTAGAATAAATTGGCTCTTGCAATTTCTGATCCAACGTACTAGTTGTACTTATATTTGTCCAGTTAGTACGTAAAAAAGTATACCCAATCTGATCACCATGTCCAAAGTTGGCTGTCGGTATAGTAGCATTTGTCGAAAATCGTGATTTTTCTTTCACATTTGCAAGGAAAACAGTATCTAAGTGGTATGTATATTCTGATGTAGGAAAACCTGTTTCAAATGTTAATGAAGACGGTAGCGCGAATGAAATTTTCTTTAGTGCTACACGTGCAACTAAACGTTCTAAGTAAAACGGAGATCCCGCTGTACCAACAACAGCACCAGTACCACCTGTTGGATCAACACCTCCAGGGAAACCATTAGCTGTCTCATAACCTAAATAATGATGAGTAGCTGTATTATTAAAAGAATAATTTATAATAGACCCAATCATTGTCAGATTTGTTTTTAAATCCGAAGGATCAACCCCCCCAATAGGAGGCTCACTAGGTGAAGTAGGGACTACTCCAGGATGTGGATATGTACCTTGGGTAGCTAACGATTCCAACATACCCTTGAATAGGGTAAGAGTTGTGGCTGTTGAAAAAAATTGGTTGCTAGCATTAGCAATAACATAAACATCACGACCAGCGGTACTAGCAGTAAATGATATATTCTTAATTTCAGATATTTCTTTATAATCAGCACCATCAATCACTCGGTCAATATGTGCATAAGCATCTCTACTTCCATCTGGTTTAAATATCAATACTTCCAGACTATAGATTTTTGTCTCGTCAATCCGTTTAGGGTCAGTGGGATTTACAACATTACCCGACGAACGAACATCATTCATATTATCAAGCCCATTAATCGAAATGCTTAAGCTTGATTTTGTCTCTTCATTTGGTTTGGGATTGTCAAACTCATTATCACTTGAGCAAGAGCATATAAATCCGACTATCAGCATAGATGCTAATAATACATTTATATATTTATAAAATTTATTTTTTCGCATAGTTCTTTTGTAAAACTGAGTTAATTTATCTATCTTATTATCAACAACATAATCTAATTATTCTTCCAGAAAAGATTAAGTCATTAGAATGTGTAATATGCAGATTACACCAATAATTATATAATTTTGAAACGATAGTGTAAGTTCCTTATGTGTATATCGCTAATATATGTTATTGTTTATGAAAATTTAGTTTTGTAAACTTGTAATTTCCTTTTATAAGTGTCCTTTATTAACAAATTTCTGCCAGACAATATAAAATAAAATGTAATCTACTGCTCCAATTCAATTCTTTAATAATAACTTGCAAAACCTTGCTTTTAAACCGGTATATCTGTATTATTAATTATTATAAGCTAAACTTACAACTAGTAACTTCACACATTTTTTGTAAAAAATGTCAAAACAGTAAATATCGTTTTTGTGTACCTTATATTTCATTTATTTCTGATAGGCTTACGCCTAAAATTTACATAGTTTCGTATTTTAAAATATCGGCCAAAAACAAGGTTGCAAGTAATGAAGACAGAAAATCAAGTATAGCTAGGAGGAGGAAAACCTCCTCCAAACTATATTTTATTATTCATTAATCACAAAGGAAGCTGATGCTCCTTTTGGATCAATATTTACTGCTGGTGCATTATCTGGTATTATTACAGAATTAATACCTACAGAAAGATTTTTAGATCCAGTTTGGTCACCATTAAATAGAACAATACCATTCAAGTTAATAGCACTTCTATTTCCATCGCCCCAAATACGAAGGTCATGCAAGTTTGTAAATACAAAGTCTTTTCCTTCAACAGCTGTCGTTTCTGGTAATACTCCACATGTAGCTGTAATATCTCCTCCTGTTGCATTTGTTAATAATACTCCATCTGAAGCTCTAACAAGAGATAAGCGGAAGAATCCAGAAACTACATTATTCATACGACCATGATCACCAAGGGTTGTTATAGATAGCATTGCAGGCTGATCCACAATTATACCTGGACAACTAAGTAATGAACTTTCAAATGCAACATTTGCATCACTGATAGCATGTATCTTATTGAAGTCTATTACTACAGATTTAGGTAATTCATATCTTGTATCACTCAATGTTTTCACGTTAAAACGTCCAGTTCTAGAACCTTTACCAATAATAACACGAGGTGTTACACCCATATCGTAATCTAGTCCATCTGCAGTTCCTTTTCCATAAACTCCATCAACTAAAACATCTGATCCTGTAGCATTAACAAGTGGTTCACCATTAGTTTTGAAAAGACCTAACTCATAAACAACATCACGAGCACCTTCTAGTCCTTCTTCTGTGGCTACTAATTTCACAAATACCTCTTGGTCTTCGATAACACCTGTTCCAATAGGTTTGATAAGATAACTATCACTTATTTTACCTAAACGAACTTCAAATATTTTACGTCCTTCCATCAAATCATTAGATTTAATAGGAATTTCGATATCTTGTTTAATCATATAACGATTAGCACCGTCATTAGCTGGAACAAACGATAATTTACCCTTTGTAGAAATAAAATTATTAGCTTCGATAGCAGTTCCTTCTTTTGTAGCATACTCAACTGTAACTGGAACCGGAGCACCTTGATCTGTTAATGAATAACCTGTTAGTGTTACAGTAAAGGTAGCTGTAGTAAATCCATTAACTGGTTTATTTACTTTTACATCAGAAACATAAAGACCATGTCCAAGTTTAACTAAGCGTCTTGAAAAGCCTGTCAATAGTATATCTCCATTAGATGTAAAATAAATGTTATCAAATGGTTCTTTTACATTTTCAATCGCATACTTATCGAACATCAAATCTCCAAAATTAGAAATCATACAAACACGACCTGTAGATTTGCTAGCTAAGAATATTCCACTTGAATTCATCTGTACTTTATCAAAATTTCCATCTGTCGATTTTTGATAAATTTGACGTCCTTCTTTTGCTAAACCAATAATAGCTCCACGTCCTCTTTCTGCATCAAAGCCAACAACAACAGATTCTCCTGAAACTGGATCTAACCCCATTCCTGAGATACGTCCTTTCATTACATATTTTTGCAAATCAGTACCATCATTTCTCAATAATGAATAGTAGCATCTACCTCCACCATTACCACCAACTAGTAAGTTACCATTATTGGCAAGATATAGGTGAGATAATTCTGCAGATTCTGAGCCTGGTACAATTTCTTTATTAAAAACAATATCTCCTTCATTACGAAGTTTGATTATACGTCCACCAGTTACAGGACTATTTCCTATAAGGAAAGTAAAACCATCTTTGTCTGAAACAACTTTTTCAATACTAAAGCCTTTATCTGGTATTTGAGTTACAAAAAGAGGTTTACCTTTAGTATCTAAACGTACAATAGCAGCATCTGTAGTCTCACCTGAAGTGAAAGCAGCATTAACTGATTCTGAAGCACTTCCAAAGATATCGAAATCTATACAAGGACCACTTTCAGTAGCAATATATTCATATAAAACTTTACCATCGGAGCTAACCTTACTTATTAATCCTGCTTTAGTTCCACCCAATCGAGTAACAGAACCTGCCAAAATAAGATTTCCATCTTTTAATGCTTGTCCACATAGTAAAGTACTACCTTCAGCACCAACACCAACATATATGTCTGAAGATATATTTCCTGCGTTATCTATAACAATTGCACGTCCACTTGTCTTAGTAGATTGTTTTCCTTTTGATTTTACTTTTCCTTGTCCAACTATAAGAACTTTATTGTCGCCAATATAGTAAGTATTACTGATAGAGACAAAACCTGCAGGTAAAACCTTGGAATATAAGATTTCTCCATCACGTTTAACCCAGTTCACAGAAGTTGTTTCATTGTCAGTTCCAACCATAACAACTTCGCCTTTAGCAGCTGGACAAATGTGTTGGTATTTTACATTCTCACCATACGTCCTGTCATAGACAACTGGCATATATTGGGCGTAAGCCTTATTTGCGGAATACCCAAAAAGAAGAATTCCAATCAATAATACGAAATAAAATTTCACTCTGTACTTCATTGTTTATTATTTATTTATTATTTCATTTTTGCTCTTACTTCAACTCGTCTAGCTTTTCTATTCATCCAAATCTTATGGTTTAAGATAGAGTCTAGATAGGATTGTTTTTCAACATAAATAGATGGAGTGTCACCTTCTTGTTCTTCCTTATTCAATATTAATTGACCTCTACCATGCACTTGAACTGGAATTTCAATTCCATGTGCTTCTAGCCATGCAGCAATAGATTTTGCTCTTTGCTCTGACAATTTATAGTTATACCCCTCAGAACCAAGTTCATCAGTATAACCATCGATTACCAATGATTGAATTTGTGAAAAATCAGTTGTTCCTATCCACTCTTTTAAAACATTTTCAGCCACCGAATTTACATTAAATTTATCAAAATCAAAATAAATGCTTAGCATAGATTGTGATTTTGTGTATTTATCTGAAAATACAGATGGATTTACATTCTCATGACGAGGGCGATTACGGGTACCTTCATTATTCACAAGATCTATGGCCCCATTAGTAATAGCCTTGGATTCAGTCATTCCATATATAAGATTATCTTTATGATATAGTTTATTTCTTTCAAAATAGTATACATCATCTTTAGACTCAAGCTTTCTATCTGAAATAACATAACCTCTATCTTTATCAATTCTTAACATACTGAAATCATTTGTCACAGAATTGATAGGGTAATCAAAATGATTCAAGCTACCATAAACTAAAGAACCATTTTCATAAAAAATACTATATAGATCATAACCTCCGAATCCAATATGACCATTAGATGCAAAAATTAATAAATCGTCGGCAATTGTTGGAGAAATTTCATCTCCTTCAGTATTTACATATGCTCCTAAATTTATAGGCTCTGTCCATGTTTCCAACTTCGAATCCCAATTTGAAACATATAAGTCATAGCCACCATAGCCACCTTCCATATCGGAAGAAAATAAAAGAGACTGATCATTGTTGAATAAAAATGGATGAGCATAAGATGCATTTTCATTTTGAGGAAAAGCTAATTCAAATGCACTCCAACCATTTCTTTTCTTATCAAATTTTGAAAGATATAACTTTGTCTTAAATGATTTTGCTCCACCAGCTCCAATCTCGACAGTCTTATCTTTATTGTAATCGACTGAAGTAACAATCATCCTAGACATATCTTTAGAAAAAGAAAGTGGACCATTTTGTAAATCAATCGGGATCATATGCAAGAATTCTTTGTGCCCTTTCTTCTTTTTAGAATGAGAATTTATTGAATATTCAGAATTCTCATCTAAAGAATAATATTTTGTACGATGATAGAATTTCTTACTAGGATCATGAAATTGACTATTGCTTGTTGCATAAAAATACTCATTATTCATTCTCCCAACCCAAAATTCTGCATATGGAGTGTCTAGATTATCCAATCGCCTAACAATATATTCTGGTATACCAACTGGATAGAATCCATCTTCATAATCAAGAGCATGCAGTATATTTAAATAGCGTTGATCGCCTTTGTAAGAATCACGATATACGTAATTACGGGCAACAACTATCGCTCGTAATTTATCGCCTGAATATCTTAATGCATCTAAATAATTACAAACATCTTCGTTTGTAAATAAATTTTCATTAAGAGACATTGCTTTCTCAAAATGAGATATAGACGCTGAGTAGTTAAGTAAAGTCAAATATTGTCGAGCCGTCTTCAAGTGAAGTATTGCAGCATACTCGTCTGTCATTGGATTTTTCAATGCAGATTCATAAAGCTTCATTGCATTATCAAACTCTTGTCTTACATATTTCCCATCAGCTTTTTGCTCTATTTTTACAGCTTTTTTATTCTGCTTATCATCTCTAATCTCTTTTAGATCTTTTGAGTAGGCATTCAAAGATAATGCTGACAAAAGCAGGCATGAGAGAACCCGAACCTTTATTTTTCTATTAATCATAGTGAGTTTTTTGAAATATCGTTTATCTGAATATATTATAGACTAAATGAACACCAAATTTAGTTGGTCCCCAATATGATTTAGTTTTCTTCCTTTCTAGAGGATATTCAGCATATTCACCTCCCAAATGATATTTATCATATTGCAAGTGAGCATAACCAAGCCCTAAGTTTATATCCATTCTAAAACGATCTGATATATAAAATTTATATCCCGCTGAAACTCCCGCTGAAACTCCCCATCCTTTACGGCGGAAACTATCTGTAGGATCATCACTATCTTTATTTTTGAGACCAATATTAAAATTACCAGCCATTGCATAAGGACCGACATAAAGTCCATCCCATAAATCATTAGCATAATAATATTTGGGGTTAATATAGTACCTAAAATCGACACTACCAATTAAAGAGCGAAAAACTTCTTCATCTTTTTTAAATAAATATGGAGCCCATAACACATCTCCATTGACTGAAAATTGTTTTCCAATGAACCATTCAGCCCCAATATTGGGATTCCCAGTAAGAATTAATGGTAAATTAGTCTTTATAGCCTGAGCTTTAGCGGATGGAGAGTATAGCATACACATAAGTATTCCTCCTAGCAAGCATCGTAAAAAGTATTTCATATTTCTAGTGTTATTATTATTTGTATTTTATTTGCTTTATATCTCATGTTCTGTTTCACCAGGGGAGCTACCTCCTCCTTCTTGAATTTCTGAATCCCAATCTTGAGGATCACCTAATTCCATGATTTGAACATCATTTCCATCTACTTTTACAAGCAAAGTTTGATTCATATGCAAAATCATCGGTTGACTAGCATTTTGCCTATCAACAACACCTACAGATATTTTATATAAACTTGCTCCATTTCCATCTAGGAAATTAATATTAAGAGTTATTGTTTCCTTTGTAGTCTCACTCAATGACGGAAAGAAATAATTTTCAAACCCGAAGTCAAAACCACTGTATGGCTTCTTAAGTAACTTAGAAGTCAATTCCATTTTATCATTGGCTGTCAAACGAGTAGATCTTGTGTTGATTGAATCTGTTATTTGATAAAGGTATTGTATAGTACCAATTCCCTCTGCCTCTATTTTTACTTGTTTTATATTATCGTATGTTAACCTAGGGTTCAGGTTAGCCATATTTTTAAATACGACACAAATACGCCCAACATATTTGCGTTCGTACCATGCAGTATCTGTTAATACTGGGCCTGGAAAATGAATAAAAGGGCTTTTATTATCTAGCAGCATCTCACCCGGTTCTTTATAACTTCCATTGGCTAACTGCTGTAGTTTAAAATGTGATGTTTTGAAAGATTGTGTGTCTGCAAAATCAACACTTGCTGAATTGGAGAAACAATATGCATAGTGTTGACCTGGAAATAGTTTAAAATTAAAGTTTCCAACTCGAGAACGTGCATTCTCATCAAAAGGAGAAACTGAATGACGCTGACGCTGTAAAGATTCATTACTATAAATCAGTAAATCAACATCGTCAACTTTATAGGTCTCTGTTCTTTTATTTACGTCCGCTTTTGGAACGTATATTACATAGTTAGATTCATCCTCAAAGTAATCATATGTACATGACTGAAGCATACATACGAGCGCCAGAATAGATGATAAACAGTATTTAATAGTTTTTATTATTATATTATTCATTTGCTTTTTACTTTGGACAGAAAAAAATTCAAATATATACTCTATGCAATACTTCTAAGAGTATTGCATAGAGTTGTTTATAAAATATATAAATTACATTTCTATATTTTCTGATTGAATAACACTATTCCATGGTTCTGGATCACCAAGAGTAATTTCAAGAGTTCCTTGTTTAGTCGGTTTATCTGGAGGAGTTACACTTCCTTTAGATAATAAAACCAAATTAACCTCACGAATAGAATTTTCCACAAAAGCACCTTGTACATTAGCATACCAATATACTGGAGTTGCTACTGTTAGAGCAGTAGTTGTTCCTTCTGGCACATAACCAACTGGAGCTGTTCCACTGATAAGAATAAAGTATTGTCTATCTGCAGCTACGATTGCAGTAGAAGGAGTAATTCCCGGTTGTTGAGCTTTGGTTACATTCGGAAATACAATTACATCTTGCCATAGTTTGAAATTACCATCTATGATCTTAGGTGTACCTCCACCTGGTACTGCATAAGCCGGAGATGTAGGGTCAGCAAATTTGAAAGTATTAACCCCTGCAACCTCTACGATGCGATCTTCAGAAGCTGTCGCTGTTTTAATACCACCTTTATTCGTTCCTAACGGAAATTCAAAACCAGTAGCTTGTCTTTGAATCAAAATAGAAGCATTAGCATTTGATTTTAGTGCAACTACATCATTACCATTTTGCGACTGATCTATTCTTACACGCATCATAGCAACTTCTCTTTTCAAGTTCAATGGACCTAATGTAGTAGTTCCTGATTGTGCTATATTTACCGATGTTGCGTAAGCTGTAAAAATTTCTGATGGAGAGTTGTAAGCTTTATTAGCTTTGTGAGGCAAAGAAGCATTTCCTGCATAAGTAGCATATGGTCCTTGGAAAGCAGCCTTTTGTTTCATATCAATACTTAGAGCTGAATTCACGATCAAATTTTTCACATTTGCATTCCAAACAACACTAGTAGCACCGATCTTAGTATCTATAGGATCTGTATCACTCTTCACATTTGCCATAACACCTACTGTATAACCAGTTCCGGCAGGAACATCAGTCCAAGTATATGAGTGACTTCCAGCTGTTGGCTGAACTACCTTGGTGTAAATAACTTTACCAGTGTTATCATAGACAAACACTTGGACTTGTTTAACATTACTCCAACTTGTCACAGGTATACAATTAGAGGCAGCAGCTTTAGGTTTATCTGCTACACCCTCAAAAGAAAGGGCAGTAGTTAATGTTCCGGTTTGTGTGTCATTTGAGTCTATAGACTCATCACTACCACATGCTGTGAAAAGCAATGCAGCAGCAGCGAATACGCTTAAATAAACATTCTTCATTTGAAAATTAATTAAATTATACATAGTTTTATCTCAAGTACTAACTTTGTAGTTTGGCTTCAGTTTATCACAATACATATAAACATATCCAGGCTTATTGTTAGCCGAAATATCTTTCGAAAATAAGTGATAAGATTTGTAAATTATTTATAGCTCTGTAAATTATCAATTTTATATAGTCGTAATTTTGTTCAAGTTTTTTATGTCAGTTTTGAGTATCCGAATCCTAAACTCTTGTTTTTTTAAACACATCCTTAGCAAAGCTTAGAGTATCGGTTTGACTTTACAAAAGTAAATGATTCTTTATTTAGACTGCTATACATAAAAACCATTTTATATCAAATAAAAACCTTATTCACGTCACTCAACTCCTAATTATCAATTATTACATTAATTAAGTGTAAAATAACAATCTCTTAAACCATGAATTATTATAGTTCTGTAATTCGCAATTTTACATATTATTGTAATTTTGTTCAAGTCTTATAAGTTTGAGTCTTTATACTTAAGTTCCTATTTTCAAACACATTACCTATTATAAGGTATAGGGTACTTGTTTGACTCTACAAAAGTAAATCATTCTTTGCTTAAACAACTACACATAAAAACCATTTTATACCAAATAAAAACCTTATTTGCATTATTCAATTCGAATTATCAATTATTATATTAACAAGTGATAAAACAATAACTAGCTAAATAGCGAATTGAGAAATAATATATTTATTTATAATTATCTGGATATATTAGCTTTAATTCTTTAAAATTATAAATTATTTTAAGTACTATTTTCTTTTTGCTCTCTCCCAGCCACCACTTCCCTTCTTATTTCTTAGATAAGAGAAGCCCTTGAAAACATTAATATTCATAAATAAAAAATAATAAGGAATAAAGAATAATTTATGTTTAATTTTTTTCTGGGACAATTTATATCCAATATAAGAACTTATATAAAATAATATTTGTAGCATAAGTATTACCCAAAGCAGGATAGTTCCAGGATTCTGAAGACACAAAAAAATGTTGACCGGCAATAACAATAATAGAGCAATTGGAGTTACAGTCCATCGCAAAACTCGATGTGAGATGTATTGAAATGTCAATATATGATAACGGAATATATTCAATAATCCTCTCAAAATCCAAATAGATTGTAGTCCTCCAGCTGCAATTCTTATTTTACGTTTTTCTTCTTCTTTCATATCCGAAGATCCTTTTTCGATAGCATATGCTTCAGGACAATACGCAATTTTATACCCTTTTTGTACTATACGCATAGAGATTATAAAATCGTCCAATAAAATATTATCAGATACAGGTTCGAACAATGCTGTTCTTATTCCAAATAATTCACCTGCGGCTCCAACTGTTGTATATAATCTGGAATCTAATTCTTTCAATTTAGATTCGTAACGCCAATAGAACCCTTCGCCACTAGAGGATGCAGAATCTACTTCATCCATTTCTATTCGTTTCTCACCAGAAACACAACCCACCTTTTCATCTTCGAACTGTAAAACAATTTCTCGTATAGAGGATTTATTAAGCATTGTATTGGCATCGGTAAATATTACTAATGGAGTTTTTATAAATGCCATCCCTCTATTCATTGCTGCTGTTTTTCCTTTTCTATCAGGGATATAATAAACTTCTATGTACTCGTATTGCCTCAATATTTCATTTGTTCGGTCATCACTTCCATCTGTAACCCAAACGATCTGCAACTTTTCTTTTGGATAATCTAATGATAAGGAATTATGCATTTTCGCGTCTACAACATCTTCTTCATTATAAGCTGTTATAAATAATGTCACTTCTGGAAGTTCGACATCTTTTGATACGACCTTAGGTTTTATAAATAACTCCTTCAACTTAACAAGAAAGAATAACAGGATACCATAACCGATATAGGTATAGAATACTAAGATAAGGAATGACCAAAAAAGAATTTCCATAAGACTTTAAATTAAGTTAGATGATTCGTCTTTATAAGTATTTTTCTTCTTAAAGTAAGGTAAGTGCTTTAGTGATGTCTTCATTTTTTTCCAAAGATTTTGAGCTATTGAGCCATCTCCATCTAACGTATTAGAGGCTGTAACTACACGTGCTTTAGCCGATCTTATAAATTCTATTTTTCCATATTGTTTAAGTCCGAGCACCATAGATCCATCTTCGCCTCTTTTTATATCAACCCGATAACCAACCTTACGTCCCAAGTCGGCTTTATAAGCAAGTGTCATTCCTCTGACCGACAGTTCGGGACGTTTGAAGGCTTGGAAATAAAGATGGGTGTCGCGGATGAGTTCATATATTTTCAGGCTAAACCATGAATGATTCTTATCCGGAATAAAACTCCAACGAGCCGAGACTGCAACTACATCCTTTTTTTCTAATACTTCAACCATCATTTGGATGTAATCTGGTGGATACATTGTATCTGAATCTATACAGATATAATATTTTCCCTTTGCATTTTGCAAGCCACAACGCCTAGCATATCCACAACTTTTCTGCTCTTCAAAAAAAGTTGGTAATCCTATTGATTCAAATATTTGTGCAGTTTTGTCAATAGAATTATTATTAATACCTATTATTTCAATCGGATATTTAGTATTTGTATCTGCTAAGGACCACAAACAGCTTAAAAGTCGTGTTTCTTCATTATGTGCAATAACTGCAATTGTAACCAATGGTTCTAAGCTTTGCTTCTGTGCTATCTTTTCTTTTATTTCTGCAAGTACCTGAGAAGGTGCAGTGTCGAAAGGTTTCTCAAATACTGATAAATATTTATTGTACCATTTTTTCATATCGCAATTTCTTTTTCGTATATATTCACTAATTAATAGTACATATAATCTGACGCTTATACTCCTCATTTACATCATTGAGAGTTCTGCCATCTAAGGCTTCATTGACATATTTGGAGGCAAGAGGAACCTTGTGGGTTGCTCCCATTTTGAACCACTCATATTCTATATCTGCATGACCGATATCGATCGCTTGCCTATCATTTTTATACAAATCGTATGCTAAAACTGTAGCAGTAGGGCCTAAAGCAATTAAGTATAGGGCATCTTCATACTGCTCTAATGCTTTTTGGAGAATCTCATCGTATCTACTAAAAGCATCTGTAGGCGGACATAGTATTCGACGGATAGAACGTGCTGTATCGAACAAATCATTTCCAATACCTAAACGGCTTTTTTCACCTTCTATAAAGATTACATCTCTATCTTTCCAGACTTCTTTCAATAATTCGAACCAATGTGCACTATGTTCTTTCGATTTAAAATCGATATAAGGACGTGTTATAAATGTATTATAGTAAACTCTGTCTTTATGTAAATATTTATCCCATAGATGTCCATATAGATAGAAATGGGTACGCCAAAATCGAACAGCTCTTCTACTGTATCTATCCAGTCCTTCGAAAACATCTGAAACACAAACTAAGTGATTGTCACTTTGGCTCTCCAATATCTCAATTAGGCGTGCTGATAGGTCTTGATCATTTTTTTGAAATCCTATGGATGAACGGTTTTGAGTAAGAAGTATTTCCCCATCACCATAACGACTAACTGAGCATCTGTCTTTTATAATTTTTTCGATAGTAGAATCGATTGATTCCACTATTGGCACAATATGTTTATTATTACGGAATGTATACAAGGCATTATACCATTCTACAATAAAATTATAACGGATCTTCTTTATTATGTATTTCAATTGTCCCATATCAATTTAGTATTTATCTAATTGTTTAGATTAAGCTTAGCATTTTTCTCATCTGATTTTCCCAACTCAAATGTTTTATAGAATCTCTGATTTGATCAGGAGAAAGTTTAACGGAGTTATAGAAATCAATTAGAGATTGTATATCTACAGGATCTTCATTCGGAGGAATTTTTTTGATGAAAGACATTTGTTCGAAGTCATCATCTATTTCGGAATAAATAAAGGGAATGCCCCGGGCTGCATATTCACGGCTTTTGAGTGTTTTAATTTTCGTAATTCCACTTCTATGCCTTGCCAAACTAGCAACCCCCATATCTGCATTATCAAAATATTCATCCAAAGCCTCTCCATACTGACAGCCATGCATACGCACATAAGGCTGTAAATTATATTCATCTACTATTTTTTGATAGGATTCCGTGAATGGACCATATTCTCCAATCAAATCAAAATATACTTTTACCTCTTGAGGTGTTTTATAATATTCTACTAAGCCCCATATGAGACGATCGAATCCATGCCAACTGTGGATTTCGGCTACACCAATCAGATTTAAGGTGTTAGGTACTCGGCTGCGTTCCTTTTTTATTCTTACAGCATTGAAATCGATACCGTTAGAAATATTGATAGTGGGCACGTTCCAGATTCGTTTATGATCGGAATATGTCAGAATTCGGTACAGTTGCTTTGCCATAGATTTACGAAAACATTTGTCTATAAGCAATCGAAAGCGCATCTCCAGTACAGTTCCTTTATATTCCTCATCATACGGATAAGTTGGTATTTCTAATAAGACTTTTACTCCCCGCTTTTTAAGTTTCCTAAAAAAACTGGTAAGAAAAGGAGAAGCGTTGTGCAATGAACGGACATATAAAAGGTCTATCTTGTTTTTTTCGATATAATGATAGAGGGCTGAATAATCAGTCAATCGTTTCAATTTCCCTTTCAATGAAATTCCATAGTCTTTGAGAATTTCATCATCTATCATCTGGCGTTGATGTCCTTGGTTGTCGTCAAGATAACAAAGCCGAACCGTTGCTCCACACGTTTTTAAAGCATCAATCTGATACTTTACTTTTTTACTAATACCACTGCTTTCTGAGAACCCATGAAACATAAGATATAAAATATTCATTATATACATATATTATGTTATTACTCAATTCACTTCTTCTTGACCATAGAAGAAATTTTATGTATTATGTTGTACTCTTTCGTCGTTTGAATATATATTATTATAGTCAGAATTGTTATTGCAGACTTTAGTGCCAGACTAATAAATATGTTTGATATTGTTGGCAATAAATACAATATACCGCACATTATAATCCCTATTATGAGAGTCAATATGAATGGTGAAGCTAGTTGTTTCCAAAATGGAAAGAATGCAGACCGAAAAGTATACCTAAACATCAGGAAATAAGCCTGAACAAAATTGATTGTGAATGTAATCGTGATACTCCATGCTATTGCCTCTAATGATCCGAATACAAAAATGCCAACAAGAAGTCCTGAAACAACAAAAAGAGTAGATATACAACCACTAATAAAGAGCATTTTTGTTGCATTGGCTGCCTGAAAAATGGCACCTGTAGTAGAAAGAATAATCTGAACCCCAACAGATATTGCTAATATCTGAAAAACAGGTACTGAAGCCATCCATTGCTCGCCAAATACAATAAGGACTAATTCTCTGGCTGAAAATGCGAGATATACAGTTGCGGGGAATCCAATAAAAGCAAGAATACGGACAACTTTCATATAAGCTGTCCGAAGATAATTTATATCATTTTGGTATTCTGCAAATACAGGATGCATAACTGGTGTTATTACTGCAGTGATATTCTGTAAGGGTAACATCATCAACCGATACGATTTTTCGTAATACCCCAAAGCTGAAAAGCCCATATATCTGCCAATCATTAGCTTATCCAGATTGCGAGAGAAATAATTAATTATATTGAAAGATAACTGATATACAGAAAATGAGAATATCTTCTTTATAGCGTCTAACTTAAATGTTAATTTGAATTTCTGAGGGTATTGAATAATATTTACAATAAATATTCCTATGCTGGAAAATATTGGATTTATCAATAATGAATATAGCCCTAAACCATACAATGCAGCTACAACAGCAAGAACTCCACTTATCATCTGTATAGCAAGACTTCGGTATGCAACAAACTTAAACCGTTTATCCTTATAAAGGAGAGCATTAGGAACTATATTTAATGAAACAAAAAAGAGATTGATAGATAAAAGTTGGCATATACTTACCAATATGTCTGATTTATAATAACCGGCAATAAGCCACGATGCTGCAAAAAAACAGAATGCTAAGATGATACTCAACCATACAGTAAATGAAAAGATATTCGATATATCCTCTTTATTCAAATCTTTGTTCTGAATGATGGCCGGTCCTATACCCAAATCACTAAATGTAGCAAAGAAAGTAATAATAACAGTTGCAATGGCTACTACCCCAAAATCGTCAGGAGAGAGTAACCGTGACAAAATTCCGGTAACAACCAAAGAGATAACGATACCTGCATATTTTGCAATAGCAGTGTATGTTACACCTGTTAATAATACTTTTTTGGTCGACATTATATTTATTTAAAAATTGCTTTTATTTTAATTAATACTGGAAATAACAGTACCAGTTTAGTCTTAAAGGTTACATAATCTGAGAATTCGAACTGGCATTTTTTCAGAATGGCTAACCGTTCTCTAAAAGGAAGAATGCTGGCATTATAAATTGCAGGATCGAATATATATTTCAATATACGATGTATCATTGTTTTAACCTCATCACCTTTATCAGAGGCAAACTCGTGCAATTCAAGCACCACGGCACAATATATTTTTATATTCCGCATAGAATATTTATTAGTCATCACAGAATTAGGCCTCAACCTTCGACGAAAATATTTCTTTGGTATGTAGGCAACTCTGGGAGCCAAAACAAACAAGTGAGCTACAAAAATCTGATCTTCGTGCAAGGCTACAGGGACAAAAGTTAGTTGAAGTTCATCGAGGTAACTCTTTCTAATAAAGTATAACCATGGGGGAACTCTATAGCCATTCACATTCAGTAAATGATCCACCATTTCTAAACCATTGTAAACCCGATCTTCAATTTTTCCTTTTCTATCATAATTTAATGGTAAATAAATATTATCATCTTCATCTGAAAAGGCTTCTGCATCAAAAAACACAAAATCAAGCTCTTCTTTAATGCATTTTTCATAACATGTGTATAATGTATTTTTATCCAATACATCATCACTATCCATAAAATAAATGAATTGCCCCTCGGCATATTTCAATCCCAAATTTCGAGCCAATGCCTGTCCTTTATTTACTTGGCTGTACACTTCGATCCTCTTATCTGAAGCTGCAATTTTATTAACGACTTCAAGGCTATTATCTTTAGAGCCATCATTTACGACAATGATTTGAATCTCTTTTAAGGTTTGATTGAGTATAGAATACAATGCTTCTTCTACATACTTTTCGGTATTGTAGACGGGCATTATTACGCTTACTTTAATCGTGTTTATATCGGTTATGCCTTGATCCATTGTTTCGATTCAAAATCATATTTTTTAATCACTTTTGCCGGATTACCAACTGCTACCGAATAGGGAGGAATATTACGTGTAACAACACTTCCAGCTCCTATCATAGAATGGCGACCAATGATAACTCCTGCCACAACAACAGCATTAGCTCCAATAACTACATCATCTTCAACAACAATAAGTGAGGTCCCAACTCCTTGTGCCTCTATAATTGTATCTACATCTTCGTATTTATGATTTAATCCCGAAAGCAGAATATGTTGTGCCAAATGCACATTACAGCCTACCTGTACAGGACCAATAAGAACACAGCCAATACCAATCCGGCTATCGTTACCAATCACGATATCGCCGACTGCATTATTGACAGTGCTAAAATCTTCAATTACAACCCTGTCTCCGATTCTAAAATGATTGAACGGAACAATATCCCTTCTTGCACTGCGGTATATAATCGACCGCTTTCCTCTCTTCATATAAAATGGCTGCAAAAAAATTCTTACCCACTTTCTTGGACGAGTCTTTACAGGATGCATCAACATTGTAAGAAGTAGTTTTGCCAGCTTCGGATTTTGCTTTATTTTTTCTTTAAATTTGACTATTTCCATAATAACTTCGGTTAATCAATAGCTTTTTCATGTTCATGATCGGTATGAATAAATTTCCTGTATACACCTTTCAACCTGAACATATTCAGAACCATTAGCACAAATAGTATGGGAATTCTCCACAATGCTTTAAGCAATCTTCGATCAAACATATTGCGAGGAACTGCCAGAATGAATGTCAATAATAATACACCTAATAATATCCACCATTTAATACTGGATGACAAACATATTACAGATGTTAATATAGTCATCACAGAAATGAAGCCAATCAAGATTATACGTGGAAACATCATCCATTGTAAAATCTTATTACAATAATCTATATTCAAATCCATTATGGCCTTAGGCAAATCTTTCAGAGATCGGAATAGTGTTCCGTATTGAGCAGCCAGCCACCGCCTGCGTTGTTGATAGAAAGCATCTGTTTTTTTTGTTTTCTCATCATACACAAACACATCTTCGAGATACTGTATATGTATTTTCTGTTTCAAAAACAAGGCTTCCAATTCTTTGTCTTCTCCACTGGAAGATAATTGAGAAACATTCTCCTTAAATAATCTATAATCAAACATCATTCCTGATCCCGAAAGTGTACAGGATAATCCTGCTCTATCATACCCTTTGCGAAAAATCGTATTATTTATTTCTTCACTCATTGCATCCAATATAGCAATGTCTGTTTCCTGATTTTTGGCTGCACGATGGGCTTGTGCTGCTACAACTCCTGAAGTGTATGCATTATTTATTTCTGTCAGAAAATTCTTATTTACAGTATTGTCTGCATCCAGAATTATAACTGCATCATATCTGTCTGTATCTAATGTATTTATTGCAAAATTTAAAGATTGAGCTTTTGTACTATTTTCGAAATGAACCTCTAATAGCTCGATAGGCTGTTCTCTCAACCGCTGATTAGTTTCTAATTGCATTTGGTCTGATATTACGATCAGGTCAAACAAGTTCGAAGGATAATCTTGCTCAAGAAATGAAACGACACTGCTTTCTATAACTTTATCTTCTTTATATGCCGGAAATATAACTGCATATCTACATCGATGTGATGCTGTAGGTATCTTTTTCTTTTTCCCAAATAAAGAAAACAGGACAAAGATGAATAGATATGAAACTGACACGAGCATCAGTACATATATAAAATAGTCCAAATAGAATGCAATATTTTGTATCATTGTAGTTTTGATTTCAGTTTAATAAAAGTAAAGTTTCCTTTGTGAATAGCTTTTACAATATCGAACCTTTGTTTTAATAATGCCTGTATTCCATTTTTTGAGGATACGACCATCAACAGATAGGCTATAGCCAATAATCGTTTAATCCCAGTCCGATTTCGCCATGCATATAGTAGTCTATTCCGAGTCATATAAAAGGCTTTCAATGGACTTTCGACTCCTACACTCCTACTTTCTTTATGAAAAACAGTACAAAAAGGAGCATACCACAACTGATACCCAGCATTTAATATTTGAGTAGACCAGTCTATTTCTTCATAGTATAAAAAGAATATTTCAGGCATCTCTCCCACCTTTTTTATTACGCTACGCCTTATCATCATTGCTGCTCCATGCAGAAAAGAAGTCGGATAAGGTGTATCATATTGCCCCAGATCTTTTTCCCCTAAACCAATTGTCTGATTTCTTAATGAAATGGAAGACAATGGTGTAGAACCAGCATATTGTATTATACCTGAATTATCAGCATATTTTATTTTCGGGGAAACTCCTCCGATCTGAGGGTTAGATTCGAAAAATGGAATCAACTTTTCTATCGAATTATCTTCTATAAACGTATCATTATTTATAAAGAAAAGATATTCTCCTTTCGATTCCCGAATGCCTAAGTTATTACCTCCAGAAAAACCGAGATTAACTTCACTTCTGATACAAATAA
Source organism: Dysgonomonas sp. (assembly GCA_047605185.1). Classification (GTDB taxonomy): domain Bacteria; phylum Bacteroidota; class Bacteroidia; order Bacteroidales; family Dysgonomonadaceae; genus Dysgonomonas. Next base: position 22,782 of record JASGGC010000018.1, read on the forward strand.
CATCAGGGAACTGAGCTTTTATTCTGATGGTTTCATCTTGCACAGAAGCATTGTCAACCACAATTAATTCGTATGGTATAGAAATATATTTTTGTAAAGATTCTATTAAGTCTATTGTATCCGATTGTCCATTATAATTAACTGTAATAAAACTTACCAACGGTATTTTATTCATTCAATACCTCCTTCTCTTTATTTTCTTCTTCTGTAATTTTTTTATCAATTACCGGACCTATAAAAACAAATGTGAAAAAGGTATATATTATTATTCCATTAGGGAACTGTGCAAATGTTTCGTTAGAAGATGAAGCAATCAACATACCAGCAACTCCAGCCACAATTGCACTCAGGCAACCTCGTAACTCATCATTACGAATGCGGAACAGACAGATGTATGATCCATATATAATTGCAACTCCAAAAATGGATAAATAGAGTATTAGTCCTACAATTCCAGTCTCGACCCACAAAACTACAAACCACGAGTCTGTGGCAATGGTTGCAATATATGAATTGGGGGTGTATTGGAGAGCTTTTCCACCACCTAAACCAATACCAACTCCAAAAGGCTTATCAGCCATATATGCTCTTATCAATTCCTGATTTTGTGCCCGCAAATTACGGGAGGCATCTTTAGAGTTGAATAATGAACGCATACGCCTAATTTCCGACTGGCCATGGCCGATAGTCGTGAATTTTAGAAAACAGACAACAATGGCTAAACTTAGAACAACAGCTAAGACCACTTTGATGTTTTTAGATAAGAACATAAAGATACCAAAAGAAGCAAGGGGTACAACAAGGGCACTTCTTGTTCCGGAAATAATCATTCCGTAAGCAGCCATTAACCCTACAATAGCATAATATATCTTAAGAGACCTCTTTTTGACATAGATAGAATAGATAAAGAAAACAACGAATGAAAAGCCCATGCCTGCACCATAGTTTGCAGCATCTGTAAAAAACGAAAAATACCTGATTCCTGTGGCTATTATATGGGTACTACTGCCACCCTGTGCCAGCCAACGTGCTTCAGCAAAATCGAAGCCTATGCTTTTTTGGAAATAAGCTTTCAGTACAGCACAAATGGTTAGTACAGACCATATCATAAGTATTGCTTTTACATCTTTCATTTTATTCAACAAGACCGGTACGAGTACAACAACCAACATAAAATAGGTTGCAGTAGCTCTGACATTTGCAAACCATGACTGGTTGGATCTTGAATTTGGATTGAACAATTGAAGAATACAAAACAATGTCCAGATGATAGCACATAATGTCAACAGATTACGAGTATTTTTCCATTCTAATTTTGTATAAGTCGATTTAAAAAGTACACAAGCCAAAATAAAAAGCAGGAGAATATCCATAATAGTTCCGACGAGGGGAATTGTCACATAGCGGGATGCTCCCATCAAAAAATAGTTGACAACAAATGCAAACAGATATGATTTGTCCGGATGGTTAATCAGATATGACATTCCTATGGCAAGGAATAATAAGCAAGATATAGCCGCTCCCATTACTCCGAAGCGGACAATTGCAAAAACAATTGCAATAATGCCCACCGGCAGCAATAAATATAAGCTTGCCATAGCCCCTAGCCCATCTAATCCTAACCGTTTAATCCAGTTCATATTTCTCTGTTCAACAATTTTAGATATTATCAGCTATTAATGAATGAATTAAAAACACGATCTTTTACTTCATTCAAATAAATGAAAATAGGTACATTGTTCCCTTTTGCAGCTGTGCTATCCAATAGTCCTTTATCGACTGTCGTCCACTTATACGTAGCACCTGCAACAAGGAAGTTGAAACAACCTTTTTCTAACAATCCGGCCGACATATTGAATTCTCGCAATGGAGGATGTTCTATAATTACAATATCTTCTGTAACAGAAGGATCTAAATCGTATATATTTTCTGCCATCAAATATTGCTTAGATAAATATGACATATTATCATTCCATGAATAATGCTTGATAGAGAATTCGGTTATTGCCAAATATTCTTGCAATTGCTCTCTTATAAATGTTTTCCCAGCTCCTTCCGTCATACTCATGATATTGATAATATTGCATTCATTCGGCTTCAATTTACTCAATACTAGATTGCCTAAATATTGATTTGCAGCTTTGCTTGAATCTACCGGATAAGCACCTATGACAGGATATGATGTTAAACGTTCAGCATGTAGCTTGTCCAACAGGCGGCGATCCAAAAACTCAAATAGCAAGAAAAAACTAATTATAAAAATAGCACAAGCAAAGAATGTGACCATTACAACAGCGCCTTTCTTGAAGTGTATGGTTTCTATATAAGAAGGGGGTGTAATAACCTTAAGACCGGCTTTAGCTAATAACAAACTCTTTTGTTGAAGTTGAGCATTATTTAAGCCATTCAATAATGTTAAATAAGACTGTTCACTTGTGTTTATTGCCCGTTCTTTTTGCTTGATTGCTATACCTACCGGTAGCATACGTGAATATTGACGTTTCAAATCATCTTTATACTGATTGATAACTGCTATTTCTGCTCTTGATTTTTCAAGAAGCAAGCTTTCGTCAAGCCACAAATCAACTAATTTTGAAACAGGAACTCCTTCTGTTGTATACTTACGCCCATATGTATTGTCCGACATCTGCTTCAACCCCTGCTCGGCTTTCTCTAACTGTGATTTCAGTGATTGGATTCCATTATTGGCATTGTCACCATCAAACAACTCCATCCGAGTAATTTGACCAGACAGCTTTGAAACCTCATTCATTTGATTCAGAAAATCGTTATTTGCTCGTAGATTTACAGCTTGGTCTGATATTTGTTTTTCTAAATTTCGTACCGTCACTCTAGCCTGATTGTATCTGAGACGAGTCTCTTCAGCACGTAGTTCAGCTTCTTGGTTGAGTGAAATCATGGATTTGGTTTGTTCTTCATAATTTATAATATTGTTTGATGAATTATAAATTACAAGTGAGTCTTCAGCCTGTTTCAGATTGCGCTCGTATTTATCGATTTCTGCCTGAAAGAATTCAATTGCACTATTGGCTTGTCCATATCGCAAATTTTCGTATTGATCTATAAATTCATCATTAAGCATCGCCAATGTGAAGATTGTGATACCAGGATCGTCTGATGTATATTTAACTTCTAGTATATCACTGGTTCCCACGCGTTTTGCGTCTATTTTAGATAATGCAGTATAGCTATAATAAGGATTATTACTGTGGAACAACCGATATAAGAAGTTATATGTATTGGCATGTTTGTACTCTGCCAGTTTTTTGTAAGTATTTTCTTCGGAAGTCTCATCGACCAAGTCTAATACATCTTGAGGAATTACGTCTAATATTTTGTGAAAGTTTTTCTCTCTTATATAATCTGTATCTTTATTTGGATTCCCTTTTACCAAGTGCTGTGAGAGTAAACGTAGAGATACATTTTCAAGTGTGTTATAAGATGCAATTATACTTGTCAGATTTTCAAGTGTATTATTCAGTACAAACCAGCTGGTTGGAGCTCCATTCATTCCTTCCATTGGAGTTTCACCAGAAATAATACCTGTGTATATCTGGGTTTTAGCACTATATGTTTCAGGTTCATGACGCACTAAGAAATAGACAATAATACTTGCTACCGTAGGACCTATGATTAGCCAATACCGTATATTGTATAGAAATTGCTTAATATATGCTAATGTATTCATTTACTAACTATTTGTGTGCGACTTAATATTTCCAATTTTAAGAGTATGCTGTTTAATGTCAATCTCACATCTTCATAATCTTGAGTGGCTGCAATTTGTTGTTCTTTCATCGTCTTTAGCACCTCCAATGTACATTTACCTTGCTTATATTCTTTTTCTGCATCCCTATAGCTCATATTGGTCAATAAGAGTAAATCTCCTTTTAGGTTCAAAACAGACAACATTTTTGATGCTATTGCATAAGATTCTATAATTGTAATCTTGAGTTCATCATATGCCCTATCTAATTCAAGTTCAGTCTCACGTACCCGCATAGATTGTTTTCTATTCTTCAATCCTCGATTAAAGACATCTTCGAGAGGTATAGATACAGAAAGTCCAAAACTGTAAAGACTTTGTGTTCCCCCAGAAAATGTAAATATAGGATCACCACTACCCTCTCCCGAAAAACCAGTTGTACCATATTTATAGGAACCATCCAACTTCATGTACTTTAGCCAAGCTCGTTTTTCTGTCTTCAAGACTGCCATCTCTTCTATTAATTTGGCATCATAATACTCGATAGCAGAAGACCGACGGGCATTGTTCAATAGTAACTGGAGAGGAGGGAGCTCTATACTACCAAAACTTTTAATATTAGATTCTTTCATTTCATCCGAAGGTTTAGAAACAGTTTCCTCAATCCCCCCAGTAATAGAACCTGCAGAAATAATAGAATCAGCCGGATTGATTTGTGATTGATTCTTCTTTTGAGCCACAATAGGACTAAAGAAAATAATAATACCTAATATGAGTAATAAAATCTTATACATAATACTTACATGTTTTAAACATCTTCCTCTTGCACAGATGCCCGAAAAGATTTCAAAATTATTTTTATATCGAGCCATACATTATTATGTAAGGCATAGTATACATCTAAGTCTTTTCTTTCCTTAGCAGACATTTTTCCTGCCCCTCCACGCTTCTCCACTTGCCACAAGCCCGTCAGACCTGCAGGTGCTATAAATCGTTCAACCGAATCATCTACAGTTAATAATTCAGCTTCATATAAAGGAAGGGGTCTATTTCCTACAATAGACATATCTCCTTTCAATATATTTATCAATTGGGGCAATTCATCTATACTAAATTTTCTGATAAAACGTCCAACTTTTGTTACCCTAGGATCATTCTCTAGCTTCACAAAAGCATGTTCTTCTTTTGTATGTTTGCGTTTAATATATTCTTGTTCTGTTATGATTTTATTGTCATATACATATATTGGATCTGTAGTTTTATTAATTTCATTTATTTTTAAATACTCTTCTGATGTTTCAACTACTGATGTATCATTCAAAGATTCTGCATACTGATTTTTAGATAAATAATCTTTCAATCTTTTATCAGCATCCTTATACATTGACCTAAATTTATAAAAATCAAAAATCTGATAATTGCAACCGGCTCTTTTAGATTTATAGAATATAGGTCCTTTACTTTCTATTTTTATTGCTAGTATAACTATTATAAAAACAGGAAAAAGAAATATAAGAGCTAGTGCTGAAAGGATTATATCTACTAACCTTTTACCTTTATATAAAACACTAACATTCAAATCACTAGGATTATTTCTTTTCACCTCTTCATCCAATAAAAGTCTATTTCTTTTGATGAATTGGATTAAGTTTCGAATGTCAGCTTTATCTATCGATGGTGTAATCAAATTATTTACACCTGACTGAAGATATAATAGAGATTCGTTATGAGTAAGTCCTTCAGCAATCAAGATTACATATATATTCTGAATTTCAGACTTCAGGGATGTAATATCATCAAGCTTAAATGAATTACAGTCTTTTTCATAAAAGAGAATAATATTACGATATTCTTTCCGTGTAGATAAGTAAGTGTTTACTTCCACAGGATTCGACAGCACCAATATCTTATTATCCAAACTCTGAGATATTTTATCTATATGTTCAGAGTTTTCTCCCACATATACAATATCCATTATTTCAATATTTTGGTTAAACGTACTTTTAACTCTTCGGGGTTAAAAGGTTTAACAATGTAATCGTCTGCACCATTTTCTAACAGACGTATTCGCTCTGCGCTACTCTCTACACATGATAAAATTATAAAAGGAATATCTTTGTAAAATCCATTGTTTTTGAAATATACTAAAAAATCATCGCCTGTCATATTAGGCATTTTTATGTCGGAAATAACTAAATCCGGAATATTACCTGATTCGAGCCAACCAATTCCCTTAATAGGATCTTCGAAATAGATTATCTCATATTCTTCCCAAAGGTATGCTCTGATGATTTTAGCAATCGATTCCTTATCGTCAAGTAATAAAATCTTTTTTTTCATATAGTGGTAGTTTACAGTCTGTCCAAGCAATCTCCCCCTACTATTTGACAATAGTATTATTTGCTTTGTTTGAAATATTTATGGATTGAAGGTTGTTTCTATTCACACTAGGATTTATTCCATAATAAATTGAAAATTCATCATCACATAAAAAGTCTAAAGATTTAAATATAGGCTAGTAATCCTCAATTATAATTTTAAATTATTATTAAAAACCGTATACCTATTTTAATTAATAACCTTCATTTTACAAACAAAAAGATTTCTTGATTTTAAATTATAGTTTTGTAATTAAAGTTTTATTAATAGCCAGATAAGCGTAACTTGTCCAGCCTTTCTTTTTTACTTCCTTTTTATATTATTTACTCAAATTACACTCTCTTTTGTCTTACATGCAAGTTTATGTCAGATATTATCCAAGAATTTAAAATATATTTTTTATATATCTATTTTTAATTTGATTACATCCACAATACATAGATAATTTTAAAATAAAAATATCATAAAACCTCTGTTAGTTAGACAATGGTTGGGTTGAACCGTCTATTGATTTTAGATTCATTTGATTTCCTAAAAAGCCCTCATTTCAATATCTTAGCATAAAGAAACTAGACTATGCAAATGTAATACTATTTATGAGAAATTATAGAAAATTAAAAAAATAAACTATGCTTTATCTAGCGAAAAACTAAATTTCGATCCGATACCTTCTTGTGAGTTAAACCAGAATCTGCCATTATTTTTAATTATAAATTTTTGAGCTAGCAACAAGCCTAACCCCGATTCCGTTTCAAGTTTGGCATTAGACAAAGAATTTATATCTGATATTCGTCTTCTTATAAGTGATTTATACTTATCATTTATACCACAACCAAAATCCTCAACGCTAAGCACAATACTTGATTTTTTATCCACGATTGAAACATTAATTACACTGTTATTAGGACTAAACTTCAAGGCATTACTTATCAAATTCCGAATACTAGTACGTATCATATCTATATCCACTTCAATTTCTGCCTTATCTATTGTATTAAAATTGATAGTTATTCCTTTCATCATAGCAATGTATCGGAATAATCCAATAACATCTTTTGATAACGAAACCAAATCTATTTTCTGCAACATTGGTTCCAAATATCCAGTTTCATTCTTAATCCATTTCAATAAATTATCTAACAGTAAATATGACTCTTCGGCTACTTCGTTGGCAACATTAATAATATCATAAACTTCATCGCTAATAGAACCTCTATCTACCTTAGAAATCAATAAGGTCAGGAGCATCTTCAATGATGACATCGGAGCCCGCAAATCATGGCCTATAATTGAATAAATTTCATCTTTGGCTGTAATATTTTGTATGGGTGAATTAAATAGCTCAATTTGCCTTACAATCCTCATAACAACTTCATCCTTATCAAATGGAGTTCGAAAGAAGTCAGTACCTCCCGAATCGAAAGCTTGTTGAATGTATTCAATTTTGTTCAAACAGAAAAGTATAGGAATCTGAGATTGAGGAAAGTCCTTCCTTATCGCTTCAATACAATCAATTGTTAAAGCCTCATCTGAAGGCAGATAAATCAAAACTAAATCAACCTCATCTATTGAATTGACTCTATGTTTTGTGATATCACAATTTTGAAAAACGATATGGAATCCATATCCAACAAGAATATCTGGTATGTTGTTACCAAAACATGAATTACTAAGAAGTAATAGTTTGTTGTCTGGATTAATATTCATGCACATAAATCCGAAAAGCCGATAAAAAATGATTTCCTTGTAAAATCTGTTGGGTTGTCCTTCAAATACTAAAATTCCAACAACAAAGATAACGATTAAAATTCAATAATTTTTAATAAAATACCACATATGCGGTATTTCAAATTCTTAGAAGGATAAATAACTTTGTTTCACCTAAATGAGATAAAAAAAGGGTAATAAAATGAAAAAATCATTTAACAATGACGAAGCGAAAGTAAAATACTTTAAAAAGCAAAATACAAGTTGCCTTGCAATATCTTCTATTGCAAACCTGTATACAATAATATTCTCCTCTATTTACTCTTTTTACCACATGCGAATGTGCATTAGCTAACCATCCCCTTTATACTTCAATCAACATCTTGAATTGTCTGTAATATCCACTCGTATTGCGAATAATCTCCTATAGACTAAAATCAGGTCACAATATATCTTAACAACCTAATTTCTATTTGTTTATCATTCATTATTAATCTGATAAAACATTGAATCCAATAATAATTATAAAACAATATTATAACTAGTTCACGTATTATGAAAAAAATTGCTCTCACATTAGTATGTACTATTGCCTTCTCGACAATAGCATACGCTCAGGGAAAGGGAAAAACTGCTCCATTAAAAAATGAATCTATCGAATATCTGAATCAGTCATTTGCCATATATGACAAATTACAAAAAACAATTTGGAATAATCCCGAATTGGGTTTCTTAGAGACAAATAGTTCAAGATTACTTCAAGAACATCTCAAAGAAAATGGCTTCTCGATAGAAGCTGAAGTGGCAGGTATGCCAACCGCATTTGTAGCCACATATGGTTCAGGAAGCCCTGTTATTGGCATTCTAGCAGAATTCGATGCACTACCGGGATTATCACAAGATACTGTCCCGTATCGCAAACCACTAATAGAAGGTGGCAGTGGGCATGGCTGTGGACATAATACCTTTGGAGTTGGTTCCGTAGCAGGGGCAGTGGCTATAAAACAATGGTTAGAAGCTAATAAGCATGCAGGAACTATTAAAATATTCGGAACTCCGGCCGAAGAAGGTGGAGGAGGAAAAGTATATATGGTTCGTGATGGGTTATTCAATGGAGTAGATATAGTACTTGATTGGCATCCTGCTACTGGAAATGGTGTAAACGTAGAAACAGGAACCGCAATACTGATGGTTGATTACAGCTTTCACGGCATTGCTGCACATGCAGCAGGCAGTCCTGACAAAGGGCGCTCTGCTCTTGATGGAGTAGAAGCCATGAACTATATGGTGAACTTGCTACGCGAACATGTTCCCATATCATCCCGTATACACTACATTATATCTAATGGAGGCGAGGCACCAAATGTAGTTCCGGATTTTGCAAAAGTATCATACTATATCCGAAGCCCGAAACGTGACATATTAAAGGACTTGGTAGAATGGATAGGCCAGGCAGCAGAAGGAGCAGCAAAAGGCACACAAACAACCGTCACCAGTGAAATAATATCTGGATTTTACGAAAAACTAGGTAATCGCCCACTAGCAGAGCTTGTGCAAAGCAAAATAGAAATAGTAGGAGGAGTAAAATACAACACACGGGAACGTACTTTTGCTGAAGAGATAGTAAAAGGATTAAAAAGAGATGTAAACATACTAAAAGATGCAGAAGAGGTAAAACCACTGGAGGAAGAAAAGCCATCGCTTGGGGGAGGCTCATCTGACGTTGGCGATGTCAGTTGGAATGTACCGACTGTCAGTTTCGGAACTGCAGTTTTTGTACCGGGAAGCGCTGGGCATAGCTGGCAGAATGTGGCATCAGGCGGATCTACTATCGGCACAAAAGGATTACTAAATGCAGCTAAAATATTCTCATTAACAGCCATTGACCTATACAGTAATCCACAGCTGGTAGCAGCAGCAAAAGCTGAATTTGATAAAAAAAGAGGAGACAATTTTAAATATACACCTTTGTTAGGAGATAGAGCACCTGCTCTCGATTATAGGTTAAAAAAATAGGGAAGGAAAACAGATATTATTCATTCTATTTATTCAAATCAAACTAAGAAAGGCTGCACTATTTCTTATGCAGCCTTTCATTTATACAGAGATTCAGAATATGTACAATTCTAAAGTTTTTTCATCATGTGTACCCTCAACGGAATAATAAAAAAAAGCCTGAAGAAAATTCTACAGGCTTCTGCTCTTCCTCTTGGACTTGAACCAAGGACCCTCTGATTAACAGTCAGATGCTCT
>JASGGC010000019.1:0-21493 GCA_047605185.1 Dysgonomonas sp.
CCTTCCTAATGGAAAAAAGCAAAGTGTGGAGAATAACGGATTCGAACCGTTGACCAAGACCATCTTCTATTTTTGAAAATTTCTTTATTTCCTATCAACACTATTTCTTGAGCGCCCCCTCTCTCGGTAAGCGGATGCAAAGATAGGGACTTTTCTTTTCAATGCAAGGGTTTCGCTATCTTTTTTTCTATAAAAATTGAATATTTTTTGACACATATACATTATGCTTTATAAACTAAGCAATTACGAATCTAGAAATTTTTCAGTATTTGTATATATTTTTTGAAAGAAGTAAGAATTTCTAATTTTATAGTAGAATGAACGTTTATTCAACAATAACAAAAATGCATATTTTATATTGAATTTTTTATTGTTTGAGGTTATAGTTACTACTGAATATGAAAAAGACAATTTCTATTTTCAGAAATATGTCTACAAAATAATCTAAATATTTATTTACTTAGATTCTGAATAAGGTATTTCAGCATTCCTTTTACAACGACTTGGTGAAAAGGGCATATTGAATAGAAATAAAGATATCCCAATAAATTATGAATATGAACTACCGTGATGACACATACTGTTTTTAGGTTGTCTTCTTTATCGGAAACATAGATTGACATATATGCATCTAAATGTTTATCACTTAATTTCATTACTGTTTCATTCTCCGATTTGCAAGCAACAGAAAATATAGAATGCTTTTTATTATTACGAATACAATCTTCCAAGTCTTCAACCTTTGATTTACCATTATCTAAACCAACTAGCTGTACTAATCTATTTCGTATTTTAAATAGATTATCTATCCATTTGGGTGATTTTGTCCAAAAAGCTATTTGCAAATCATCAGGATTTATTTCTTTTTGAGAATTAAAACTGCATTCAAAAGCATCTGAATAGTTTGCGGGAAAGAATTGACATACCAAGCTGTCTACAGGGATTGAAGTTTTATTTATTTTCATAGTTCTAAAATATTACACAGTATTAATTTGTTTAAAATGCGACACTCCTTTATTTTACACTTTTATTTGTATACATTTCAGTCAATTCGTCTTTATCCAAATCCGGATATAATTGTTGTATGCCCACTAAAGTCGCATATTCCAACATTGCCATATAACGAGCGGTTTTGTAAGACTCTCCACTTTTGATTCTCAAATCAATTAAATAGTTTAGTCTAGTCTGGTCTACTCTCTGTACATACTCTCGCACAATTGGGTTTGAATAGCCCCAAGCCCTGATAGCTTGTTCATTCTTATATTCTGCACCAATAGATTTCATTTGTAAATAGTCACGCCTGATTAGAATATTTTCTATTTTTTCCGATTCTTTGATAAAAGATAGGGTATGGATTTCGAGCCAATACTCCATCAGTGCCTTAATAAATCCATCTATATTGCCAAAATGATGATAGAATGAACCTTTTGTCACTTTGAGTATTGAACAAAGATTATCAATAGTAATCTTTGAAAAACCATCCTTGCTTAGAATAAGCATACCTTGTATAAACCAGTCTTCTTTTTTATTTTTTTTCATATCAATAAATCATACCATACTGTATGGTATGTAAATATATAACAATTTATTTATATCAAAAAATAACAATAAAAAAATTTATATAATTGCAATCCTATTTCACAAAAGAGAGACTCTTATATTCATACTTAATAGAGAAATATAAAAAAAGTATGGCCGTCAAATCTCTTGACAGCCATACTCAAAAAGACAAACTACTAGATTAGTAATTAACAAAAGTGCAAACATCTAGTTTGATATAAGATTCAATATCCAAAATGACCCAGAGTTATCTGAGGTAAAAGAATTATTTAATTTTATTTATTATAGAAAAGAAGAACAGAACGGAAATAGCTGCAAAGTATTTTGACTTTTTCATTATCATTTCTAGTACCTTATAAATCATTTTCTACATCCGACATACTAAAATACACCCCCAGGAGTTTTCGGTTTTTGTCTATCATATAGAATGAGGGACTACCGATTACATTATAGTTAGAAAAATTAGCTCCTTCGAAACCTTTAAAATCACAAAGTTTATCTACCCATGGATAATCTTTCGTTGCTTCTTCATATCGTATTCTATCCGTATCAGCGGCAATAGAAACTACCCGAATTCCTTTTTCCTCTAATTGGGAATAAATGACACGCAAGCGATACATTTCATTGACACAGGTATTACAATCTGAATCGTGAAAAGCAATCAATGTTTTATCGTATACATTCTTAGTATCTTTCAGTCCTATTATGGCAGGCATCTGTTCGTTTCGACCCAGCCGATATGCTGCAATAGCACGCTGTAGATTGGGATAGGTAGAACTAAAACCTTGATATCGAGACAACAAATGGCCTATTATTTTTTCTTGAGCTTTGCGCCAACCAAAACGTTCAGTCTCGGTGATACAACCAGCAATAAATGCTTCAAAATAAGGTGCAGGCAATCGTTCACACGTTTTCTGTATCGACGCAGCATATTGTTCTTGCTTTATACTATCGTTTAATGTATGATTGAATAGGCTGGCATAGAAATTTAATGCACTATTCCAGAGCTGCCCTGATGTATAAAGCGAAGCAATATCTAAAGTACTTTCCATTTCATGACGAATATCCAAAGCAGCTTTAGAATCACGGCGCTGTTCAGTACTGAACAAACGATTCATAAAGTCTGCTAGTCGATAGTATTGAGCAGCATAAAGGGATGAGTTAGCAATCTGTTGTTGTCCTCTCTCCATCGTTTTTTGTAATTTGCTTTGTTCTGTATTCAATTGAGCTTTGAGAGATAGATTATCGGGAAAGAGATTCATACCCCCTTCTAGCCATACTTGTTGGCGCATATATTGAGACTGAGTCAAAAATATATGTTTCAAAAAATCATTTTCGGCTGAGCCTATAAAAGAAACTGTTTCAGTATTTAATTGTGAATTATTACAATTTACTTTCACGACAGGTTCGGCAACAATCATTTCTAAAGCACCAGCCCCTACGACCATAAGAGTGGCCATACCCCGATACTCACTTTCGGGAATAACGAGTTTTACATTGCCTTGTGGGTCGATAACCGACAGCAACGAATCTGTTTTTGCCCCTTCAAAATAATAGAGTCTTACTTGCTTGCCAGCAAAAGGAGGTGCTGACAATTTTATCGTTTGGCCTGCCAACGATAGGGTAATAATTGTAAAAAGTATTGTACAAATATTTTTTTTCATAATTAATTATCAATAATATTTACCGTGTCACTCTTTATTCGTTAATCAACTGAAGATTACTACAATCACTTCAATAGGTAATAAGGTTCCGATTAGTAGGCAGATTGGATAGAATAAAGAGCGACGGTAAATTTTCTATATTTTCATATTTTTTAATTGTTCCTATAGACAGAACCGACGGTCTATAGAATCAAGATACTTGATCTTTTTATTTTGTATATCACTTAAATTGGTTTGTTGCCGACTAGCGGACAATATTCCTTCTTGCTTTTATGGCAAGAAGGAAATTATTGAATAGATATGCAATTAAAAATCAGCAACGCAACGGACATATAAACCTGGTGTTTGTTCCATTCCCATACGGCGTCCTTGTCCTATGGTAAAATCCCAGCTCCAAGCTAGCCCGGTAGTAACAGCCTGCTGAGGATTGGTCTCTTTTGTTTTTGACCAATAAGCAGAGTGCTGCCCACTAGGGGTTGTATACCCTATATTATTAGTACCGACAGCAGAATTAGGATCTGTGCTCAATCTGTTATATACACTCTGTATGGCTCCTAATTCGGCTAGGTTTGGCAAACGCCAAGTTACACCTATATATTTATGATCCTGATCTACATCATCTCCACAATAATAATCAGGAGATGCTTTTTTCCAAGTTGTATATTTTTCGCTAATATCTCTATAATAGAAACACACGTCCCGACCTGTAGCGGTAAAAGATGGGAATAATTGTGAGAATGTAACATTAGATGATCCCGGACTGAAAGTACTATTAGGATTATAATAATATCCACCTCCTTTGGCTAGATAGCCTGGACAACAGATACAGTCTTGTACTGAAAGAGTTAGTTCGAGTTTCATATCTTGACCAGTACCATTGTAATTATTATTGTATACTACATATAATTTAGCTTTCAATGCATTTGCACGAGTCAGCCCAGATGCTGTTTGATTCAGATCACTAAAGAATTTTACATTCACAGAGAAACTTCCCATTAGATTAGTACCATTAGCCGGATCTGGATTGTTTGGAGTTACTTCTTCAACAACATTACCATTTACATTTGTATAGTAGAAACGAATTTTACTCACTGGTGCACCACTAGTAGTAAAGGTATATGTCTGCGGATTAGTACTTGAACTAGTAAAATCAGCTTTCTTTTGCCGACGTGCCTCAAGACTACCACAACTGCCACCATTGTTAACTTCTGCTACATCGAAGCAAGTCTGTCCCAAAAATGTCCCTTGTCCGGTAGGAATAGTATTCAAGTCGATATCATTTACAACTATTGTGTATACACTCGATCTCTTCGAAGTACTTGCACAAGTACCAGTCGCTTGGATAGTCACTTCACAAAAATAATAGAATGTGCCTGTTACAGCTCCTGTCACAGTAAGAGTAGAGCTTGTTTCTGCCGGCAATGGAGTGCCTCCAACATTACTATTGACAGTATTACTATACCATTGATAGGTATAAGTAGGATTTCCCGAACTAGCAGTAGCAGTAACTGCACCCAAGGTTGTTGTACTTCCAGTCTGGATAGTACGCTGACTATTTGCACTGGGGTTAACAGAAGTAATGGTGGCACATTCAGAAGTTGGAACTTCTCCCCCACCACAGAAACTAAGCCATTTGGTTCCATTCCATGATTCGAGACAGTTATTGTCAAGATTATAAATAGTCAAACCTTTCACAGCTTGTTCTGCATTTGCCTTTATTGCAGGATCAGCAATATTACCAATCTTGACAATAATTTCATCTCGCTGTATTTCAGTTATACGGGGCAAACGTAACCCTCCTTTAGTATTATTCGAGCTAATCTCCAAAAGGGAGAATGACTGAGGTGCTACCCCATCACCGATAGTCACTTGAGAGTGAATACCAGAAAACATACTTGTCAGTAACATAACCAACAGAATGAGTCGGTATATTATTAATTTTTTCATCGTTATTTCAAATTTTGTTTATTCGAATTAATTAGTATTTATGACTATCAAGATTATCATTCATGTCTGATTAACCATCTATACGTTAAGTAAGACCAGCCAAAAGGGCATAGTTCCCTACCCTATAGACAATAAGGCACTTATCTATAGATACTTAAATAAATAATAAGTCAGTCATTTTTGAAAATGAACAGTTTCTTTGGTCTTATTTCAAATATATTACCAGAAGAAGGTTACCGTCCATACACCTGATGCCATAGAAGAAGGCTCAGAACATGTAGTTGTTACCACACAATAATAATAGGTAGGTATACCGCTTGACATTGGTCTAGTTACAGTAATTGTAGAATTTGTCTCTCCAGGGATAAGAGTTCCACCAGAATTTACAGTAGGGGAAGTACCTTTATACCACTGAAAAGTATGAACAGGACTACCTGAATCGAAAGTTGCAGAAACAGGCCCTAATACTCTTGAATACTCTTGCCAAGGAGCTATTGGAGTATTATCGCCTGGTGAAACAGTCAATATATTAGCACATGTTGAGGAACCGCTTCCACCCCCACTAGTATTATCATCGCAAAGACTAACCCAGCTAGAACCGTTCCAGAATTCGACACAGTTATTCTTGACATTATAAATAGTCAACCCTTTCATAGCATCCTCAGCTTTAGCCTTCTCTGTGGAATTGGAAATAGTATTGACATTGGTACGAATTTCATCTCGTTCGGTTTCATTGATTTGTGGTAGGCGCAACCCACCCTTAATTTCTCTAGCACTGATTTCTAAGATGGAAAAAGGTTGAGGCTTAGAGGCATCTCCAATAGTTACTTGGGAATGAGTAACTGAAAATATACTAGCTAGTAGTGCAAATAGAATAAACCGATGTATTGCTATTTTTCTCATAATTTTAAAATTTTGTTTAGTTTAAGTTTCGCTCTTAATTTATGTATTTGTCTATGATTTACACGATCTCAAAAAGTGGTGTAATAACAACTAATTACATTAATTCGGCATAACAGAATTTTGTTTTTTGTGGAAAATGATTCAGATCAATATCTCATATCTCTTTCTACGATTCGACACCAACAAAAAAGCTAAATTTTAGGCTTTAAATTGTTCTCAAGGTTATTTATACTGTGAAGAAGTTTCCCTTCAATTATGCTTATTGTAAAGTTTTCACTGCTTGTAATTATTGTAAAATTTTTAGTCTTTTATAATTTTAGACTAAACAAAACAACCCACATTCGGGAGAGCAAAGATATGCATATTTTCTCAAAAAATATTTTTTAATGTGTGTTTTTTACGCAAAAAAAACAAAAATCAACTTAATAATAGAAAATATAACCTACGATGAAATATTTACAAACATCAAGAACCCTTATGCACAAAAGGATTCACAACTATTAGCATAGAATTATTCATTCTTAATTTGGGATATTATTAAAGTAAGAATTACCCTCATTTTATGTTAAGAGGAGGTCTGAAGAAAGGTATTTTGCAGTAAAAGCGGGTATTGCTTATCCAATATTCTGTTGAATAATTGAAATATTATACAGGTTTTGAGATAGAAGTTATTTACATATATCTATTTGATATGCTTTAGGAAAGTAAAGTTATAAATGTTTTTATAACTAGAGGAATCAAGCCTGTCTGTGCTCTATAATTTCTCTATTGGATTATACTAATAAAATAAAGACAGTATCCATTTACACAATGATGGATACTGCCTAGCAATTAAAAACTAATGATACAAAACTTATCGATTGACTTGTTGATAAATCAACATATGTCTAGATCAAACGATTATATATAATAATTTAGCTTTAGGTTTATTTAGTTATAAATGAATCAGGATATTTTACTTTATATAATATACTGTTATCGCTGGTATGAATCCAAGTATCGAAAACTCTCTCATTATTTGTGAGTTCAATTACTCTAGCACCATACCCTAAAGAAGTATAAGTCGTTTTACTCCCGGAGAAACGTCCGTAGGCAAGACAGATTCCATTCAAATATCCTATATAATCATTGTCATGATCATGCCCTGTAAATGTACCCATTACATCACCAGCTTCTACCATTGCACCAAACATACCTGTATTTATAATGCCCGGACATTCTTTTTCGGTCTTATTTCCAAAAACAGGTGCATTTTTTACATAATTCTTGGTTGTATCCGGCAATAGAGTATATTCTTGTAATGGAATATGGAAAAATGCTAATGCAGGATATGGCTTACCATTATTTTCTTTAGTGAAGAAAGCACTATTCTTTCTATACCAATCAATCTGATCGAAGCCAAACCAATCATATCCTTTTTGACTTCCTATTTTATTATATGCATTAGAATCCATGAAATATAATACTGCACCCGTTTTTCTTTGGTCATTCTTAATTTCTAAAACATAATTCCCAACCCCTTTTAAATATGCAGGACCAGTTTGTGCATAACAATATGGTTGCTGAATTACATATTCCATAATCTGTTGGCGTGTCCAGTCTTGTTCGTCATCATGGTTACCCAATATTACAGCATACGGTATTTTACGGCTGATAGCAGTAGATAAGACTTCGTCCCACCCTGGCTTTGCCGGATTATTTGTCACAATATCACCAGTAAAAGCTATCATATCAGGCTTCTCACTATCAAGCACCTGTTCCATCATTTTTATAGATTTAGCAGATTCTGGAGAATTACACATATAATGTATATCGGTAAATTGCACAATCTTAAATTTACCTTGTTGGTCAAAATGTAGATTATCTTGACTATAAGCATTTTTTAAAGATGCAAGTATTAGGAATATTAATATTATTTTTTTCATTGTTCCTATATTTATTTTAACCACCATGTTTTTTGATTTATTTTATCGTTGCCAGCACCAAACTGTCTTTCAATAGCAGCTGACACATTAGTTGCATTATAGTTATATTCAGATTGCGGATATATCCATCGATAAGGGATCTCGACTCCACTTGGGCGACGGTATCCGGGATAGCCGGTTCTTAAATTTTCAAAGAAAGGAGCCCAACCCCCTTGAAAGAAACTTTGGAAATATTTTTGTAACACGATAGCTTCAATCTTTTGCGCTGTTGTCGATTTTGTAGAAAAATTATTTATAGGATTAGCCAAATAATTATCTACAATATCTTCACTAACATAACTTCCTAAATCTTTAGCATATGTCTCATAAAATTTAAATGAAGATTTTACACCACTATTGTAAAAAGTTGCCGCATCGCCGGATATCCATCCTCTTACGCACGCTTCAGACAATATAAATTGTAATTCTGAATATCCTAGCAATATTGAAGGCTCGTTAGTCGGATCTTGATAAAATCGTTCCAAAACCTTAGAAACTTTTCCTTTTGTTGCTTTTTCATTTACAGTTCCATAAGGTGCTGCAGGATCACCTCCTTCATATGCAGTAAAATCGTCAATCGCTTTTCCTGCCTCCTTGGCCTCTTTTGTTTGCGTACAAAACAAAAATAAACGAGGATCTTGATGATCTTGTAATCTTTTTATAAAGGTAGAGTCAATATACATTCCTGATCCAAACGAACTTGAATTGAATTCGGGATAACGGTTGTCTGTTTGATCCAGATAAACTAATTGTGCATTATCCTGATTGCTGCTCAATAATGGTTCATTTTGGAATATTGAAGAAAACTGGCTTTTAATATTAAGATTAGTATCGTTCTCCTTCGAAGAGAGAGACAATAACACTTTCAAACGAAATGAGTTTATCAAGCGTCGCCATTTGTTTGTGCTTCCATTATATATTACATCACCATCTATACTTGCAGTTTCATCTTTTAGGATGGTATTTGCTTCGTCCAATTCATTTAAGATACCTTTTATAACATCTTCTTGGGTATCATAAACGGGAGTGAATAGCTCATCTGTTTCTCCTTTCAAAGCTTCCGAGTAAGGTATATCTCCAAATTGGAGAGTCATATTATAGAAATAGTAAGCCCTAAAAAATTTACCGAGAGCAATATAGCTGTTCCCATTTATTTTACCAGCTTCCTCCATCATCTTCACGACATTCTTCATATCTGTAAATGAGAAGTCTCCTCTATTCCATTTATAATATTGGTAACTGTTTTCGCCATCAGTTTGTACTAACATTTTGTTGGCATAGAGAGGTGATGTACCAACAAATTTAGTGAAAGCTGTCCATTCTACTTGAGTAAGCAAGAGTTGTGGATGCGTTTCGGTTGGGTTATTTGGGTCTTTATTCAAATCTTCCAAATCGCTGCATGATGCACACATCAGGATGATAGCAATAAAAAATATTATCTTTTTCATAAAAATACGTTTGATTTACTGAATGAATACTAAAGTTAAAATTTCATAGTTGCGGAAAATCCAACGTATCTGGATGATGGATCTTGCAAATTATCATCATTACCATAGTCAGGATCTACATATGGAATTTTTTTCCACATCAATAGATTATAGCCAAATAGAGAAACATCTAAGGATTTTATTTTTCCGAGATCCATAATGTTTTTAAGGTCATAACCGATAGACAATCTTCTCAATTTGAAATAAGAGCGATCAAAAACATTTGCAAATGTTTTATCATCAGAGTCGAGTACCCGTGCCTGATAAGGATATACCTGACTCCATGTTTGCCAGCTCACAGCTGTAGAGTTAGTTGTATAGGTACGAGTATCTGAAATTACATTGCCATTTACATCACGTGTAAGTTCTCCTCCTGTAACATTAACTCCATTAGCTACATACACAGGTTTTCCGGCAGCATATTCTTCATCTCTGTGTGCTGTTGATTTAGGATGTTTACCTCCCCACCACATTTTTTCTGTGGTAACAGATCTTATCACCCCTCCCCATGCTCCATCTATGTCAATTTCTACTTTAAAATCTTTTATATTAAATTTATTCTGAAAACCTAAACGCCATGAAGGATCTGTATGTCCAAGTTTTTTCTGATAAGAGTCTTTTATCGGTAACCCGCTATTTGGGTCAATGATCAATTGTCCATCGGCAGATGTTTGCCATACTGTTCCGTAATAAGCATCAGCCCGATCACCTAAACTTAAATTACCATATTTATTTTGTCCTCCATATATTTCAGTAAGTCGTCTGACATATCTACTCCAGTTTACAGTTACATCCCATTTGAAATCTTTGGTAATAATTGGTTTTGCACCCAATACTATTTCCATTCCGTTTGTACTATATACATTCCCATTTACTTTTCTTGATGTATATCCAGATGCTTCTGATACATTCAGGTCAATAATCTGGTTTTCATCTTTAATATGGTAATAGGTTGCATCTAGTGTTATTCTATTTTTAGCAAAGGCTGTCGATAGACCAAATTCGTAAGATGTCGATTTTTCGGGTTTTATGTTTGGATTCACCAGACTACTTGGATATGTCACCGATGGAGTAGAACCATATGTTATCCCTTTTTCGTATGTAGAATATATACTATACGGATCAAGGTCGCTGGATACCTGTGCCCATGAAGAGTAGAGCTTTAGATAGTCTATTGCTTTAGGCATCTTCACATATTCGGATATAAGTGTGCTGAGTGAAACTGATGGATAAAAATATGAATTGTTAGACGATGGTAGTGTCGAAGACCAGTCGTTACGAGCTGTAAAATTCAAGAAGACAGCCTCATAAAAATCAACATTGGCCGAGCCATATATACTGTGAATTTCCTTTTTGCTAATGGCATTCGTTGCTGTTGTAGGCCCTTGTGAGTTACCCATATTATATAGTGCAGGAACAATAAGCCCGTCTGTAGATTGATATTCTTCTTGATAATAACGGTTAAAAATTGATGCACCAACGTTTGCCGACAAGTTGATTTTACTTGTTATGGGTTGGAAGTAAGAAGCTAAAACATCAGCATCAATATTACGTTGTGTTTTGTTCCATGTTTTGAAGTCACCAACACGAGAGTCTCCATAGTTCATATAAGATTTTGGAGTCTGAAGATCTTCGTACGAACCAACCTGATGCATTGCTGCACGTCCTTGTATTCCCAAGTTAGGAAGCACTTGCCAATTCAACCTCAACTTACCATCCAATATATCCTGATCTTTTTTCTGTTGCAATTCTTCTGTTGCAAAATATGGATTGTTGTACCATGCATAGTTATAATTGGCTTGCCTGTAACCTTCCAACCCCGGAACCCATTGATGATTTTGAAGTTCTTTTCCGTTTACGTCATTACCCATCCATAGTAATATTGTATACATATGGTTCTTAGGGCCATAGCCATATCTTGGGTAATTTGGTGAATAAACTTTATTGTAAGATAATGAAGCGTCTAACTGAATATTGTTAGTTATATCGAATGACGAGTTAAAATTTACCCCACTTGAATGTAGTGATGTATTAGGCACTTGACCTTTTTGATAGGCATATTTCCCTGATACATAATAACGAGCTTTAGCACCTTTATAAGATAACGAGAAGTTATTATTTGTTACGATACCTGTTCCCAAAAAGTCTTTAAGGTTGTCATGTGATACCCAATCAATCGGAACACGTTCATATAATGATTTATCATCATAAATTGTACCTGCAACATTTCCCCACCATGGTATAGTCTCTCCTGTTTCTTTGTTTCGAATGGGACTATTCCATTGAGCAATCTTTTCGCCGATGTTCAATTTTGGTCCCCATGTCATATCACCATCTGAGATTCCTCCGTCCGCACCGTCCCAAAATTCATATTTACCATTAGAACCACTCCCATACTCTTGTTGTGATTCCGGATATACTGTAAAACCTGCAGTAATCATATTACTTGTACTGATAGTAACATCAAGTCCTTCTTTTTTAGCAGATTTACTAGTGATAAGTATAGCACCGTTCTTTCCCCTAGAACCATATAAGGCTGAAGCTGTCGGTCCTTTTAATACGTTTACACTTTCTATATTTTCACTACCTATATCAAAAAAATCAGTTTCTACCGGAATCCCGTCCAATACGATCAATGGATTCTTACCTCTTAACGAGAATGTTGGAGTCTGGAATATTCCGGTTGGGTTAGTCACTGTCAACCCAGCTATCTGCCCCGACAGGGCACTACCGACATTCATTATTTGCGATTCGCCCAAAGCTTCATTGTTTATTTGCTGAGTTGTATATCCAAGTTTTTTCTTTTGCTGTTTAATACCGATAGCTGTAACAACAACTTCATCTAAGTTTTGTGATTCTTCACGCATTATGACATCTATAACACTCCTGTTATTAATTTTTATGTCTTGTGTTACAAATCCCATATAAGAGAATGTCAGAGTTTCATCTCCTGCTGCTTTTATTTCATAGTTACCATCAAAATCGGTTATAACACCTCTGGTCGTATTCTTAATACTAATATTAACTCCAATCAGTGTTTCACCTTTGTTGTCTTTTACAATTCCCTTGATAGTTTGGGCATGTACCATCCCCGGGAGTAGCAGGAGAGCTACCCCTAATAGCGTTAATAATGTTTTCATTTATTGGGTTTTAGGATCGATTTATTCGATATTTATTTAATAGATGTTTTTTATCTTCACTTCTTCAAATACACTGAGCTGATCTTCGACATTCTTCTTATTCTCATCAAGAGTTTTTTCAAAAGTTGTAGTTTCACTTTCATCTACAACCGCCAGACTCACTTCTAATACATGGATCAATTCAGAAGTTGCTTTTTCGAGACTTATATCTCCTTTTTTCACTTCTTTTTTCAAATATTTCTCTATCTTTTGAGCCGTATTGTAAACATTGGGTTTCTTAATTATTGTCCGTTTCATTGGGTCTCCGGGAACGATCTCTTCTTGAGTCACAAAATATTTATTCATTAATACTTTGAGGCATGCAACTCTAGAACCGAATTCATGCGCTTCGGCACGTTGCATCGTATTTTCATCAAAAGTAGAGGGTGTTGAAGAACTGAATTCCCATTTATACACTTTCTCCCCATCCTCACTTTTCGAGTTCTTTTCAATATTTCTATTTGTTTCAGTTTTTGTTGAATGATAATTATCTGCATATAGATCTTGAGCACATACATTTACCCCTATTCCAAGTAATAAGACCAAAAAAGATAAACGACTGATTGTTTTCATACACTTTATGTTATTTTAAAATTATATGACAAATGTAAGAACCCAATATTTTTCATCTATTAACACTCTGTGACGTTGCTGTTAATTAACAGTTTGAAATACATCAATTATATTTTGAGGAATATAAAAGGTGTCATTCTTGTCTATATATACAGTTACTGATTTGAGCTCTATTTTTTTACCATTCAAATAAGCTATTGACTTAAATGCCGGAATAGAAAGGGTATCTTTTCCTTTCTTTATAGTTAAGATTGGGAAATCGGTAGATTTATCTATTGAATATTTTAATTCTTTCAAAACATCCGTATGCTTAGCATAAACCTCTTTAGTCATCTCTTGAAGAGAAGTACTTAATCCGGTAGCATCAAAGAGATAGTGGTTTATTTCCATATTGGTATTCAAGCCCATCGGAACATCTCCATTCGGATTATATACAGCCAGTAAAATTTCTTCGCCAGTATGTCCACCTGTTGTAAAACCAAAATATGTCCGGGAATTCATTATTTTAATAATAGAAGATTCAAGATTTACACTATTTGCAACATCAGTATAGCTTGAGGCTTTATCTCTCTTTGCATTTTGCAATAATGCCAATTCATCAGGTGTCAAATCAATGTTAGTGTGCTCTTTAAATATTGATTGAATCTGATCTGGTTCTGAATGTTCTATTATTTTTGTCAACCCTTCTCCGGTTTGTTTATATTGCGATACATTGTGGAAAAGATCATTTATTGTTTTTTTATCATACCCTTTTGTACTGCGTTCATTGCCAATTGTAAAACCACTATTGCCATGGTCAGTCAGTACAACGACTGTTGTTTCCCTATCTTTTTTCGCAAAATCGATAGCAGTAGCAACTGCTTTGTCGAATGCCAAATACTCTGTTATACAACCCACTGCATCGTTACCATGTGCTGACCAATCTACTTTACTACCTTCAACCATAAGAAAAAAGCCATTTTCATTTTTTGATAATTGATCTATCGCTTTTCCCGTCATTTCTGCTAATGATGGAATTTTTGCTGCATCTCTGTCCAAATCATATGGATGCTCTTTTTCACAGAATAGTGCCCATAACTTACCATCTCCGTCGAATGATTTGAATGCTTCAAGATTGTCTTCTATAAGCGTTGTCTTAGTATCTTTGAAATGCTGTCTTATGTCATCTGTCAAGATAGACGTTCCTCCACCAAACATTACATCCAGATTATTATACGCCATCTGAGACGCTATATATTTATAATTATTTCTATCATAATAATGTGCTGAACAATCGGCAGGTGTTGCATGAGGAAACTCAACAGTGACGACTAAACCGGTCGCCTTATTTTGATAGTATTTCACGGCCTCTAATATGGTAGCTAATGGTTGGTAAGCACTAGTGGGGTCAATAGGAACTAAGTCATTCTGAGGATCGGCAACAGGATATATTGCGACATTTCCGGTTTGTTGTGGTTGTCCGGTCATATAACAAGAGGTTGTCGGCGCAGAATCACCGATAGGGGCATTAGACGAAAATGTTTTGACAGTTCCACATATATATGGATCGATTGCCAAACTACTACTCCCCAATTTATTATATATCTGATACCACCTTGCAGCAGATACAACACCTATTGATGTCCCATCCGGAATCATTAATATTATATTTTTGGTAGGTTTTACCGGACGGCGATATTGTTGTGCAAATAATGATAGTGTTGCAAAGCAATGGACTAATATTAGGAATATATATACTCTTTTCATTCTATTTTTCTTAAATTTTTTATACTCTTTTTTTAAATACTATATCTCGTTTAAATGTATATGATGAGATAGCTTAAATTATAGTTTACTAACTGATGTCGGAAACATGGAACTTTTATTTCTTCTATTCTGTATTCCAAAATGTGATTGTAGTAAGGTAGCTTGTCAATTTTTTGTTTTTTTGTTTTATTATTGATGTGGAAACAATATCACTTGTCAATTGTAAGAATGTGCTTGTTTGGTGGTTCTGTCTAAAAAAAGATTCTTTATCGGCATCATCTATTTTTATTATCAATAATTTGATAGGATTTAAATCGATATCAATAGTGCTTAATCGTTTTGTCCTCATAAATCAATTATTTTCATAACACCAAAATTATGGACAGTATGTTAAGTTATTATTTCTTGCTGGTCACGAAAGTGTGAATATTGGCTTTTACCAATTCATTTACTTTTACAACAGTAGAATATCAGAGATAAACGCCCCCTTTCTGTCCATATATACTACCCGGATACAAATAACCTTTTTATCTTTTCCAGAAGAAATTACCGAATATGGTACTCTAATATACTTTATTGTTAAGGAAACCGTATGTAACATAGCAATTATGGCCTAACTAGCCGACATTCACAATAAAATACTATAAAACAATATATTAAATAGATTCATCAAATAACTTCGGATAACAACCTCATGAAATATTCGCCTAATTGTAACAATTCCTTGATCTGTTCTAAATATCGCAGGGCTTAATTTGCGGTTAGATTTTTTAATTTAAAAATAGAAATTTTATGTTGAGGTTAAATTTGAAATTCTCATTGATTTTCTTGCTGTTAATATGCAGCTTAACTACTTTCGCTCAGGTGACAACGTCATCTTTGTCCGGAAAAATTCTGGATGATAATGATAAAGAGGTACTTCCTGGAGCCATAATTACAGTAAAACATGAGCCATCGGGAACAAACTATAATACAACGACTGACGAATCGGGACAATTTCTGATTCAAGGGATGCGCACCGGAGGACCATATATAGTCGAAGTTACTTTATTAGGTTATAATAAATATACACAAACAGGTTTAAACCTACGGTTAGGAGAAACTCAGAATGTCTCAGTCATGATGACACCAGACAATCAGGAACTGAATGAGATTGTCGTTACAGGAAACTATTCACAATTCGATTCTAAAAAGACAGGCGCCGCTATCAATTTTGGTAAAGAAAAAATAGAGAGTATGCCTTCTATTTCAAGAAGTATATATGATATAACTAAATTGACTCCTCAGGCTGTATCCTCTGGTTCAGGAATGTCTTTTGCGGGAAGCAATAATAGATATAATAGTTTCCAAATTGACGGAAGTGTGAATAATGATGTATTTGGATTAGCATCGAGTGGAACCAATGGTGGACAATCGGGAGCAAACCCAATATCGTTAGACGCTATAGAAGAAATTCAAGTTGTTATTGCTCCTTTCGATGTTCGTCAGAGTGGTTTTACCGGTGGAGGAATAAATGCAATCACCAAATCAGGAACAAATACTGTTCACGGATCTTTATATGGTTATTATAACAATCAGGATTTTATAGGAAAGACAGCCGGAAAAGATGTTTCTGATCGAGAAAAACTATCTGAACAATCTAAAAAAATATACGGTTTTACAATTGGAGGCCCTATCATTAAAAATAAGCTATTCCTATTTGCAAATGCTGAAAGAGAAGAGGAAACATACCCTTCATCTTATAATGTAGGAGATGGATCTAATGTAACAAAAGAAGAAGCAGATCAGGTTATAACAAAACTTAAAAATCTGACAGGTGGATATGATGGTGGTGGATATGGATCAAAAAGCATTGATACAAAATCAACCAAATTACTTACCCGTTTAGATTGGAATATAAATAATAATCATAAAGCAACATTAAGATACAGTTATTTGGATGCGAAAAAAGTAAACTTTTCTAATTCGGCTAATGCACTGCACCTAAATGATAATGGTTATAATATGAATAATAAGACACACTCATTTGTAGGAGAATTGAATTCGACGTTCAGTCCATCTTGGTTCAATGAGTTCCGTCTTGCTTACACCCGTGTCCGTGACTTCAGAGAAGTAACGGGGCAATCATTGCCATATGTAAAAATTAATTTGGAAAATTCCCGCTCAATAGAAATGGGTACAGAACGTTATTCTCCTGCTAATAGATTAGATCAGGATATATGGGCATTGACAAATAATACAACTTGGAATAAAGGAAACCACACAATTACTTTTGGAACACACAATGAGTTCTTCAAAATGAGTAATCTTTTCATTCGTGAAAATTATGGATCTTATGTGTATAATTCCCTTAATGACTTTTTATCAATTGGTACAGCTAATGAAGCAGCACCTTATGAATATAATTACTCTTTTTCGAGAGAAGATATTACTGGAAGTAAAAGTTGGGCACCTTCTTTCAAGGCAATGCAATTAGGTTTTTATGCGCAAGATGAATGGAGAGTAAATAATGCATTGAAGCTGACTTACGGTTTACGCATGGATATCCCTGTATTTATGGATAAGCCGGGCGAGAATAAAGCTTTCAACTCTTCTGCTATTGCTCAAGAATATGGTATTGCAACAAATCAAATGCCTAAAAGCACTCCACTATTCTCTCCTCGTTTAGGATTTAGATGGAATGCCGATGAGGAAGGTAAAACTGTTGTCAGAGGAGGTCTAGGTATCTTTACAGGACGTATTCCTTTTGTTTGGTTATCAAACAACTACTCAAACACAGGTGTAGAATACAGCCGGACAAGATTACAATCTAAAGATATGGCAGCAGCAATGGCTGATGGATTTAAGTTCCAAGTTAATCCAAATAACCAATATACTCCATCTAATGCAATGACATCAGAAATTGATGTAGTTGATAAGAAATTTAAATTTCCTCAGGTACTTCGCTTTAACTTAGCGCTTGAACAGAATCTAGGATATGGTATAAAAGCGACCTTAGAAGGTCTGTATTCGAAAACACTGAACAACATCAAATATGAAAATCTGGTTGTGAAAGAAAGTGGTAAGTATTTGAATAATGGAAATGACAAGAGACCTATATATGAATCTGTTATCAATCCTGCAACAGGTAAAGCATATACAAACGAATATACAGGAATCGTATATTTGACAAATACGAATAAAGGTTATACCTATAGTATTACCGGAAAATTGGAAAAAGATTTTGATTTTGGTTTAAGTACAATGGTTGCTTATACTTATGGTCGTTCAAAAGCAATTAATGACGGAACATCAAGCCAAGCTTTATCAAACTGGTCGTATAATGAAACATGGCAAGGTCCTAATAATCCGGAATTATCATATTCTGACTTTGATGTACCTCATCGTATCGTTGGGTCGATCTCTTATAAAAAAGAATATGCAAAAAACTTTGCCACAACTGTAAGCTTATTCTATAACGGACAATCAGGAAGCAACTATTCATTAGTATACAGAAATAACATAAATAACGATGGTGCATCCGGAAATGACATCCTATATATTCCTACAGATACAGAACTAAGTAATATGCAATTTAAAGCGCTTACTTCCAATGGAACAACTATAACTGCTGATGAGCAACGTCAGGCTTTGGGCGAATGGATTAATTCAAACAAAGACTTAAGCTCTATTAAGGGTCAATATGCTGAAAGGAATAACTTGCGTTCAGCTTTTGAACATCATTTTGATTTTCATATTGCACAAGATTTCTATCTTAATGTAGCCGGACGACGCCATACTATCCAAGTAAATTTTGATATCTTGAACGTAGGAAATTTACTTAATCATGCTTGGGGCTTGTATAATAGTCCATCTTATTCGTACTCTCCTGTAACAGTATCGGGTGTAGATACAAATGGTGTACCAACATTCCAATTTACTAAACCAAGCGGAGACAAATTGTATAATATTTCAGACTATAGTTCTCGCTGGCGGTCACAGATCGGGGTGCGTTACATTTTCTAAATATTTTCTATCCAATAAAAGAACAGGGATAAAGCATAGTAAAACAACTATGCTTTACTCTGTTTATAACATATAAATATCATTTTATGAAAAAGAATGGATTGATACTGACTTTATTTATGATCAGTATTATATTGACAACACAATCTGTAGCTCAGAATTACACAGTAATAGTATCTCTTGATGGCTTCCGTTGGGATTACCCTCAGATACACAGCACTCCAAATTTAGAAGAGATTGCCAAGAAGGGAGTTTCTGCTACAATGCGACCATCCTATCCGGCATCTACTTTTCCCAATCATTATACATTAATTACCGGTCTGATACCAGATCATCATGGAATTATCAATAATTCATTTTGGGATAGAACAAATAAAATTCAATACAGTACAGGTGACTCTATAACACGAAACAACACTGCATATTATAAAGGTGAGACAATATGGGCTACAGCCAAACGACAAGGAGTTAAAACAGGCAGTGTGTATTGGATCGGTTCTGATATAGCAATAAACAATACTTTACCCCAATACTATAAAGTTTGGGCAGATGAACCACGTCTCAATTTCACACAAAGAGTAGATACCGCATTAGCTTGGCTAAATAAGCCACAGCGTGAACGTCCCCGTCTAATTACATTATACATGGATGAGCCTGATGGTGCAGGCCATCGTTCCGGACCTAGAGGAGAAGAAACGAAAACAACAGTTCACAAGTTGGATAGTTTGGTTGGCGGACTCATGAATGGAATCGCAGCGTTGTCCTTTGCTGATAGTGTAAATCTTATTATCACATCAGATCATGGAATGACAGATGTTTCCGCTGATCGTTATATTAAAGTTGATGAATATTTAAAACCTGCATGGTATGATCAGATTGTTGGTTCTAATCCGACATCAATATTCGTGAAAGGACAAAATATTGATTCAGTTTATACTACTTTGTCTAAAGTAAAACATCTGAAGGTATATAAAAAGAAAGATATACCTAAATCGTTAAAATATGGAACAAACCTAAATGTTGGGGATATAATAGTAGCACCTGACTGTGGTTGGCAATTTGGATTTAAGCCATCTCCAATGCATGGTGCACATGGTTACGACCCAAAGAATAAAGATATGCAAGTTATATTTTATGCTTATGGTCCAGACTTTAAGGAAAACTATAAAGGTAAGAAATTTGACAACACAGCTATATACCCTTTATTGTGTTATCTACTTAATATTCAACCATCAGGAAATGATGGTAATGCCAAACAATTTCTTCAATTTATAAACAAAACATCAAATTTGAAATGAAAAAAATAATAGTAGCGATAATAATCATAGCTATAAATTTTGTCCCTCTAAAACTGTCAGCATGGGGAGCTACAGGACATCGGATTATAGCTGAAATAGCAGAACGTAATTTAAATAAAAAAGCAAAAAAACAAATCAAAAAACTGTTAGATGACTATCCGATGGCATATTGGTCTAACTGGGCTGATAATGTTCGATCTGACACAACCGACCGATGGAAACATACATATGTTTGGCATTATGTAAATGTTCCTTCAGGCTTGGGAAAGCAAGAGTTAATCGACGCTGTAAACAGAATAGACCAGGATAATGTATATCGTGAAATACCCGAATTAAGTAAAATAATAAAGAATAACGAATCAACAGATGAGGATAAACGTGTTGCATTATATTTCCTTATACACTTAGTTGGTGATCTTCACCAGCCGATGCATATTGGGCATGAAGATGATTTAGGAGGAAATAGGGTGACTGTTTACTGGTTTGACAAACCTACAAATATTCATGCTGTATGGGATTATGACTTAATAGATTATGAAAAATATAGTTATACAGAATATGCTGACATATTGAATATTCTAACAAAGGAAGAAAAACAAAATTTACAAAGTGGTGTTCTTGATGATTGGCTATTCCAAACTTATAAAATAACAACAGAAATATATACCTCTGTAAATAAAAATGATAAGCTATCGTATGGTTATCCTTACAAATATAAAGAAACTGTAGAGCTTCAGCTTCAATGTGCCGGGTTAAGATTGGCAGCTTTATTAAATCAAATTTTCAGATAAAATAAAGCAATAAGTACCTATATAAACAATATATAGGTTTTATTAATTCAATTACCTATTCAACAGAGAAATAAAATAATACTTTCATATATATCGACAGTTTATTGAGAATACGATATAATAAATTTAAAATTCAACTGATTACTATCACCTCAATAGATATAATCTCTGGATAGATTCAAATTGAATAATTATTTATTTACAATGCATATATAAGAGTAAATCTGTTTTACTATTTCATTTTCTTATTAAACAAAAAAAGTGCTTAGAACTATCTCGTTCTAAGCACTTATTATTATTTCTCATTCAGCATCGACTAGCTTTTGTAGTCCCAGGCAGATTTGAACTGCCGACCTCTACATTATCAGTGTAGCGC
>JASGGC010000020.1:0-8232 GCA_047605185.1 Dysgonomonas sp.
CTTGATTATTTCCTAGTTTCCTATAATCTTTCTCGATATTGTACCACCACCTAAACATATTCGGATTCTCTTTGAGTAGAGTTAATAGTTTGCGATCCGATTTTTTATAACATAAATCACAATTACCCTCGTAGCTTTTTAAGTTTAATCTAAAGTCTTGATCTAACCAGAATCGGTTAATATCTTTTCGAGTTGTTGGGATCATTGAAACTAGAGGATAGATAAATCTTTCTTTTTGGTAATTTGAATTAACCCGATCAATTTCGTCTATCCTGATTCCTATTGCAGTATAGTAATGCTTCCATTCCAACGACTTAATGTATTTATGGATTGGAACGGTTTTTAACTCTCTGGTGCAATGAAGAAACTTCACATTAGGAATGCCATATTTTTTAATCACTTCTTCAAATGGTTTTCCTTTTCGGCTTGCGGTTTCAAAAGTTACTATCTTAAAATCTGTACCTTTTCCTTTTTCATGATTGACAACGGCTTCTACCCAAATAGTATTGAAACCGAAACGGTTATCGCATTCATTTACGAATTGAAGCGTTTCTTCACGCTCTTTTCCTGTGTTTGCAAAGACAACAACAATTTCATAATGATTCGAAAGATTATCTAAGCACCATTTTGTCATATATGCAGAAGTTTGCCCCCCCGAAAACGATACTAAAAGTTTCTTTTTCATTTCACGCTTCTTTTATCTATTGCTAATCCTTTGTCTATAAGTCCGTACACATCAAAATGCTTAGAAAATAAGTACTCCCAAAAATCTAAAGGCTCGCACCATTTTAAGCCATCATTCATAAATGATTTAATTTGGTTTTCCCTGTTATGCTCTTCGTAGAAATCTATCAAAGAATAATACTCTTTCGGGAAAAGAATATCGGCAGGCATCTCACCGTCTATCTCCTCGTACAAGGCTGAGAGGGGAAGAAGAAGGGGTTTGATGCCTTCTAAATCGTAGTATCTTTTGCCTACTTTATTCCCAATTAAAAAGGAAGGAGAGCCGTTCTTTCTAAATTCTATTCGCTTTATAAAACCTATCTTATCTCCAATAATAGCTTCTGGGCATGGTCTTGT
This sequence comes from Dysgonomonas sp., assembly GCA_047605185.1. GTDB lineage: Bacteria > Bacteroidota > Bacteroidia > Bacteroidales > Dysgonomonadaceae > Dysgonomonas. The sequence goes on from JASGGC010000020.1 coordinate 1,081, forward strand.
CGGACAAATACCATTAATTTCATAGCGGTCTGAGAATTCCTTTTCCCATTGCTTTAATTCAGCACCATTAATAATTCCTTCGTATTGCACTCTCAGCCCATACGCCAAGTAGTGCTGTATGTGGGATATTGTTAACTTCTGTTCTGTTTTCATAATACCTCTTTACGTTTTTTAATGAAATAAAAAAAGCAACCATAATTGGCTGCTTATCAGATAATAACATCATATATCTAAAATTTACCCCGAAGACTTTCACCCTCAAATAATACTCGTTTAGTCGTTTCTTTTATGCGATCAAGAATGCGATCTCCATATTTTTCTTTCAAGTCTTTTTGTTGGAGGTTACTCGAAATAATAATTAGTTTGCTTTGTTTTTCTACGGAATCCATTATTTCACCAAATACCATCCGTTTGTTTCCGAAGGTGTTAGAAACTTCTTCTGTTCCAATATCGTCTATCCCTATGATATGTTTGCTAAGTAGCAACTCTGGATCTTTGTTCATTTCCTGAACATCAAATGTCTTTACAATCTTGTTGTTGTATTTGAGAAGTATTGCAGGCAAAATATAACGCCCTAAGAAGCTTTTACCTCGTCCGCAATTACCATACATAAACAATCCTAATCCTTTATTGTCTGATAACCATTCGCAAATGTGATCGTATTCAGGAAGCCATTGCAGTTTTCGCCCTTGCATTTGAAGAAAATGAGATAGATATTTTTGCAAAACACTTTTAGCATCCGGAATCGAGATGAATACTTTATCGATTGGACTTGGCATTCCTGCTCTTTTCATATCTTCTATAACTTTCGATATATCAGAATGGCGTATATTCTTGTCGGTTGCTGTAATCTGTGATTGGATGTTTTGCATTTTGACCTCCGTTCTTTTCTTTTAGTGGAAATAATCCGGCCCAATTGTTAGACCTAGCTTCTTCGATCATTTGGACAACGATTTCAGGACGCCCCCCTGAGGCTTTAATCATTTTGTTTTTATAGAATATTTCTAATGATTCCTGATCTTTGTATTTTTGACCTTTGGCTGATTTGTATTTTAACCATGATGTCATACATTCTCTAAATTCAAAATCAAGAAATTCAAAATTAAAATTCTCATATCCTTTTGGGGGATTATAGGGGGATAGTTTAGTTTCTGTTTCTTGTTTATATAAGTGCCTACCTTCTGTACCACCAACTGTACCTTTATCTGTACCACCAACTGTACCTTTATCTGGTTTAATTTTTAAACTAGTCTCAAATGGGGTACTGAATGAATATTGACTTACAGAACGCTTACTTTTACCGGATTTATAAAATAATAATCCCGAATTAATAAGGGTTTCTCTGGATTTAATAAGAGTGTTCTTATTTATATCAAGGGCACAACAAAGCTCAATATTCGAGCAATCAAATACAGTCGGCCAGTCCTCGCCATTACAAATAGCCACTAGTTCGTAGAAAAGGGCTTGTTCGATTGCGGTAAACCTCCAACTCCTTCGTGCTTTTCGCATCTTGCTTGTTAGTGTATATCCATCCATATTAAATGTATTACTTGGTAAAAAATACTTATGTAAGTTGTATCTTCTTTTTATCTTGTTCTGAATATGGAAATACATCCATTATTGAAGTTTCCGAAAGTGAGGAAATAAAATAATCGGCTAGTGTCCCCTCCATTCCTTTGTTTACTATCTGCAAAGCTTCTCTAAGATTAGATGCTTGAGCAAGCATTTGAGTTGATGTTTGTTTTTCTGAATTACTCTTTTCGTCAAACGTTATAAACATTACTTTAGCTTTAAAGAAACGATCACCATTATCATTGAAGAACAATTCGGATAGTCTAGCTCTTTTTATATCTGCTATTGAAAATTCACCACTTATATATGGTTTTATTTCTTCTGTTATTCTTGCTTCTGCTTCTGTGAAAGATAAACTGTCAATAAGGAATTTTTCACGAACTTTCTTCTGAATACCATTTTCCATAGTCTTCTCGTAACTTACTATACACTCAAACCAATTCATAATTTATCTGTTTTTATTAATTATGCAAATATTCTTCTATATCATACACGAAAGGCTCTAGTGTTGCGATAAGTCCTATATTTTCATTAGGTATTATCCAATGTCCCTTTGGTGTAAACCTCTCAACTATTTTTACTACTTTATAAACTTTGATATTGCCGTTAGCTAAATAAGCCAATGATTCTATTAAGTCTCCTTCTTCTATTTTATCCCCCCCTACACAGATAGCAGCTGTTATCTGTAGATTGCCATTGCCTATGTGTTGTTTATTGTATATTGCTACCGGGTTGCTTGCATCCCATCTAGCTTCATGTTTAATGTATTGATGCATAATCTTTAATTTTAAGTTTATAATATTTTATACTTCTTTAATTCTTATACCATGCACTTGTAGCATGAGTTTCTTTTTAATTTTATATACTTCTGTTCTTACTCCTTTTGTATCTTCTACTATGAAATTTCCGTGAATATCACAATAGGTAAAGTCAGCGATATAGGAACATGATTTTTCGACACATCTCTTTTTATTTTTAATAACTTCATATTGAGATGGTATCAACTCGAATTTAACTTGTTCTTTTAGATGGGATATTTCACCTTGCTTTTCTAATATCTTTAGTAGATCAGCCCGGTTCTTTTCTTTCTTCGAATCGTACTTACCTACTTTGATGTTTCTATACTTTCTCATAATTTAAAATATCTAATAGCCCCTGCTTTATCAAATTCACATATACGGTTAAATATCTCGTCTTGTTGTTGCCGGAACAATAAGTCGTTATCATAGCTATTATGGCAGCATCTGCACAAGCCAACTATATTTAATGGATTTGTATAATGTTCGGGATAAATACTTTTAGGCAGTAAGTGTGCTGCATCTATTTCTGTGTAGCGGTGACAGATGAAACAAAAAGGCGGTAACTCTGATTTGATCTTTGCTACCGCCCTGTTTTTTTGAGCTTGTTTTTTGCTTACTTGTTTTATAGCCATATCAATAACCGGATTTATTTAATCTTAAACTTTCTCTCTCATAACTTAATATTGAGCGTAAAGCATCAACCTGATGTGTTGCAGCAGCATTTAGGCGATCTAACCAATCAACTAAATATGCTTCTTCTTCCGCAATCGAATCTATCAATGTATTTTGCACCTTTGCAGATAGGCATTGTTCTTTGGCTATGTTGATGATGGTATTACTTATTTCGGAAGCTTTTTTGCGTCTTAGAGCTTTCTTCGATTCTGCTAACATAAAGGCTGTGCGGCTGATGTATGGCATAATAACCCTAATGCGTTCAAGTACTTCTTCTGGATTCTCGGAGCAAGTGGTATCTAAATACGCCTGTATCTGTTGAGCTTCTTCTGTTATAGTCATATTAAAATTCGCTTGATTGGTGTAACATTAAGAATTGGATATCTTGCCTAGAAGTATTACTCAGGATGAACTTCTGAGCTTGTTGTTTCGACAGATGACTATTTATACTCCCTCTTTGATGGGCATATTCACCTCTATATTCTTTCTCTCGGATAATATTGTAAACTCGTTCTTCATCGTAATTGCACTCCAAAGCGTATATATCATAGTCTTTTGCTGAAATACCTTCTAATGTATAAGTATCGGTGGCATGAAGTAATTTTTTCCCATCTTTAAATATCCTATATCCGAAATTAGGGACATCGTGATAAAGAATAACAGGACTGATTTTAAAACTACCATAATTATACATACTGCCCGGTTCGTAGATATCTATATTTCGAATGTCTTGTAATTTATCTACCAGAAAAGCACCACAGCCAAACCGGATAGAAGGTCTGTTCTCTTGAATGCGTTTGATAACGTTCAATTTAAAATGATCTGAATGCTGATGAGTAAGTAGTACAATTTGAATATCTTTTAAATAAGGCTCTATCCGAGAAAAAGAAATACCAACATCTACTAAAATCGAATTAAAGTAAATGATGGCATTGCCTTTGCTTCCTGTTGATAGGATGTTGTGCATTAGATTTCCATTCGTTTAGGTTCGTCCGGTTGTTCTTCGGTTGGTTCTGATTGTTGAACTATTTCTGCTTCTTCAAAGCGATGACCTGAAGTTGAAACTTCATCATCGTTATCGGAATCCAATGCTTTTGCAAACTCGGTTGTCATTAAGCCATAAGTACCTAACAGTAATTTTAAAACTGTCTTTTTGCACATTGCAGGTCTAGCAAGTGGATCACTCCATTTGCTAGTTGATTTTCCGTATTGCTTATCATTCTTATACGTTTGAGAGAATCTTACAGCATGTTGTTCTAATTGCTCTTCTGTCATATATAAGGAAGCCGTAAAACCATTTACTAATTCCAGGTATGACATATATCCGACAATGGGAGCATCCGGCTTTTCGCCATTGAAAATAACTTCTCCGGTTATTTTATTGTGCCTGATTTCACCTTCTCTGATCTCAGTCGCATTAATAAACTTGTATTGACCTGTACGAATGGCAAGTTGGATAAGCCCTTTGTATCCTATCTGAAAAGAAGGAATACCTTTGTAGGCGATGACATAAGCATAGCCTAAATTCTTATTTAGGGGCAAGTTTAACGAAGTGGCATTCATTGCACATTTCATCAGCTGAGACGGTTCACATTGAGCCAAATTATTATCGGAATCACATAAAGCAATAAGGTTGCTTACAAACTCAGCTTTCTTTTCTGAAAGTGTTTCTTGTAGGAATTTGGAGGTAGAGGGTGCGTTCAGAAAATTAGCGATTGATTTTACGGGAACTTGTTGTGTACTCATTTTATTTTATATTTTGGTAGTTGTAATTATTTGATTTTAGAAATTCTCCTAATGCTTTTAATTCAGCATATGTGCCTTTGACTATAAATTTAGCTTCGAAGATTTCTGCTTGAACTTCTTCTTCCTTTTCTTGAATTGGCTCTTGTTTTGGCTGTTCTACTATTGGGGCTTTCAGTACTTCGGGCTTGATTTCCTCTTTGGGTATTGTACTTTCTTTTAGTTCATCGAAGGTGTTAGCCCAATTTTCATCTGATAGATTTTCTATCTTTTCATAGGAGATATAAAGGGTTTCATCCTGAACCCAATTATATGTTTTAGTCAGATCGTGATAAACGAAATTTAAGCATCGAAGCTGTGATGTACGTCTGCTTGTTCTTTCAGCTTGCAGTTTATCGGCTTCTTCTTTTTCGGCTTGTTTGCGATCCCGGACTAATTTAATAGCTTGCGAGCAATTCAGATTCTTTTTAAATTCAACTAATATTTCTGCTGAATATGTGTCTGTTTTGATAAGCTCTAAATCGTCAACTAGTTTTTGAACAAACAATAATATTTGTTCTTTGTATTTCTTTTCTGAGGTTGAGAGTGTAATATCAATTCCTAATCGATCGAATGTGAGCCAATCTACTTGTTCTATTTCGATTAGTTCATTGAAGTAAGAGATAAGGTTTTCTTTTTTCTCTTGTTTTACTTTCATTTCAAAGTCATTGATTTTTGTTTTTAGCAACTCATCTGCATATTTATATTTTTCAATGATCTCTTTTTTATAGGTGCTTTCGAATTCGTTGTATGGATTCATTATGGCATCTTTGACACCTTTGCGTTGGGATTCAAATTCTTTTGATTCTTTGTTGAGTTCTGCTCTTATTTCTTTGAGTGTTTTAATTGTATCTTCGGTTGCAACTTGTTTTTCTATATTGAGTGATTGCAAGCGTTCTGTTACGCTTGCACCCATTAATTCGAGCGAATGGGTTATTACCGGATGTTGCACCAGTTTTATTAAATCTGTTTCTTTTTTCATATTATATATGATTTTAATTTGTTTACTACTCCTTGTGATTTTGATAGGTTATATAGGAACTCTTTTTGCTTTTGTCTTGCAATAGATTCGTCTAAGAAATAATTACCTATCTTAAATCGTTGTTTATCTCTGTCGCTTCTGTTGTCTACATCTGTTTTTAGTTCGCCTATGTCATTGATGTAGTAGTAGGGTTGTTTTCTTGTTCGGTTCATATATTTTAGTTTTTAGTTATTTGAATATAAAAGCGTGCTTGTCTTCACAGATTCACACGCCAGAAAACCTTATTTAAACTAGTAATTATATCTGCGATATCGCATTGTTGCTATGGCAGGGTTCGAACCTGCAATTATCTATTTGTATTTCTCATTTCCTTGATTACTCCGGTGTTTTATGTGCTTACCGTACCACATTGCAATCTGTTATCCAAAATACTTAGCGTCTACCAATTCTGCCACATAGCACCTATATATTTAATCATGTAGGGTTTGATATACATCGCTGACACCCCAAGCTAGGAACATGATTTTATTTTTTTATTTCTACACCTGTCTGCATTAGAGCATACTATCTTATTAGATAGGTCGGGAGATCGGAAATACATGAAAGAACTTGCGTTTTACTCCCACCCTTAAGGAATGGAGCCATCAACGTCTTTGGATTAATTTTGTTTTTGAGTAGTTTGGGTTGAATGTTCAATCATCGCTTTCTAATTCATTGGCTGATCTGCACGCCCAATAAAAAATTAAAGCAATAAATATCACATAAGCGATAAAAGCAGGGATCAGTAGTAGTGTATTCATAATAGGTTACTTATTAAAGAATGATGCAAATGTGCTACTGCCATATTCTGATTTAGTTATTTTCAGAATTTCGGATATGGTATATTTTTCTTTTTTTTCTTCCAAGCGGTGCTGAACAAAGTCACGAGTCCCGAAACTGCAAGCACCTGTAATAACACGATACATTTCAACTGCTTCTTCGAATGTTATTACTGAATCAAGTGATAGATTCTCGTAATCGCTTTTATTGCGGTTACTGATTTTGTAGATTAAATCATCTTTAGCTTCTTTCAGTGTTGCACCATGTGACCATTTACCGTTTCCATCTGTAACTAGATAGCCAATCTTATCTTTTCCGATTTGTTTTGTTCTATATACATTACCTTTATTGGATACAACTTCGGAGAAGATACCATCAGCTTTGATGTATTTTTTATTTCTCCATGTATATACAGTGGGGGCATTGCGATTAACCTTACTTGTATCTGTGATCTGTGTACCTTCTAGGTAGAGAGAGCCACCAACTGTAAGGTTATCGGGTAATGATGTGATCTGTGTACCTTCT
>JASGGC010000021.1:0-7553 GCA_047605185.1 Dysgonomonas sp.
TTAATTGTTTTACCTTACGGCCCATATGAATATCTGTTTATGGGATAAAGATAATAAAATATGTGTAAATATTTATCGTAAATTATATAATAAATCGAATCCTTTATGCCCGCGTGTAACGGGTTTCCTCTTACTAATTCATAATTTTTTAATCCTTGCTTTCGGCTATAACCAGTAACCAATAAAATAGTCGTCTGCTCCGGGTTTAATAATATCCATTTTCAGACGTACTAAATGCACAGAGTCCCTCCCTCCTGAAACATCATTCACCTTACCTGTACTCGTGTTTTATCAAAGTTGTTTTAATTTCTTCATTTCCATAAAAAGAAGGAAAATACATTAGCTCTGCTTTTGCAGGGTTGAGGGTATATCGACCGGTATATCTTGGCAACAATTCAACGTTGAAAACATGTTGTCCTTTCGAAAGTTTGTTACAGAAGATTACTACTTTTTCTTTGTAGTGTTCCCGATGCGCCTCTTTCCAATAATTGCCCATCGATTTTGACTCGTAAGAGCAGCCTGCCGGAATAGGAATTTCTATCTGTACATATTCTGCATCCCCTGCAAGGTTAAGCGTTGCCTGTAATATGGTAGTTTTCCCCTCTTTCAAAGAAGCTACGCTATCATTATTTATCTTGAACATTGTCGATATTTCAAACCCTTTCGATTTCTCCTTTACAGGATTTTTATTCCATTCTCTTTGATAAGCAGTAATAAACAGCGGCATAGTACCGGTTTTACGAACTTGAATCTTTTGTTTTGAATCCAGTTGAGCTGTATACGGAAATTCTGAAATTTGGGTTCCATTCATATTCATCACGACATTGTTATATCTACCTGCTTTTTTCAACATATCCGGCATTATTGTTTGTATAATACGCGACGATTCATAAATATTACTCCATGTATTATTTTGTCTTTGTTCAAAGAAGTAGGTTCGAATACTTTCCAATTCTTTTTCGTGTCCTCCTATATTTTTCAATATTTGATAGGCTACCAATGTATTTTCTATATTTGTTTCATTCGGGCGATAAAAATACCGTGGTTGAAGTCTACTGTTTCTCTTTTCACCCCAATAGAGAGATCCCAAAATCGTCTTATCGGAATAATGCATCAACGAGTCCATTCTTATCGAATCCTGAAGTCCGGTTGAAGACATAACCAGCATTGTTTTTAAGTTATCTCCAACGGTTGAATTCTCCAACTGAGCATCCAACTGATATAGATATGCCTTATAATCAACAGCAGCATTCAACCTTTTTAAGAAAATAAGCCTGTCAAGCAATTCTCCCTTAGCATATAAAGAGCTTTTCCCTTTATTCACGACTAAAGACAATTTTGACAAACTATTTTTTAGTTCCTGTTCGAAGGCTAATGCCAACCTATGTTTATCTAGTCCTGTTTGATATCCCGCTCCATCTGCATCAAGTAGTGCATGGATGACGTGTTTCGATATCCACATCACAGATTCACTTTTATTCCACCAACCCCAGAGCCCTTCGTTGTTTTTATTTTTGTTTAGGTCCCTGATAAGACCATTAATTTTCTTGTCTTCTTTAAATTCTTTTCCCTGTATTTTACAGATATACTTTTTTGCCAATAGTGCTTTAATTTTGGATGCCATCTGTTCATTACACATGTATGGATATTGGTTAATATTATCTATTTCACGCAAGAAAAGATTTAAACTTGAGGCTTCAGCATAAAGGGTTACTTCTCCAAGTTCAGGATCCGTCTTTAATGTATAAGTTGACGAATCATTGATTACTTTAAAATCTCCATAGGTTTGCAGCAAACCTTGCTCAAAAATAGGGAATGAACGCTCTTCTCCATCAAAATAACCATTCTCCATTTGTAAAGAATAAGTCAGAGTGAGGCTATCCCCTTTAATTGCACTCACGGGTATATAGTCTACGTGCGAATTACCTATTTTTATTTTTTCAACTTGCTTGTTATTATCTATATCAATAGTTCGAGTTAATGCTAAACTGTCTCCAAAATGATTAGCTACTTTGCCTACGGCATTCAGGCTATCTCCTCTGATAGCAAATCGAGGAGTCGATAGACGTGTAGATAAAGCCTTGAACGATTTGACACTCACTTGTTTCGTATCCGACTGTTTCTTTCCACCCAAAGCAATGAAATAAGCGTTCCAGTTGGTTATATCATCGGGATAAGTTACTTCGAAATTTACTTCTCCTTTTTCATCGGTTTTAAGTTTTGGTTGCCAGAATGCATCGTCATGGAAATTCCGTCTAATAGTATTACCCGGCTCTTCATTAGGGATATTCTCAGATTCTGCAATTTTAGAAGAAGATAATGCACTGGTCTCAATCATAATTACGCCATTAGCACCACGTGCACCATAAATAGAAGTTGCTGCAGCGTCTTTCAAAACATTTAGCGATAAGATTGATGATGCATCAATATCTTCGAGAGTACCATCAAAAGGAAGTCCATTTATAATTATTAAAGGGTTTGCTTTAGCATCCGTACTAGATGCTCCTCTAATCATTAAACCTGCTACTCTGCCTTGTAAAACTTGATTGTCAAAATAGCCATCTAAAGGATTGATCGTAACAACAGTTCCTGTAAGATCTACCTTTTTCTGTACACCGTAACCAATAACGACCACTTCTTCCAATCGCTGTTCATCTTCTTGTAGGGTAATAGTATAATCATGACCTGTCGATACTTTAACTTCTTTGGTTTTATATCCGATATACATCACCTCTAAAGTAGCATTTCCATCTACCTCTATTTCAAACCGTCCGTCAAAACCGGTAAAAGCTCCTTTATTGGAACCTTTTATCCTTACCGTAGCCCCAATAACAACATCTTCATTATCCCTCACAATGCCGCTCACAACTCGTTTATTTTTATTTTCTTTGCTGAATGTTTCATTATCAAATAGAGGAGACAAAGAAAGAGTATCTCTGATTGGCTTTGAAATATATGGATTTTCTACAGAGCGAGTCTTAATGCCTTTATTGAATAGGTTATATGCAACTCTCGATATTTCAGAATCTTTCTTATAACCGGCAATAGAATCCAACTTCAGGTAGTTCTTTCCTCCTTTGTGCAACTGTATAGGATAGCTGTATAATGTCGAATCTTTAAAAATAAGATGAAGTGTTAGTTCCTCTGTCAGCAGATTATTAAAGTTCCGGGTTCCTCCATAATAAAGTTGGAAATCCTTTCTCTCCTCTTCTCTTTTGGGTTCAATAAAAATAAATGTAGGTTTAATCGGGACTCCGGATGTGTCTTTTCCCAGAACCAGTTCCAAGTTGTAATTCGTGTCCCTAAAACTTCTATTGTATTGCCTGATATTGACAAAACCTCTAGCAGAACGCATCGCATCTACAATCCTGGCCTCTATTCGATTTTCGATATCCACCTTTGTCAGTGGCTGTTGTTTAAAGTTCAATAGCGGTTTAAATGCAGATATATTCCTGTTTATCGGAGATTTATCCCATTGTTTTATTTTCTGATAATTCGGGAATAAGGTATACTGATTTCCACCATCGATCTCCACATTTGCCAAAAGCCTGTTTCCTGCATAAACCGAGGCTATATTTGAGAGGCCTCCGGACATATTCCTTTTCGGAAAAGGGCCTGCCAGAATAGGTGTTTTAACTTGTGTCATTAAGGTACGATCATAGGTTGTCCTGGTTGTGTCATTTAAATAATAAAGCGTATTCCCTGCATCAATATAACCCGGAATCTCAATTTTCTGGTGAACATTGGGCAATTCTGTTTCTCCGAAGTTATTATCTACGATTATTAATTGAGAGCTAAGCTCTGAAACCTCTTTATCCGATAAATATCCTTGCTCTTCCTTATCCAATAATCTGGAAGTTAAAACAAAAGGTACCCACTCAGGATTCTCATACGGGATTTTTATATATGGTTTCCCTGCATTGAAGGACAGAATGTATTTCTTACCTTCTTCGAGATAAAAATTCATAGCCAATATCTCTCTATTATAAGTTCGAAAACGTAAGCTGTGCTTTCCCGGATCAATTTCAAAAGTATAAATATCCTGATGTTGGGACTGATTGGTATAATAAAGCCTTTCGTCTATCCATAACAGATGTACACCTTGCAGTTCTCCGTCAATAACAACAAAAGGGGATAGCTGTGTCTTCCCGTTGGAAGACGGTTCTTGATGTACATAATAAGTTTCAGGATATAAAAATTTATAGTATTCAACCGTATCCAAAGCGATGGCGCTTGCCCACCTTTTCCATGTCAGGCTTGATTTACTATTATAATAAGAGTCATCATCCATTTCATAACGGGTATTATAAAACTGCTTGGCATAACGGGCTTTACCTCCAATAGGAAGATTAGGCATCGAATAGTTCTTAAACTTGGATGTAAAAGACCAGGCTGTAATATCAGCATCTTTTACAGGTTTTCCCTTTTTGTCTGTTACCGAAATTTGAACATTCGCTTTTTGTCCCGGATATACAGTTGTAGGAGTCGTTACATCCAAAGTCATATTTTTCCGGGCAAAAGGCAATAGACCTTCTATCGACTTTCCTTTTCCTCCAAACAAATAAGAAAGTTGCATACTATAACCATCCTCTCCCGTATCTTTGATCACGTAGTTTAATTGTGTTCTATAGCCCCGGGCAATTTCTTTCTTCATTTTACGGATAGTATACCAAAAAGGGATGTTTGCAGGATTATCAACTTTCAAGTAAATAGAATCGTTATTTCTATAAAATTTATAACCAAGCTGTTGTTGTTTTGCCGTAGCATCAGAGAAATAAAAATCTTTTGTATTTCGGGTCACAGCTGTCACATCACCTGCATTCCAGGGAATCGCGAATGTATGTGGCAACATAACAGAATCCTGATACAGGTATTCATCATTCTCACCACTGACGGTAATTTTAGCTAATGTTCGTTGCGATTTTCCCTGATAAAGTTCTTTAATGGTGAGCATACCTTTATCTAATGAAAAATCCAATGTATACTTTTTATTTAACTTCTCCAGGGATAATGTTTCCACATGTTTCTCATTATCCGCACTTAAATAAGTACATCTTACTTTGAATTTTAAATCAATATTCGGAGGGAAAATAGAATCCGGAATAATCAAATCCTTTTCGGATGCTCCCAATAAGTCAACGGTGTGGCTCCATAGTGTGTCCGGAATAAATACAGGCTCCATTATTTTCATTTTGTTCCGGTCGAAATGTTCCGGAGTTACCAAAACTTCCACTTTACCTCCGTAAACAGCCATATCGCTTTCATCTGTCACCTTCATATCCAACTTGATAGAATCCCCTGAATCGTATTTTTTTTTATTCGATTTTAACGAAAAGGTTATGCCCTTAAGTTCATAATCTTCATACCTGAAATATTCTCTCACGGCATTCGTCTTTTTGTCATCAGTAATCAGTGAGATGGAGTATCTCTTGTCTAACATCAAATCCAAATCATCGGTCAGCTTAAATTCATAGCTGTACATACCGGGTCTATAAGGCTCTAATTTAGTTAAAATTGTATCAACATTAGACATGTAATGATTTTCAAACAATCGGATCCCGACAGGCTTATTATATCTTTTTCCGTTATATTCAGATAAGTATCCCTTTAACTTTACTGTTTCGCCCGGTTTGTACTTGGGTTTATTAAATACAATAAAACCGGTATATTTCTGTTTTGCAGGTCGCTTAGATGGATTAAAGATGTATTTTATCCCACGTTTTAGTTTTACCCATCTCGATTTTGCTTTCGACCAGGTTGATTTAAAAAAGTGATAATTATTACTGTATCGGCCATCCTCTATTTCCAAATAATGGAAAACTCCATTATGAACTATTTCGATTATATCTTCATCTTTTGCTTTATTGGTGCTATATGTTTGTGTGTTTCTATCATACTTCAATTTTGAAGAACCTTTTCTCACCTCAGCATCATTTATGATGTTACCCAAAGAGTCGTATAAACACACGACAAATTTTTCTGAAGGCACTATTTTAGCATAAAGGTTATCTACCGTATGTTCTGTATAATTTAGCTGATTATCTATTACTTTTACAAATACATAATTTCCTTTCGGTAAAGAGGGAATCCCTTCATCTGCATTATATTTCAACACAAGAGTCTTTAGCATGTCTTCATGAAAATCACCCCCTTTGAGATGTATTTTTCGTAAATCATCTTGACTTATTTTATAAATATGCACTTCAGATGAAGAACGTGGACTATCTGACAAGTTAGATTGTGCAAAAGAAAAAAGATATTGCAGCAAAAAGATACAAAATGTAATAAAACGTGTTTTTTTCATATAAGTGTAAAGAGATAAGGTTGTTCTATTGCAAATCTACATATTAATAATGAAATTCCGATTCCCATTCTGATTTTTATGATATTGCCGGTTTCTGAGAATGAGGTTAAGGATTAAGAAATAAAGTTGAGATTGCAATGCCAATGAGAAATGTAGAGACGTACGGTCGTACGTCTGTGTTGAGGGTTGATGAGTTTAAATTATAAAATATGATTGTAGATACGTACAGCGGTGATATGTAGGGGCGAATTGAATTCGCCCGCAATATAAAGGATTAAGGAATGAGGTTAAGTGAGCAATGATAATTGTAGAGATGTACGAGAGTGATAATAATGGGCAGGCGATATATTTTTATTTTATATACAAATAGATAGCAATAAAAATACAAGATCCGTATATATAATAATATTGTATATATGCTATATATTTGCAATTATATTAAACCGAATTACAATGAGCACTACAGTTTCTAAAAAAAGAAAAGTAATAGATTTGGATGAGCAGACATTTAAAATATTATCTATCAAAGCAGCATCCACCGGGACGAATTTAAAGACCCTGATTGAAACAGTACTTTCCAATATGGCAGAAAACATTGAAGATGCGGACATGTACAAGATCTTAATCCAGACAGACCCGGACGGAAAGAAGATCCTGAATAAAGAAGAACAGAATGCATTTGAAAACTGGCTAGATATATGATTGTAAGGTATTCGAAGAGTTTTGAGAAATCAGTTCGCAAACTCTCCGGCAAAATGTTGGAATCCGTTACAAACATGATTACTGAAGTCATTTCGGCAGAAAGCCTGAATGATATTACTAATTGCAAAAGGCTGTCAGGATTTGATAATGTTTACAGAATCCGTGTAGGAGACTTACGTGCCTTACTTTTATTCACGATTATTCAAGATGTGGATAGCGATACTCCTGAAGAAATCATTGTGTTTGAGTATTTAGTCTCAAGAGGACAAGTATATTCGAAAAAATAAATGATCAACTTCGACAGTTGGATAAATAAAAAGAGAAGATTCTAAATGTTCCAAAATATATGAAGATTGTAGTAATAAGTAAATTTTAAATCATCATTTTTCGGTAAAGTTAAATCGTCATATTATCCTCGATACTATTGGTTTATATTATTGATTATTTAGTCGTGGTGGTCACCCTTGGTTGCAAATATGCACTGCGGTAATCGGTAGGGGCGATCGAATTCGCCCGCAATATAATATCCGCAAAACGGAACCCGAAA
>JASGGC010000022.1:0-6143 GCA_047605185.1 Dysgonomonas sp.
TCGCCGAGTAGCTATAGGAATTGCGGGCTTCCGCTACCGGACTGAGGATATCCACTGCCTGTGGTAAATTTAGCTGATTATATTGGATTTTGCTAATTCCACGGTTTAAATCTTTGATCATGGCACCGTTGGCGTTGTAGGTGCTATCCATTAAGCTGTAACAGTTAAAACTAACGATTTATTTATTTCAATTTTGATAGTTCTTGGAGATAGTAATTCGACTTTGGTATATTTGTTTCTCCAAAGATACTCTCAACATAGTAAGGTGCATTTTCCGCCCCTAATTCATTAGATTTCAACAAATAGAACAAAGCCAGATACTTTGTTCTTATATCTAAGTTTTCTAAGCTGTCATTTTCCTCTGAACCTGCAAGGGCAAAAAAAACATCATAATATGCATCAGCATGATTATATTTATGTGCCATTATCATTGAATAATATAAGAATTCATCATCTCTGGTTTCCAAGGAATAGTAACTGTGAACCTGATTATATATAACCCGATCCCCATTCTTCAGTATTATGAGTTTTAAACTGTCAATGAAGTGCGTATCATTGATTGGCGTAGAAGTGGTCGAATCTAAGTAGCAGATGCCATCATTCTTCTCACTATTGCTCTTTAGGCTGCAAGACAGCAAATTGAGCACCAATAGAGATGCTGCTAATATTTTATTTTCTATTTCATCATCTTTTATTTGAGTCTTCGGTGTATGTACTGTCTTTTCAGGTGAAACATAATTAGCTACTTTCTCTGCTACTTTCTTCCCATTTTTATAAGTAATAAACGTCCCGTCTCCTTTATCTTTTTTTACTCCCTTAATGACTGCTTTGCCATCTTTATTTTTGCCATAAACAACTTGCCCATTTGCTCCCGTTACTCTCATATTCGGATATTTTTTAGATATACTAGAACACTTTAAGGAGGTCAGTAAACTACCCAAAGAGGACAAAATATGCATATACCCACGTCTAAAGCCATATCTTTCACTTTAAGACCAACCAGAAGTACACAGAATGCATCTATCTTTATATGGTGTCGGTTGGGGATTTCACCTCTTTTTTGCTCCAAAGTCAGGGTTTAGCGACTGATGACAGCAAAACATCCCTGACAGACCTATACATACAATAGAACAACAAGTAACACACATTTACTATCTAATACCTGTTTTATTTATTTACTACTTACAAACTGCCTTTTTGGTTGGTGAGTAGTTTTTGGTTTTACTTCTTACTCATATTACCTCCTGGAGTACTCAAATAAAGAAAGCTTAGAACAAAATATAGTTTTGCTTTTTTATTCAAAACTCAACAGTTGCTCTTTAGCTTCATTAAGAATTTGTATAAATTTATCCAATGAAAGAGTTATTGAGTAATCATCATATGAGAAAACTTCTATTTCTAATTCATCATTATCATTGTTTATTTCAGCAATAATATGATGTTGATACTGTACCTCTGCTATGAGCTTCTCCCGATGAGGAACACTCAATATTTGTATTCTTAAATCATTCATTTTCATAATCTTATGGTTCTAAAAATCCGATAAAGGTTTTCCCATCTGATGAGAAACGAGCACCTATTCCTCCTGGTATTTTATAATCTATAACTTGACTAACACTGCGAGTCATATTCTGAATAACTGTTACTGCAGGGTTCTCTAAAATACTTTTTAGAACAGTCTCACCTTGAGCATTTACACTGGCTGGATTACCTGAGATTTTAGGAAATGCACTTCCTACTCTATCTAAATGTTTTTCAAAGCTCTTCCAACTTTTGTAAAACCGCCTCTATCTAAAGTATTGGCTGCTTTTAGTAAGTCTTTCAGACTTTTACCTGTACTAAACAAAGACTTTATATTTTTGATAGCACTAGGTAGGGTCTGCTTAAAAACTCGCACATCAATTACACGATATTTATTGATCCGATCAATTGGTGTTGCACTCGCAATATGTTGTGGAGTTGAGTACTCCTCTGGCGAGCACTTGCTGAAAAACACAAGCAGAGGTTCAGTATAAGACACAGGAGCTTCGCTCCCGCCAATTTGACCAGATTAAGCACCAAAAAGATGCCTGCAATCCACGATTCGCTAGTTTGTTTCAGCCGGGCTTTGATCCGGTTTAAACCATATCCGGTTTTTGCTTGCCCAAACTTACCTTCTATGGGATTGCGTTCTCCCGGACTTACATGATTTGACATAGCCGATGGTCTGCCCAGGGGCTTGGCTTTCAAAATGATACCTTTTGCCTTTAGCATCGCCCTGTTGCTGCGGGTACAATATATTTTGTCAGCAAGTACTTCCCGTGGATAACAACCAAAACGTTCCTTGTATTTTTCAACGTATTCTTCCATGTAGCTGCCTTCGTTGAAAGCATCCCAACTCAATTCATCCAAAAAACTGATACCATCCATCAAAGAGACATGTATCTTGGAACCAAATTCTACTTTGCTCTGACTCTTGCCTCTGACAATAGGACGCACATGAGGTTGATGGATGCTAACAATACGGTCTGCAATCGAAAGAGTACCCTTCAGATACATTTCAGCCTGTTGGGCGTACAGGGTTTGAATTACATAAAAATATTTCAACTCTTTCCCTTTTAATGGAAAGACCTTGCCATAACCGTCCAACAGGAAATTAATGGATTGAATGTTACGTCTCAAATATCCCAATTGTTTTCTCACAGCTTTCCTTATTTCTTTTCGGGTTTTATTCTTTTTCAGTGCCGTTTTCAAATAATTCTTGCGAGCAATCAGTCGATAGGTGCGAGGTTTGGACAAATGCAGCCAGGGGTGATACAAGAGATCAATTAGGCCTTCCGATACTTCACGAGCATCCGACAAGAGGGTTAAATCCGTAGGATAAGCTATATCTTGAGGACAGGCCGTTGCATCAAACAAAACCCGTCCCCGGTTCTCGTCTTTACATCCCTCTTGCTCCTGTATGGACAAATCATTTTGAGGGGCGGACTCTTTTGTGCCTCCATTATCTTTGTCCTGGGAATCAGTCTCCTCTTTTTCCTGCAATTCAGCCTTCAGGGATACAATACGCTCATTTATCTGATTGATAGCATCTAAACCCAAACGCTTGCGTAAATCGACAAACAGGGAAGCATCAAAAGGGCGTTCTGTGGTAAAGCTAGGATAACCCAAAAAGTATTGCATGTACAAATTCTCAGAGATCTGCTCCACTGTTTCCCGATCATCCAGGTTACACATATATTTGATAATCAATGCTCCAATGGCAACCCGCGGACTCAAGCCTGGCCGCCCCGTAAAGCTTACACCAACTTGTTTATAGTAAATGCCGCAGATCTCATCCCACGGGATCAGGCCAGACAAGACAACCCAACGATTTGAAGGATCTAGTTCGCGATCGAAAGGATGCGCAAATCCGGGCAAGATTTGTTGGGCTGGACTCGTGTAAATCAATCGGGGTGCATGTCTTTTGCGTGGTGTTCTCATAGTTTCGTGCAGTTTACTGAGCAAATACAAGCAATAAATCACAGAATATCAAGCATATATGAATTTATCAGCAGACCCTATCTAAAGGTGGCTCTGTTGTTTTATGTATTTATAACTATACTTACACTCCTGAATATTTCTCATTTATTAACATCCATTTATTTTCATTACAAGAATACTCATAAATACATGAAACAGAATCGCTCAACTCCATCGAAAGTTGCTTCTTATTTTTCAATGTTGCTTTATTTAGAGTATATACAATAATAAGTTGATTATTTTTTAATTCGACCTTCTTAAGAAGTATAACCCAAATACCTTTTTTGAGTTCTTTCTCATATCCTTTATTATTTTTTAGACTTATATACTTAATCTCTATTTTGTTTTCAAAAGAATAACCTGGGGGAAAATTATCTACTGATAAATATAAATCATCAAAGAAAGAAGAGTCAACAATTCCCTTTTCTTGATTTTCTTTTATTTTGTTAAAATAAGAAATTAATCCTCTATTCAAATAGTCTTCTAATTGATTATTCTGAGAAACAATATTCAAAAAAAAGAACAAAAAACTTAAAAATAATATTATCCTTTTCATAGACTATTTTTTAGGTGTAACAAATCTTTTTATAGGAATTGAGGCTTGTGTGCCATTTGAGTTATAAATGTAGACTTTGCCATCACTCCTGCCAAATACGTAATTGGCATGAGAACCCGCATTATTTATATCAGGTTGAGATGGTGTTTGAACAAAAGAATAAATAGTAGTAGCTCCGCCTAATGTCCCAGTAGCAGGTCTATCTACAACTGTTCCACTCGGATGGCTATGAAATGTAGACTTCCCTGTTGGAAGTTCTATACTAACTTGAGTATCTACCTTAGGGTTAGCGACTTCTCCTGGTCTCGCCACTGTAACTACTCCATTTTCTATTGTCCCCCCGTATTCTCGATTATTTGCATCTTTTGATCCACCTTTACCATTATCCTGACTAACCTGATTTACCATATCTTGCCGAGTTGTAGGGGTGCATTCTATTTCTATACTATTTTGATATGCAATATTGTCAGCTTCTCTGAAAGCATTGATATCACCAGAATTATCTTTTATGTATTTTTTAGATTCTTTAGATGCATCAGTTTTCATTACATAAAGCCTTTCGTCATTTATTCCATCATTCCCTATTACATTCCCTTTCTCATCTAAAAAATCTCCATATGCCATCCCCGTCGGATCAATAAATCTTAAGGGATTGTTATTACAATACGCATACGGGCTCCAGTCATAATACTTCTCCGCCAGCGGATCAACAGTCGTAAATCCCCAGTCAGATTTCATTCTGGCACTGAAGTCATACAAATTCAGCCCGTGCATGGCATCGTATTCCTTGCCTCCAAATTTGTAGGGTTGGGCGGCGCTGCACACTCGTCCCTTCCTGATTTTATGCTACAAAAACATCTCCTTGCTGATACTAAAATTATTTCTGATGCAAAGAATCTGCTCTATTCAAAATAAAGTACTTATGCTTGACATTATTATCACAAAACAACTTTAGCTTATTGGCATTTAATACTTTGACTTTGTGATTTCTATCAGGCATATATCCTTGAACAAAAGCATTTTCCAAAGGCTCATCTTCACATTGTAATAAAATTGTATCTTTATTAATATACTTCCATTTTCCAACACACTTTACACCTGCTCTTCCTAATGATTCAATATATGTAAATTGATAGTCATTTTTTAAAACAATAGTCTTTGTTATATTATTCTCTACATACTGAAAACATCCAGAATCTATTGTTGCAATTTGTGAAGATACACAAGAAATACAAATTATATACAAAAAACAAATACAACTTTTCGTTTTCATTTTATTTAAAACGATAATTTGGGTAATTTCTAAATGGCAATTGATTTAAAAGAGAGCCGGAGTTGAGTATTTGCTGTCTTAAATGCGGATATGCAAGATATGCACTAGACATTGTAGAATTAGCATTCAAAACTCGTTGTCCTACATTAAAAGCTCCGCCGGGTCCATAAGGTTTGCTGCCATCAGCAACAGTAATATTTCTTACCCATTGAGAGGTTATTTGATCAGCATTACTGACTCCTCTTATAGAAGAAGTATTATAATTAAATTGAGCTGTGTATGCTGCAACTTCATCCCATAAATCGTTAGCAACAACCATTCCGGTTTGAGTGCTAAATCCAATGTCCCTGCTTTCAAATTGTGCTCCATGAGTTACTTCATGAACAAAGTTGGCCGTACTATAGTATTCTATTACAATATTCCCGGTTGTAGGATCTAATCTCAATTGACCTGCATCTCCATCTACAGATTGCAAACTGTAAACTTGATTACTGGCTTCTAAAGTCGACATGTTATTGAGAGTACTGTTTAAACTTCTGATACGGGCGTCATTTTTCCCATCCTTATTTTTTTCGACAAGCATATCTCGTTGTGCAGTAACCTTATTTTTTTGTGTATCCCATTGTCCTTGGCTTAGGGAATCAATAACCATCCCCGTCGGATCAATCACATTCACAGGATTCCCTGCACAATACGCATACGGACTCCAGTCATAATACTTCTCCGCCAGTGGATCCATGGTTGTGAATCTGCCGATTGCCGGATCCTGCATCCGTGCCGAAAAGTCATACAAATTCAGTCCGTGCATGGCAT
>JASGGC010000023.1:0-3507 GCA_047605185.1 Dysgonomonas sp.
CTTCTTCCAAAGGAGAATTTACTGAGTTTCACGACCAGACAGATATTGTCGAAATCGGATCTGTCTTGTACAATACCGAAACAAATGAAATAATTAAGGTATTAGAGAAAGATGAAACAACCATTGATATTTCTTCAGCTATAACTGCTATGTCTATTGATCCACTATGCGAAAAATATTATTGGATATCACCATATGCCTATGTGGCTAATAATCCGTTAAAATATATAGACCCTGATGGAAGAAAATTAAGGATTGCTAATGAACCTAAGATTGCAGCAGAAAGTATAGCTAGAATAGCAGTTACAAATCGTGGGGCTGCGATGTTTAATCAGCTTATTGGTAGTGAAAATCTCTACACATTAAAACAAACTTGGTTTGGAGCATTTAGTGCCTTTAATGATCATGACCCTAAGAACAATATAATATTATACGGATCAACTAATTTTGGAGAAGGAGATGCTGATTATCCATCGGAAATAATTATGTCGCATGAATCAATGCATGCTTTTGATCACTCGAAAGGATTTTTTACTGACAGCAGAACAATGTCTAGTGATTTAAGAAAAAGTATAGAACAGCGAGGCGTTAGTATGGAAAATTATATAAGAGATGTTTATTCAATGTCTCCTCTTAGAGACGTATATAAGGGGATGGGAAAAAAAGGTGATTCTAATTTTTTCCAAATGCCTGCTAATGGAGAGAAAGTATCTAATTTTAAATCTTTGGGTGGGAACAAAGATAATACAAGATATGGCTTTTCTTTTCAAAAAGAGAACGGTAATACAAGATATATATCCGTAAGTTATGATAAAGATAAAAATGTAATGTTTAGTTTTTATGATACAGAAGATGAGTATAATAAAGCAACACAAGGTAGGTAAATGGCCAGTTATATTACAGACATTAATAGTCTTATATATCATCACATCTATAATATATTATATTGGGATCGACTATTTTGCTCCTGGATTGCATACGACAAACACCCCTTTGATAGCTTTTGTATTAAAAGGGGCATTTTGTCTTTTATTTTTGATAGGACTGAATATAAAGAAGAATAGACAATTAAGATGGACAATTATCAACTTTGCTTGTATAAGTTCTATCCTTTTATATTTATTTATATTTTTCACATTTACATTTTATCCTTCTATTTTCCAATTACCTCTCATAGAAGTAATATCTATAATATTACTAATACATAATAATAGAAAGTCTTATCGAACACAACAAAATCTGAAATTAGGAATAAGCGATTATTTTATTATATTAATCCTACCAGTGATTATATCTGTCATTTGTATATATTTGATAAATTACATGCTTGAAATAGATTATTTATAATAAATGAATTTGAACAAAATTCAGATAAGTAGGGGTTATAAATAACCTTATCAGATTAACATTGATAAAGAATAGCTCTTATGTTCTAACTAAAATCTTAAGAATGATAAAAAGTGATAATTAAAATGAATAACATTTTTAGAAAAAGTTTTGTTCTATTTATATATATGTGTTTATTTATTTCAAAAATATACTCACAACACCCTCAGATGTCTTATTTAGACTCATATTTGAGAATTGAAAATATGCTATCCAATAGCAATGACAGTCTAAATCTTAGGAAAGCAGTTATATATACAGAAAATGCTTTCCATCAATGGCAACTAAGTGATAATGAGTTTAATACTATTATTAAAACTTATGCTTCTGTTTGTAGAGAATTGTCCATGTCCGGGGATATTCAATATCAAGAAAAAGACCAAGAAGTTGCAATGAATCAATGTGCTGTTTTTATATTTATGACTGATACATTACAAATGCAAAAGGAAGAGAAAATTGTTTCGCGTCCTCCTTTTTCCTACAACCATGAAGATTTTGCAGGACAAAAAGATTGGTCTAATATGTTTGTATCTAGACTAATGCAAACTAAAAAGGGCAACTGCCACTCATTACCCTACCTCTACAAAATAATAATGGATGAACTTGGCTATGAAAGTCATTTAGCCTTAGCACCTAACCATATGTATATCAAAGCCAATAATAAGAAAGTTGGTTGGTATAATATAGAGTTGACTTGTGGTGATTTCCCTACCGATGCATGGTATGCAGCTTCGGGCTATATCCATACTGATGCTATTCGCAATGGTATCTATATGAAAGCCTTATCTAACAAAGAAGCCGTTTCTATGACTTTAGTCGATTTAGCACAAGGCTATCAAGCTAAATTTGGGATTGGTGATGGTAGTTTTATTATCAAATGTTGTGATACTGCACTAGAACATTTCCCCAAGTATATCAATGCCATGCTTTTGAAAGCAGAGATACTAACCGAACTTTACAAAGAGTCTAAAGATCAAGAACTGTTCTCTCAAATGACAGAACTCTATACGAATATTCACAAGTTAGGTTATCGCAAGATGCCACAACAAATGTATGCCAATTGGCTCAACTCTCTGAATATAGAAGACCGCAATCAAGGAGTCAAAGCGTTGCTGAATCCAAGTCGCAAATAATCATTGTGTATGAAGAAAACCTACTCATTGCTGATAACAATATTCCTAATTTTGTTAGGCGGTTATTGTCATGCACAAGCACCTACTATTCCCATACCGAGATTACCACAAACTCCTAAAACTCCGACTACACCTACAACAGGTCATTCTATTAACCCATATACCCCAACAAGCCCTAATGGAAGACTTAGCCAGCAAGCCCAAAATGCTGCTATTCTGCAAGAAGTACAAGAGCATCAACGTTACCTAGAAGAAGTAGCTAAAGCGAAAACAGCAAGGGAACAACAACGTCAGACAGATATAATGATGTTGACCAAATATGGCTTTCCTATGCAATCGGAATACGAGGGAACAGATGCTTTTTATTCAGCATTCGAAGAACTAAACAATATGTTAAACGGAAGAGAAACCCTCAATCTCGGACGTGCAGTGTTCCTCGCTGAAAATGCTTGGTATAATAACGAACTCAACTACAATGATTATAGAGAGGGTATTAAGGCAAGTGTTGAATTTTGCAATCAGAAAATCGAAGAAGAGAAGTTAGATAAAAACGATAACTTAGTAAAAAACATGATGTTGTTTCGTTTTATGAGCGACACATTGCAGATAAAAGACAAAAGAACAGGGAAAGAGCAAGCGCATTTACCATCAAAATACAACTATGACGATTACGATTCTCAGATCAACTACGATAGTCATTTTGTAACTACGTTAATGCGGACAGGATTAGGACAATGTCACTCTATGCCATTATACTATCTTGTCCTTGCCGAAGAAATGAACGCAGAAGCCTATTGGGCATTTTCTCCTCGGCATTCTTTCGTAAAGATACAAGATGAAAGGGGAAAATGGCACAATTTGGAATTGACTTGTAAAGCTATCCTAAGTGATACTCACTATATGAACGCCAGTTTCATGAAATCGGAAGCTCTCCAAAATAAGATTTATCTTGAGCCGATGGATAAAACCAATATTATCGCTGAAATGA
>JASGGC010000024.1:0-3473 GCA_047605185.1 Dysgonomonas sp.
CTTCTTCCAAAGGAGAATTTACTGAGTTTCACGACCAGACAGATATTGTCGAAATTGGTTCTGTTTTGTTCAATAGACGAACTAAGGAAATTGTAAAAGTCTTAGACAAAGATGAAACAACTATTGATATTTCTTCGGCTACTGCTGCTATGTCGATAGATCCATTATGTGAAAAGTATTATTGGATTTCGCCGTATGCTTATGTTGCAAATAACCCGATTAAATTTATTGATCCTGATGGGAGAGATATTTGGATCTATTACACCGCTGCGAATAATAAGCCAATGGCTTTCCTTTTTAATGGATCAAATCATAAATCGGCACCGAATAACACTTTTGTGAAACAATTTCTACAAGCTTATGACCATAATGTGAAAAATGGAGGAGGAGAAAATTTAGAAGCTGCTGCTAAAGATAGATCTACTATTTCAAGAGTTATAGAATCAGAGAATGGGAAATCTAGGCGGGAACATCGAAAAGTTGGAAAAGCGATGAAATCCTTTGTTGTTTGGAATCCAGAAGGAGGATTAGAAACAACTGATGGTAAACGAATGTCTCCTGCAACTGTTCTTGAGCATGAAATGGATCATGAACGTGATTATGATACAAATACGGCAGAACACAATAAAAACGCAGATGCGAATAAAGGTTATGACAAACAATATGAAACAAAAGAAGAGCGACGAGTGATAACTGGATCAGAAGCAAAAACTGCTAGAGCTAATAAAGAAGTACCTCAAAAGTATACAAGACCAAATCATGGCGGTACTCGATTTAGAGCTAAATCTCCAATCTCAAATGAAAAAAGAGAATATTAATAATAAATTCAAATGAAAAAAAATATTTACTATGTAATGTTTGGTTTAGTTCTGTTTTGTTCTTGCAAGAATACTAAACCAGAGATTGAATCCATTCGAATTGCTTATTATAACTATATCTTTGAAACAAGTGAAAGTATCAACTGTGATGATATTAAGGTTACAACCCTGCCATCTTTTGAGAATATATTAGTTTATGACTCTAAGAAAAAAGACAGTATTGTAGAATCTTATATAGATTATCAAGCTATTTTTGACACAATAATTACAAATTCTATTTTATTAAAGAAGATAGAAGACGAACTTATACTGTTAAAAACAAATGACAGTTTAAAAAGTATAGACTCACGTATATCTGCAACCATTCTTTACAAGAATGGTAAAGAAGAAAAGTTGTGTATAGGCGGGATCTTTACAAATGTGATATTATACAATGGGCAAATACAAGAAACAAACAATAAGCTTTTGTATCTAATAAAAAATAATATTGGTTATTATAATTGGATTTCTACCGAAGATATTGAATACATGGATGAATTAAACGATACATCTTTTGAAAAAGAACCATTTGTCGAAAGCACGTATTATAAACGGTATATTGAAGCGGAATCAAAGATGCAATGATTTTATTATGCAAAATAAATTCAAACAATTATTAGTGATTATATCATTGTTTCTATTTACTATACAGAATCAAGCACAAGAATATTATTCTGATACCTTTTCAGAAATAGAATCTATGCTAGTGAATACTAGCTCTCTTGAATTTAAAAAAGCGGTATTCTTAACTGAATCTGCTTACTTGGAAGGACAATTGGACGAAGAAATATTTAATAATATGATTCTATTCTATACATCCATTTGTCAAAGTATAGCCAAATCAGGAAACATTGAATATACTGAACATGACAAAGAAACAGCAATGGCACAATGTGCTACTTTTCTATTTATGACAGATTCTATACCTATATTTATTGATAAAGAAAAAGTTACAAGTACTCCATTTTTATACAATCATTCAGACTTTGCAGGGCAAAAAAACTGGTCTAGTATGTTCGTTTCGACATTGATACATACAAATAAAGGTAACTGCCACTCCCTGCCGTATCTATATAAAATTATAATGGATAGATTAGGCTATGAATCACATTTGGCTCTCGCCCCTAACCATATGTATATCAAAGCCAATAACAAAAAAGTAGGTTGGTATAATATAGAACTCACTTGTAGCGACTTTCCTACCGATGCGTGGTATGCAGCTTCGGGGTATATACATACTGATGCCATCCGTAATGGTATCTATATGCGTGCCCTATCCGACAAAGAGGCAGTAGCCATGACACTAGTCGATTTAGCACAAGGCTATCAAGCCAAATTCGGAATCGAAGATGGCAGTTTTATTATCAAATGTTGCGATGCAGCCTTAAAACACTTCCCTAAGTACATCAATGCCATGCTACTAAAAGCAGAAATACTCACAGAACTGTACAGAGAATCCAACAGTGAAGAATTATTCTCACAAATGACAGAACTCTATACCCATATCCATGAACTAGGCTATCGCAAGATGCCCCAACAAATGTATACCAACTGGATGAATTCATTGAGTGTCGAAGATCACAATCAAGGAATAAAAGCCATACTCAATCCAAAGACTAAATTAGATTGAAATGAAAAAGGCTTATTCTCTCATAATAATGGCACTGCTAATATCTTTAGCTAATAATTGTTATGCACAAGCCCCGACAGTTCCCATACCACAAATAAAACTACCCCAAGCACCTAAAGTTCCGACAAATCATTCCATTAACCCCTACAATTCGCATATACCCAACAATAGCTTCAACCAACAAACACAAAATACAGCTATAATGCGTGAGGTGCAACAACATCAACGCCAACTACAAGAAGCCTCGAACAATGAAGCTCAAAATAATATCCAAAGCGAAATACAACGACAGTCAGATATCATGATGCTGACCAAATACGGCTTCCCAATGCAATCGGAATACGAAGGCACATCCGCATTCTATTCTGCTTTCGACGAAATAAACAGGATGCTAAATGGAGAGAATACACTTAATCTTGGACGTGCTGTGTTTCTAGTCGAAAACGCTTATCACAATAACAAATACGATTATACCGACTATAAAGACGGCATAAAATCAAGTGTTGATTTCTGTAACCAGAAAATACAGGAAGAAAAACTCAATAAGGACGATAATCTAGTAAAGAACATGATGCTCTTTCGATTTATGTCTGACACATTGAAATTGAAAGATAAATCAACACAAAAGACACAAACACATTATCCGGTTAAATATAACTATGAAGATTACAACTCACAAATAAGCTACGATAGCCATTTTGTTACTACCCTGATGCAAACCAACACAGGACAATGTCATTCCATGCCATTATACTATCTTGTCCTTGCCGAAGAAATGAACGCAGAAGCCTATTGGTCTTTCTCTCCCCGACATTCCTTTGTAAAAATACAAGATAAAAAAGGAAATTGGCATAATCTGGAATTAACGGCAAAAGCTATCCTAAGTGATACCCATTATATGAATAACAGTTACATCAAAGCCGAAGCCCTGCAAAATAAGATTTATCTTGAGCCGATGGATAAAACCAATATTATCGCTGAAATGA